>JAFZAH010000026.1 GCA_017548275.1 Prevotella sp.
AGATGAAGATAGAAGGAGATAAAAGACATTAGTTTTGCTGCAGAAACGCCATAGACAGAGTATTGTCTTCTATCTTCTGCCGCTGAAAAGCGGCTACCTCCCTTTATCTTCCTATATCTTCTTAACATGCGAAACATGAGTTACAATAATTAATTAGGCCAAGAAATCATATGGCTCATGGGGGTTAACTTCTGACTTCTTAACTACTTCAGGAAGATGAAATGTCTTTGTCTCTGGCATTGGCAAAAAACGAAACTTGAATGAAAATTTTGTATTCCGATATATTTGCACTATATTTGCAAAAATATTTACACATTTTATTCAAACTACCCCATGAAAAAACTGAGACTCTTATTCATCGGTCTGTTAGCCGGCACATGCGGCTGGGCACAGCAGGCATTGTTTGATGTCAACGACCTGACATCACCTGAGATTCACGCAGACAACACCGTGACTTTCCGACTGCTCGCCCCGAAAGCGGTGTCGGTGGAAGTGGAGGGCGATTTTCTGCCCCCACGAGTGATAGAAACGCCTCAAGGCAAGTACGAGACAACCGGGCGCGCCGCTCTGACCGAGGGCGAGCGAGGCATCTGGACCTACACTACCCCACCCCTCGATCCGGAGATGTATTCCTACAAGTTCAGGGTTGACGGCGCTGACTGGCTTGACCCCTCAAATGCCTACCGTTGCCGCGACATCGCCTCGTTTACCAACATCTTCATCATCACGAAGTCGAAAGGCGACTGTGGTTGGCTCTACAGCGTGAACAAAGTGGCTCACGGCGATGTGAGCAAGGTATGGTATCCCTCGCCCACGTTGAAGACCACCCGTCGCATGACCATCTATACCCCGCCGGGCTATGATCAGGGCGGCCGCTATCCCGTGCTCTACCTGTTGCATGGCGCCGGCGGTGACGAAGACGCCTGGACCACGTTGGGACGTGCGGCGCAGATACTCGACAACCTCATCGCCGAGGGGAAAGCCAAGCCGATGATAGTGGTCATGCCCAACGGCAACGCTAATTGCGACGCTGCTCCCGGCGAATGGGACAAGGGCATGTACAAGCCGTCGTTCATGGGGCATAACACCTCGAAACCCGTCGCCTCGACCGAGGAGAGTTTCAAGGACATCGTCACCTATGTGGACAAGCACTACAACACGCTTGCCAACAAGAAGAACCGCGCCATCTGCGGTCTGTCGATGGGCGGCGGACATAGTTTCGGCATCTCGAAACTCTATCCCGACATGTTCAACTACGTGGGGCTGTTCTCCGCAGCCGTGTCGCTGAATGTGCGCGGTTTTGACGGCCTGAACGACCCGAATCAGAAGATTGCGCCCGAGGTGGAGAAGCAACTGGCCACGATGTTCGCCAAGAAACCCGCCTTGTACTGGATAGCCATCGGTAAGACCGATTTCCTGTATGACAACAACAAGGTCTATCGTGAGTATCTCAACGAAAAAGGCTACCCCTATACCTACGTGGAGACCGAAGGCGGACATATCTGGCGCAACTGGCGCGTCTATCTGACACAGTTCTCACAGTTGCTGTTCAAATAGCCGTCCGCGAAGGGATGCTTTACACAGCACATTATGACAGTCCGTTGGGCGGCATCACCATGAGTTGCGATGGTGTCGCCCTTATTGGTTTGTGGTTTGAAAGTCAGAGACATTTCGGTTCGACCCTGCCGACCGACCACATCGACCGGCCTGACCATCCGGTGTTTGAGACGGCGCGCCGATGGCTCGACACCTTTTTCAGCGGCGGTGTTCCTCAGGAGATGCCACCGTTGGCATTGCATGGCAGCCCTTTTCAACGCAGGGTTTGGGATATATTGCTCACCATCCCATACGGGCATACGATGACCTACGGAGAGATTGCCCGCCAGATAACCAAAGACACGGGCGTAACGGCCATGTCGGCACAGGCGGTCGGCGGTGCAGTGGGGCGCAATCCCATTTCGCTCATCGTCCCCTGCCATCGTGTCATCGGTGCCAACGGACAGTTGACGGGATATGGAGGCGGGATAGAGAGAAAAAGGTGGTTGTTGGAACAAGAAAAGCCTCACCCAAAACAGCCTCACCCCCGACCCCTCTCCAAAGGGCGAGGGGAGTAGATACTGACCATGTACGATAAGCCATAATTTATCTGATTTTCTACATTCAACTCACTTAGGGGTGGATATAAATATGATATAAGACAGATTTTCGGACGGAGCAGGTTTCCGCATCCGTCCGAAAAAATAATGATAATTACCCTCTCCTTTCAGGGAGTGTTAGGAAGGGAAATAGTAGATGGACTTTACATGGCAAGGCGCAGACCAAGGTCAAACTCTTTGTAGTCTAAAGGATCCTCTGATGAAGATTTCATGGCTTCCCGATCCCACACGCGACAATCCTCATAGTAACTGAACCAACTACCCCCTCGTTGCACTCGTTGGCGAGCATTGCCCACTGTATTATTACAAGGATTATTAGATGGCGAATTGCTATAATAATCCATATCAAACCAATCTTGACACCATTCCCACACATTGCCAGTCATGTCGTAGATTCCTAAGTCATTTGACGCTTTTTGGGCTACAGGATGCGTTTTCTCTCCACTATTATCAAGATACCATGCCACCTCTTTGATCTCATTACTCCCAGAGAATTGATAACCTTGGTGATATAAACCACCCCGCGCAGCATACTCCCACTCTGCCTCAGTTGGCAGGCGGAACGTACGACCTGTCAAGGCATTAAGTTTCTTAATAAACTCCTGACAGTCATTCCAACTAACCTGCTCCACAGGACGGTCAGAACCCTTGTACTTAGACGGGTTACTACCCATAACGGCCTCCCACAGAGCCTGCGTCACCTCGGTCTGACCTATTGAGTAACTGGAAAGTGTCACTTGATGTTGTGGTCGCTCGGAATCATCTGCATATTTGTCATCATCTGGCGCCCCCATCATGAATGTACCACCTTCGACATTCACCATGTTGAATGAGACGCCATTGACATTAAAGGTCTCTATTTCTTCTTCCTCTGGTGGCACCTCTGCTAATCCATTATCTTTAAATGACTCACCAAAGATAAATATAATAGGATTATAGAACATTATTTCTCTCTTGAAATCTTCATCTATTGCCGCTGTAATACTATATGGGCAGTTTGAAGAGAAGAACATGGAAAAATCATCATAATTATATTTTAATTCAGTTTTTCTCTTTTTTCTTTTTAGTTTTACAATTTTCTCTTTTGCCCCTGCCCTTAAAGGTGTAGCCTTTATATAAATTGTTTTTGGATAAAGGTCATCTGAATCGGATATACCATCACTATACATCCGAATGCCCATTTTTACATTTCTTTCACTTTTGAAATAGATGCCTGTTGAATTACCTGGACTAATCATATAAAAATGACCAGATTTATAATAATTGGGTTCGGAAGAAAAATAATGAGGTGGAGCGGCAGGATTCCATACTCCATAAATTGTTTCACCCATTTGGTATATTCCATCCATGTGAAAAGCCAATTTCGTATTCGTATACAACGGATCATTAAACCATGTATCATACTGATCGCCAGAAATCTCGTAATATGGGTCTAACTGATTTTTCAAGTCGAGAGCCCCTCTAAGTGTTTTACCACGCATCAATTTATAAAATAAGACAGCGACATGTGCCTGAGCACAGCAGTTAGTTCCATCCCAACCGATGCATGTACCGCCGCGTTCTTTTAGAGTATCATACGAATAGTGCTCAAAGGCATTACATGAACCCATATATAATATAGTATTTGGCGAAAGGGACATCATGCTTCCGACTGTTAGCATACAATCGTATCTTCCTCCTCCAAATAAATCATCACCATTCCACATTCTATATAACCAGGAATTTTCTTCTTTTGGAGTATCCTTTGTTCCAATAAAATCTGTTTGTTCTATCAGTCTTTTAGCAGATTCATATTCCTCACCTATGGCGAAGTAGGAATAATTGCCATCAGATACACCATGGGACATTATGATTACAGCAGTATAATTCTCAGAATAATCCTTTACTTTTTTAAGGTTTTCGTATGTCATATTCTCATAAGGATAGTATTCCACACCATATTCGTGATCGTTGAGGTCTTGCATCATAAACTCAAGTATCTGATTTTGGGCTTTACGATTGGTCAGATAACTGAAATAGTTGAATACCGCCACAACGCCACGAGAACCTGTTTTCTTGTATTGCGGTGCCGCATTTGCTCTCTTAGGTGCATTTGTCGCGGCTTGCGCTGGTTCTTGTGCGTCCTCACCAGCGAACGGGTCTGGAATCAAGTTAACAGGATAGGCAGTGTATATCTCATCGCCTTTGAACTTTACTATCAACGACTGCTTGTCATTCGATATAAATGCGTCGGCCACATTCTCATTAGATTTTACAGACGAGACGAGAGAATTGATGTTGGCATCTTGTTTTTTACAAGCCTCCTTCAATTTATTCTCCACTTCTGCGACAGATGCTTTTGCCCAACTGAAAGATGTGTTTTCCGGGGCTTTTTCTTCTTTCTTATCATCAGAACATGAACCAAGAAGTACGGTCATAGGTAACAAGAGCATGAAAATCATGCTCCAAATCAGGTTTGTTTTTAGAAATGATTTCATAGATTTAGTTAAATGAAGAAAAGGCGTAAACTTATCATCCGCTTATCCTTCATCAAGGTACCGCCAAGTAACCCGCAATATGAATAAGTAGAGAAAGTTCACACCTTATGGTGCGAACTCTCCAACATCTTATTCTCATATTGCTAACAGCCTTATAGACTGATGGCTTCTCTTTTGAAATTGGCGGTTTCTGATGAAGAGAACAAGAGCCAGAAAGCCCTAATAAATAAGTTTCGAAGAGTTTCCGCGCTTTTCCGTTAAGGTTATAAATAACGAATCACGTTTCTCTCTTTTGCCGCATCAGTACCTGGTACTATAGAAAAACGGCGAATTATTAAGTTCTGTCTGTTTCTTATCTTATGTTTAGATTATTAAAAACATTAGTAGTTATGTGCTGGCAAAGATAATAAAAAAAAGCAAAATGTGCAACAAAACTATAGAATAATGATGAGTTAAGGAGGAAAGTATTTGCACGCAAGAGAAAAAGAAGGGGATTCACTGCGTGCATCCCTACCGCTCCCGCGGGGTTCCAAACAAAATCAATGAAACCGTCACTAACGTGACTTTTGTTTTTTGCTGTCCATTATCCTTTCAAACAAGTTTGAGGAAATGGACAACAAAAAACCGGATGGCTGCCGCACATCCGGTTTCATTGATTTTGCGGAAAGAGGGGGATTCGAACCCCCGAACCGGTTTCGCCGGTTACACGCTTTCCAGGCGTGCCTCTTCAGCCACTCGAGCACCTTTCCTTATTTGCGGGTGCAAAGGTATAGTTTTTTTGTTTATTAAAAGAATTTTCTAGGGATTATTTTGGTTGAAATTGATTTTTTGCACTTTTCTTGTGATGTTCGTATCAATGTAGAACCTGTGATGCCGGCACTATATAGTATGTTTCCCGTTCTTTATCTCCTCACCAGCGTAGAACCGGTGATGCCTTTTTCCGGGCTGTTGATTTGCACGGCATAGACGGCGCGGGGAAGCGTAGAGAGGTCGATGACGAAATGGTCCTGTCCAGCGGGAATGACACCACTCAACACTTGGAAGCCTCCGACGGAATAGACACGGAAGGAAGCCTCTTGAGTGAGGGGTTGGTCAAAATTGAGGCAAAGAAGGCCCTCGCCCTGCATGGAGAAACGCACATGACGGGGTTGAGTGGTTGACAATTCGTCGATACCTGTGAACGACAGCACATCGAGGAGACCGCGATAGACATCAATCTCGCCATAGCCCTCCTGACAGTTGGGATAATCTAAATCAGACGGATGGCTGCAAGTGCGCTCGAGCACACCCTTGACGTCGTCGGGCGTGAGCGAGGGATTGGCCTGCAACCATAACGCGATGGCCCCTGCCACGACAGGTGTGGACATCGACGTGCCGCTGTTCGCACCCCACGGATAGGTGCGCCTCTGAAAATCGCTGAAACGGGTGATACTATTGGGACTGAGTGCCGATTCGGGCGTAAAACTGCTAAAAGATGAGATAATATTCGTGCCGGGAGCCGTGACCTCGGGTTTCATCCGTCCGTCAAAGGTGGGTCCGGTGGAGGAATAGAGCGAACGGGAGCCATGACCAGGACCGAGGTAGTCGGGTCCTTGCGTCAGATAATTGCCGAACTGGTTGACATAGCCATTGCGCCGGGTATTGGCACCGACACAAATGACACAGGGCGCCGCCCCGGGTGAATGGATGTTATGACTACGCTCGCCGCCGCTCAATGACGCATCGCCAAACATATAACCGGATGTTGCGAACAGTTCGACATCGTTATTGTTTCCCTCCAGTTCAAGGGTCAGAAACTCCACATACCCCAACCGCACATTGACAGAGTCGGTTGAGCCTTCGCTGACGGGCATCTTATTGACGGTGGTAATCAGTCCCTCGATAACGAGGTCCTGCTCATTGTAACACGAGGGATAAGCAGCCATTTGCAGGAAATAGGGTACGTTGGAGAAGCGTAGGGTGTCGGTGAGCAGGGAATCGGGCATGGCGAGAATCTGCTCGGGGGTGATGACCGCCTGTTCGACGGTGGCATCGGGGTGGCGCGCCGTCAGCCGTAACGCATACTGCCCGTCGCCCCTCACGGTAAAACCAAACCTGTTACCTCCCAAAGTGCGGATAAAAGCGCCTTCGCTCGCCTTACTCTCCGGTTTGTGCAGATAGTTGTTTTCCAGTCCCTCATTGCCCGCCGCCGCCACGAGGATATGTCCCGGTCCGACAAGTTTTTCGAGCATCTCGTAATAGAGCACGTCATCGCCTCTGAAATCTTGCGGCGACCCTTCGCTGAACGAGACGACACAGGGTTTGCCCATGGCGTCGGCATAATCGAAGATGTACTTGAAGCCGAGCGCATCGGTCGCATAAGTATATCGGTAGATATCGTCTTCAGAGATAAGGGGCAGGTCGGTGCTCACGGCATTTGAGACGAGACAGAGGTCGCTGTCGAACGCCATGCCGCGATAGAGTGTGTCGTAGCCGCTGCCCGCAGCCGTTCCGGCGGTGTGTGTGCCGTGCGAAGAGAGTTGCGCGTCGCGCGAGGAGCCGTAAGCGAGGATGGCGCTCTCTGTGGTGTATTCCGCTCCCACGGGCATGGAGGAACCGATAGTGTCGGTAGAGAGCATATCCCAAAAACGTCGGATGCGGTAGTTGTTGCCCGTGGTATCATAAAAGGTGGGATGGGTGAGATCGAAACCGATATCCTGCAATCCCACGACGACGCCCTTACCCGTATAGGCCATGGGTAGATTGTCGCCGGCATATACCGGCAACGCATTGATAACGAGGGCGGTGGTGTCCATCAACGCCTTCTCGGTCTTTCGTGCCTCGATACGTCCTACCCGCTTGTCGGCAGCAAGGGCTGCGAGTTCGTCGAGGGGTATCTCCACGATGCAGATATCGTCCATCTGCGTGAGGACACGCCCCCCATACTGGCGAAGGATATCATCACCCTGACCATTGACACGGACGAAGGCGACCAGTTTCCTTGAAGAATAGCGCGCCGCCCGATGGACAAGCGTGGCATCATCCCCACTCTTTCGGGCAGTTATCTCTTGTCTGACGATATCGCGCACCCAGCCCGACATCTTGTGATAGGCAGGCTGTTCTGCCTGCGCCCATACCGTCATCGACAGTATCAACAGGCAGAAGAGAATATAAACGCGTCGCATCATAACCGGTGCAAAATAAAAGAAAAAAAATGAGATGTGCAAAAAAATGGGTAGTATTGTTGAACAATCGTCGTGGTACACCGATATTCTGAACGGGGTAAAACGAAAAAAGCGCTCCCCGAAAGGAACGCCTTTATCTTTTTTACTGTTGACTGTTAAGAGAATTATCTCAAACCACGATTATGCAATGTGACATTCAGAATGCGCACATAGGTGCGATACTGGTCTTCGTTGAGGATGTAACGCATGTTGGCCAAATCGCGGTTGACGGCCTTCTGCATTTTCTCCGGGCGCTCTTCTTCGGTAGCCTCAGCCACGTTCATCATCTCACGTGAGAACTGTTCTTGCACGAATTGCACCGTCTCAATCTGGTCGCTGTTGAGTTGCAACGCTTTGGCCAGCATGGAGATATTGACTCGCATATTGTATGCCTGTACGTTCTGGTTGTTTTTTTCGTTTTCACCTTCTGCGAAAGCGACGGTCATGGTCAGAGCCATGGCAATAGTTAACATCATCTTTTTCATCTTTTTACCTTTCTTTTTTAATGAGCCCTATTTTCAATCAATAGTCAAAATGTTACTCGGACTCGTGTTATCCTTAAATGTTATCCTAAATGATTTTCAGCGCTGTCCATCATTTTTTGTCTTTCGACAGTGCAAAGGTAGGGTGCTTTTCGGGTCTGACAAACATATTGTCGCTGAAATGGTCGGATTTGCCCCTATTTTTGATGTGGGTCAAAAAAATGACACTATTTTTGACAAAAGAACGAAAGATTGTAAGATTTTTGAGGGAGAAATGGCGATTTTGACACAAGGACTGTTTTAGACATAAGAACAGAAGGACATGTTTTTTCGACAGAAGAACATTTGTTTGAGACAGAAGAACATAAGGACAAAGGAAGATTGTTTCGCATTAAAAATGCTGATACTCATTGCGGTCGGATTGCAATTGGCTTTCCCTTTAGCCGCCGACCGCAGGTTCCGACCGAACTACGGTACTATCTACATACCTGCAGACTCCCCCCAACCCCCTCTATCTTAGAGGGGGAGGTGGCTGACGACGAACGATGGGAATTCCGACAGAACGACGAACGGAAAATGGTAATGGTAATAGAAATGCTAACGGTAAATGGTGTAGTGGCCGGCGGTCATGGCGCAATAATTGCGGAGGAGGGAGAGAATGTACTCGGCATTGGCGCGGACCTGGTCCTCACGTCCGTCGTAGCCATTGATGAGGACGAGGAGATGGGTGGTGTGGATGTCTATTTTGGTGCGTTCATTGTCGCTGGTAGGTGTGCCTACCCCACCCTGCGCATCACGATAGACAGGCAGTCCGGCGATATTGAGCATACCCCGCCCGATGCCCTCGTAAGGCTCGCCCTCACGTCCTATGCCAAGGGTGAGGGTGTCGCCAACGAACTTGTCGGCGTCAAAACCACCGATACTGTAACCGTAGGCGATGCTGGCCAGATTGATGAGGTCAACCAACGTGTCAATCTGATAAAGTGTCTTCCCCTGTAACATCCTCCGGATAAGCGCCTCGGAAGCGGGACGGTAACGCGAAGGGTCCTTACCGCAGGCGCGATAGACGCGTCGCGTGGCCTCAATGCCGGATAGTTGCTTCAAAGACTCGGTGGTCAGTTCGGCACGGTATTTCTCGCCCATCTGGTTGATTTCCTGCCACAAAGCGTCACAGTAGGGTGAATTGGTGACCCACGCCTCGACCGCTGCCCCGACAAAACCGGGGCACACATTTTCTATCTCTTGGGAAACGGTGATGTTCATTTTTGGGGATAATTGGGATTATTGGATGAATTGGCCTTATCAGGCAAATCGGGCATTAGTCATCAAAGAGGGATAGTTCGACATGAGTGTGACTACGGTCTTCGGACTGATTTCCTTTTTTAGGCTGATTATCGCCAGAAGGCAGACTATCGTTAGCGGACATACTCTCCCCGGCTCCCTCCACCTTGGAGGGGGAGGTGGTGCTTGCGGATTCTGGCAGGTTTTCGCTATTATCTTGCCCCTTGCTTGCTGTTCCTTGCTCATCAGAAGAGGTTCCTTGTTCTGCTATCATGGCCAGGAACTCATCTTCGCTGATGACGGGGATACCGAGTTTTTCGGCTTTTTGGAGTTTTGATGGTCCCATGTTCTCTCCTGCAAGGATGAACGAAGTCTTGCCGCTGATACTTCCCACGTTCTTTCCGCCATGCTGTTCGATGATGGCTTTGTATTCATCGCGGCTATGATGTGTGAACACTCCGCTGATGACGATACTCTTGCCAGCGAGCGTGTCACTTGCCGCCTGCATCTGCTCGTCAGAGAGCGTCATCTGCAGCCCCGCCTCTTTGAGCCGTTCGAGGATGCGCTTGTTCTCCTCGTCATGGAAATATGCCACCACACTCTTAGCCATCACCTCGCCGACGCCCTCCACCTGTTGCAGTTCGTCGAGCGTAGCGTTAGCCAGGGCGTCCATCGTCTTGAAATGACGTGCGAGGAGTTTTGCCGTCGTCTCACCAATAAAGCGTATGCCCAGTGCGAAAACCACCCGTTCGAAAGGCACGTTGACCGTGTCGCGAATTCCCTTGACCACTTTCTCTGCCGATTTCTGTCTGGAGCCGTCGCCATTGATTTGACTAACACGTATGTCATAGAGGTCGGCGATGTTGTGAATCAGCCCTTTCTGGAAGTAGTCGTCGACCGTCTCAGGACCGAGCGAGTCGATGTTCATCGCCTTTCGTGCGATGAAATGTTCTATGCGGCCTTTGATTTGCGGCGGGCAACCGGTATCGTTGGGACAGTAATAGGCCGCCTCGCCCTCATAGCGCACCAGTTGGGCGCCACATTCGGGGCAATGGGTGATGAACTGCACGGGCTGCGCGTCGGCAGCACGGTTCTCCACATCCACACCGACGATTTTCGGGATAATCTCGCCGCCTTTTTCCACAAAGACATAATCGCCGAGATGGAGGTCGAACGAGCGGATGAAGTCCTCGTTGTTGAGCGTGGCCCGTTTAACGGTGGTCCCCGCCAATTGCACGGGTTCCATATTTGCCACGGGCGTGACAGCCCCGGTGCGACCTACCTGATACGTCACCTCGTTGAGCCGTGTGCGTGCGCGCTCGGCCTTAAACTTATACGCAATGGCCCACCGCGGACTTTTCGCAGTAAATCCCAATGCGCGTTGCTGACGCATAGAGTTGACTTTGAGCACGATGCCGTCAGTGGCCACGGGCAGTTGTTTGCGCGCCTCGTCCCAATAATGTATGTAGTCGAACACCTCGTCGATGGTGGTCGCCTTTTTCATGCCCTCGCTGATTTTGAATCCCCATTTCCGGGCAATCTCGAGGTTTTCGAAATGGCCGTCGGCGGGCAGTTGTTCGCCGAGCAGATAATAGAGGTAGGCATCGAGTTGACGGCTTGCCACGAGTTCCGATTTCTGGCTTTTGAGTGTACCCGAAGCCGCGTTTCTCGGATTGGCGAAAAGGGGTTCACCTGCCGCCTCGCGCTCCTCATTCAGCCGCTCAAAAACCCGCCACGGCATGAGGATCTCGCCTCGGATTTCGAAGGTGTCGGGATAATCGCCGTGCAGCACAAGTGGTATAGAGCGGATGGTTTTGACATTTGCGGTGACATCATCGCCATGTACGCCGTCGCCACGGGTCACAGCCCGCACCAGTTGGCCGTTTTCGTAAGTCAGGGAGATGGACAGTCCGTCGTATTTCATCTCGCAGCACACCTCGAAATGTTCACCTGCTAGGAGTTTTTTCACAGACGCATACCAATCGGCCACCTCCTGCTCATTGTAGGTATTAGCCAACGAGAGCATCGGATAACGGTGAGCCACCTGTTGGAACTCCTGATTGAGGTCGCTTCCCACGCGTTGAGACGGCGAATTGGGGTCGTACATGTCAGGATGACGTGCCTCGAGGTCCTGCAATTCGCGCATGAGCATGTCAAACGCCTGGTCGTCGATGACAGGTTGATTCTGGACATAATAGCGGTAATTATGCTCGTGGAGTTCTTTTCTGAGTTGAATGATTCTATCTTTTTCGGACATTTCGAATGTTGAATGTGGAATGACGAAGGTGGAATGGTCGCTTCGCGATGTAAAATTATGAATTATGAATTAAAAATTGCCAATTGTGAATTGTCAATTAAGAATTATGAATTACCTCCTACCCCGTCGCCGGTATAGAGTTGGTAGTATTTTCCTTTCTGTGCGAGAAGTTCATCGTGAGTGCCCCGCTCGATGATACGTCCTTTTTCCAGAACGATGATGCAATCACTGTTTCGCACAGTGGAGAGACGGTGTGCAATGACGAATGTGGTACGTCCGCGCATGAGCGAGTCCATGCCCCGTTGCACCATGCGTTCGGTACGCGTATCGATGGATGAGGTGGCCTCGTCGAGGATGAGCACGGGCGGGTCGGCGATGGCTGTACGCGCGATGGACAGCAATTGGCGTTCGCCCTGACTCAAGTTGCCTCCTTCGCCATTGAGCATGGTCTGATAACCATCGCTCAGACGACGGATAAAGTCGTCGGCACCTACCAATTTTGCCGCCTCGATGCACTCCTCGTCGGTGGCGTCGGGTCTGCCGTAACGGATGTTGTCTATCACCGTTCCGGAGAAGAGGTGTATCTCTTGCAACACCATGCCGAGACTGCGCCGCAGATGAGGTTTGGCTATATCGTTGATGTTGATGCCGTCGTATTGAATCTTTCCGTCCTGAATGTCATAGAAACGGTTGATGAGGTTGGTGATGGTGGTTTTACCGGCCCCTGTACCGCCCACGAATGCGATTTTCTGGTCAGGCATAGCATCGATGACGATATCCTGAAGTACTTGCCGTTCTGGTACATAACTGAAATCGACCATATCGAACTTGACACCGCCCTCGACACGAGTCAGCGAACCGTCGGGTTTCTTCCAAGCCCATTCCTGCGTGCGGTGGTCGGTCTCAGTCATATTGCCCTTTTCATCGCTCTCTACACTGACGAGGGTCACGTTGCCCTTGTCCTCCTCGGGCGTCTCGTCCATCAGTTCGAACACACGCTCAGCACCTGCCGAAGCGGTGATGATGCTATTGATTTGCTGACTGATATGAGCGATTGGTTGCGAGAAATTCTTATTGAGCGTGAGGAACGACACGAGCGTGCCGATGGTCAGCGCCGCGTAGCCCGAAGAGATGGCAATGGTGGCTCCTACGACAGCGATGAGCACATATCCGAGGTTGCCGAGGTTGCCGTTGACGGGCATGACGATATTTGCCGTTTTATTGGCATTGTATGCGCTGCTACGCAAGGCCTCGTTGAGTTCTTCGAAATGAGTCACACATTCCTGTTCGTGACAGAACACCTTCACTACTTTCTGCCCGCTCATCATCTCCTCGATAAAGCCGTTGACACTCGCCAGATTCTTCTGCTGCTCCACGAAATAAGCCCTTGATTTCTTGCTGAGGTACGATGTGGAGAACGCCATCACTGCCGCCATGATAATAGACACGATGGTGAGGGGAATGCTGAGAATGACCATCGATGAGAACGTGATGACCAGTGTGATGACCGAACTGAACGCGCTGGGCAGCGCCGAGCCGAGCACCTGACGCAAGGTGTCCACATCGTTGGTGTATTTCGACATCACCTCGCCATGGGAATGCTGGTCGAAATAACGGATAGGCAAGGTCTCCATATGGCTGAACATATCGCGACGCAGACGCAACATGGTGCCCTGACTGACGTTGATCATGATGCGGTTGTAGGCATACGAACAGAGCGAGCCAAAGAGGAGCACCGCCGCCAGTGTAATCAAGGTGCGCGCCAGCGGGGCGTAGTCGGGATTGGCAGCCTGGGTGAGCGGCAGGATATAATCGTCGATGAGTGTGCGCGTGAAGAGCGTTGACACCAACGTGGTGACCGACGTGATGAGAATACACGCCGCTACAATCACAAACGAGAACTTGTAATTTTTCAGCACATAGCGCAACAGGCGCAAGAGCGTACCGCGCTTATCTTTCGCCGTTGCCTTCGGGGCAAAACGGTCGTTCATATTCCGCATTCCAAATTGACGAGCCATCTATTTACGTTGATCGTTGAACATTGAAAATTGAACATTGATATTGGAGGAGTGGAGGAGTGGAGGAGTGAAGACATTAGTACTCTTATTGAGGTATTTTCTCCCCTCTCCCGTTGGAGAGGGGTTGGGGGTGAGGCTTTCCTTCACTTTGTGGGGTTGGGGGTGAGGCTGTTTTATTCCTTCTTATCAAAGTCACCGGAGTCCTCGGTTTGGAGGGTGTAAATCTCCTGATAGATTTTATTGGTCTTGAGCAGGTTGTCGTGGGTGTCGAAAGCACTGACACGTCCGTTGTCGAGCACAAGGATACGGTCGCAGTCCTTGACACTCGATATGCGTTGGGCAATGATGAGTTTGGTGGTGTCGGGAATCTGCTCACGGAAAGCACGCTGAATCATCGCGTCAGTAGCGGTGTCGCACGCCGATGTGGAATCGTCGAGCACCAGCACTTTGGGTCTTTTCAGCAATGCACGTGCAATGCACAGACGCTGTTTCTGACCACCCGACACATTGGTGCCGCCCTGTTCGATGTGTGTGTTATAACCGTCGGGCATCTGTTCGATGAACTCGTCGGCACATGCCAGACGGCAAGCCTCCTGACACTCCTCGAGGGTGGCGTCTTTCTTACCCCAACGCAGATTGTCGAGGATAGAGCCGGCGAAGAGCACGTTTTTCTGCAACACCACCGCCACCTCATTGCGCAGGGTGTCTAATTCATATCTGCGCACATCCAGACCGCCGACGCAGACCGAGCCTTTCGCCACGTCATAGAGACGGCTGACGAGATTAACAAGCGATGACTTACCGCTACCCGTACCGCCGATGACGCCGATGGTCTCGCCGGAATTGACATGGAAAGTGATGTCCTGAATGGCGTACTCGCCGCTCCCCATCTTATAGGCGAAACTCACCTCATTGAAATCGATGCTTCCGTCTTTCACCTCCTTGACAGGAAGAGCGGGGTCGATGATGCCCGCCTGCTCGTTGATGACCTCAGCCACACGGTGTCCGCTGGCGGCACTCTGAGTGAGCATAACGAAAATCATGCTGACCATCATCAGCGACATGAGGATACTCATCACATAGGTGAAAAGCGAGGTCAGTTCACCCGTAGTCAAGGTGCCACCGACAACGAAGTGTGCGCCCCACCATGACAGGGCGATGATGCAACCATAGACCACCATGTTCATCACGGGATGGGTGGTAGCCATGAGACTCTCAGCCTTGACATAGAGACGATAGAGCGCCTCTGCTGAACGGCTGAACTTACGGTTCTCATCCTCCTCGCGCACAAACGCCTTGACCACACGGATGCCAGCCACATTCTCCTGCACTGCCTGATTGAGGTTGTCGTACTTCACGAACACCTGCGAGAAGAGTTTTGCCACACGAGAGATGACGAAATAGAGCACAACGGAAAGGATGACCGTGGCGACAATGAAGATGACGCTGAGCCGCACATCGATGACAAAACACATGAAGATGCTGAACAACAGGCGGAAGGGAGCGCGCACGGTGACACGGAGTATCTGCTGGAAGGCATTTTGCAGATTCGAAACGTCGGTGGTCATGCGTGTGACCAGTCCTGAGGTGCTGTATTTGTCTATGTCTGAAAACGAGAAAGTCTGTATGTTTCGGTACATCGCCTTACGCAGATTGCTGGCAAATCCCGAAGAAGCATAAGACGCGTAACGACCCGCCATGATGCCAAAAAAGACACTGAGACAAGCCATGCCAATCATGACAGCGCCATAGAGATAGACATTTCCCAGATTTCCCGCCATGATGCCTCGGTCGATGAGCATTGCCGTTACATAAGGAATGAGCACATCCATCACCACCTCTAATGATGTAAAGACAGGCGTCAAGAGTGATGCTTTCTTGTATTGTTTAATCTGTTTGTATAATGTTTTCAGCATAGGTGTAATGATTGACAGATTGTATAGAAACGATTGATTCTATAGGAACAAATAAAATTATTTCCGTTTTCCGCTGCGAAATTAAAAAAAAATTGATAAAAACGTTTGTAATTAACTTTTATTTGCTATCTTTGCAAAAGAAATGAGAATTGACATCATCACTGTTCTGCCCGAAATGATAGAGGGGTTCGTACGAGAGTCCATCTTGGCACGGGCGCAGAAAAAAGGTCTGGCAGAGATACATCTGCATCAGTTGCGCGACTACACGACCGACAAATGGCGCCGTGTGGATGACTATCCTTACGGGGGATTCGCAGGTATGGTGATGCAATGCGAGCCGATAGACCGCTGCATCAGCGCCCTGAAAGCAGAGCGCGACTATGACGAGGTGATATTCACATCGCCTGATGGTGAGCAGTTCAACCAACATGTGGCCAACGAACTGTCTTTGAAGGGCAATATCATCATTCTCTGTGGCCATTACAAGGGTATCGACCAGCGCATACGCGACCACCTCATCACCCGCGAAATCAGCATTGGCGACTATGTGCTGACGGGCGGAGAATTGGCTGCTGCGGTGATGGCCGACGCCATCGTGAGGGTCATACCGGGTGTCGTGGGCGACGAGCAGAGTGCCCTCTCCGACTGCTTTCAAGACGATATGTTGTCGGCACCGATTTATACCCGTCCGGCGGATTACAAGGGATGGAAAGTGCCCGAGATATTGCTCAGCGGCAACGAGGCCAAGATCAAGGACTGGGAGATAGAGCAAAGTCTGGAGCGGACCCGCAGATTGAGACCGGACCTGCTGGAGAAATCCAAGAATAAATGATTGAAGAATCAGAATCTCCGGACGATATCATAAGTAATAAAACCATATTTACATCATATTATTAACTTAAAAAAACAAACAATTATGGCAAACGCACTTCCTCAATTGGATTTCATGAGTGCAGTAAAACTGGCACTCAGTCGTATTAAAGAGATGGACGGCCGTTCACGCCGCTCAGAATTCTGGTGGACCGCTTTGGCAATCGTCATTGTGAATATCATTTTGAGTTTCATCCCCATTGTGGGTCCGATTCTCTGCATCTGCTTATGGATTGTCGCTGCTCCCTTGATGATTCGCCGCTTGCATGACACCGGCCGCGGCCCCGTGCTCGTTTATGTTTACATGGCATTATATGTCATCATGCAGATTTTGGCAATCATAACCTATTTCAAGGCTAAGAATGCCACCACATGGGCAGACATCGACTCAGCCGCCGGAACAGGCGCACTTTCTCTGATTGTGACCATTCCCGCAGCCATCATCGGCATCATCCTGATTGTGTTCTGGGCACAGGACAGCCAGCCGTTCCCCAACCAATTTGGTCCGTCACCTAAATATCCCGATGGCGTTCAGGGTCAGCAGCCCCAATACGGACCTCAGCAGTATGGTCAGCAGCCCCAATACGGACCTCAGCAGTATGGTCAGCAGCCCTATCAGCAGCCACAGCAGCCGCAATATCAACAACCCCAGCAGCCGCAGCAGCCTCCTTATGGCCAGCAGCCTTACGGTCCTCAGCAGCCGCAACAGACACAATATCGTCCGCAGCAGCCGCAGGGTCCACAACAGTAATCACTGATTGACAGACATAAAACAAGCCGCTCTCCTTCGTTGGAGGGCGGTTTTTTAGGAGCCCCCACCCCTTCCCTCCCCGAGGGGAGGGCGTGATTAGTCAAAGAAAGGGATTCTCTCTATATGTTTCTGGCTATCCACCATACGACAGCGAGGACTGCCACGGTGCGGATGACCCACGGGTGGTTGACAGTGGCATAAAAATGCGGCCAACGGGTACGTTTCCATTCCGCAATGAGCATAATCAAGACCGCAGGTATAGCACAGACCATTAAGGCATTGAAACGGAATGCCGCCACGATATCGCCATGCAATAACTGATGTAATGCGCGCTGCGAACCGCACCCCGGACACTTCCAGCCCGTGAGCGAGAAAAAAGGACATTTGGGGAACAACTCGCTGTGCGAAGGGTCATAACTGTAATAGATATATGCCGCCAACAACAACAGGATTGCTCCCCAAATGATTTTGCGCATGGAAGTGGAAACTATTTAATAATAATATAATCCGCTACGTTTGGCTTCATGGAAGATGGCTACTCCGAAGACGAAGACCAACAGCACATAAATCAGGATGATTGCCAATCCGCAGAAGAAACCGATTTTGGTCCATTTTCCCGCATCACGACTTGCCTGCTCTGCTTCAGCGTATCTGCCTGCGGAAAAGAGTCCGCTCACCTTCGAAGCATAAACCACGCCGACAATACCGAAAGGCAGACAACAGAACAAAAGCACGAGGATGGACTCCACCATCCATGTTTTCGGTGGTATGCCCGACATGCCTTGATAACCCGCCTGCGGTCCGTAAGGCTGTTGATAACCTGGTTGCTGATAACCCGGTTGCGCCCCATAAGGTTGTTGATACCCCTGTTGCGGTCCATACGCCTGTTGGCCG
The DNA here is from genome assembly GCA_017548275.1 of Prevotella sp. GTDB lineage: Bacteria > Bacteroidota > Bacteroidia > Bacteroidales > Bacteroidaceae > Prevotella. Next base: position 18,306 of record JAFZAH010000026.1, read on the forward strand.
TAGGACTGTCCGTAAGGTTGCTGACCATAGGGCTGCTGTTGCTCATAAGGTTGTTGCGGACCAGCCTGTGCACCATAAGACTGATACTGTGTCTGGTCTTGTGCAGCGAGAATGTCCTTCAATTCTGGCACTTCAGAGGCTTTTGCCCAGTTGTACATGCCTTCAATCCACACTTCGGTGTCGGGCGTGATGCGCATATAGCGCAGTTGGTCAATGGTGTAAGGGCCGCGCTGTTGGCCGTTTTCAATGATGTAGATGTTCATATTTTGGTTTGAGATTTGAGATTTGAGGTTTGATGTTTGGGGATTGAGGTTACAAAAGTAATTATTTTTTATGTGTTGGCAAAAAATATGAGCAAATAAATTGCGAGATACGCTCCAAGGGGAAGGCGACAAGCCATGTGACAGCCACCAACAAGAGGAAAATCAGTATGGGATAACACGGCGCATGGAAGAAATCGGGGAAAAGATAGACTGCGAAATAGGTGTGAGTGAGCCACATGGCCGCGGTATGCTTTCCTATTTGACGCAGCACACGCGCCACCCCACCCTTCCACGATAATTGCAATAGCAAGACGATAACCGCCAAGGCATAAAGACCATCGGCCAATGTCACCTTGAAACAACTTTTCACAGCAATTAAAACGAGGAGCATAAAGCATGTGACAAGTGACAAGAGGTTTGTCTTAGAAGGAGAGACTTTTGCCAGAGACGTTTCCGAAGAAACAGAAGAAAAAAGTTTTGCACTTCCGCGTTTTTCTATCCATCTGTAGAGCATGACACCCAATGCGAAATAAAAGAACAAGGTGACAAAGAAAAACGGTTGAAGCAGCAACGGATACCAAAACGTGTCGAGCACGACCAGATGTTTCACGGCAATAAAACAAACAGCATAGATGGCAATGACGAGTAAAGCCTGATGAAGTTTTCGGATAGCCATGAGACCACGCACGAGCCAGGGAGAAGAGAGACAAAGGAGCATATAGGGAAAGAGAAACCATGCTTCGCCGTTGTACGTGCAGTGGAGGGCTGTGACATTAGCCACGACATGGAGCCAACTGCCCGGATAACGGTCGGGGTTGACCACCGTGCCTATGGATGCGAAAACGACGCTGACCACCCAGTAAAGGACATACAACCGCATGACTCGCCGCCATTGCGCCGAGAAAGAGAGGCATCCCTGACGATAGGTGAAAGCCAACCCGTAACCTGTGAAAATCAGGAAGAAAGAGACAGGGTAAGAAGCCCTTGCCAAGTATGACACCAAGGGCTTGTCGCCCACATATAACAGAGGTTCACACCATTGTTCTATACCGGCTCCGCCAAAGAGATGAAAGAAAAGCATCATCAATATGGCAATGCCCTTGAAAACCGTGGTCTGCTCTTTCGACATTTTATATATTTTTAATGCAAAGATAAATGATAATGTGCACAAAATGTACTAACTTTGCAAAAAATATGAAAAAAACACATTGTTAACATGTTCAGTAAAGAAACCTATATCCGACGCCGTGCCGAATTGAAACGGTTGGTCGGCAATGGAGTCATCATTTTATTCGGCAACAACGAATCGCCCTGCAATTATCCCAACAACGCCTATTATCCCTTCCGTCAGGACTCGTCATTCCTCTATTACTTCGGTCAGAAGCGCGATGGTTTGGTCGGTGTGATTGATGTGGAAAACGGCACGGAGACCCTCATAGGCGATGACATCGACATCGAAGATATCGTGTGGTACGGCTCGGTTGACAGCGTGGCCGACATGGCCGCTCAAATCGGCGTGGCACATACCGCCCCGATGAAGGAACTGAAAACCATCGTCGATAAGGCTACGAAACAAGGACGCGCCATTCATTTCTTGCCGCCCTACCGTCATGACACGATGATACAGATACATGACCTCATGGGCATCCATCCGAGTCAACAGCGTTCAGCCGCCTCGCTCACCCTGATTAAGGCCGTGGTGAAGATGCGTTCAACCAAGGAACAGCAAGAGATAGAGGAGTTGGAGCGTGCCTCAGTCATCGGCTATCAAATGCACACCACTGCGATGCGCACTGCACGTGCCGGACTGTCAGAGAAATACGTTGGCGGTATCATAGACGGCACAGCCAACGCTTATGGAGCGAAGGTGAGTTTTGCCACCATCTTCACCCAGCACGGAGAGATTATGCACGGCATCCCCACGAATGACCTGTTGGAGGACGGCCGTCTGGCACTCTGCGACTGCGGTGGCGAGACCCAGGAACACTACTGCTCCGACCATACACGAACCTTCCCCGTGAGTGGCCGATTCACTCAGCGCCAGCGCGAGATTTACAGTATCGTGGAAGACTGCCATGACTATGTGTTGGAGGTGGCGCGTCCCGGTGTGAAATACATGGACGTACACTTTGCCGTTTGCCGCATGATGACCGACCGTCTGAAGGCTCTTGGCCTGATGAAAGGCGACACTGAGGAGGCCGTGAAAGCGGGAGCACACGCTCTGTTCCTCCCCCACGGACTGGGACACATGATGGGCATGGACGTGCACGACATGGAGGGTTTGGGACAAATCTATGTAGGCTTCGACGAGGAGACCCGCCCCAATCTGGAGCAGTTCGGCACCAACGCCCTGCGCATGGGCCGCAGACTGGAAGAGGGGTTTGTCGTGACCGATGAACCAGGCATCTACTTCATCCCCGACCTCATTGACGATTGGCGCACCAAGGGGCATTGCGAGGAATTCCTCTGCTTCGATAAGATTGAGACCTACAAGGATTTCGGCGGCATCCGCATCGAAGACGACGTGCTCATCACCGCCGACGGTTGCCGCTTCCTCGGTGAACAGCGCATACCTTACCATATAGAAGAGTTGGAAAAGTAGCGCAATTCACAATTGACAATTCATAATTCACAATTCATAATTCACAATTGACAATTAATAATTTAATTAACAATTTATACAATGAAAAAAGTATTATCAATCGCATTGTTTGCCTTGATTGCTTGTGGCGCATACGCACAAGACAAAGACAAGAGTGACAACAAACCGGTGTTCACCACTGTGAAGGAACATCCTATCACCAGTATCAAAGACCAGAACCGTTCCGGCACGTGCTGGGCCTTCTCTACCCTTTCATTCTTCGAGAGCGAGATTCTGAAGAAAACCGGTAAGACCTACGACCTCTGCGAGATGTTCATCGCCAACAAAGACTACATGGAACGTGCCGTACTGACCGTGCGTATGCACGGTGACAGCCAATTCTCACAAGGCGGTTCAGCCGAGGATGTGCTCGACATCATCAAAGCATACGGTATCTGTCCTGAAGACGCCATGCCGCTCCCCGGCACACTGCAGGGCGACTCACTGGCCAACTTCAACGAGTTTTTCAGCGTGATGGAGCCCTATGTCGATGCTGTGGCAAAGAACAAGGCAAAGAAGATCTCCAACCAATGGAAAAAAGGTCTGCAAGGCATCATCGACTCCTACTTAGGCGAGTGTCCTGAGACCTTCACCTACGAGGGCAAGACCTACACCCCGAAATCATTCGCAGCCAGCCTCGGTCTGGATTGGAACGACTATGTGAGCATCACCAGTTACACCCACCACCCCTTCTACACACAGTTTGCCGTAGAGGTGCAGGACAACTGGCGTTGGGGCTTGAGTTACAACGTGCCCATGGATGAGATGATGCGCATCATCGACTACGCTATTGATAACGGTTACACCGTGGCTTGGGGCGGTGACGTGAGCGAAGAAGGATTCACCCGCAAGGGTCTTGGCATCGCCTATGACACGAAAGCCGTGCAGAACCTCACTGGCAGCGACGCAGCCAAGTGGCTCCGCCTCTCTTCCACAGAGAAGACCGAGAAGTTTGACGCACTGGGCGTGAATGCTCCCGAAATCACTCCGACTCAGGAGATGCGCCAAGAGCGCTTTGACAACTGGGAGTTGACCGACGACCACGGCATGCACATCTACGGCATCGCCAAAGACCAGAACGGCAAAGAATACTACATGGTGAAGAACTCATGGGGTGAGTACGGCGACTACAAAGGCACATGGTATATGACCAAGGCTTTCGTGGCTCAAAACACCATGGACTTCCTCATCAACAAGAACGCCATCCCCAAGGACATCCGCAAGAAATTGGGAATCTAATTTGAAGATAAAGGAGTAGAGAAGTGAAGGAGTGGAGGAGTGAAGACATCACTTCACTATTGGAGGACTATTGTCTCCACTCCTCCACTCCTTTTACTACCCCATTCCATTAAAAAAATGCGTTAATTATATTTAACAGCATCTTTATATCATTTTTTATTTGTAACTTTACACGCCATTTTATGCGCTCCGCTGAAATGGTGTGTTTTTGTAGCCAACCTGATAACCGATAGCCAAAACCCACCCCGACCCTCCCAAAGGGAGGGAGAAGGGAGACAAAGACGGGAAAAGACAAACACTACCCACCCCAGCCCTCCAAAGGGAGGGAGAAGGGAGACAAAGAGAAAAAGAAGGGTGACTGGTAAAGGCAGAGCGTGACGGAAACGTGACGAGAAGGGGTTGGGACCTGCGAGAAGGAAATAAAAAATAATATAAAATGCATTTTAAATGGAATTACGAACCACCTACACCAGAAGAGCAACAGGCCGCTAAAGAATTGGGCGAGAAAATCGGCATGAGTCCCGTGCTCGCCTCCCTGCTCATACGGCGGGGCATCACTACGGAATCGGCAGCGAAACGCTTTTTCCGTCCCCAACTGGCCGACCTCATCAATCCCTTTCTGATGAAGGACATGGACGTGGCCGTTGACCGTCTCAACGATGCCATGGGCCGTAAGGAGCGCATACTGGTATATGGTGATTACGATGTTGACGGCTGTACCGCCGTAGCATTGGTGTACAGGTTTTTACAGCAGTTCTATTCCAACATCGACTACTACATCCCCGACCGTTACGACGAGGGATACGGTGTAAGTCGCAAAGGAATAGACTACGCGAAGGAAACGGGTGTGAAACTGATTATCATCCTCGACTGCGGCATCAAAGCCATCGAGGAGATAGCCTATGCCAAAGAGCAAGGCATTGACTTCATCATCTGCGACCATCATGTGCCCGACGAGGTGATGCCTCCCGCCGTGGCTATTCTCAATCCCAAGCGCGAAGACGACGCCTATCCCTTCAAACACCTGTGTGGTTGCGGGGTGGGTTTTAAGTTCATGCAAGCCTTCGCGAAAAACAACGGCATCCCCTTCTCGCGCCTCATCCCCCTGCTTGATTTCTGCGCCGTGAGCATCGCAGCCGACCTGGTGCCGGTGACCGACGAGAACCGCATCCTCGCCTTCCACGGTCTGAAACAACTGAATCAGAACCCGAACATCGGATTGAAAGCCATCATCGACATCTGCGGACTGAACGGCCGCGACATCTCGATGAGCGACATCGTGTTCAAAATCGGGCCACGCATCAACGCCTCTGGACGTATGGAGAACGGCAAAGAGAGCGTGGATCTGCTCATCGAGCGCGACTTCGCCCTGGCACTGAGCAAGGCGAGCCACATCAACGAATATAATGAGCAGCGCAAGGACATCGACAAACAGATGACCGAGGAGGCCAACCAGATTGTGGCGAAACTAGAGAGTCAGAAACACCGTTCGAGTATCGTCCTCTACGACGAGAACTGGAAGAAAGGAGTGATCGGCATCGTGGCATCGCGCCTGACTGAAATCTATTTCCGTCCCACAGTGGTGCTGACGCGCGACGACAATCTTGCTACGGGTTCCGCCCGCAGTGTGGCAGGTTTCGACGTGTATGCCGCCATTAAGAGTTGCCGCGACCTGTTGCTCAATTTCGGCGGTCACACCTACGCCGCCGGCCTGACCCTCAGATGGGACGACATACATGAGTTCCGCAAACGCTTCCAGCACTATGTGGACGAGCATATCCAGCCCGAGCAGACCGAGGCCATCCTGAATATCGACGCGCAAATCGATTTCAAGGAAGCCAACAGCAAACGCCTGCACAATGACTTGAAACGGTTCGCCCCCTTCGGTCCCGGCAACGAGAAACCTGTGTTCTGCACCCTGGGCGTCTATGACTTCGGCACGAGCAAGGTAGTGGGACGCGACCAAGAGCACATCAAACTGGAACTGGTGGATTCGAAGTCGAACAACGTGATGAACGGCATCGCTTTCGGACAGAGTGCCGCAGCGCGTTACATCAAATCACACCGCAGTTTCGACATCGCCTATACCATCGAAGACAATATCTTCAAACACGGCAGCATACAACTGCAGATAGAAGACATCAGACCGGAAGACGAGGAACGTTGAAGGTTGAACATAGAACATGGGACGTGGAACTGGAACGTTGAACATGGAACGTTGAACGTTGAAGGTTAAACATGGAAGGTTAGGATTAGTGTTATATAGATAATTTGAGCAATATTTTTACGCAAAAATGAGTGAGGCACGTGACATATTAAAAAAATACTGGGGATATGATGATTTCCGGGGCGTTCAGCGTGAAATCATCGACAGTATCTGTGCCGGTCGCGACACGTTGGGTCTGATGCCCACGGGTGGCGGCAAATCGGTAACGTTTCAGGTGCCGGCACTCATGCATGAGGGGGTGTGCATTGTCATCACACCACTCATCGCGCTGATGAAAGACCAAGTGGCACATCTGCGCCAGAAAGGCATTCTCGCCTCAGCCATCTATTCAGGCATGAGCCGTTCGGAAATCATTACCGTGCTGGAAAACGCCATTTTCGGCGGAGTGAAACTGCTTTACGTGTCGCCCGAACGACTGTTCACTGATATTTTCATGGTGAAACTGCGCCATATCAACGTCAGTTTTATCACCGTAGATGAAGCCCATTGCATCAGCCAATGGGGCTATGACTTCCGTCCGTCTTACCTGAAGATTGCCGAGATACGGCGAGAGAAGCCCGACGCACCCGTTTTGGCGCTGACGGCTACAGCCACGCCCGAGGTGGTGGCCGATATCCAACAACAGTTAGGATTCCGCGAGCCCAATGTTCACCAGATGAGTTTCGCCCGTGAGAATCTGGCCTATATCGTGCGTCAGGCACCCGATAAAGCCGACGAACTGGTGCATATCTTACAATCCGTCGGAGGCAGCGCCATCGTCTATGTACGCAGCCGGAAACGCTCTCGCGAGACCGCCCAACTGCTCAATGCCAACGGCATCAGCGCCACCTTTTACCATGCGGGGCTGGAACCAGCGACGAAAGACCTGCGCCAACAACTGTGGCAACAGGACGACATACGTGTGATGGTAGCGACCAACGCTTTCGGCATGGGTATCGACAAGCCCGATGTAAGACTGGTCATCCATATAGACTGCCCCGACTCGCCCGAATCATATTTCCAAGAGGCGGGACGCGCGGGACGCGACGGCAAACATTCGTGGGCGGTGCTGCTTTACAACAACAGCGACAGCCGCAAACTGAAGAAACGTATCTCCGACACCTATCCCGAGAAAGCATTTATCCGCGAGGTCTATAACCAGTTGGCCTATTTCTTCACCGTGGGTGTGGGCAGCGGCAGCGGAGCCGTCTTTGAGTTCGACATCGACAAATTCTGCTACGCATACAAACATTTTCCCGTGCCGACTGACTCAGCGCTGCATATCCTGAGCCGTTGCGGATACATCGACTACCAGACCGACCCCGACACCCGTCCGCGTGTGCGTTTCATGTTGAGCCGCAGCGACCTGAACCGCCTCGATCAACTCAGCGGCAATCATGAGAAGGTCATCACAGCACTGCTGCGTCTGTACGGCGGGTTGTTCTCTGATTATAGTTTTATCGACGAGAGTTTCCTCGCTCAGGAGACGGGTCTTGACCAAAACGCTATTTATTTGACACTAAAGGAGTTGGGGCATCGTCGCATCATCGATTTTATCCCCAGAAAGAACATCCCGCTCATCACCTACCTGCAACGGCGCGAGGACGGTGAGCGACTGGTCATCCCCAAGGAGGTGTATGAGGAGCGACGCGAACAATATGAGCACCGCATCCAATGCATGCTCGACTATGCGCAAGGCAACACGGAATGCCGCAGTGTGTCACTGCTCCGTTATTTCGGCGAGAAAAAGGTCAAGCCTTGTGGCAAATGCGACGTGTGTCTGTCGCATCGCACACCTGACCCCGCCAAGGAAAAAGACGCCCGTACACGAATCCTCAAACTGTTGGCAGACGGACAGCCCCGACCTGTCACAGACCTTCGGTCACTCCACCTACCCGACAAGGACCTTAATGCCGCCCTCGACTACCTATTGCACGAAGAAATAATCATTTACGGGGATGAGGGGGAAATCAGAATCAATAGTGATTCATAAGCCCACGAAGCCCCCACCCTAACCCTCCCCGAGGGGAGGGCATGATTAGTGCACGAGACTCTTTTCGACAACGGAATCTTTTTTAGGACTACGAATTTGGCGAATGGTACGAATTAAAAAGAACAAAAAATTTCACGAATTAAACGAATTCCTCCTGATTATCAGGATATTATATAATTCGTTTAATTCGTGAAATTCGTAGTTGTAGAACTCGCTTTCGCTCGTACTGGCGGGAGTCTCCCACTCCTCTGACCTTCGGCCACCTCCCCTCGGGCAGGGGAGGAAAGGCAGCATCTCTACAGGGTGGCGAGACAGGTACGAAGTCTTCTTATCCGCAGTGAGATGAAACGTCAGGATTAGACGTCGGCATTCTCGGGACGGAGTTGGCGGACAGTCTCGGCAGCGCGCCACATCTCCATGTTGCGCATGGCTTCGAGTTCCTTGTTCAGACCTTCGCGATAGTCAGCCTTCGAGTTACTGTCGATGGATATTTGTGCCTCGGTGCCGTTTTGCACGGAGAGGTAAAGCCACTCCATGACGGGTTTGATGGCAGCACGGAAACGCGGAGCCCAGTCGAGAGCGCCACGCTGCGCCGTGGTCGAGCAGTTAGCGTACATCCAGTCCATACCCTTCTCAGCAAAGAGCGGACCGAGACTCTGTGTGAGTTCCTCAACGGTCTCGTTGAAAGCCTCTGAAGGAGAATGTCCATGCTCGCGGAGCACTTCATACTGAGCCTCGAGCAATCCCTCGATGGCGCCCATGAGTGAGCCGCGCTCGCCAGTGAGGTCGCTGGTAGCCTCGCGCTGGAAAGTGGTCTTAAACAGGTATCCTGCGCCTATGCCGATACCGAAGGCGATAGTGCGTTCCTCAGCCTTGCCCGTAGCATCCTGATAGACAGCGTAAGAGCAGTTGAGTCCGCGACCCTCGAGGAACATGGTGCGGAGCGATGTGCCAGAGCCCTTGGGTGCAACCATGATGACATCGATATCCTCAGGGGGCACGACATTGGTACGGTCGTTCCATGTGATGGCGAATCCATGTGAATAATAGAGCGCCTTACCAGGAGTGAGATATGGTTTGATTTTCGGCCATGCCTGAATCTGTCCTGCATCCGAGAGGAGCATACAGACGATGGTACCGCGCTGGGCAGCCTCTTCGATAGAGAAGAGGGTCTTACCGGGCACCCATCCGTCGGCAACCGCCTTGTCGTAGGTTTTTCCCTCACGCTGTCCGACAATCACATTGAATCCATTGTCGCGCAGGTTACAAGCCTGTCCGGGACCTTGGATACCGTACCCGATGACGGCTATCGTTTCATTTTTGAGCACTTCGCGCGCTTTCTCCAAAGAGAACTCCTTGCTGGTGACCACCGTTTCGATGACACCGCCAAAATTCATTTCTGCCATATGATAATTAAATGTTATATACTACCACAAAGGTAGCGAGTGAATATTTTTCGTTAATTGAGGGTGCAAAGTTACAAATTATCACTGAAACCGCAAAATTTCTTACAGATTATTTGAAAATCACCCTGCTTCTGACCACTTCGACTTCCGGTTCATCGGGGTTTGGCTGAGCCGTGATACGAATAGAGAAATCATCGGGGGCATGTTCCTGGCGGTAGAGCCTCAACACGTCGCCATCATGCGCCTCTGCCACATAGGCAATCTCGAAGCGTTTCAACGTGTGCTCACGATACCACGCCAAGGGGAAGAGATCGAGTACATGTTCGATATATTTGATGCTGTTGACATGACCGTTGACGTCGATATCATCGTATGAAGCACGGATTTGAGCCACCAGCGGCGCCTCAGCATCCATCTTCACACGCGAACTCTTTTCGATGGGACAAACAGGCTCCCTGGTCACATAGTTGACGATGTCGCCATCGTGTATCTCCATGAGGTTGACGGGTTGGCGCGTCTCGGTATCAATCATCGCCCAAACGGAGCGACCGTAACCATAGACTTTGCCCGTAGCGATATCCTCTACCTTGAAATTACGGTTAGTGAAAAAACGCATGGCCGTCTCAACCCACGTATAGACATAAAACCGGTCGTACGCCTTCGGCATCTCCTCCATCTCTACAGCCAGACGCGATAGCACCCAGGTCTTGTTGACGGTATTGAGGTAATTCATCCCGAATCCACGGTCGTTGGAGTGGAAATCAGCAGCATTGAGCAAATGATTACCTAAATGGCCCATGAACAGCCTTTTCTGGAAATCGCAATGAAAAGGCTCAGCCAAGAAGGGGTATTTTCCCACCACATCAAGCGTCGCCATGCGCACTCCTTTCCTGTTCATCCAAGAATTCGCTGACCGACTCCACAAAACTGCGGGTGATGGCAATGCGTCCGCTGCGGGTATATTGCAACAGGCATCCGTAATCATCGAGCAAATGGTAAAGGTTGGTGATGTCCTCGGTCATACCGCCGAGCATGACCGCCACGTAAGTGGGGTTCATCTCGAGCACACGGGCATCGTGACGACGTATGACACGTGAGATTTCGGGGTTCTCCATCACTTTGTCCGTAGAGAGTTTGTACAATCCCACTTCCTGAATAAACAATTGCTCATCAGTATAATAGTTGGCCTTGACCACGTCGATTTTCTTCTCTATCTGCTTGGTGATTTTCTGTATCTGGTCTTCTGTGCTCCATGCCGTTATGGTATATTTATGCACGTTTTTGATGCTTGAAGCCGACACATTCAAACTCTCGATATTCACCTGCCGACGGGTGAACACCGCTGTAATCTGATTGAGAATACCAGCGATATTCTCAGAAAAAACCAGTAGCGTATATAGTTTCTTTTCCATTTTCCTTTTTTTAAGGTCATTAAGGACTTTAAGGTCTTTAAGGACATTGAGGTCGCATCACATTTCCAGCATCATGTCATCGACATTCATGCCGGGAGGCGTCATGGGCATCACATTATCCTCTTCGAGGATGGCACACTCCAAGAGATAAGGCCCCTCGGTGGCGAACATCCGCTCCACGGCTTCAGGAAGCCGTGCTCTGTCGGTAACCGCCTCGTAGGGAATATGATAAGCCTTGGCAATCAACTCATAGCAGGGATTCAGCATCTTGGTGAACGACTTCCTCCGCTGCCAGAACATATCCTGCCATTGGCGCACATTGCCGAGATAATTGTTGTTCAAGAGAATCATCTTCACCGGCGATTGCTGTTCCATGATAGTGCCCAATTCCTCGATGCACATCTGGAAACCGCCGTCGCCCATAAAGCAGCATACGGTGCGCCCGGGCGCTCCGAAAGTGGCACCGATGGCAGCGGGCATTCCGTAACCCATCGTGCCCAGTCCGCCACTGGTGCAGATGCTGCGATATTGATGATAACGGAAATAACGGGTGGCAAAGAGTTGGTTCTGTCCCACATCGGTCACAAGCACCGCCTCGCCTTTCGTCGCCTCGGCCACAGTGTTGACCACCTCGCCCATTCTGAGCGGGCCCTCTGTCGGGTGTATAGCGGGCATGATGACTTTCTCGTGCTCCTTCTCCGTCAATGGTTTGAAAGAGTCTTTCCACTCCTGATGGTCGGCTTTATCTACCAACGCCGTAATGGCAGGCAGCGAGACCTTACAGTCAGCGATGACCGCCACATGGGCTTTCACGTTCTTGTTGATTTCGCTCTCATCGATATCGAGATGGATAACCTTCGCCTGTTTGGCGTAAGTTTTCAAGTTGCCGGTGACACGGTCGCTGAATCGCATACCGATGGCAATCAGCACGTCGCACTCCTGCTCTTTCAGGTTGACGGCATAATTGCCATGCATGCCAAGCATACCCACATTGAGCGGATGATTGGAAGGCAGCGCACTGAGTCCGAGCATGGTTCGTCCGGCGGGTATGTCCGCTTTCTCAAGAAACACTTTCAGTTCCTCTTGCGCATGTCCCAGTTCCACACCTTGTCCGACAAGTGCCAACGGTTTCTTGGCCTGATTGATGAGTTGTGCGGCCTTTTTCACCGCCTCCTCGTTGAGTTTCGGATAAGCCACGTAGGAACGCACGAAATCGACCTTTTGGGGCACGAAATCGACCTTTTCAACCTGCGCGTTTTTGGGGAAGTCGAGCACTACAGGTCCCGGACGTCCGCTACGGGCAATATAGAACGCACGGCTCACCGCCCATGCGATGTCTTCGGCACGGCGTATCTGATAACTCCATTTCGAGATAGGTTGCGCCACGCCCACGAGGTCCACCTCTTGGAAAGCATCGGTACCCAATGCGGCAACACCCACCTGCCCCGCGATGACGACGATGGGTGTAGAGTCCATCATGGCGTCAGCCACGCCCGTGAGCGTATTCGTCGCTCCGGGTCCGCTGGTCACGAGCGCCACACCCACCTCTCCAGAAACGCGGGCAAAGCCCTCGGCGGCATGTGTAGCCCCCTGTTCGTGACGTACGAGGATATGGTCAAACGCTGTCTTCTCGCCTCTGGTGTAGTCGTAGAGTGCGTCATAGACGGGCATGATGGCACCGCCGGGATAGCCGAAGATGGTTTTTACCCCTTCTGCTTTCAGTGCGAGCATCAGTGCCTCAGAACCGGTTATTTTCATTTTTAGAGATTTTTATTAGGAGTGGAGGAGTGAAGGAGTGAAAGGAGTGAAGACAATAGTCCTCATATAGTTGAGTTGTTGTAGGAGTTGAATATAGGAGTGAAGGTGTGAAAGGAGTGAAGACAATAGTCCTCATATGGTAGAGGGGTTGGGGTTCTTACTTGATGGTTATGAGTGTTGATGGAAAATCTGTGAGTTGATGGGAAACCTCAAACCTCAAATCTCAAACCTCAAATCTCAAACCTATTCGATCATACGGACGCCGCCTTTGTCTGCGCTGGAGACGCTTTGGGCGTAAGCGCGGAGGGCTTTTGATACGGTGCGCTGACGCTTGAGAGGTTGCTGGGGACGTGCCGCCAGTTCCTCGTCAGAGAGTTTCACCTGAATGGAACGTGAAGGAATATCGATGACGATGATGTCGCCGTCCTTGATTTTGCCAATATTACCGCCATTGGCCGCCTCGGGTGAGATATGTCCTACGGAGAGTCCGCTGGTGCCGCCAGAGAAACGCCCGTCAGTGATAAGCGCGCACTCACGGCCCAGATGCATCGATTTGATGTAAGATGTGGGATAGAGCATCTCCTGCATACCGGGTCCGCCCTTGGGACCCTCATGGGTAATCACCACGCAGTCGCCACTCTTGACCTTGCCGCCGAGGATGCCCTCACAAGCGTCTTCCTGAGAATCGAAGACAACGGCAGGTCCCTCGAAATGCCACAGGCACTCGTCAACGCCAGCAGTTTTGATGACACAACCATCCTGCGCGATATTGCCGAAAAGCACCGCCAGTCCGCCGTCCTTGGTGTAGGCGTGTTCCAAGTCGCGTATGCAGCCGTTTTCCCTATCTTTATCCAATGACCATGTCTTCTTCTGGCTTCCCATCTTGGTAGAGAACTTACCACCGGGAGCACTGGTATAGATGCGTTTGGCCTCATCATCGACCTTGGAACCGGTGATGTCATATTTCTCGATGGCCTCGAGGAGCGTCAATCCATCGACACGGATGGCAGAGCCCTCAATCAGGCCGCCCTTGTTCAATTCATTGATAATGCCAAGGATACCACCGGCACGGTTGCACTCCTGCACACTGTAACGTTGGGTATTGGGCGCCAATTTGCAGAGGCAGGGCACCTTCCTACTCAGGCGGTCGATGTCTTCCATTTTGAAATCCACGCCCGCCTCCTGAGCCACCGCCAAGAGATGGAGCACGGTGTTGGTGCTTCCGCCCATAGCGATGTCGAGCGTCATGGCGTTGAGGAACGCCTCGCGAGTGGCAATGCTTCGCGGTAGCACACTCTCGTCGCCATCCTCATAGTATGCGAGCGCATTATTGACGATTTGGCGTGCTGCGTCGCGGAAGAGCGTGACCCGGTTTTCGTGGGTGGCAAGGATGGTACCGTTTCCAGGCAAAGACAATCCGATGGCCTCGGTGAGCGAGTTCATGGAATTGGCGGTGAACATGCCGGAGCATGAGCCGCAACCCGGACAAGCACATCCCTCGAGTTGGCGCAGGTCGTCATCACTGACAGAAGCGTCGGCACCCTTAATCATCGCCGTGACCAGGTCGGCATTCTCGCCGTGCCAGTGTCCGGCCTCCATGGGACCACCACTGCAGAAGACCGTCGGTATATTCAGACGCATGGCAGCCATGAGCATACCAGGTGTGACTTTATCACAATTGGAGATGCAAATCATGGCGTCAGCCTTATGGGCGTTGACCATATATTCCACGGAGTCGGCGATGATGTCGCGCGACGGTAGCGAATAGAGCATACCGTCGTGCCCCATGGCGATGCCGTCGTCGATGGCGATGGTGTTGAACTCTGCGGCATAACAGCCCATGCTTTCTATCTCGGCCTTGACTATCTGCCCAATCTCATGCAGATGGGTATGTCCCGGTACGAACTGCGTAAATGAATTGACCACAGCGATGATAGGTTTGCCAAATTGCTCATGTTTCATGCCAGCGGCCACCCAAAGGGCACGTGCCCCCGCCATCTTACGCCCCTCGGTGCAGACGGCACTTCTTAATTGGTGCTTCATACTTGAAAAAATTTCTGCAAAGGTAGTCAGTTTTTATGTAAAAGCCAACATAAGAGCCCCTATTTTTGCATAAATATAACAAAATGGAAAGTATTTGATGAATAATGCTACATTTTATCACATTAACCTGTTATCAAATAAAGAAAAAGTTGTATTTTTGCATATTAGCCCGAAGACGAATAATCAGATAAGACCGTGAATATGAACAAGATTGTCAACAGACCCAATCCCGACGAAGCCTTTCCCAACCCCAACATTCCCAGCCTGTGCTTCATCAAGAATGTGGTGAAAAACCCGCGTATCATCATCGGCGACTACACTTACTATGACGACAAAGACTGTGCAGACCAGTTTGAGCAACACGTCACCCATTTCTATGATTTCATCGGCGACAAGTTGATTATCGGGAAGTTTTGCGCCATCGCCAAAGGCATAGAGTTTGTGATGAACGGCGCCAACCACAGGATGAATTGTGCGACGACCTATCCGTTTTATGTCATTGGAGGCGATTGGGGAAGTGCGATTGCGCCTGTCAAAGAAGAGTTACCGCTGAAAGGTGATACGGTAATTGGAAACGATGTGTGGATAGGCCAGCATGTGACTGTGATGCCTGGTGTGCATATCGGCGACGGAGCCATTATCGGCGCCTATTCTGTGGTGGCCAAAGACATCCCGTCTTATTGTGTCGCTGCAGGCAACCCTTGTCGTGTGGTCAGAAAGCGTTTCGACGACGAACTGATTGATTTGTTGCTGCAGTTCAGGTGGTGGGATAAAAGTATTGAGGAGATAGAAGACCTCATGCCGATACTCTCTTGCGGCGACATGGAAAGACTAAGAAAAGAACTGAAGGACAGATTATGATTATACTGATTACTGGCACTTCGCATACGGGGAAAACGTTTCTGGCACAACGGATGCTTGAAGAGTACAACTACCCGTACTTGTCTATTGACCATTTGAAGATGGGGTTGATACGTAGCGGCAACACACTTCTCACACCAGAAGACGATGAAGCCCTCACAGACTATCTTTGGCCGATAGTCCGTGAGATGGTGAAGACCGCGATAGAAAACCGGCAGAACCTTATCGTAGAAGGGTGTTATATTCCCTCTGACTGGCGGCAAGATTTCAGCGAATATGAGTTGAAATCAATACGGTTCGTATGCCTTGCCATGACAGACGCATATATCGATGCTCATTTCGACGAGATCATCCGTCACGCCTCTGATATTGAAACACGACTATATGAAACTGACTGCACGTACGATTCGCTGAAGGCGGATAACCATCATTACATCGACGCATTTACCAGGGACGGAGAGCAAATAACATTAATAGACAATCATTTTGAAGAGACATTGAAGACGATTGTACAACACATGAGACAGATACACAGGAAAAGACAAAACAAACATAAACAATTATCATTATGAGAACGACGAAAATGATGTTGGCCGTCGTGCTAACGGCCGTTTTCTGCAGCCAGGTTGCAGGACAGGGATTCCTGAGGGAGAGTTTTCCGGAAGGGTCATACTCCCCGGTGACGAATATCAACCGCAGCGGGTATCCGCGAGTGTTATCAGACAACAGCGTGATGTTCCGCGTGAACGCCCCACAGGCGCAACAAGTACAGATAGACTTGTGCGGCACGAAATATGACATGCAAAAAAACGACGGTGGTGCATGGACAGTGACCACCAACCCGCAAGTGCAGGGATTCCACTATTACTCGCTGATTGTTGACGGCGTATCGGTGGCAGACCCCGCCAGCCGTTCGTTCTACGGTTGCAGCCGTTGGTCAAGCGCCATTGAGATACCTGAGACAGGCATGGACTACTTCGAGGTGCAGGATGTGCCTCACGGTGATGTCCGCACCGTTTATTACTACTCGAAAGTGGATGAGTCTTGGCGCCCGCTGATGGTTTATACACCCGCTGGTTATAACGAGGGTAAGCAAACCTATCCGGTGGTGTATATCCAGCACGGCGGCGGCGAGGACCATCGCGGATGGATGGAACAGGGCCGTACCGCCGAGATTATGGACAATCTGATAGCCGCCGGCAAAGCGGTGCCGATGATTGTGGTGAGCGCGAACAGCAATGTACGTTCTCGCAACGGAGGCATGGGCGGCGGTTACAACTGGCAGGGTATGCAACCGTTTCGCAGCGAGATGATAGAGAATGTGATACCATTTGTAGAAAAGACTTATCGTGTGAAGAAAGACCGTAAGAGCCGTGCCATGTGCGGGCTCTCGATGGGCGGCGGACAGTCGTTCTATATCGGCCTTCGCGACCCCGAAGTGTTTGCCAATGTGGGGGTGTTCTCAACAGGAATGTTCGGAGGTATCTCCGGCGCGTCCAACTTTGACCTTGAGAAAGAGGTACCGGGCATGTTGACTGACACAAAGACATTTAACAAGCAGTTTGATGTGTTTTTCGTGAGTTGCGGCGAACAGGACCCGCGCATTGACTATACGCGCAACATCGTGAAGAAGATGAGCGACGGCGGCGTGAAGGTGCGTTTCAACTCCTATCCCGGCGACCATGAGTGGCAGGTGTGGCGCAAATCGCTGCATGAGTTTGCCCAGTATCTGTTCAAATAGGTCAACAGATTAAGTTTCAGTTTTTTCGGAAAATATATTCTGATACTCATAGCGGGCGAATTGCGATTGGTTTACCCTTTCGCCGCTGACCGATGGTTTCGCCTGAACCAATTACATACCCCGCCCCAACCCCGCCCCTTAAGGGGTGAGGAGTGGGCTGACGCCCTTGAGATGGTTTAATGATTTTCGCGGACACCAATAAATATCGTATGTCAGAGATATTTGAAGCATCTTTCAGAGCTATTTGAACATCGACTTTGGTACTTTTTCGCATAGAGCCGACCTATTTGGCCTCAAATGGACTTCATCAGACCTCTTTTTAGTATAATTATTTGAGAATGTGAAAGATATTTGTTAATTTTGCAGAGAAATGTCTTTGCAAGAAGCAAGTAACATAATGAATCGAAAGCCGATGAAACACTATTTGAAACAATTGGAGGAAACCATCCATGAGCATTGGAATCAAAAGGCACTCTGCGACTATGAAGGAGACTCTTTCACATACGGAGATTTGGCCACTAACATTGAACAATTCCGTCTTTTCATCAACGACGCAGGAATCACCAAGCGCAACAAGATTGCCATCTGCGCCCGTAATTCCGCACGTTGGGCCATCGCTTTCTGGGACATCAATGTCAACGGTTGCGTAGCCGTGCCGCTTCTGGCCGATTTCCACTCCAACAGCATCACCGCCCTTACCAACCACTCTGACAGTGTTTTGCTTTTTACAGACGAGGACATCTGGAACAAGCTGAACCCTGAACAAATGCCTGCGCTCAAGGCTGCCATCAATGTGAATGACTGGCGAATGCTTTGGTACAGGGATGAGAAGGTGGCCAAAACCTGGAAAAACCGCGAGAAGACGTTTGCGCACCGCTATCCCCATGGATTGTCTCCGAAAAGGGTGTCTTATCCGACGAACAATATGGATAAGGTGGCCATTATCAATTACACATCAGGCACCACCGGCAACCCCAAAGGGGTGATGCTCACCTACGGCGCCATTTCTGATACCGACAATTTCAGCAACAGTCATTTCCCCAACCATCCGGGCGACACCATTGTTTCGATGCTCCCCATGGCTCACATGTACGGACTGGCCATCGAGTTTATCCATCCCAATGTCGATGGTGTGACCGTGTATTTCCTTGGCAAGGCGCCATCACCAACGACACTTCTCAAAGCGATGAAGGAAGTGAAGCCTTATATGGTGGTCACGGTGCCGTTGGTAATGGAAAAGATTTACGCCAAATCCGTTAAACCGGCATTGGATAAAATTCAATGGGCATTTACCGTGCCCTATGCTCAAAAACTGATATACAAAATTATCCGCAAAAAATTGTTATCATCTTTCGGGGGAAAGGTTCAGTGTTTCATCATGGGTGGCGCACCGCTCAGGCCGGATGTCGAACAATGCTTCTGCCAAATGCATCTGCCGTTTACGGTAGGGTACGGCATGACCGAGGCCTGCCCGTTGTTGGGCTTTGAGTGGTGGACCGAATTTGTCCCGGGTTCCTGCGGAAAACCTGTCCACGAACTCAGGATAGATTCTGAAGACCCGAAGACCATCGCCGGTGAAATCCAAGTCAAAGGTCAAAACCTCACCACGGGATATTACAAGAACCCGGAAGCCAATGCCGTTGCATTTACGGATGACGGGTGGTTCCGAACCGGCGATCTGGGCACGATAGATGATGACAATAACATCTTCATCCGCGGCCGCATCAAATCGATGATTCTTAACTCCTCAGGCCAAAATATCTATCCCGAAGAATTAGAGGCAGTGCTGTCAGGCTGTCCTTATGTGATAGAATCACTGGTCGTTGACCGCGACGGCAAACTTGTGGCTTTGGTTTATCCGGAAATACCCGAAGACCTGGACGAAGAGTCAAGAAAAGGCATCCCTGAACTGATACGCACCACAGCGAACAAATCGCTTCCCGGTTACAGCAAAATCAACAAGGTGGAACTGATGGATACACCTTTTGAGAAGACCCCGAAAATGAGCATCAAACGCTTTTTGTATAATTAAGGGTTAGGTTTGTTTTGAAAGTACTGTAACATCAGGCAGTCTTAGGCATTTTTATTATGGCAAAAAAAAAATCCGGCTCCTCCAAGAGCCGGATTTTTATGATTCATCACTAATGATTATTTCTTGGTGTTGTCGTTGAAAGTAGCGACGCGATTGAACTCGACTTGCTCGAAGAGTTTGTCGGTAGCACCCATACCCTGAGTGGTGATGCGGTCAGCAGCAATCTTATACTTGTTGACCAGAGCCTTCTTCACCACCTCTGCACGCTCGTTAGAGAGACGCTGGTTGATTTCTGCAGAGCCCTCGGGAGAAGCATAGCCCTTGATTTCGACCTGAGCCTCAGGATGATTCTTCATGTAAGAAGCGATCAACTCAATCGGAGCATACTGAGCAGGATCGATGACAGACTTACCCTGACGGAAGAGCACGGTGGGCTGCAGGTTGGTAGCAGTCTCATTCTTCACGATGACCGGCTCGCGGCTGAGGCAGTCGTCAAGTTGCTTCTGAAGGTCAGCGATCTTGCGGTCTTTCTCAGCGAGTTTGTTAGCCATCTCAGCGTCCTTGGCGGCGAGCGCGTTGCGGAGATCGTTGATGGTAGCATTGAGGGCGTCGATTTCAGCCTGGTCGCGTCCAGGGCAAATCACGAAATTGTGTGTGCCATGAGAGTTGCCGAACTTGTAGACGAGACCTGCGTTGAGTTGCACCATCGATTTGTTGATATCATACTTCGGCTGGTTACCCATCTCGTCATCATCGATAAATGCCCAAGTGATGGACGGCTCAATGTAGAACTGGAACTGTTTTGCAGAACCGAAGTTGAATGCGAAGTCGATACCAGCCTTTGATGTCATCTTGTTGGAAGGTGTGTAAATCTCGTGTTTATTGGTGAAGGTGTGCAACCAACCCAATCCGAAAAGACCGCTCACCTCGAACCAACGGGGTTCACCAAGATATCCTCCAAACCAGTTGCTGAAATTAACGGTACCAATCAACGAAGTGTTGAGGAAACGCACGAATGTGCCATACGACTCACCGGGTTTGTTGCTGAAATAAGCGTTGCTTTCAGCAGCGATACCGAAGACCGGTGTGAAGTAGCGACCGATGCGGAGGCCAGCATTGGGATTGAGGTTCTTCATCCACTGGTTGTGGGTAGTGAAAGTAGAAACACCACCATTGATGCCAATGTAGAAATTGTCAAAAGACTTGCTTTCCTTAACGGTCTGAGCAGATGCTGTAACCGCAAAAGCAGCGACAGCCAACAGTGTAAGAATTTTTTTCATGTCTCTTTAATTTTTTAGGTTTATAATGATAAAAAATGTTATTTTTCCCATCTAATCCGAATGCAAAATAATAAAAAAAACTTGATATGTCCAAAAAAAAAGACCTTAAAATGCCTATTTTTGACATGAATCAACCTCTTTTTCATACTATCGGCATATTTTTGAGGGTTTTTAGGGTAAAGAAGTAAATAAAATCGTACTTTTGCAATATGAAAAGAATGATACTGATAACCGGTGGACAGCGGTCGGGCAAAAGCAAATATGCGGAACAGTTGGCGCTGAGTCTGTCGGAACATCCCGTGTATATCGCCACGGCAAGAGTATTGGATGAAGAGATGCAGCGGCGTGTAAGCAAGCATCAAGAGCGGCGCGGGCCATGTTGGCAAACCATCGAGCAGGACCGCGACCTGAAGCGTGTAGATGTCGGCGGCGGGGTGGCGCTAATTGACTGCGTGACTAACTGGTGCACTAACCGCTATCTCGACATGTGCGGCGCAGACGGTGCTTTGCCCGACGTGGACGACGTGTATGAGGAGTTGACAGCGGACTTTGAGCAATTTACAGCGCAAGACGGCACATTTATCTTCGTGACCAATGAGATAGGTAGCGGCGGTATCAGCGTCAACGCCATGATGCGGCAGTTTACCGATCTGCAAGGATGGTTGAACCAATACATCGCCTCCAAAGCCGACGAGGTAGTGCTGATGGTGTGCGGCATCGGAGTAAATATAAAGACCCACCCCGACCCCTCTCCAAAGAAGCCTCACCCCCAACCCCTCTCCAAAGGGCGAGGGGAGTGATTACTCCCAGTGCTCCCATCCTTCGCCACATCCCCCTCAAAGAAATACGAATGTCTTCACTCCTAAACTCCTAAAAAGTTTATTATCGTCTTCACTCCTAAACTCCTAAAAAGTTTACTATCGTCTTCACTCCTAAACTCCTAAAAAGTTTACTATCGTCTTCACTCCTACACTCCTAAAAAGTTTACTATCGTCTTCACTCCTACACTCCTAAAAAGTTTACTATCGTCTTCACTCCTACACTCCTAAAAAGTTTATTATCGTCTTCACTCCTAAACTCCTAAACTCCGCAGAAATAAACGATGCGTACATTCGACATAAAAAGACCTGATGAAGGACTGCGCGAGGCAATTCGCGCTAAGATTGACAACCTGAACAAACCCAAAGGGTCGCTGGGCAGGTTGGAAACATTGGCGGAGCAGATATGCCTGGTGCAACAGACGCTGAATCCAACGCTGACCCACCCCTGCCACTTGCTGCTTGGCGGTGACCATGGCATCGAGCGTGAAGGGGTGAGTGTGTCTCCGCGCGAGGTGACTTGGCAACAGATGAAGAACTTCACCCATGGCGGCGGAGGTGTCAATATGTTTTGCCGTCAGCACGGTTTTGATCTTCGTATCGTGGATATGGGCGTGGATTATGACCTGAGCGGTGTGAACGGCATCATCGACCATAAGATAGCCCGCAGCACACGCAATTTCCGTTACGAGGCAGCCATGAGCGAGGAGGAGTTTGACCGAAGCATCGATATTGGCGCTCAACTCGCAGATGAATGTGCTGTGAAGGGTTGTAATATCCTCTGCATCGGCGAGATGGGCATCGGAAACACCTCGCCGTCGAGCATCTGGATGTCGCTGTTTGGCAATATCCCCCTTGACGAGTGCATCGGCGCCGGTGCCGGACTGGACGATGAAGGTATCGCACATAAAAAAAAGGTGCTGAGGGAAGCGGTGGAACGGTTTTTAGAGGAGCAAGGGGCAGGGGGCAAGGAGCAAGAGATATCCCACCGAACACTAAGCCCTAAACCCTCAACCCTCGACATTATCCGTTATTTCGGCGGTTTTGAGATGACGGGGGCTATCGGTGCGATGCTAAGGGCTGCTGAGCGGGGTATGCTCATCATGGTCGACGGCTTTATCATGTCGGCGTGCATGCTGGCGGCCTCACGGCTCTATCCTGCGGTGCTCGACTATGCCATCTTCGGCCATTGCGGCGACGAGAGCGGCCATCGGCGGATGCTCAGTCTGATGAACGCCGAGCCGCTGCTCGAGTTAGGCATGCGTCTGGGCGAGGGCACGGGAGCCCTATGCGCCTACCCCATCATCGAGAGTGCGGTAAGAATGGTTAATGAAATGAATAACTTTGACAATGCAAGTATCACTAAATACTTCTAAATGGTATCAGAACGCCTGGGCTGCACTGATATTCTTCACGCGATTGCCGTTTTGGCGGTTGTATCAGCCTCCGCGCGAGAGTTACCGTGCCGTGGTAGAGTTCTGGCCCCTGGCAGGTTGGTTGACAGGCGGCATCATGGCTGCAGTGCTCTATTTCGGCAGCATGGTCGTTCCCTACCCTATGGCCATCTTGGCAGCCATCATCACGAGGTTGCTCATCACAGGTGCGCTACATGAGGATGGTCTTGCCGATTTCTTCGATGGTTTCGGCGGCGGTGGCAAAGACCGAGACCGCATCCTCGTCATCATGAAAGACTCTCACATCGGCACTTATGGCGTGTTGGGGCTTATCTGTTACATGGCATTGCTTTTTACCTCTCTCCTTTGCATCGGCAATGCGGAGAAGGCGGCATTGTTGATTATCGCCGTGGACCCGTTCAGCAAGATGCTGGCCGGGCAGATTATCCAAATGATGCCCTACGCACGACGTGAAGAAGAGGCAAAAGCGAAGGTGATCTATCGCAAGGTAAGCATCATGGCGGGTATTCTGCTGGCCGTACAAGGGTTGCTGCCCGGCGCATTGGTTCTTCTGCTGACCGACCTCGGTTCGTCGCTACGACTGGAACTGATGATTTTCGTGCCCTGCATCGTGATGTATTTCCTCTATCTGCTCATCTGGCGACGCTTACGGGGATACACCGGCGATTGCTGTGGTGCACTGTGTCTGTTGGTGGAATTGTCTGCGATAGTGGCAGCGGTGATTACGTTGAACATTGAACGTTGAACGTTGAACGTGGAACGTTGAACATGGAACGTTGAACATGGAACGTTGAACATTATAATTTCCCCATTGCTCCCCTCGACTCCCATAGTTCCCATCAACTCCCATATCTTCCATAGTTTGAACACTCAACCCTAAACCCTCAACACTAAACCTTCTATGCAAATCTACCTAATCAGACATACGAGTGTGGCGGTTGCGCCCGGCACATGCTACGGACAGACCGACGTGGATACTGCGGAGACCTTTGAAGAGGAGGCCGCCGTGACGAAAAGCCGCATAGACGGCATTACCTTTGATAAGGTTTTCACTTCGCCTTTGAGTCGCGCGGCGAAGTTGGCCGCTTACTGCGGTTATCCCGATGCCATCCGCGACGACCGCCTGAAAGAAATGAACATGGGCGAATGGGAGATGCGGCGATATGACGAAATAGACGACCCGCATCTGCAAGCGTGGTACGAAGATTTCCTGCATCTGCCAACGACAGGCGGTGAGGGTTTTCCCGACCTCTACCGACGTGTGGCGTCATTTCTAGATGAACTGCGCCAACAGCCCTATGAGCGCGTTGCTGTGTTTGCCCATGGCGGTGTGCTCATCTGTGCGGGCATCTACGGAGGGTTGTTCACCGCTGCAGAGGCTTATGACCACCAGACAGGGTACGGGGGGATGGAAGTGATAGAGATTTGAGGTTTGAGATTTGAGGTTTGAGGGCATGGAGAGGGGGCATTTCACTTTTTTGGCAAAAAGTTTTGGAATATGAAAAAATATCCTTACCTTTGCATCCGCAAAATAGATATAGGGGCGTAGCTCAGGTGGTTTAGAGCGCTACATTGACATTGTAGAGGTCATGGGTTCAACTCCCATCGTTCCTACTAAAAAAGGCTGAAACTCAAGTGGTTTCAGCCTTTTTCTTTATGCTCTGAATTCTTATTTCTTCGTGATGATGTCACCGCCTGCTTTTACTGCCTCCATGTTGAGGGGGATAAGTGCGTGGTGACGCTCGGGGAGGGTTTTGTAAAGAGCCTTTTCGAGACCATTGCTGGTGACGACAGGACAAATCTTGAGCAGTCCGCCGAGGACAATCATATTGAAGATTTTCGAGTTTTTCATCTCAGCCGCCTTGTCCATGGCATCGATGGTATAGACATTGATGTCGGTGCGCCTGGGCGGGTTGATGATGCCGTAGTTGTCGTAGATGAGGACGCCACCCGGTTTGACGCGCGGCTCGAACTTATCGAGCGAGGGCTGATTGAGCACGATGGCGATATCGTACTTGCTGAGCACAGGCGACGAGATACGGTCGTCGCTGATGATGACGGTCACGTTGGCCGTACCACCACGCTGCTCGGGTCCGTAAGCGGGCATCCATGTCACTTCTTTGTCTTCCATCAGGGCAGAGTAAGCCAAAATCTTACCCATGGACAGCACGCCCTGACCACCGAATCCTGATATGATAATTTCTGCTTTCATCGTTTATTCCTTTTTAGCGTCAACATCTTTCAAGTCACCCAGAGGGTACTTTGCAAACATATTCTCTTCCATCCATATGTTGGCTTTCTCGGGAGTGAGTTTCCAACCTGTGTTGCAGGTACTCACGATTTCTACTACCGATGTGCCCTTGCCTTCCATTGAGTTTTGGAATGCCTTCTTGATGGCGGCTTTAGCCTTGCGCACGTTGGCAGGCTTATGTACGCTCTGACGAGTCACATAGCGAGTGCCATCGAGTTGTGCCAGCAGTGGGGTGATTGACAATGGGTAGCCATTCAAGTCGGCACGACGGCCGTAGGGACAAGTGGCAGTCTTCTGACCCA
>JAFZAH010000027.1 GCA_017548275.1 Prevotella sp.
AAAACGCGGACGCCGCTTCTTGTACTACTTCTCTGTCTTGTATGTAATCCTTTCAAAGAACTCTTTCCAACGCGGTCAGAAAAAAAACTCGGAGCATGAGACCCCGAAAAATTTTCCCGAAAGCGGATGCAAAGGTACGGCGACTATTTCATACCCGCAAATTTTTATGCAAAAAAAATCGCGTTTTTTTGATTTTTTAGAAATAAATTGATACAGGTCAAGAGGACCGAATGTGGAATGTGGTATTTTGAGTGTGGAATTAGGAGAAACTGCCCCTAATTCTCAGGGAGAATGTCCACCCCCGCTATGCTTCTTTGATGACATTTACCTTGGCTCGATTAATAATCTTTGTTTCGTCATATGGAGAACCCATCGTCCAATATTTATAGTTATCTATGTAGAGATAAGAATGGTTATATTTCCCCCAACGTTCTTTCACGCCATAACGCCGTTGCATATCCACAAAGAAAACAAACTCATCATCAGTCAACGGACATTCTTTCCTCACTATATACTCATGAGGCACAAAGGGCATCGTCTTGGCGAAAGTCCATTGACAACGCTCAATCATTTCGCGCAGTTTTTTATAATCTTGCTGTTTAATCATAATTATTATCAAGCATCAACGGGTAAAATAAGCATTAACAAATCATGAGATTCTGGGTTTTTTATTTCATACCAAGAATAATCACATGTATCTTCTGTCCTATAATCGTTATCAAAAATGTAGCAATCGTTCTCTTGCAATTCTTCTTCCAATTGAATAATATCTTTTCCTTCTTGCACGTCACCCCATCTTGCTATGCAACTACCATTAAGAGCAACTGCTGTTATACACAGTATTTCTGTGTGGATGCGAATTATTCCTGTTGTTGAATTACGAGGAATTCGATACAATTGTAACGGTTTTCTCTTGCCGTTCCTCATTTCATATGATCTCTTAACATAATAAATGTTTGTATTGCCACCAGAAGACATTTTCGTTTCATGAATTTCAGAAAACTTTTTTAATAAATTCTCTTTATTGCGAAATATGGGGATTGAAATGATACCGATAAGACCAGCACGACTGGATATGTCAACAATAAACCTCCCATCTTCTTTAACCTCCATTAGAAATCTTTCTATTATTCTGTGTATATTTGTAACAAATAATAATTTCAAGAATAGAATGGGATGACGAAGAATAAAACCTTTTGGCGAGTCAATTTCTCCCCAAAAAAGAATATACCATTCTATCTCTACACCATCAGGTAGAGACTGCAACTTTTTCATTGCTTTTTTTGCTATTTTTTTCTCTACTCTTTCTTGTAACATATGCCAAATTCTGCTTTTTTTGGCAAAAATAGGCATAGGGTGTTTCAAATCGTGAAACAACCTCAAACTTTTTTCATTTTTCGTGTCGATTGATTTATTATTTGTCTTTCAACGGACAAATCTGATAAGAACTAAAGTGTCAAGTATCATTTAACCACCCTTGCCTGGATGATTCGGACGTCGGTGAGGGGACGGTCGGAGGGGTCGGTGTCGACCCAGTCGATGGCTTTGACGATGTCAAGGCCCTCGATGACTTCGCCGAAGACGGTGTATTGGCCGTCGAGGTGAGGTGTGCCGCCATAGGTTTTGTAGGCTTCGCGCACCTCGGGAGTGAGTTTTACCTCGCCATTGGTGTTGCGGTCGAGGGATTCCTTCATGCGGTCGAGCATGGCATCGTCATAGCGTTTGCCATAAACGATGTAGAACTGGCTTGCCGATGATTTCCGCTCGGGGTTGACACTGTCGCCCTCACGTGCGGCAGCCAAGACGCCCCGTTTATGGAAGAGTTGTGGATAACGGATTTCAGCGGGAATTTTATTCAACTCCACCTCTGGCCCTTTTTCTCCCTCGTGGCGTGTGGAGGGGTCGCCCGCCTGAATCATAAAGCCGTAGATGACGCGGTGGAAGAGCAGTCCGTCGTAGAATCCCGCCTCTGCCAAGCGAATGAAATTGTCGCGGTGGAGCGGCGTCTCATCATAGAGTTCGATGCGTATGTCGCCCATCGTTGTCTCGATGAGCACCTGGCGGCGCGTCTGCTCTTGAGCCGTCGCCGCCAGGGTCCATGTCAGTGTTATCAATAGGATGATGCGTCGCATATCAATAAGCCTCACCTTTTTCGATTTCCTCGAGGTCGATTTTTCGGCTGTCAATCTTGCGCCATGCGTAGTAGATATACGCCAGCACGAAGGGAATGAGCAGGCTGACAATGGCCATGGTGCGGAGCGTGAACTCGCTGCTGCAGGAGTTGGTGATGGTCAGCGAACTCTGCAAATCAACATTTGAGGGGTAATAAGCCGTGTTGTTCCATCCGGCACAAAGCAAGAGCGCCAGCACAGCGAGCACCACGCCGATGCCTCCGGGCCAGATGCCTTTGATGTAAGACTTGCTGATGGCGGTGCGAATGATGGCATAGAGCAGCAGCACCACGCCGATGACGAGCACAAGCGCCACATACCACATCTGGAGGAGATTGTGCAGGTATTTGTTGGGCTCCATGAAGATTTCGCCCGTCTCGGGATTGTATGCGTAACCGTCCTTGAGCAACACATAAATGAAGAATGCGAGGAAGAGGATGAGGAAAGGCACCGCCGCGCCGACCATTCGTACTGACGCCCTCGAACGGATATCCTCGTTGTTGACATTATTAATTATATACAAACAGCCCAACACGCGTGCGAGGAAGAAAACGGACAGGCCAAAGACGAGGTTCCACGGATTGACGAGCGCGTCGAGCCCGTGCCAATGATTGGCCCATTGGCTGATGACAGGCTGCCCGAAGTCCATGAGGTTCGCCTTGTCGATGACGAAATTGCTGCCTGTGAAGAACGTGGCCACGGCGCCACCGAGGAGCAGCGGTCCGAGAATGCCGTTGATCAGCAGGAAACGCTGGAAAGTTCTCGGTCCGAGCAGATTGCCGAGTTTATTCTGGAACTCATAACTGACGGCCTGGAGCACGAAGGAGAAGAGGATAATCATCCAGAGCCAATAAGCGCCTCCGAAACTGGTGCTGTAGAACAGCGGGAAAGAGGCGAAGAAGGCCCCGCCGAAGGTAACCAATGTGGTGAAGGTAAACTCCCATTTCCGCCCTGTGGAGTTGACCAAAAGCCGCCGTTCCTCGGGAGTGCGCCCCAGACTCGAGAGCATGGAGTTACCACCCTGCACGAACATCAGGAACACGAGCAAGCCCCCGAGCAAAGAAACGAGGAACCACCAATATTGTTGTAAGAATTCGTAAGACATGGGGATTAGGGTTTGAAATTTGAGATTTGAGGTTTGAGGTTTGAGATTTGAGGGCTGCAATCATTGCAGCATACTCACGATTATAGGTTATGGTTTTTCAGGTTCTGCGTATTCGGGACCTTTCTTGATTTGCTTGCACAGGATACTGATTTCCACGGCGAGCATGGTAGTAAACAGCGCCAAGAAGATGAAGAACGTGAGCATGACAGAGCCGCTCTGCAGGTCACTGACAGCAACCCATGTGGGCATCATGTCCTGAATGGTCCACGGTTGGCGTCCGAACTCAGCCACGAGCCATCCTGACTCTGAGGCGATATAGGCAAGCGGCAAGAGAAGCAACGCGATTCGCTGCAACCACCTCTTCGGTGTGATGTCCTTGCGATAGACAATGAACAGCACCACAAGGAAGAAGAGGATGAAGATAGAGCCCAAGCCGACCATGACACGGAAAGCATAGAAACAGATGGGCACGGACGGCACAATTTGGTCAGCGTCTTTGATATAGCCATAGCCGAAATACTGCATGTTTTCATCGATTGACGCTTTGCATCCGTCGAGTTCCACCTGTTGGGCAGGCGAAGGATCGCCTTTCACCTCCCCTTTGATTTTCCGATATTGAGCCAAGGCAGTGATAGCCTGCTGACCGCGCATGATTTTCTCTTCAAGCGATGGTTCCTCTGTTCCGTCGGGCAGCGTGTAACCTTTGATGACATCGTTGATGCCGGGTACATATCCGTGGAAATCGTGTGTGGCAAGGAATGACAGAACATTGGGCACGGCAATCTTCATCGGCGGCTCCTCGCCCGAGGCATAATCGGGTTGTTTGAACGGATTGACTAACGCCATGATGGTGAGCCCCTGGTCAGTGCCGCCGTCATAAAGCGCCTCCATGGCAGCCAGTTTCATCGGTTGTTTCTGTGCCACCTGATAGGCAGAGTGGTCGCCGGTGAGGAACGCCAGCAACGAAGCGGCAAGACCCACTGCGGCACCTATTTTGATGCTTTCAACAGCCAGTTTCTTCTCGCGTTTTTTCAGCAGATACCAACAACTGACCGCCACGACGAACACCGCGCCGACAATCCACGCCGAGGTGACGGTATGGCAGAACTTGTCGATGGCAAACGGTGACAACGCCACGTCGAAGAACGAAGTCATCTCATTGCGCATGGTGTCGGGATTGAACTCGCAACCTACGGGGTATTGCATCCACGAGTTGGCCACGAGAATCCACCATGCCGAGATGGTGGCGCCCAGTCCGGTAAGCCATGTGGCAGCGAGGTGGAATCCGCGCGACACCTTGTTCCATCCGAAGAACATGACAGCGACGAATGTCGATTCCATGAAAAACGCCACGATGCCCTCTATGGCCAATGGCGCGCCGAAGATGTCGCCCACAAACCAGGAGTAATTGCTCCAGTTTGTGCCGAATTCAAATTCCAAGATGATGCCAGTGGCCACACCCATGGCGAAGTTGATGCCAAAGAGTTTCTGCCAGAATTTCGCAGCATCTTTCCAAAACGCATCTTTCGTGCGGTAATAACGGGTCTCCATGATGCCCATGATGACCGCCAGTCCGAGAGTTAGCGGCACGAATAGCCAGTGATAGATAGCCGTCAATGCGAATTGCGCTCTCGACCAGTCAATCATTCCGGCGTCGATGTCTAAATACAGATGATGTAGCATATTTGTTAGGTTTGAGATTTGAGATTTGAGAAGTTAAGGACAATAGTTCTCTAAAGGTTTAGGGAATTTATTTCTCATTCATTTTTTGCCAGACATATTCAGCTTCTTGGCCTTTTGTGGCATTTTCCTTGATGTGGTTGGGGAAGAAGAATATTTTGAGCACGATGAAAATGATGAACAGTTTGATGATAATCACCGCCCATAGCGTTTTTCCGAGGGTCATGTGGCGGAACCCGTCGTAATAGAGGTCATACACCTTTCGCCAAAAGCCCTGTTTTTTCATGTCGTGCGGTCAGATAGATTATTTTTACTTTTGCAAAAATAGCATTTTTTTTGATTGCTCCAACATAATCATTTGAAAAAAACATCAAAACAAGCGGTTTTTTGAAGTTTTATTGTTATTTTTGCCCTGTCAAACAGATTGGTCCGTTTTGATTTTGCATGCATGAAATACATTAAGAGCATCGTTTTATTATCATTGTTGCACGTGATGCTGGCATCATGGCAATCACCCGCCACAACGTATGTCTATATCAGCACGGGCAGCGGAGCGTATGCCTATCATCTGTATTATAACTGCCAACATCTGAAAAGATGCATTGAAGAAGGACATGTAAAGAAAGTGGCGTTGGAAGAACTCCGCAGGAAAGACGGATCGGGCTATACAAGACCACTTTGCAAGACCTGTGAGAAAAGAGCGAAAAAGAATAACCATTGATTTATCAACGATATGGCCAAAAAGAACACACCACAACTGCTCAACTGGCTGAAAAAGCCGGATACAGAGAGAAACACCGTGAAAACCAAGAATAACCTGAGCCCCACCCTCGATTTGGAGCGTCAGATAGGACAGCAGATATACACGGCGCTGCAGGGGTCTGTAGTCGAAGAGGTGCTTCGCAAGACGAAGACCTCGGGCGGCGACACCTATTGGCGCAGCAGCATGGAGGGCCACAGCCTGAAAGTGCAAGAGGAACTGTTGCCCGACTTCTACCGCCTTTGCCATGAGGTGAAAGAGAAACTACAGTTTGACGAGAAAGTGGATTTCTACGTCACCGGCGACTCATCGGTCAATGCTTTTTCCGTGGCGGCGGAAGACGAGAACGAGCCACATATCGTCAATGTCAATTCAGCATTGTTTGACCTGATGACCGAAGACGAACTGCGTTTTGTCATCGGCCACGAATTGGGGCATCTCATCAACAAAGACACCGCGCTGATGCGTCTCATCCGTTTCGTGTTCCCGCCCCAGGCAGAGACACCCATCTCGCTGCAATACAAAATCCGTCTGCACGAGCAGTTGGCCGAACTAGTGGCCGACCGCTATGGTTACATCGCCACCGAGAATCTCGACGTCTGTGTGACGGCGTTCTTCAAGATGGCTTCGGGACTGGACCTCGCCAAGATGAATGTGAGCATCGAGGCGCTGATAGCCGACAACAACCGACGTTTGGACTATTTCCTCAAAGACAAGGGCGTGAGCCGTGCCTCCCACCCTGTGAATCCTATCCGCGTGCAGGCGCTCAATCTCTTCGCCAACACCAAGACACAGAAGAAATTGAATGAAGGCATGGACGAACTCATCTCCATCCTGCTGAAAATCGGTGACAACGAACTGGACGAGCACATGGCCCGTTTCGTCGCCTCTGCCGGACTGATAGTGGCTAACGCCGACAAGGATGTCAAGCAGAAAGAAATCAACGAGATACTCGATACATTGGCAACCCTGAAAATATTCCCCAGCAAATATCTGGAAGAGATAGCGCAAGGCGACATCGGAAAGACATTCGGTGAATCGGTCACCAATATTCTGACCATCAACCCCGGTCTGCGCGACGGATTGCTGAGATACATGATTCACATCGTACTCTCCGACCAGATTATCGCCAAAGAGGAGGTCGACTTGCTCTATCAGTTCGGCCATGACATCGGTCTGAGCGACATCGAGGTGGCCACCGCCATCGCCGAGGCAATACAGAAAAATTATGTGCCGAGTCTTGAGGCAATTTGCTGAGGAGGAGTCCCCTACCCTCGGCTCATGCCATCATTTCGAACAAATAAAACCTGTCATGAAAAAGATTATCACAATTGTCATTTGTGCCGCTGTGTTGCTGGGCATGGTCATCACCAACCCGAAAAAGGAGGCACACACTGAAGCCATCGCCGCCAATTACAAAGACGCCATACAGGAGAAAATAGGTGTTTTATCTGCCTTTGCGCCTCAGACTGCTTTAGAAGGAGCGGTCAACAATACCGTCACCGTATCGGATTATGTTTTCCTCAGTGTAGGCAAATACTCCATGAACGAGGGGATGAACAGCATCGTATCTGTCGGTGTATTCAATCATGTGTTTGTCTTAACCAAAGACAATATCCTTGAAGAGATTCTCCGGTCGATAGGATTGAATATATAAACGTAACGAAACGCAATAATTCAGGGGATTGATTTACAATTGGTAAAACAATCCCCTAATTTTATGAAAAAGCGCATTGAAAGGAAAACTATTCCTCCACTTTCTTCAGATATTCGTTGTATAGCCATTCGTTCTGCTCGGGAATGGTCAGTTCGCTGTTGTCGAGCAGAATGGCGTCATCGGCGGGGCGCAGAGGAGCCACTTCGCGGTGAGAGTCGATGTAATCGCGCTCCTGCACGTTTTTCAGTATTTCGTCATAATCGGCTTCCTCGCCCTTACCCAGCAGTTCTTTGTAGCGGCGTTCGGCGCGCACTTCAGCCGTGGCAGTGACAAACACTTTGAGTTCAGCGTCGGGGAAGACCACCGTGCCGATGTCGCGTCCGTCCATCACCACACCTTTGTCCTTGCCCATCTGCTGTTGTTGAGCCACCAGTGCCTCGCGCACGAACGGTATGGCAGCAATTACACTCACAACCGACGACACCTCCATGCCCCGGATTTCACCTTCCACACACTCATCGTTGAGATAGGTGTCGGGCTTTCCCGTCTCCTCGTTCAGCGCGAAAGAGATGCGGATGTTGTCCATCTGCTGTTGCAGTTCGTCGAGTTTTACCTCGCCCTCATTAGCGAACAAATCGTTGCGGAGGGCATAGAGAGTCACGGCGCGGTACATGGCGCCTGTATCCACATAGATATATCCGATGCGGCGTGCCAGGTCTTTGGCCATGGTGCTTTTCCCGCATGAAGAATGACCGTCGATAGCGATAGTTATTTTTTTCATAGTCGTTGATGTATTTTGAATAATTAGGAGCAAGGGGCAGGGAGCAAGGGGCAAGGAGCAGGGGGCAAGGAGCAGGGGGCAAGAGATTACCTTGGAGGTGAGAGGTTGGAGGTTGGAGGTGAGAGATAACTATGTTTTTAGGGGCAAGGGGCAAGAGAGAGGGGCAAGGGCAAGAGATGTGTGAAGAACCCTAAACCCTAAACACTCAACCCTAAACACTCAACCCTAAACACTCAACCCTAAACCATCTTACAGCGTATATGCCGCATTGACGAGGATGGATGCCGACGACACATGGTATTTGCCGTAAGCCACATTAAGTTTGAAGCGCTCGAGTTGGATGCCTGCGCCGAATGAGAGTCCGGCGCCATGTGCGCTCTCCGTGTCATTGCTCTTGATACCCATCTCGTCGGCGCGTCGGAAATTATACCCGGCGCCTATCCACATGGTCTGCGACAACAACACCTCGATGCCCGCCGAAATATGATTGGCGAATTTATAATCCCAGTGAGTCAGGTCGGTCAGTGTGGCCGACAGCCGAAAGGGAGCGCCTTGTAACCGTTTTGTCACACCCAGCCGCAGGTCGAACGGCATTCTTTCGAAGTCGTCGTCATAGGCTTTCAACTGTCCGCCGAGATTTTTCGCCACAGCCGACACCGACCATTCCGTCTCCGGGTCATAATAGTTCAATCCGAGGTCCACACACATGGCGATGGAGTTATAATCGCCGATATAGGATGTGATGAATTTGGCAGCGATACCACCGGCGAGGTGCCTGGCCAAGTCATAGCCTAAGTACGCGCCCACAGCGATGTCCTTGGCAGAGAACTCACCCGTCTGCACATTGTCGGCCGTCACCTCTTTCATCTTGCCGTAGTCCATATATTGCGCGCTGACCGCCACGGTGGCTTTCTCCTTCACCGTCCAGTTGTATGACGCGCTGGCGGTGTTGGCACCTTGCATATAGTTCATATAATTGAGCGAGATGGTTCTGCTGCTCACCGACTGCAGCAATGCGGGATTGGAGAACATCAGCGAAGGGTCGTCCTCGATGATGGTGATGTTCTCGCCTCCAAGGGCAGCGGCATGGGCACTCACAGGCAACCGCAGGAAATTATATGCCGTGCGGCTCTCCTGTGCTTTCATGCCAGCCATGCAACTCAACAGCAGCAGTGTAAAGAGGATTTTTTTCATCTTGTGCTCGTAAAATCTCTGCAAAGATACACTATTTTTAAATAATATGATTACTTTTGCACTATTCTTTGGGAGCGCCGACACTCACGGCAGACATGCATCTTGCCCCTGACCGGCGTGCTCCTGTGAGTATAAACGTAAAAAACGTCCGTTTATTGTGGAGCAGAAAAAGACCATGTCGGCAAATATTGATGACAAAAGGAGCACTGGACTGCTCCTCGGTTTCATCGTGGCGCTGGCTTTGACCCTCACGGCGCTAGAGTGGACGACACACACCAGCGAGCCTGAGGAATCTGCCGACATATTAGAGGATCTGGCGCAAGACCTGGAAGCACTGCCGGCACTTGACCAGCGCGACCTTGTGGCATTGCAGCAACCCCAACAGACGGTCAAAACTGTGGTAGCGGAAAACATCGTGGTGACGGAAGATGTGACCGTGGAACTGGCTGATGCCGCTGAGCAGAGCACACCGGAATGGGTGCCATTGGAGTTCGGACCAGACGAGTTCACCGAAGAACCTGTCAACAACGAAGTGCTCTCGCCCTTGGCACTCGGACAACAACAAGAGCCCGTGCTGCGAGTGGTGGAAGAATACCCGGAGTTTCCGGGCGGCATGATGGAGTTGATGAAGTGGTTGACCAAGAACCTGCAATACCCCGCCTACGCCCGCCAACAAAAGATACAAGGCACCGTCAGCGCATCGTTTATCATCAACAAAGACGGGACGGTGGCAGATGTGAAAATCCTGAAGTCAGTGGAAGCATCGCTTGACCGCGAGGCTTTGCGCGTTCTCAAGATGATGCCTGCATGGAAACCCGGCAAGGACCGGGGGCTTCCCTGCCGCACACTCGTCAGAATACCGATTGTGTTTAAGATATAAAAATAAAAAAATAGCCTTACCCCCGACCCCTCCAGAAAAAAGCCTCACCCCCAACCCCTCTCCAAAGGGCGAGGGGCGTAAATACTTCTCAAATTGAGGGCTATTGTCTAAACTCCCGAACTCCTATACTCCCGAACTCCTATACTCCCGAACTCCTATACTTCTAAACTCCTGAACTCCTGAACTCCTATACTCCTGAACTCCTTAGAAAACCTCAAATCAAACATATGTTCACATCCGCACAAATACTGCAGCAGGTCAATTATTACATTGACCACTTGGCATACGACCGCAAGCCGGAGAGTCTTTATGAACCCATCAAATACGTGCTGTCGTTGGGCGGCAAACGTATCAGGCCCGTGCTGATGCTCTTGGCGTACAACCTATATAAGGATGACCCGGAAAGCATCCTCCCGTCGGCTTGCGCCCTTGAGACATACCACAACTACACGTTGCTGCATGACGACCTGATGGACAATGCCGACCTGCGTCGCGGACATCAGACGGTTCACAAACGGTGGGATGCCAACACCGCCATCCTCTCGGGCGACTCGATGCTCGTGCTGGCGTACGAACGCATGGTGCAGTGCCGTCCCGACAAGTTGAAACCCGTGCTCGACCTATTCACCGAGACCGCCCTCGAGATTGGCGAGGGACAGCAATACGACATGGATTTCGAGCATCGCCAGGATGTCACCGAGGATGAGTATATCGAGATGATACGGTTGAAAACCAGTGTGCTGTTGGCTTGTGCCATGAAGATGGGTGCCATCTTGGCCGACGCCCCTGCCGAGGACGCCGAGCGGCTATACGACTATGGCGAGACATTCGGACTGGCGTTCCAGTTACAGGATGATTATCTCGATGTATATGGTGACACAAAGATATTTGGTAAAGCCATTGGTGGCGACATCTTGTGCAACAAAAAAACGTATATGCTCATCAACGCCTTCAACATGGCCAACCCTGCCCAACGCGCGCAATTGCAACACTGGGTGGACCGCGCTGACAACCCGCAGGAGAAGATTGCGGCTGTGACCGCCCTTTACAACGAGATAGGCATCGACCGTCTGGCAAAAGAGAAGATACGCTACTATTTTGAGGAGAGCAAGAAGATATTGGCACTGGTGAACGTGCCCGAAGAACGGAAAAGGCAACTCATAGCCTATACCGACGAGATGATGCAACGTGAGTATTGAGCCATGGAATTCATCGACACCCATATACACCTTGACGGTCCCGAGTTCGACGAAGACCGCGACGACGTGGTGGAGCGCGCGCGCCAGGCAGGTGCGAACAGTCTCTTCATTCCCGCCATCGACGTGAAGTCTTGTGAATCGGTATTGAATGTCTGCGAACGCTACCCCGGATACGCCTACCCCATGCTGGGACTTCATCCCGAGGAGGTGCGTGACGACTGGCGCGAGGCGTTGAAAGGGATACGCCAATACCTCGACCGTCCCGACGTCTTGGCCAAAACCATTGCCGTGGGCGAGGTGGGCATCGACTACTATTGGAGCCGCGAGTTTGAGCACGAGCAACTCGAGGCATTTGAGGAGCAGGTGAAATGGGCGGTGGAATATCAGTTGCCGCTGATGATACATTGCCGTAAAGGACAGCAAGAGTTGGTGCGCATCCTGAGGAAATATGAGAAAGATTTGCCCGGCGGCGTGTTTCACTGTTTCACAGGCAATGAGAAAGAGGCAGCCGAACTGTTGACGTTTGAGCGGTTCGCACTGGGCATCGGCGGTGTGCTGACGTTCAAGAAAAGCCATCTGCCAGAGGTGTTGCCCTCCGCAGTGCCGCTGTCACGCATAGTGTTGGAGACCGATGCCCCCTATATGGCACCCGTGCCCAAACGGGGACAGCGCAACGAGAGCGCCTTCGTGCTGTATGTGTTGCAACGCATGGCGCAGAGTTACGGCGTGAGCGAGGAGGAGGTGGCCCGTCAGACCAACGAGAATGTGCGGCGCATATTCCCCAAAGCATTTCTATGAACCGACATCTGACACTTACACTGTTTGTTTTTTTCGGGGGCTGCGGTGTCTTTGCACAGCAGAATGACTCTGTGCAACATTGGGGCGGCGCGGTAAGTGTCAGTCCCGCCACCGCACTCGTCATGGATTCCTATCAGCGTAAGTATCAGCGGGGCAAGCACAATCTGTCATGGGGGTTGGAGGTGATCTATAGCAGTCTGCCTGCCGACAGCGACGCGTATGCTACCGACTTCGGTTATCCCACATTGGGGTTGGGGTTGAAATACAGCCTCAACCACGGTGTGACCATGCACCGTTCGCCCGATCCGGCCTGGGGGATGGCCGAGGAGGTGGATTACGACTCGCACATGGGCAATTCGCTCGCGGTGTATGGCACATTCGCCCGGCCGCTCTTGCGCAACAAACATTGGGAGGCAGATTACACATTCAATTTCGGTGTGGGATACAACCGCTACAAATACAACCTCACCGACAATATCGACAATGAGTTAATCGGGTCGCGATGGCTCATCTTCTTCGGCGCCGGGCTGCATGTCACCTATCGCATCGCACACGACTGGGGCGTCCGTGCAGGGCTGGAGTATTGGCATCTGAGCAACGGTGCGCTCAACCGTCCCAACAAAGGCGCCAATTTCCTCGGTCCGTCGCTCGCACTGGTCTATCGACCCTATTACGATGCGGTCTATCCATTAGGGGCCTACCCTATCAGACAGCCGTTTAAGAAATATTGGTTGGCACGAGTCACAGCAGGTGTGGGCGCGAAGACACTCAATGAGGATTGGCAACTCACGCAGTTCAACACTCCGCCCGGCGATAAAGATTACCGCACCGACCGTTTCCGCCTCTATGCCTCGTATGCGTTGGAAACAGATGTGCTCTACCGTTATGCGCGGCGATGGGCCAGCGGTGTGGGGCTCGACCTGTTTTATGGCACTTATAGCGACCGTGTCGAGGAACTGGACCGCCGAGCAGGCGCTGATGTAAAACACAGCCCGTGGTCAGTGGGGGTCGCCGCCAAGCACGAGGTGTATTATCATCAGTTGCGGTTGGCCATGTCATTGGGTGTGTATCTTTACCGTCACATGGGCTCCAATGCCAAGGAGGTAGAGAAGCCCTACTACGAGCGCATCGGCGTCCACTACGCCATCCCCCGTACCCCCTTGACCGTAGGCGTCAACATCAAAGCCCACAAAACAAAAGCCGACCTCACCGAGGTGGTGCTGAGTTATGAGTGGAGGAAAAAGTAAAAAAGACACCCACCCCGACCCTCCCGAAGGGAGGGAATTGTTGGCACTATATACCCACCCTATCCCTCCCGAGGGGAGGGGATGATTGACACGCTAGTGTCCTTTAAATTCTGCGAACAAAGTGAGCGATAACTTCTTTAACTTCTTTATCATTCCAAAAATAGAACACTCAACCCTAAACCTATACCACCATGGGCATATTTGATTTTCTTAATGGAGGCGGTACTCCGAAAAATACCACGAAGACCATAACGTTGCCGTTCCTGCCGAAAAACATCAACGAGTTGTTGGCAATTCCCGGCGCAAACCTGCAGGATGAGTTCTCTGTGGCTGCACTTTGCGTGGCAGTCCTCTGCAATTGGGAGCGCGACCCTCAGTCGACTATCGAGATGCTCAATTATCTGCGCGGCCCACAACCCATGTCGGTCATGGACCAGCAGTTTATCCGCGACCGGTTGGCCAGCAAACAATACAAGACTTTCTCGTTTTTCCGCGGGGCGACGGTACAGAACAATTACACGCCGTCGATGCCGTTGACGATAGATGTGAGTACCAATCCCTACACCTATCAGAACGAGAACCGCGCAACGCTGCACCTCCGTTCGGCAGGCGCCGACAGCCTACGCCAAATAGCCTTGCGCAAGAAACCCAGCACTGGGCAGTGGTTCGTCACCGAAATATTCCTTCTCTCCGACATCCGCACCCCCGCCGCACAGGACCCCTGGGCGTGAGGAGCCTCCTCCCTGACGACCTAAAAGCCCCCTCCCTAACGACCTAGGAGCCCCCACCCTAACCCTCCCCGAGGGGAGGGCATAATTAGAACAATAAGCACTAAATAACGTCAGTTCGATGAATTTATTTGTTTCTTTTTTTGTGCCACTCCGTGGCAGAAATCTTACAAATATTTTTCAAATCTTACAGCATCTAATGTAAAACTCTTGAAAGATTTGGCTTAAATTTGTATAATTTGACTTCCGCTGTGCACGTCGACCGTTGGTTCTCGCCAAAGGCGACTACTTAATAATTCGTCGAACTCACGTTAAATACCCACCCTAACTCTCTGCGGAGGGTCAGGGTGGCACATGTTATTGTCTTTTAAATTCTATGCGAATGAAGTGAGCGGAAAAGGCTTTTAAATTCTTGAAGTTCATGAACTTAAAAACCTTCCTTACCCCCTCAGTGCGAGGTTGTAATTGTAATAACTGCTGTCGCCGGTGATATCTTTGATGACACGGATGAAGTCGGGGAAGCGGACGTCTTCGCCTTCTGTGATGCCTTTGGTCTCGAGTATCATCATGCCGGGATGAGGCGAGATGAAACTGTCGAGTTCGAAGAACTGGCCTTTCCAGATAAAACTCTTACGTATCTTGTGAATGGTCAGGCGATACGGGTCGGCCTGTTGCAAGAGCGATTGATAGAGATTGTTGCTCACCTGACGCTCGGTCTCGAGTTGTTCTTTGTCGGAGATGCGTTTTTTCGTGGTATGTACGTTGACAAACTTGCCGTTCCAGCCATGACGACGCAGGCGCACCTCACAACCCGGCTCTGCCACGAGGTATGTCTGCGTGATGTCGCTCTCGATGGCATATGGAATCTCGTCGGTCACCTCGACCAGGTATTTGCGCTCCTCCTCAATGGGCTGGGGCAATCCGAGCACATTGGATATCTCTTTGAGCACACGGTTGATTTTCGCGTCGAAATCCTCGTGGTTGTTGATGACACGCAGGTGGGAATGACCGGTCCACGCCTCGATGACTTTCTTATCGAGCATGCGGGCTATCTGCAGGCCTTCCTCATCGGCCTTCTCGTTACGGCTGGCGTTGTTGCTCGTGGTGTAGAATTGCTCGGCACCATCGGCGGCACTCACCAAGTGGAGCACGGCATCATAGCGGTGGTCGCGCAGTTCGGTAGTCGATGTACCCACGGCACGCGTAATCTCTTCCCACATCTCGGGTTT
Organism: Prevotella sp.; assembly: GCA_017548275.1. GTDB lineage: Bacteria > Bacteroidota > Bacteroidia > Bacteroidales > Bacteroidaceae > Prevotella. Next base: position 15,430 of record JAFZAH010000027.1, read on the forward strand.
CATATATGCGGAGATGTCCATCGCACCGCGGTCGCAGACGATGACACAGGGTTCCTCGCAGGTCTCAGCCATGCGCATGAACTTGTCCTCCAACGCCAGTTGTATCTCCAGCGTGGCTTTCTCGCCCTCGTAGAAGAAGTCGCGGTTTTTCGTCAGGTAATCCATGCCCGACTGTGTGAACATGGTGGGCACCTCAGGGATGGTAAACACTTTGTAACCCAGGCTGGAGAAATGCTCTATCACTCTCACTAACGCGGTGGTCTTTCCCGCACACGGTCCTCCGGTGAGGACGATTCGCTTGATGTCTTTCATTTGGTCGGTTTTTGGTAGTGCTCAAGTGCATGCACGACACGCACTGCTATCTCATTTTATAGCAAGTGCAAAAATACACTTTTTTTCTGATATGTGCAAATGAATACACACATATCTACCGCTTTATCGGTATCTCTTTTTTCTCGCCGTCGGTGCTGACGAGGGTGATGGTGTGGTCGCCGGGACCGAGATTCATGTAGGCGCAGGGGTTGCCGCTGACGTCAATGCCGTCGATATGAGTGAGGCGGTCGCCCTGCCGCACGCCCAAGGTGTAGGCGCGGCTCTTGCTCCACACGAGGGTGACATAGAGGTTGTCGTCTTCGCGCGGCATCATCACAAAATCGCTGAACGTGTTGGCCACCGTCACGCCGTTGTCATACCGATAAGGGCGGAAAATCATCTGATGAGAATTGTAGTCGATAACCATCGACCCGAATTTCAAGACGGAACTGCCCAACACATAATTATTGGCGGATTGCAGATTGGTCGTCACTTGGCGGAACACGCAGTCGCCGATGCGCAGGCTGTCCAGACGCAGCAGCATCAGTCGCTCGTCGTCGGTCTTGCCGTAGATGCCGGCAGTGATGCTACCCGTGGCGGTGTCGAGCGTGTCGGCCTCGGTGATGTCTTTACGGCGCACGTCGAGAAAACCGGGGAAACCCGTATCGAACATGCACCAGCGCGTTTTGTCAGCGCGGGTCGATACCTGTATATACGGCACCCGCATCTCGTCTTTGAACGGGATGCGGAAACCCTCTTCCTTGTCAAAAACACCCGGCCGGTCGGTGATGACCATAATGCCCTGCTCGGTGTCGATTTTCACGGCACGCCGTTTCGATATAAGGTCGCTGCCGATGCATCCGACAATCTGCTGACATTCGTATTCGGTGTTGACCATGCTCTGATTGGGAGTGAGTATGACACGGTAGTTTCTGACGGTGATATGCCCGATGCGCATCTCGGGGATGCGTTTCACGCCGGTGAAATGCACATGATTGGCCGCATCGCTTGAGAGAGTGAAACCAAACTTACTCTTCAAGTTGACGGCACGGTCGGTAAACATCAGGCCCACACTACAGCCAGTGTCGAAAATAAACTGATGGGTGCGCCCCTCAATCTCTACAGGGATGAAGATTCTGCCACGACGGAACTCAATGGGGATGGTATCGCAAAAATTTTTCTCCACGACTTTCGACCTGGAGAAATATTGAGCGTGAACCGACAATGAAGTCAGCACCGCAGCCATCAATATAAAAAGCCATCTCCTCAATGTAGGGATTATCATGTAAAGAGGTTAATTCTCGGTAGTCTCGGCAGTCTCGGCAGTCTTGTTTTTCGCCTCTTGGGCATGCTCTTTGATTTGTATCAGTCTTCTGACAGCATGCCGGCGCGCATGGAGTATCTGGTAGCGATAGACGATGCAGGTGATGAAGAAATAGACCAGCACCTGCAGCCAGAGAGCCTGATATTCTTGGGTGATGTCGGACAAAGACGCGCCCATGCTGTTAAGCCTGATAAAGCCTCTCACGCCAAACGTGGACGGGAAAAGCCATGCCACCGCCTGCCAAGGTCCGGGTATGGAGGTCTGAGGCCATGACACACCTGTCAGGAACAGGAACGGCAGCGATGTGAACACCACCAAGAGGATGACATTCTCTCGATAACGTATGAGACACGACAACATCATGCCGAAGAAGATACAAGATAGGATGTAAGGCGTGAGCAACGCCAACAAGGCGCTACGGTCGGCGATGGATGTAAAACCGAAAATACGCGGCACCACCATCGTAAGATAAGCGCCCATCACCGCATACACCATGGCATAGCAGAGCGATTTGCCCAGCACGATGCGGAAGATGCCGTTGTAATGGCGGCTCACGGGCACAAGGTCGTGGTATCGGTTGCTCTCACGCGCCGTACCCGCCGACAAACCAATACCGAGCAACAACGTCTGCTGGATGATGAGTATGAGCACCGCCGGGATGACAGCATTGCCATATCCTCCGGTTGAGTTGAAGACCGGCACCTCCTCATAGGCCAATGGTTGTGCGGTTATCTCGTCCTCACGGTCAGTACTGTTGCCCGACAGTTGTATCTGTATGCCTTTGTTCATCTCCTGCGACACCGCCATGGCCGTCTGATACACGGCTTTGTAACTGAGCATAAGGCTCATGTCGCAATAGACACTGACGGGCGACTGCTCCATACGCATCAGTTTCGTCTCAAAGTCAGGCGGGAAATAGAGCACACCACGCACCTCCTGACGAGCCATCGCGCGTTTACCGTCCTCCAGGTCGTTACAATACTCTGCCACACGGGCGTCGGGCGACGCGTCCATCATGCGGATGAAATCGCGGCTCATTTGCGTATGAGACATATCGACGACAGCCACAGGTATATCGCGCACCACCTCGTTGTTGTATGCCCAAGAATACAGTAAAGGATAGAGCAAGGGCACGACGACACAGAAGATGAGCACCCCCTCGTCCTGAATCATGGACTTCATCTCCTTCTTCCAGATATAGCACATGTCGTGAATACCCTCGATGATGGTCTGTAATAATCCTTCTTTTCTTTCCATGTCGCTTAGGGGATGTATTCGTATTCAATCATGGCTTTGCGGATGCGGTTGAGCACCAACATAGGCAAACAGGCGAACGCCACCAGAAAGACCACATAGAGCCATGCGTACGACAGCGAATAGCCGTTGAACACACATATCTGGTAAATCATATAATAATGCCGCATGGGGAAGAGGTAGGACAAAGCCTCAATCGGTGTATCCATGGCAAACACGGGAAATGCGCCGCCACCCGTGGTAAAACTCAAAACCGCCCATAACGAACTGATACTCATCGACATGCGGAGCGAAGGCAACAAACCGAAGAAAAACGCCCCTAATCCCTGTGCAGCAAGAACAGACAAAATGCCCAGCAAGGCGATAGGCAATGCTCCTCCCGGATGCGGGAAATGAAGTACACCGAACGTGTAGTAATAGTGACCAAACATGATGACGGCGAAAATCAGGAACTGCGGCAACAATTTACCTGTCAGTGCCACAAACATGTTGCCGTCGGCCATCGCTATCCATTCTTTGGAACGGTTGAATTTCAGTTCGGTGCCTATGCTGTAAGGGGTAATGAGAAACACAAAGAGCAAGATACACCCGGGAATGAAAAACGTGCTCAGATAGGAGTTATAACTCACCCAAGGGTTGTTCAATAAATGGGCATCCACCTTGATCGGTTGCAGAAAAGCCATGATTTGCTCATCTGTGAAACCTTTCGCCTGCATGGTCGCTTTACCCACCGCAGCACTGCCAAGGGTGGCTATGGTTTTCAAATCCTTATACACCATTCCGCCAGCCGACAGCGTTGTGTTGCTGTAATAAAATGAAATTTTCGGTTGCCGCTGCGACAGCAGACCATCGGTCGTACCCTTAGGTATATAGAGGAAACCGTAAATCTGATTGCGCTGAATGGCATTACGAGCCTCGGCGGGGTTGGAGTAATGGGCTACGACCTCTGACGATTGAAACGCGTCGAGCGTACGGATGAGTGAACGTGTGGTGGAGGTGTTGTCTTGGTCAACCACAGCGATGGGCAAATCTTGCGGTACGCCACTCTTCATCATCGATGTGAAGAATACCAGCACCAGCACGGGGAAAATCACCATGCAGAAAAGGTAGATGTGGTTTCTTGCCAGAATGCCACATTCACGTCGTGCTATGTTCCAAATGCGTCTGAACACAATTTTGGTCGTTGGGGAGACTGGTCGTTTGGTCGTTTGGGAGACTGGTTGTTTGGGAGTGAAGGAGTGGAGGAGTGAAGACAATAGTCCGCGAATTGAGAGTTATTTCCTCAGAAAGCGATTGTCTTTAACTTCCTTCTTTCCCTACCGAGGAGGTTTGTTACTTAATAATCAGCGACATGCCGGGGCGCAGACCTTCGAAGGCCTTCACCGGACGGGCTTTCACCTCAAAGGTCTTCAGGTCGTACTGACCGGTGCTCTTTGTGGCTTTCCAGACGGCGTATGACCCTTCGTCCTTGATGTAATAGACTTTCATCTCCAATTCCTTGTCGAATGCGGGAGCGTAGGCGGTGAAAGTGTCACCCACCTTCATGCCTTTGAGTTGGTCCTCACGCACATTGAACGTGCCCCACATGTCGTCCATCATCGAGATGGTCATAATGGGAGCGCCCGTTCCGACCAGTTCGCCCACCTTCGGGTAGATGCTGCTCACCTCGCCGTCGGCCTGTGCTATCTGGATGGTCTCGCGCAGATAGGAGTTCACCTCCTGAATGGCTCCACGCGCTTGGTTTACTTTGGCGGCAGCGGCACGTTTCTCCTCGTTGCGCGCGCCGTTCACAGCCATGTCGTACTGACTCTTGGCGGCCTTGGCGGTGGCTTGAGCAGCCTCGTATTGCGCCAGCACCTCATCGCGTTTCTGAGCGGTCACCACACCCTCGTCAAACAAGCGTTGAACGCGCTCGTAAGACTTCTTGGCGATATCCACGCCCACTTCGGCTTTCTGCCACATTTCTTTCGCACCTGCTATCTGCTCTTGACGTGCACCTGCTTCAGCCATGTCGCTCATGGCTGCGGCAGCCTGTTCCAGACTTTGCGCCTGTGTTTTCTTGGCGTTGACCTCAGGAGCCTCCAGTATGGCCACAGTGTCGCCGGCATGCACGAAATCGCCTTCCCTGACACGCAGTTCGAGGATTCTGCCCGGCACTTTGCTCGAGATGCGATACTCAGCCACTTCCACCTCTCCCTGAATGATGTTTTCTCCACGGTCGAGGGTGAAATAACCGATAGCGGCGACGATGGCCACCACTGTCACAAAACCGACGATTGCCAACAAAATGTTGTTGTGTTGTGATTTCTTTGACATATATTTTTATTTACGAATTACGAATGATGAATTATGAAATGATGAAACGAAGGAGTGAGGGCTGAGGGGACATCTCATGCACCTTGCCTCTTAGGTTGTGAAGGTCCTTAAAGTCATTAAGTTCGTTAAAGGGCTTACTCCTAATACAGTTTTCCGAGGGCTTTTTTCAGGGCCACCTGTGAGAGTTTCAGTTGGGTCTCGGCCTCAATCTTCTGCTCGAGCGCCTGCTGCCATGCGGTCTGGGCGGCCATCACGTCAGTACTGCTGATGACACCTTCGCTGAAACCGAGATTGGCACAGCGCAGGTTTTCTTCGGCCGATGCTATGTTTTTGAGCGTCATGGCATGTTTTTTCTGCGCTTCTTTCACCTTGAACCGGCACTGCGACACCTGCAGGTCGATTTTCTCGCTCAGTTCCTCATATTCCAGTTGTGCGATGGTAGTAGCGGCCTTAGAGGCATTGACTTTATAGCGTCCCTCATGCCATGTCCACAACGGGATGCGTGCTATCACACCGACGTTGAAAATGCCTTTGAATTTCTTCTCAAACCCGTTGTACAGCGAAGGATTGCTGATGAGGAAACCGGCATTGAGCGCCACCTGCGGACGATACTCCGCCTGCAACAATTTTGTACTCTCACGCGAGATGTCGATGGCACGCGACAGCATGTTCAACTCCGGACGGTCGATGCCTTCGGTTGTGGCAGAAGCCACGCCCTGGTCATCCAAGGTCACGATGTCGGTCTTATCCTCATCGGCCAAAGTGATGTCGCTGTCCATGGGGAGTCCGCACAACTGGCAGAGCAGCATCTTCGCCAGCACCACACCGTCTTCCGCCTGTGTGATGTTCATCTCGGCCTCGTTGACCTTTACATCCACCTTCAAGCCGTCGGCACGTGTTGCCACGCCTTCCTTGATCATCTTGTGAACATCGTCGTCGAGTTTCTTCACCAAGTCATAGTAACTATGCGCCAAACGGTTTTTCTGCTGGACAGACACCACAAGCCAATATGCCTGCTCGATATCGTAGAGGATGGTCTGCTGACTCAGGTCAATCTGACTGCTCACTAACTGTTCGTTGAGGTCGGCCATACGGTTAGCAGCAGTGATGGCACCACCCATGTAAAGAGGTTGGCGCACGAAGATGGACCCTGCAAACATATTGCGTGTGTCGCTGCGGAAGGCATCGCGGATGGACTGTCCGAAACTGTTGCCCGCCTCTTGTATCAGCGACCCTATTTCTCCGATACGCGCGCCGAAAGCCTGTGCCGTCTCAGGCGAGATGGCACCTTGCTGCACCAACTGCGTCATCACCTCGTTGATCTTCGTGGCGGCGGGTTGAACGGCATTGGTACCCAGATTGCTGAGATTGTCTTTCTGTTTGTTGTTCAACAGCGATATCTCGCGCGAGGTCCACTCATAACCCGCCAAGGCATCCACCTTCGGCAAGAACTTGGTACGCACAGCGCGGCGTGTGTCGGCAGCCGCCTCTTGCTTCACGCGCGAGATGGTCAGTTGCTTGTTATTGGCAAGTGCCATTTGCCGGCAGTCTTCCAACGTCAGCACCTGCTGTGCCTTGACAGGCAGCAACACAGCGACGAATGCGAGACTAAACAAATATTTTCTCATATTTTTTAGATTTTCAGTTGCAAAGGTAGTATATTTGCCGTTTCTTCGAAAAAATGGATATATAATTACTTATAAAAAAGTGATTTTTAGGGAAAAAACGGACAATTTAACCAAATTTGGTCATCAAACCTACCAAGAAAACAACTTGAAACATTTATCGGCCAGTCAGATTCCGAATCGGGGCAGCATGATGCTTAGAGAACAAATATGGGATAATCAGCCGTTTAGGCTTTGCCATGCACGGAGGTATTTCCGCAACCGGGCCACATCTTCATCGGTGATGTCCTTCAACCGGCGGATGTCCATATTGTCCTCCAAATCAGCACGTTTTACCTCTTTGCCGAGGGGGTTCTTGGCAGCCCGGAGAACAAAATCCTCATAGGTCTCCCCCACCTGCTTGGTCACCGACAGCACGCCGTCGATAATTTCCTCGGGGAACCCCTGAATGCGCAGATAGTCTGTGGTCACGTCGGTGTCCTCGATGGTGTCGTGCAGCAACGCCACAATCTTTGCCCTCGGGTCTTTGCAGCGTTCTGCCACACGTATGGGGTGCGTCACATAGTCGCGACCCGACTTGTCTTTTTGTCCTTCATGCGCACGGATGGCAATCCGCAACGCCAGGTCATATAATTCATTCCAGTTCATCTGTTCTAAAAATGTAATTCCTTCAGTTTCTCCTCCCACTCATCAAAGGCTTCGCCGCCACGAAACAGATACTTGCCCGGGAAAGGACGGCCGAACAACGTGTCGAACTTAGGGAGGTGCTCACAACCGTCGATGGCCGTCGTATGTACCATCACAGGCACAACATCGTTGAAGACCATTTCCGAGATGCCACTCTTCGCGAAGGCGAAAGGATAGACAATCACCACTTGCGCGTCGAAGACGACCCTCGACAGATGCTGACAATCGTAGAAGCCAAAGGGAGCGACTCCCTTCACCGCGACATTGAACCGCCTTGACGGGATGAACAGTTCGCCACAGACCGAATCCTTGTCGCGCGAAAGCACACCAATCATCCCGTTCGCCACGAAAACGGGAATCTCCGACTGGTCAGGCTGCCCATAGTTGACAAGAACCGTGGTGAGCGTGTATTCCTCCGCGAAAAACTCCTCAATGACAGTGGTCCATTGGGCGACATCTTCCCAGACATACTTGTCGAAGTGAACGGACCTGACGATACGTAACCGTTGTTTCCCGTCCACCTCATGCAGATACTTGTCGCCCGTATGCAACTCCGGTCGCTCCTGACAGAATCCGTGTTCTTCTATCTCTTCGCTATATTTGATAATGTGTGACATGATAGTTGGACTGAATGATGGGGCTAACAAAACTAATACGTTGCAAATATACAAAAAAATCCCTGAATCCACAAAAGTTCCAGGGATTTCATCGTAAACCATTTCGGCAAAAAAGTATCCTATGCGCCCACCCACCCTTTGGAGGGGGTGAGTTTTAGTGTGTGTTACTCTATCAGCAGGACGGTGACGCCACGGGCGGCTTGGGCGCCCATAACAAGGGCCTGCTCGATGTCGGCGGTTTTTGAGGGTCCGCTGATCCAGCAGCCATAACCGAGTTCTGGCACACGGATGCGCTTGTAACCCTCATGCATGTTGTCGACGATATTTTTCTTGTCGAGCATGATGACGAGTTCCTCGGAGATGAAACAGACGGCTTTTTCCTTCATGGTTTGGGGAACCCAGACGCAGCCGTTCTCAGCCACGCCCAGTTCGCCTTGCAGTATGCCAACGTCGGTGCCGTTGAGGTCTTTCGCCTCAGCCACGGTGTCGGGGTTGAGGTCGGCCTCGATGCCCGGGACGTTGGATGCGAACACCTTTGCGTCGGGATAGAGTTCGCGGATGACTTTATTGACATCATCCTCTTTATTGATGCATTTCACCTTTCCTCCCACGGTTTTACTCATCTCAATGAACTGCTTCACAGTATCAGGATATTTGATAGCATTGATGGTGAGGTCGGGCATATCAAACTGCTCGCGCGTGTTACGGCGGAGTTTGTCAAATAATTCTTCTTTTTTCATGTGATTCGGTTTTATGTATAGATTCTATAAAGCCTGTAAATCCGATAGAGTCTATCATTATTTTACTTTACCTTTTTTCCAGAGCACATGGAATGGCTTCTTCGGGAACCGCATCATCTCATGGCCTTGTCCCCATCCGTTTATCTTGCTGTACATAAGGAAGTTGGGCACATGGTTGGCCATGGGCGACCACCACAACGCCGAGTTGTACATCCACTTGTGGTTGAACATCATGCTCATGCCGCGCGACATCCATTTCTTGATGTTCGACTCGTGTCCGAACTCCTCGAGTTGCTGGCGCCACTTATAGACCTGCTCGCCGAGGTCAACCTTTGCCGGACAGACGTTCGAGCAGGAGAGGCAGAGTGAGCATGCCGACACATTATCGAAATATTTGTCGGGATTTTTCAACATACCGAGATTGATGCCGATGGGTCCGGGGATGAAGTAGGTGTAACTGTAACCCGTGCTGCGGCGATAGACCGGGCAGGTGTTCATACATGCGCCGCAACGGATGCACTTCAACGTCTGCCAATGCTCCTCGCTGGCGATGATGTCGCTACGTCCGTTGTCCACGAGCACCACGTGCATCTCTGCTCCGGGCCGCGCTTTCTCAAAGTGGGCGGTGAAGGTGGTGGTGGGCTGGCCCGTACCGCTACGGCAGAGCAGCCGCTGGAACACTGCCAGACAGTCGTAATTGGGCACGATTTTCTCCAGTCCCATCGCCACAATGTGCAGTTTGGGCATGGATGTGCTCATGTCGGCGTTGCCTTCATTGGTGCAAACGACGACATCGCCCGTCTCTGCCACTCCGAAATTACAGCCGGTCAGTCCGGCATCGGCCTTCATGAACTCGTCGCGCAGGTGATAGCGGGCGCACCGTGTCAGATAGGTGGGGTCGTGATTGCCTATCTCTTTGCTGATGCCTCGTTTCTCGAATTCCTCGCCGATGGCGTCGCGCGAGATGTGCAGTGCGGGCATGACGATATGCGAGGGTTTCTGGTCCATCAACTGTATGATGCGCTCGCCGAGGTCGGTCTCGACCACATCGATGCCGTTTTTCTCCAGGTAGGGGTTCATCTCACACTCCTCGGTGAGCATGCTCTTGCTCTTGACGAGTTTTTTCGCGTTATGGTCCTTGAGGATGCCGAGCACTATCTCGTTGAACTCCTCCGCGTCTTTTGCCCAATGCACCTTTACGCCGCGGCTCTCGAGGTTGCTGGCGAATTTTTCCAGATAATCGGCCAGGTGTGTAGCGGTGTGCATCTTGATGCGGCTGGCCAGTTCGCGCAGGTCTTCCCATTCGGGCAATCCCATGGCCATGATGTCTCTCTTGTCGCGCACGCCCCAGAATGTTTTGTCATGGCGTGTGATTTTATCCACGTCTTTCAGAAATTCGTGGCTTTTCTTTGCATGTACTGTACTCATAGTCCTGCTGCTAAAATTTCTACTACGTGTATGAACTCAATCTTCATGTCCTGCTTTTTGGCGACACCCGCCATGTGCATGAGACATGAACTGTCGGGACCGGTGACGTATTCCGCCCCGGTGTCGATATGCCGCTGCACCTTGTCGATGCCCATGCGTGTGGAGACGTCGGTCTCCTCGATGGAGAACAATCCTCCGAATCCGCAGCACTCGTCCTTGCGCTCGGGCTCGTGAATTTCAATGCCCTCGACCATCTTCAACAGGTCGATGATTTTGTTGAATGGCGGCACATTTCTTTCAGAAGGAGAAGACAGCCCTAATTCACGCACGCCGTGGCACGAGTTGTGCACACTGACCTTGTGCGGGAATTTTCCGGGCACCTCGTCTACTTTCAACACATCGTGCAGAAACTCCACCACGTCCATGGTTTTCTTGGCTGTGGTGCACTCCATCTTTCCCTTCATGATTTCGGGATGGAAGCAACGCACGAAAGCGGCACATGATGCTGAAGGGGCGACAACATAGTCAAAATCCTTGAACATGTTCTCGTATTTCTCGACAAGCGGCTGCGACATACGTTGGAACCCGCCGTTTGCCTGAGGCTGCCCACAACACGTCTGCCCCAGGGGATAGGTGACATCCACATTGTAATGCTTCAGCAATTTGTACGTAGCGACACCCACTTCAGGATAAAGGGCATCGACATAACAAGGGATAAATAGACCGATTTTCATGTATTAAAATATTAGTTCGCGAATAGATTGGTTAGATTTTTGCAAATATAGCGAATTTATATTGAATACACAAGTAATCGGGTGTTTTTTTGAAAAATAATACAGGTACGGGATCTTATCTCGCATTTAGAAATGCTCATACTCATAGCAACAGTATGGCAATTGGCTTTCCTTTCGGCCGCCGACCTTTGGTTCCCGATGAGCATACCCTGCCTCTCCCCATGAATGAGAAAGGGAGCGGACTGGTACCAATGAGATGATTACCAAAACGACTTGACGGTAATACTATCAACCCCTCGTTTTAATGTCGAGAAAACTGATAGCGGAAACCGAATTGCAGACTGGGATTAACAGGTTTGTCTTTGAAGAAATTCTGAATGTCACTTCCATTATCAGGATACCATGTGACACCCGGCTCTACATAAAGCGACCATGAGGGAAGGAACTCGTATTCCGCGCCAATGACAGCACTCATCGACCATTGCAGGCGGTCATGACGGAGATGGCTTTTCACACCATCGGTTTTCACGTTGGCAGAGGTGTTGATATGCATTGCCCCTCCCGCTGCTGCATAGACCGAGAAGGCGCCTTTTTTCCAAACATCGTACGAGGCGGTGAGGGGAATGCCCAGATATTGCAACGACTGTTTGTCGGTGATGGTCACGCCGCGCATGTCATGGAAGAACTCCGATGACAACCAACTGTATGTGAGTCCCGTCTGCACTGCCCACCGTCCGCCCAAAGGAATTTTGGCAGAGACGCCCGCCACGACAGGGCGATGATGGACACTGCGGTCGGCATATCCCGCCAACTGATAGATCTGGGCTGCCCGGTATCCTTCCGGCGCATTATCAAAAGCATAGTTATAGACATCGGCGAGCGCAGGACTCATATACATCGGTAAAGCATCACCGCCACGCCCGAAGATATTATCGGCAAAAAGGGAGAATGTGAGAGATTCACTTGAATTCCCGCTATAAGAGGGAGCCACTTGTTGAGTCAGGTGGTGGGGCGTACTTTGAGGGATTGTGGTTTGATGTACAGGGGTTTTTGGTTCCTGCTGACTCCCCTCTGCCTCCTCTAACTTGGAGGGCGAGTCGGCGAGAGCATCATCCCCCGTATTCCCTATGGCAGAGGGGGAGTCGGTGAGAGCGACATTGGGGCGGGAGTCAAGATTGGAGGGGTGACTCTGTTCCCCCTCTAAGTTAGAGGGGGTTAGGGGGAGTCTGTCACTGAGAATCCTCTCTTCAGAAAGATTACCATCAGGAAGTTTGTCATCAGGATCTCTATCGGCAGGATGGCTGTCGTTATGAACATTTGGCACGGATTGTTGGGCCAATGAGGTATCCTCTTGTCCTTCAGAAGGTCCCTGCCCCTTGAAAAGCAAGATGGCGGCGGCAATGACGGCGGCTGCAGCGGTAATCTTTGCCCATAAGGGAATGACACGCGTTTGTTTCGTTTTTTGTGCTGGTGCGGACGTAGCGTCCGGATATGATTTGTGCTTTTCCTGAGTCGGTGTGTCGGAAGAGAGACGCGCGTCAATCTCCTCCCACAGGTTGTCAGGCACCTGCGGCTCATACCCGTCGAGACGGTCGCGGAGTTGTTGTTCAAATGTCGCTCTCTTCATGTTGTTGGATATATGTTTTGATTTTGTTTGCGAGTTGTTTCTTGGCCCTGAGGTATTGCGATGCGGAGGAGTTTTCCTTGATGCCGAGCAAGGAGGCTATCTCCTTATGGCTTTTCTGCTCGAAGACGAACAGGTTGATCACCGTCCGGTAGCCCTCAGGCAGTTCAGCAATCATCTTCATCAACTTGTCGGGCGGCACTTTGTTGACCGGCGGTTCCGTTCCGTCATCGGGCTCATCGGGTATCGTGTCCAAATCCGCATATCTGACCCTTTGTTTCAGGTAATTGAGAGATTCGTTTGCCACGATACGGATAATCCACGCCTTGAGCGAGCCCTCACCACGGTAGTTAAACGTACGGATGCGGGTGAAAACCTTGACGAAACTGTCTTGCATCACATCTTTCATGGCGTCCATATCAGCCACATACCGCATCGCTACCGATGCGGCACAGCCCGAAAAACGCCCGTACAACTCACGCTGAGCATCACGGTCGCCACGGCAAACATCATGCAAGAGAGCCCTTTCTGTCTTTAACACAACAAGTAACCTGATTCGTGCCGGTTAGGATAAAAAGTCAATGTCCAATCTTTTTTGAACACTTGCGCTTCGCCCGATCCTGTGATGGTAATTATATCCACATTGAGTATGACGACCAACATGCCCGAATTGTTGTAATATCCCGCCTGTGATATGCCACGGAAATCGATGCGGGCAGTATATCTCACGCCATCTAAAGTGTAGGAGAACTCATAAGGTTCAAGCGGCATCTCGTATGCCGAGGAGTTAGAATTTAATCCCAACAGCGTCATCGTCAAAGAGTAGGAGGGAGCCTCGATGCCAGGAATAGCCTGAGAGGCCGCCTCATCGCCCAAGAGATGAGCGAGGATACCCTTATAAGGTAGATTCGTCAGTGTCAGTTTGTCATCACGCACTGTCATTGCTCCTTCATCGGCTTCGGTCTGGTTGATGCGCCAATAGCCAATATATTGGCCGTTGACAGATGTCGGTGCCCATGGGTCACGTTGGATATCGTCGTTAGATTCGCCAGCGTCGCACGAAGACAACGCCATGACCATCATTGCCAGATACAATAAACGGTTCATCCACTGTTTCATATTCATACGTTTTTTAAATCGTTTCTATATACCAAACAACAAAATTACGTAATCTTGCACAAGGAGAGATACTTTTTTTCATTTTTCGTGCAAGATTTAGGGGAATGAGCAAATGTCTTTGAGATGGTTGGATGGTGTTTTGCGGTGTTTTGCGGATATCAAAAATAAAAAACTTCGCTAAAAATTTGGTGTATCGGAAAAATCGCCGTATCTTTGCAGTCGCAATTCAGGAATAGGGGCGTAGCCCAGTTGGTTTAGAGCGCTGCAGTCACATTGCAGAGGTCATCGGTTCGAGCCCGATCGTCCCTACAGAGAGAGATACCTTTTTTAGAAACGGGTGTCTCTTTTTTGTTGGAAACCCACCCCAACCCTCCCAAAGGGAGGGCTCTATTGGCAGAGTAACTTCCTTAACTTCTTTAACTTCCAGAGTTAGAGTGCTAATGTCTGAACTCCTACACTCCTGAACTCCTGAATAAACACTACGAATTAAGCGAATTATTCGAAAAAAAAGACAACGGATTTCACTAATTAAACGGATTGGCGAACTAATGTCTGAACTCCTAAATAAAGACTACGTATTAAGCGAATTATTCAAAATAAAAGACAACGGATTTCACTAATTAAACGGATTGGCGAACTAATGTCTGAACTCCTACACTCCTAAACTCCTGAACTCCTATGTAATGGCTTTAACTTCCCAAAAATCACAACATCATGACTCCATTAGAACTCCGTAATGAGCGACTGGCTCAGAAAATGATTAAGAACTTGGAACGCCGTCATTTCGAGGCGTATTATTGTAAGACCTCCGCTGAGGCCGTAGAACAAGCCATCAGTCTTATTCCCGAGGGGAGCAGCATCTCCTGGGGCGGTTCTATGTCCATCCGCGACATCGGCCTGACCCGTCGTTTGAAAGAAGGCAATTATCAGGTGTTTGACCGCGACGATGTGACGACCGAAGAGGATAAGATAACCACCTATCGCAAGGCTTTCGAGTGTGATTTCTATCTGGCCAGTGCCAACGCCATCTCGGAAGACGGTATCATCGTAAGCATCGACGGCAACGGTAACCGTGTGGCAGCCATCACATGGGGACCGAAACGCGTGATTTTCATCGTGGGTCTGAACAAAGTGGCGCAAAACGTGGAGGCAGCCTTGGCACGTGCCCGCAGCACCGCTTCGCCCATCAACGCCGCCCGCTTCGACATCCAGACACCTTGCCAGATTGACGGTGTTTGCCACAACTGCAACTCACCGCAAAGCATCTGCAACTACGTTCATTTCCTGCGCAACTCCCACCCCGCCAAGCGCCACATCGTGATTCTCGTAGGCGAGGATTTGGGGTATTGATTTTGGAACGTTATTTCTGGGTAGTTAAAGAAGTTAAGGAAGTTATCGCTCACTGCGTTCGCTAAGAAGTTAAAGCCATTACAGAGGAGTTCAGAAGTTCAGGAGTTCAGACAATACCACTCCATTAGCGGAGTAATCTCTAATCTCTGAACTCTGACGAACTCGCTATCGCTCGTGCGGGCGGGCACAGGGCGCCGAATTGAAATAGCCTTCCACTTTATGCGAGGACTAAAGGGCGAGGCGTAAGCCGAGAGCATCGAACGCATAATCAGGTGTGAAATAATCACGACTAGACACACGACATCCTCCAACGTCGTTAATCCAACCACCACCTCGATCCACATGGTAATAAGCAATAATCTCATTGTAGGGATTCGTAACCGGCGATTTGCTAAAGTAGTCCTTATCATACCAATCCTGACACCACTCCCATACGTTGCCCGACATATCATACAACCCCAACTCATTAGGGTCTTTCATTGCCACGGGTTGAGTACTTCCTTCAGAAAACATCCTTCCTATAAACGACTTGGATTTTTTACTGTTTTCACAAAACCACCCTACAGAATAGATGTCTGAGCCTCCGGCATATTTCGTGTGGTTACTTTTGTTACCACCCCGTGCGGCAAACTCCCATTCTGCCTCCGTAGGCAACCGGAAATGCTCGCCCGTCATGGAATTCAGTTGGGTTATGAAGTTTTGACAATCGTTCCACGACACTGTTTCCACGGGTCTGTCATCGTCTTTGAAACGCGACGGATTATTACCCATAACGGCTTTCCACAACGCTTGCGTCACAACTGTTTCACCAATCATGAAACCATCTAATGTTACCTGATGTGCAGGCTTTTCATTTTGCCTTGCATCTTCTCCCTGTTCTGGAGTCGCTCCCATCATAAATGTGCCGCCCTCAACGGCTATCATCTTGAATGATACTCCACGAACAGTAAATGTGCGGTCTTTATTACCAATGATTTGCGTCTCTTGGCTTGTTTCATTTGGACGGGCTGGCACTACAGCATCGTCTCTACTAACCGGAAGGTCATTTTCATGGACTGGGTTTTCATTCCTCCGACCTTCTGATTTCTGCCCCACATTCGGTGCAGGATTAACCGGCGTTGGCAAAATGGTCGTTTCTCCACTATTGACAGGATTTTTTTCGGCTGGTTTACCCTCCAACAATGCCCGTACCTCCTCCACATTCTGCGGCCGTTTTTTGGTGGAAGGGAACATCATCTTGAGCACCGCCTGCTTGAGGGCAGACGGCCATGACACGAAACTAAACGCATCCTCGCCATCGTCGGTGATGTCAGATGGCGACGGGGGTGTCTGACCTGAAAGCATGGCATAAAGGGTGGCTCCCAAAGCATAGAAGTCAGTCCAAGGCCCCACGCGGTCGGCTTTACCGTCCATCTGCTCAGAAGGTGCATATCCTGGTGAAAAGACCATCTGGCTATGCAGGGTTACGCCGCCAGTCGAGTCTATTTGTTTAGAAGCCCCGAAGTCAATGAGCACTGCTTCGTCACCGGCAGTCAACATGATATTTGCCGGTTTGACATCGAGATGATATAACCCCGCACGATGAATCACTTCCAACGCATCAAGCACTTGGCGGCAAGTTTTCACTGCTTCCTCTGCTGAAAGAGGTCCTCCGTTCTGAATACGTTTTTTGAGCGACTCCCCATCTACGAAATCCATCACGTAATAAGAAGTGTCATTGGCATCAAACAAATCACTTACCCTGACAATATGATTATTTCTTAATTGACTGATACGCCGCGCCTCGGTCTTGAACTTTTCCAGATAGTGTTCAAATAATACACGCGCCGACGGACTGGTCACGGTGACACTACATCCGTCTGTTCCCCGCGTGGATTGCTGACTAAGAAAAAACTCCTTCACGGCGACCCTGCAACCCAATTTGGTGTCAACAGCCTCGTAAGTGTTGCCAAAACCGCCTGACGCCAGATAGCGCTCAATACGATAGCGACCGTCGAGCACAGTACCGACCGGCAACATTTGTGAAAAATCTTTTCCTGAATTCATGTCGTTACTCATGGTGCATAGACTTTAGGTGTGTTCTATTAATTCTGATTATTATGCAAAGTTAAGGGAAAAAAACGACACAGAGAAGAAATACGGCGATTATTTGATAACGGGTAGGCATTTGACGAACTCGCTATCGCTCGTGCTGGCGGGCACAGAGGCACCGCCCCTATACACAGACGTTTCCACAATTTGTGGGCTAATCTCTAACCTCTCACCTCCAACCTCTCACCTCTTAAGGTATTCTCTTGCCCCCTGCCCCTTGCTCCTTGCCCCTATTATGCTTCACCCCGGCAATTGGCGGTTGAGATAATTGTTGAAGGTTTCTTTGTACATATCGGTGACACGAATGATTTCGTCGCCGATATAGAGACAGAGATTGCGGTCGATGGTGCGTATCTTGCTCAGCGCCACGATGTATGAGCGGTTGACACGCATGAAACGGTCTGTGGGCAACATCTGCTCCACGGCCTTCATGGTAAGGTGGGTGATAAGCGGCCGACGCTCGTCGTCGAGGTAAAACATCACATAATCTTTCATGCCTTCGACATAAAGAATCTGCGAGAAATCGACACGTTTTAATTCCCCGTCAACACGGAGGAAGGTGGACTCTGCAGGATTGAGATTTGAGGATTGAGATTTGTGGTTTTCTGGATTGGTCGGCTCAGCACTGACAATTACTCTCTCTTCACACCGTGCCATGACTTTTTCCACGGCGTTGAGGAACTTCGTGTAACGGATGGGTTTGAGCAGAAAATCGACGGTATTTACCTCGTAACTCTCGAAAGCGAACTCACGGAATGCGGTGGTGAAGATGATAAACGTTTCGGAGGGCA
The DNA here is from genome assembly GCA_017548275.1 of Prevotella sp. Classification (GTDB taxonomy): domain Bacteria; phylum Bacteroidota; class Bacteroidia; order Bacteroidales; family Bacteroidaceae; genus Prevotella. The sequence continues at coordinate 33,442 of JAFZAH010000027.1, forward strand.
ACTGATGTGCCAGTTCCATGCCGTTGACATCGGGCATCTGGATGTCGAGGAAGAGCAAATCGACCGGTTCGGCGGTCAGGTGTTGCATCGCCTCGACAGAATCGGTGAAGGACGCCACGAGTGACAATTGCGGTGTCTTATTGACAAACGATTCCAGCAATTGTACGGCCAAGGGTTCATCATCTACAATGACGCATGTGAGTGTTTTCATAGTTGAATGGTGATTTTTATGTGGTAAATATCATCGACAAGGGTTTGTTCCCATGTATGTCTGTCGGGATAGAGCAGTTGCAAACGCCGGCGCGTATTCTCCAGCCCTATGCCCGACCCGCTGCGGTCGGCGTTGTCTTTGGGATAGTTGGTATTGTCGCAGATGAAGGTTAGAAGACCATCGTCGGCGGTGAGACAGATGTCGATGTTCGACTTCTGGTTACTGCTTACGCCGTGTTTGAACGCGTTCTCTATCAGCGAGATAAAGAGCAGCGGTGCCACCATCGCCCCTTGTTGCGACTGCATATCTACTTTGACGGTGGTCTTTTTGCCACAACGCAAACGCATCAGGTCGATATAATTCTTCATAAACTCCACTTCTCCGGTAAGGGGCACAAGCGGTTTCTCCGTCTCATACATGGCATAGCGCAAGAGGTCGCTCAGTTGGGCGATGCTCTCCTGTGCCTGGTCGGCGTCAATCTGTGTCAGACTGGAGATGTTGTTGAGCGTATTGAAGAGGAAATGGGGGTTGAGTTGGTTTTTCAGCCATGCCAACTCCGCCTGTGTGGTCTTCTGTTCTTGTTCTTTTATTTTCAGTTCCACCTCATGCAGACGTGAGAGGTGACGCACGCCCAAAGCGGCTATGGCTGCGAAGATATGCAGCGCCACGGGAACAATAGCATTGGAATAATACATCGGTCGACCCATCTCAGGAATGGTCGTGGGAGAAATAATCATTCCGCTTTGACCGATTTTATAACCGAAGAAAATGAAGTTGTTGATTAGGGCGATGATCAGCACGTTGGCAAAAACAAACAACCAACGATGATGCTTATAATAGAGAAGCGGCACCAGCACATAGTAATTGAGCAGATAGACCGCCATCATGGGAAGCATCCATCTCAGGGTGATTCTAAGCACCAGATTAAACGAGACGGAAGCGCCCCAGAAGAGAGCCATGAGCAAGGGTAAACCAATCAGGATGGCGAAGAATCCCAATTGCATGAGCAGGACGATAAAATCTTTTCTAGTAATGTTCATGGTTGTATGTTGCTGCAAATATAATAATTTTCTTCGGAATATCCATTATTTTTCAAAGGAAAATCTCTCCCGTCGCGGGAGAGATGCCCTAAGAATCCTGAAAAATAATGAATAACGATAATTTGATAATAGTTAGTAAACCTTTACAGATGTTTTTTTTCTGATGCAAAGATAGGGTCGAAATGCATAAAATCAAAATGATTTTCGACGAAACAGGGGGTTTCTTTCGACGAAATTGGGGTTTGGTGGCGATTTATGCAGTTTCAGGGTATAGTCAGGTGGTTTCTACCCCACCCCAGCCCGTCCCCTTAATGGGAGGGAAACGGGCTAACGCCTTTGCGGGAAAAACGCGTTGGAAAAGACTTGAAATATGGCATAAGAACGGGGTGAGAAAAGGGTTGAGAAAGGGTACGAAAAAAAAGATGCCCGACTTCGCAGCCGAACACCTTACGCAAAAATGATAAATATAGATTAAAATTACTTGTATACGATTGCCACCGCAATCGTGGGGACAAAAGTAATGTATTTTTCCTAAATAACCAACTTTTTTCTTGTTTTTTTTCATTTTCGAGGGGGTTGGAGGAGTGTTGAAGGGATGTTTTAGAGCATAGGAAGGGAGTGGAGGAGTGGAGGAGTGTAGGAGTTTAGACAATAGTTCGCTAATCAAGTTTCGAGATTGTGAACCCACCCCTACCCTCCCAAGGGAGGGGGTGTTGATTGGGGGGGATAAAGAATAACGCTTATGGAGTAAGGGGTGACTTATTTCTTTTGATGTTTGGGGATTCGCTTGGCGAGACCGAGGGTTTTCCGATGACAAAGATAAACTATTTTCCGCAAAAACACAACTCTTTCTTTTTTTTTACACTCAAGGCGTTCGCAATGGACAATTCACAATTCATAATTCATAATTTCTTCATTCTACATCGCACTGCGATATTTCGTATTTCATATTTCGTAATTCGTAATTATTTACTACCTTTGCACCCGAAATTTATAAATAAGGTATATAGAGATGATAACAGTCACCAATCTGGCCATTCAATTCGGCAAGCGAGTACTTTACAAAGACGTGAACATCAAATTCACCCCGGGCAATATTTACGGAGTGATAGGCGCTAACGGCGCCGGCAAATCGACCCTTCTGAAAGCCATCAGCGGAGAGTTGGAGGCCAACAAGGGCACCATCGAGATGGGTCCGGGCGAGCGCCTCTCAGTGTTGGAGCAGGACCACTTCAAATACGATGAGTTTACGGTCATGGACACCGTGTTCATGGGTCACCAACCGCTCTGGAAAAACATGAAAGAGCGCGAGGCACTCTATGCCAAACCTGAGATGACCGAAGAGGACGGTAATCTGGCCGCCGACCTGGAGTTGAAATTCGCCGAGATGAACGGTTGGGAGGCCGAGAGCGACGCAGCCCAACTGTTGCAGAATCTGGGTGTGAAGGAAGAGATGCACTACAAGCAGATGAGCGACTTGTCGAACAACGAGAAGGTGCGCGTGATGCTTGCCAAAGCGCTGTTCGGACATCCCGACAACCTGCTGCTTGACGAGCCGACCAACGACTTGGACCTCGACACGGTGCAGTGGTTGGAAGAATACCTGAGCAATGTGGAGCAGACAGTGCTGGTGGTGAGCCACGACCGTCACTTCCTCGATGCCGTATCGACCCAGACGGTGGATATCGACTTCGGCAAGGTGACCGTGTTCTCGGGCAACTACTCATTCTGGTATGAGAGTTCACAGTTGGCATTGCGACAGGCCCAGAACCAGCGGTTGAAAGCCGAGGAGAAGCGCAAGCAGTTGGAAGAGTTCATCCGCCGCTTCTCCGCCAATGTGGCGAAGAGCAAACAGACCACTTCGCGCAAGAAGATGCTGGAGAAACTCAATGTGGAGGAAATCCGTCCCTCATCACGCAAATATCCAGGCATTCTGTTCAGTATGGAGCGTGAGCCGGGCAACCAGATACTCGAGGTGAAAGATCTGAAAGCCGTCGATAATGACGGAACGGTGCTCTTCGACCATGTGAACTTCAACATCGAGAAAGGTCAGAAGACGGTGTTCCTGAGCCATAACCCGAAGGCCATGACGGCTCTGTTTGAGATTATCAACGGCAACCGCGAGGCTGATGCCGGTACCTACAAATGGGGCGTGACCATCACCACCGCTTATCTGCCGTTGGACAACACCGAGTTTTTCAAGAGCGACCTCAATCTGGTCGATTGGCTCTCACAATATGGCGCCGGCAACGAGGTGGTGATGAAAGGTTATCTGGGCCGTATGCTGTTCAAACAGGAAGAGGTGGAGAAGAAAGTGAATGTGCTCTCCGGCGGTGAGAAGATGCGCTGCATGATAGCCCGTATGCAACTGAAGAACGCCAACTGCCTCATCCTCGACACACCAACCAACCACCTCGACTTGGAAAGCATTCAGGCGTTCAACAACAACCTCGTGTCATTCAAGGGCAACATCCTCTTCGCCAGCCATGACCATGAGTTTATCCAGACCGTGGCCGACCGCATCATCGAACTGACTCCCTCTGGCACCATCGACAAACTGATGCAGTATGACGACTACATCTACGATGAGCAAATCAAGGAGCAGAAAGCAAGGATGTACTCATAATACCCACCCCGACCCTCAAAAGGAAGGAGCCCCCTCCCCAACCCTCCCCGAGGGGAGGGAGTGTTAATTGTGAATTGATAATCGTGAATTGATAATTGTGAATTGACATTTGGCAAGGTTTTTGCTAGGATAGGTGCAGAAACCAAAATAAAATACTATTATGGACGAGAAAGATATACAACAAGAGAACGGCGCTGAACAGGAGCCGCTGAATGAAGAACAAGCAGAAGCCCAAAACGCGGAGAACACCGAGGGTGAGGTCTTTGAGGCAGAAGATGCTGAGACTGAGGCGAAAGCAGAAGAGACAGTCGAAGCGAAAGACCCCTTGACCGCCGCCCAGGAAGCCGCCGCCGAATGGGAGAAGAAATACCTGTATAAGTGCGCCGAGATGGAGAACCTGCGTAAGCGCACCATCAAGGAGAAAGCCGAACTGATATTGAACGGCGGTGAAAAGACGGTGAAAGCCATTCTGCCTGTCATTGATGACATGGAACGGGCACTCGCCAACAGTGAGAATGCCGATGCCGCCACCCTGAAAGAGGGCATGGAACTGATATACAAGAAGTTTTTGAAGACGTTGGAAGGTTTGGGCGTGAATCCCATTGACACCACCGACAAAGACTTCGATGTGAACTTCCATGAGGCCATCGCTATGGTTCCCGGCATGGGCGACGACAAGAAAGGCAAGGTCATCGACTGCACCGAAAAGGGTTATACGCTTAATGACAAAGTCATCCGCTATGCCAAAGTGGCAGTAGGACAGTGATTTTTTTTAGGAGTTAAAGAAGTTAAGGAAGTTAAAGTAGTTAAAGGACAAATGCCCCGGCAATCAAGTTTTCCCTTTGGGGAGGAGCAGAGAGGGGTTTATAATACTGTAAGCAGTGGCAAAACGTGATTATTACGAGGTGCTGGGTGTTGACAAGAACGCCTCGGAAGATGATATCAAGAAAGCCTATCGTAAGATAGCCATCAAATACCACCCCGACCGCAATCCCGGCGACAAGAACGCCGAGGAGAAATTCAAGGAGGCAGCCGAAGCCTATGATGTGCTTCACGACCCCCAGAAACGCCAGCAATACGACCAGTTCGGTTTTGAGGGTCTGCAAGGCATGGGCGGCTTCAGCGGTGGCGGCGGATTCTCGATGGATGACATATTCTCCATGTTCGGCAGTGTGTTCGGAGGTGGAGGTTTTGGCGGTTTTAGCGGTTTTGGCGGTGGCGGCCGTCAGGCAGCCCGTCATCAGGGCAGCGACCTTCGGTTGAAGGTGCGCCTGTCGCTGTTGGACGTGGCCAATGGTGTGACAAAGAAATTCAAGGTGAAGAAAGACATCACCTGTCCTCACTGCCATGGCAGCGGCGCAGAGAACGGCAGCGGCGCGGAGACATGTCCTACCTGTCACGGCAGCGGCATGGAAGTGCGCACGAAGCAGACCATGTTTGGCATGATGCAGACACAATCGCCCTGCCGTACCTGCGGAGGCGAGGGTACCGTCATCAAGAACAAATGTAAGGACTGTGGCGGTACCGGTGTTGTCAAAGGCGAAGAGGTGGTGGAAATCAACATCCCCAAAGGCGTGGGCGACGGCATGGTGTTCACCGTGTCGGGCAAAGGCAACGCCGGTAGGCACAACGGCGTGGCGGGCGACATACAGGTGTTTATCGAAGAAGAAGAGAACGACACCTTCATCCGCGACGGTCAGGATTTGATTTACAACCTGCTGCTCGACTTCCCCACCGCGGCATTGGGCGGCGAGGTGCGCATCCCCACCATCGAAGGCACCAAAGTGAAAGTCAAGATAGAACCTGGCACCCAACCCGGCAAGACATTGCGTCTGCGCGGCAAGGGTCTGCCTGCCGTTCAAGGCTATGGCAGAGGTTATGGCGATATGGTCATCAACGTCAGCGTGTATGTGCCTAAGACATTGAGCCGTACCGAGAAAGAGATGCTGGAAAAGATGAAAGACAGCGACAATTTCCAAGGTGACAATTCGACCAAACAAACCATCTTCCAGAAATTCAGAAATTATTTTAATTAAATGGGGGAAGGAGCAAGGAGCAAGAGAATAGAAGCCTCACCCCCAGCCCCTCTCCAAAGGGCGAGGGGAGTAAATAGCCCACAGATAGAGCACTATTGTCTGAACTACTGAACTCCTTCACTCCTGAACTCCTAAATAAAGACTACGAATTTCTCGAATTATACGAATTAAGATGAGGGACAAGGGAGAGCACTAAACCCTCTACACTCAACCCTAAACTTATTTAGAACTACGAATTAAGCGAATTATTCGAAAAAAAGACAACGAATTTCACTAATTAAACGGATTGGCGAACTAATGTCTGAACTCCTGAACTCCTATGTAATGGCTTTAACTTCTTAGCGAACGCAGTGAGCGATAACTTCCTTAACTTCTTTAACTTCCAGAGTCAGAGCACTATTGACATCTTTAACTTCCCTTGAAATCATGACCTACAAGGAAACCACAGAATACCTGTTTAAGAGCACGCCCGTCTTTGAAAAGGTGGGCGCGTCTGCTTATAAGCCCGGGCTGGACACCACCATGGCTTTGGACGACCATCTGGGCAATCCCCACCTGAGTTTCAAGACCATCCATGTGGCGGGCACCAACGGCAAGGGCAGTGTGTCGCACACGTTGGCAGCCATTCTTCAGTCGGCAGGTCATCGTGTGGGATTGTTCACCTCGCCCCATCTGGTGGATTTCCGCGAACGTATCCGTGTCAACGGCGAGATGATCAGCGAGGAAGAGGTTATCGGTTTTGTCGAGAAACACCGCGACTTTTTTGAGCCGTTGCACCCGTCGTTTTTTGAACTGACCACGGCCATGGCTTTCTGGTATTTCAAAGAGCAACAGGTGGATATCGCCGTGATTGAGGTGGGTTTGGGCGGACGGCTCGACAGCACCAATATCATCACTCCCATCCTGTCGGTCATCACCAACATCTCATTCGACCACACGCAGTTTCTCGGCAACACGGAGGAACTGATAGCCACCGAGAAGGCAGGCATCATCAAGGAAGGTGTGCCGGTGGTCATCGGGGAAACCAATGCGCATACGCGTCCAGTTTTCGCCCGCACCGCCTTTGATAGACAGGCACCGATTATCTTTGCCGAGGACGACCCCATTTTGGTCGGAAATTTAGGCAAAGACTCGGACCAGCCCGCTTATGTGGTCAATCTGCGTGTACACGACGGGAAGCGGTTTGGCGAGAACCGTGTGGCCTACGAACTGCATGGCGATTATCAGGAGAAAAACGCCAACACCATTCTTTGGGCTTGCGATTTCTTGGAGCGCGAAGGATGGATAAACGGTTTGGTCGATATCCGCGAGGGATTTGGGCACGTTTGTGAGATGACCGGACTGGTGGGGCGCTGGCAGCAATTGCAGGAAAGCCCCGTCGTGGTATGCGACACGGGACATAACGTGGGCGGTTGGGAGTTTCTGAGTGCCCAACTGAAACGTCAGGACTGCGACACGATGCGCATCGTCTTCGGCATGGTCGATGACAAGGATATCGACACTGTGCTGGGCATGATGCCCTTCCATTCCGTTTTTTACTTCACTCAGGCCACCACACACCGCGCCATCCCAGCCGAGAAAGTAGCTGAGAAGGCCGAGGCACACGGATTGCACGGCCGGGTGTTTCATTCTGTTGCGGAAGCCTATCAAGCCGCACTGGCCGACGCCTCCGAGCACGATTTTATCTTTGTCGGCGGCAGTAGTTATGTGGTGGCCGATTTGTTGGCTGAAGTAAAAATGAGATAGATGAAGTTTTTGCCTCAGAACCAATGTCTTTATCTCCTTCTATCTACCAACTCCTTCTATCTACGTTGAATATGACCATCATCGAGCAGAGCATCATCGGGAAGGCAGACGCGGGGCGTTGCGAGGACGGCCTTGTCGTGTGCGACGCCTTTATGGCGGTGGTTGACGGCAGCACGAGCAAGAGCAGCCTGCAGTTTCATCCCGCGATGAGCAACGGGCAGTATTGCATGACCATTGTGGCGGATTATATCCGTTCGATGGCGTCAGACGGTTGTTGCCATGACTTCTGCGATGGCGTGACATCAATAATCCGGGCCGTTTACGATGCATCGGGAGCCGACATGAAACTCCTACGACGCAATCCCAAGGAGCGCATGGCCGCCAGTGCTGCGATTTACAGCCGCTCAAGGCAGGAAATATGGCTTGTGGGCGACTGTCAGTGCATGGTCGACGGACAGTTCTTCGACAACCCCAAACCCTACGAGCATTTGATGGCAGAAATGCGTGGCGCATATATCCGTATGCTGTTGCAAAAAGGGCGACCAATGAGTGATTTTCAGTCGCACGATGACGGCAGGGATTTTATCTTACCGGTGTTTGATTCCACTTGCCGCCATCAGAATATGACGTTTTCCGTCATCGACGGTTTCCCTATCGCTCTGGACAAGGTGCGCGTCATCAATGTGAGCGGTGCCAAGGAGATAGTGTTAGCCACCGACGGATATCCCTTTTTATACCCCACCCTTTCAAAAAGCGAACAGGCCCTCACCCGTCAGTTGAGCGAAGACCCGTTGTGTATCGGTCATTTCAAAGCCACTAAAGGCCTGATGCGCGGCAACCAATCCTTCGACGACCGGACTTATATCCGATTCCGGCTGTAATCAGACCTTTTGAGTGAAATATAAAAACATCTACACGCTTAACTACACCCTTTTGTCTTTTGGGCTGCGCGAGAAGCGTTTGTAACTGCGGTAATCGTCGGTTTCGATTTCTATGTCGGTCTCTTCGAGGGCGCAGGATTGAGGCAGACGGAATTTCATGTATTTGATATTGAGACCGCGGGCTATCCACTGGCTCTCATAATAGGTCTGGATGGCCAGGATGCGGCGCGTCTCGTCGTCGATGCCCTCGGTGTGATAGAGGTCTTCCGTGCGGAAGAGTAAGGGCAACTGGTTTTTCTCGACCAGCAGTGTGGTATAGGTAAAGAGGAAGTTGGAATCGGTCTTGACGTGAATGATACCTCCGTCGATGAGGAAATGGCGGTAACGCTCCAGAAAGAATGTGCTGGTAAGGCGTTTCCTCGGGTTTTTCATCTGCGGGTCGCTGAACGTGAGCCATATCTCCTGCACCTCGCCGGGATTGAAGAAACGGTCGATGACCTCGATATTGGTGCGGAGAAAAGCGACATTCTCCAGACCTTCGTTCAGCGCCTTCGTTGCACCGCTCCATAGGCGCGCACCCTTGATATCCACCCCAATGAAGTTCACGTCAGGATAGAGTTTCGCCAACTCGACGGTGTATTCGCCCTTGCCGCAACCCAATTCGAGCACGATGGGGTTGTCATTGTGGAAATAACGCTCGCGCCACAGTCCGCGCATATCGAAATCAACGTGTTCCAGTACCGAAAAAGGGTACTGAAACACGTTTTTATAAGTCGCCAGGTCAGCGAACTTTTGCAGTTTTCCTTTACTCATTCAATGATGACTTTAGTCCACCCGTGCTTGTCCTCGATGGTGCCATACTGGATGCCACGGAGCGTGTCGTATAGTTTCTTGGAGATGGGACCGGGTTCAGCGCCGAACTCATAGCGTTTGCCAGTGTCGAGGTCGTCGATGTACGAGATGGGCGAGATGACGGCAGCCGTACCGCAAGCGCCAGCCTCCTCGAAGGTTTCCAGTTCCTCTTCGGGGATGGGTCTGCGTTCCACTTTCAGTCCGAGATCCTCGGCCAGTTGCATCAGGCTCTTGTTGGTGATGCTTGGCAGGATGGAGGTGGATTTCGGTGTGACGTAGGTATTGTCTTTGATGGCGAAGAAGTTGGCAGCGCCACATTCGTCCATGTATTTCTTCTCTTTCGCGTCGAGGTAGAACTCGCAGGCATAGCCTTTCTCATGCGCCAGATTGTTGGCAAAGAGCGATGCAGCGTAGTTACCTCCGACCTTGTATTTACCCGTTCCGAGCGGAGCCGAGCGGTCGTATTCGCGGATGATGACATAGGGATTGGTCGAGAATCCGCCCTTGAAGTAAGGTCCTACGGGAGTGACGAAGATGAGGAAGAGATATTCTTTCGCGGGATGCACGCCCACCTGTGCGCTGGTGCCGATGAGCAGCGGACGGATGTAGAGTGTGGCGCCGCTCTCGTATGTGGGAATCCACTCCTGGTTGAGACGCACAACCTTTGCCACCATTTCCTCGAACAGTTCGGTCGGCACCTCGGGCATCATGATGCCGCGGCAAGTGCTCTGCAGGCGGGCGGCATTCTCGTCCACACGGAACACGCGCACCTTCCCGTCGGGACAACGGTATGCTTTCAGACCTTCAAACGCCTCCTGTCCGTAGTGGAGACAAGTAGCCGCCATGTGGAGGTTGATGGTTTCTTCGGACGACACTTCTATCTCGCCCCATTTCCCGTCGCGATAATAGCACCGCACGTTGTAATCTGTCTTTCTGTAGCCGAATGACAATTTAGCCCAATCCAAGTCTTTCATATATGTTCAGATTTAATTGATTTGATAATGTGATGCAAAGTTAATGGTTGTTGTCGGAAAAACAAAATGAAAGCAGATGTTTTTCCATTCTATTCACGAAATTAATCCGGAATTCATCATCGACATCACTGACGCCCGTTGGTGTCCGTTGATGCGGATTCAATCCACATCCCATGAGTCGGGTATTTCAAATCCCCTCTAACGCACCTGAGCGGTCAGGTCATCACTCATTTGCTTTCAAGGTTTTTTTTGATTTCCTCGTCAGTCTTGGTAAGTTTGTCCTTACACATTTTGATGAGTTGCTGGGCACGTTTGAGTTGCTCAGACAAGGTGTCGATGTCGAGTTCATCGTTTTCCATTTTGCGCACGATGGTTTCCAATTCGCGCATGGCTTCTTCGTATTTCATAGGGTTTGAGTTTTTAGAATTGTAGGAGTTGAGGAGTGTAGGAGTGTAGGAGTGTAGGAGTTTAGACATTAGTGCTCTGACTCTGGAAGTTAAAGAAGTTAAGGAAGTTAAGGAAGTTAAAGCCAATAGTTCACTATTTAGGAGTGAAGGAGTTCAGACATTAGTTCGCCAATCCGTTTAATTAGTGAAATCCGTTGTCTTTTTTTCGAATAATTCGCTTAATTCGTAGTTCTAAATAGGTATAGGGTTGAGTGTAGAGGGTTTAGTGCTCTCCCTTGTCCCTCATCCTAATTCGTATAATTCGAGAAATTCGTAGTCTTTATTTAGGAGTTCAGGAGTGAAGGAGTTCAGACAATTGTGCTCTATTAGTGGACTAATCTCTCACCTCTCACCTCCAACCTCTCACCTCCAAAAGTTTGCCCCTTGCCCCTAAATCGTTTTTGACTGTATGGTGCCTTTTTGCACGCGGGTTTCTATGAGGGTGCCGGGCGGGAGTTGAGAGGGGTCGCGTACGGTCTTTCCCTGATGGAGGGTGATGCTGTAACCGCGGTCGAGCAGGAGTTGGGGGTCGAGTGCCTGAGTGCGCTGTGCTATCATGTTGACGCGGTGTCGCTCGTTGGTGATTATCCTTTCGACGAGAGCCGGAATGCGCTGCTCGTAGAGAGAGAGTTTGTGGTTGTTGCCGTCGATGCGCCGTTGCATGGCTGCCGCCATACGCGCATAAAGTCGCTCTACCCTACCCTCCTGTCTGGTCTTTGCCACGGCAAAGAGAGCGGGAATGGCCTGTGCCATCCGTTCAAGCCTGAGCCGCTGTGTCTCCATCTTCTGGCTGACCTGACGGACGATGGTCTGCTGGGCGTACTCGATGCGGTCGAGCACCTGTTTGAGATGACTGATGAGAAAAGCCGCCGCCGCAGTGGGTGTCTTCACACGTGTGTGTGAAATCATGTCGAGCACGCTCTCGTCGCGGTCGTGTCCGATGCCTGTGATGACGGGCAACGGGAAATTAGCCACATTGCGCGCCAGATTGAGGGTGTCAAAACCGGAGAGGTCGCTGGTGGCACCACCGCCACGCGCGATGACCACACAATCGAAGTCGTCGATGCGACGGTTGATGGCATCGAGCGCGGCTATCACGCTCTGCTCCACAGATTCGCCCTGCATGATAGACGTAAACAACTCTGTATGGAAGACGAACCCGTATTCATTGTCGGCCAATTGATTGCAGAAGTCGCCGTAACCCGCCGCATTGGCACTGGATATGACGGCGATGCGGTTGGCAAACATCGGCAACGTGAGTTCTTTGTTGAGGTCGAACACTCCTTCCTCCTTCAATGTACGGATAATCTCCTGCCGTTTCATCGCCATCTCCCCCAACGTGAATGCGGGGTCGATGTCAGTGACAACCCATTTGAAACCGTAATTCTCATGAAACTGGGGGGAGACACAGAGGAGCACCTTCATGCCGGGGTGGAGCGACTGACCTGTGACCCGCTCGAAATGCGGCCGCACCAACATCCATGTCATGTGCCAACAGACAGCGGAAGCCTTCGCCACGGGGGTGTTCTTGGCCGATTTCTGTATCAATTCCATGTAGCAGTGACCGCCATGTTCGCGCGCCTCTGACAGTTCGGCCTCGACCCAATACTGACCAGGCAAGGCGTTTTCTATCGCCTCGCTAACCATGTGGTTGAGTTCATATAGGGTGTAGTGTTTGGGCATTGTTTAGTCGTTTGGGAGATTGGTCGTTTAGTCGTTTGGGAGATTGGTGATTGGGAGAACTGGGAAGGATGGGAAGGATGGGAATGATGGGAACGATGGGAATGATGGGAGAACTGGGAATGATGGGAGGCAGCGGCAGAACCGCTGCTTACGAGTAAGAGAAAGGATAGGTGGACTAATCTCTCACTTCTTACCTCTCACTTCTTACCTCTCACTTCTTACCTCTTGCCTCTATTTCCCGCTCTCCCATGCTTTTTGGAAGTCGGGGATGCCGTAACCGAACACGTTGTCGGGGTAATCGTACTGGTGGGCGCTTTTACGTACGAGATCCATGATTTCTTTAGCGGTCTTGTCGGGAAGGGCCTGCCAGAGACAAGCCACCATGCCCGCCATGATGGGCGACGAGAACGACGTGCCCATGTCGAAGCCGATGGCACCCCTGCCGCTGATGGTTGCCGCCCCGCTGCCGAGCGCCATCACATCGGGCTTGACGCGTCCGTCGGCACTGGGTCCCACGCTGCTGAACGACGCGTTTTTCCTCGCGGAGTTGACGGCTCCCACGGTGAGGATATTTTCAGCGTCGGCGGGGAAATTGATTTTCTTCCACATACCCATACCGTCGTTGCCCGCGCTGTTGCAAAGAATCATCCCCTTGTCGGCCATCATCGATGCGGTGCACGAGACGAGCGCGGTATGTCCGTCGAGTTCGCGGTAGAGATGGTCGCCGTCATTGCCGTCGAAATCCTGATAGCCCAACGAACTGTTGACCACATCCACGCCCACGGAGTCGGCAAACTCAGCGGCTGCCGCCCAATAATCCTCCTCGGCCAGCGTCTCGGTATAGTTATCCTCGGACCTGATGAGCCAGAACGACGCTTCGGGCGCGGTGCCCACCATATAATCGGGCTCGTTGGCACCCATGCAGGAGAGCACTCTTGTGCCGTGGTCGTGATCGACAAAAAGCCCGGAAGAGGGTGTCGGCACGACATCGTGCGTTCCTATCACTTTGATTTTCTTCATTGTAGGCACTTGGTCTACATTCATGAAACCGCCGTCGAATACCGCGATGGTGATGCCTTTACCCTTGAATCCCGCCTGATGGAGCGGTTTGCCGTTGAGCATATTGATTTGCAGTTCGGCCGCGCCGTAATAACTGCCGGGATGGTGTTCTTTCTCGCCAAGCGAATTTTGAACCCTGTCACGTTTTTTGAGTGCGACCGTGTCGGGCGACGCCCACACCTTCATCGTGCGGCTCACAAACGGCAGCGCGCCCAGGCGCTGCACGGTCATGGTGTCTTTCACTCGGACCAGCACCGTGTTGTTCCACTTGCTCTTGCAGAGAATCTCGCCGCCTGTTAGCGTGATTTGTTTCAAGTAGGATTCCGGCTGCGGCAGGTCGGTCATATCGATTTGCAGATGCTGCCTCTTTCTACGCTCAATGGCTTTTTTGGAGAGAAACGCCTCAGGGCGGTCAATCCGGAAAGGCGTACCGTTTTTGTCGGTCAGATAAAGGCGGTACATATAACTTTTGCCACCAGGATATTCTTGGTCGGCCGCATTGGTCGTGGAGAGCGCCAAGGGAGCCCATATCGCGACCATCATCAGAAACAGGATTTTTCTCATCATGTCAGTGTCTGTATTGATTTTGTAGGCACAAAATTAGCGAAAAATATCCATACCTATGGCAGGACATCCATAAAAAAAATATAATTGTGGTTAAGAGGTTATAAGGTTGTGAGGTTTTACTCCCAATCTGCGCCGGTGACTTTTTCGGTGAAAGCGTTACCGGTCCATTTGAGGAGATAATTCTCGTAGAGGAAATCTTCTTCGGGGTCCCATTTCACATAACCGACGGAGATGTCTTTATTTTCTTTGGGCAAGTAGATGCAGGGGGTGCCTGCGTTTTTGTGCTTTTTCAGGAAAGAATCAAAAAACTGCTTGATTTTGAGGTCGGGCGACAGCGTGCGGGTCTTGGGGTTGTAGTCGTAAAAAAGCAAGGCGTTGACGGTGTTAACGCCCTCGCCTTCAGAGCCGATTTGCATGAGCATGGCAACAAGGGCATGGCCGTTGGGCCGACGCCAATAACAGACCTCCGCCTTATAGTCGCACTGTCCGCCCATATCGCATTGGATATAACCGTTGCGGGGAGCGTCATCCACGATATAGTGTTTTTCCTCCCATGTGTACTGACCCGGTTTCTTCAGATAATCGACCATGGCTGCACAGGGCGAATAATTCATAAACTGGCTGCACAAGGCGTTGGCATAGTCATGTATAGGCGCATTGGGATGCGAGGTAGTCACGCGGATGGTCTTACCGGTCCACTGTTTGGCAATGGCGCTCATCGCTTTAGTGTCTTGTTCTACAGTATCCTGTGCCCAAGAAAAGACGGAACACAGTAATAATACGACAATCGAGGAAATAGTTTTTTTAGACATGAGATTGTGAGGTTATAAGGTTGGGGGTAAGGGCATTAAGGTCATTAAGGACGTTAAGGACTTTAGGGCTTTTTCTTTTTTTGCGCGAAGAAGGTGCCCATGCGCCAGAGATTGAAGTAAGAGAGTTTGGGATGGCGGCCGGTGAGGTTTTTGCGTTCCAAACGTCCGAACAGTTTGTGCCAGATCCGGACACATCCGGCGAGATGCCAGCGCTCGATTTTCTCGGCTTTGTCAAGCAGTCGTGAATAGCCTCGCAGGTCGTCGCGCCGCTCTGACAAGGTGAGCAGTCCCTCGGCGGTTTTATCAAGAAAACGCTCGTTTGACTCGAAATCCTCAAAACCGACGGGATTGTCGATATGCGTCACTGGGATGCCCGCCTCCTTCAACTTCCTGCCGAAGAACACATCTTCATAGCCATAGCGGCGGAAACGCTCGTCGAAAGGATGCTCGAGCATGATGTCGCGCCGTATCATGAAGTTTGACGTGTGGAAATCCTGATAAGGATGCGCCTGCCGTTCCTCGATACTTATGACATGGTGGCGCGCCAGTTCGTAACGATAGCGCAGGTTGCCTTTCCACTCTTTGCGTCCTACATGATAGCCGCCATAGGCCACATCACTGTCGGCGCATTGCAGATAACGGAGGATGAAATCGTCGGCGATGACACTCATGTGACAGTCGATAAACAACAAATGGTCGTATTGTGCCGTGAGTGCCAAAAGATTGCGAGTGGCAGCCCGTCCCGCATTGATGTCGCGCCGCAGATAACGGCATCCGGGCAGCGCATTGATAGACTTATTGGCGGCGATGACCGCCTTGTCGGTACTTCCGTCATCGCTCACCAGTATCTCATAACGCACGCCCTCACAAGCGTCGGCCAGACGTTGCAGGTCGCGCACCAAGTCCACACACACATGATTGTATGTGGGAATGAGGATGCTGAGGTTCAATTCACTGGTCACGGGCCGAGGTTTTTATAGGATTGCTAGAGGTTCTAGATTTTCTAGATATCTAGATTATTTTACAATGGGGTTGATGGTGGTTATCAATTCCTCAAACTCTTCGCGGTGATGGCCGGGGAAGATGATGTGGTGGTTGCCGATGGGACAGGTGAGGAAATAACGGGTGAGCGAGGGGTCGGCGAGACGGATGACCTGTTGTGTGCGGCAGAGGTCGGGTTCTGACTGATTGCGGAGGAGTTGACCTTCGGCGATGAAACAACGAGAGAGGTCGCCAGCCACTTTGAACAATGTGACAGGCCCTTCTTTCATATAACCGCGTATGCCAACACCGATGCCCGACTCGAAATGGGTATCGAGTTCATACCGCTCGACCATATTGAGCGGTATGGTGCAGTGGGCGAAAAACATCTCGCCCGTCTCGGGGTTGATGCTGGCGGGATTGGCCTGGAAGCCCGACACGCCCGACAGCGCGCGCCCTATCATCATGGAGAGCATGGCGGGCACATCGCCCTCGCAACCCGCCACATAACCCTCAGCATTTAACTTCGCAAGCGCCCAGCAGCCCGTGTTCCTCACCGCCGTGAGCAGGTCGAAACAACGGAGGGTGAAGCCCTGCAACTGATGGCGGACGATAAGAGATTTCAGTGCGTTGTAGATAGCGACGGCTCCCAAATAAACGTCGCACCGCTCTCCTCCACATGGGAAGGGGGGATTGACTTCTGACGTTTCGGTTGAGATGGCTATCTCATCCAACAACTCCTGCATGGGAATGTCGATGAGGGAGATGCCCAACTGACGCTGAATCCCGGCTGCGTCGGCATGGCTCGAGATGAGCCAGTCGGAGGGTTGACCGATGATGCCAAGACGGCAGCCGCGCAATGTCCGTAACGCTTCGCCTACCCTCTCCAAAAGTTGGATGCGGTGAGCGACATAGTCATTGCTGGCGTGGATGATTTCACCCTGCAAACCTTGTTGGCGTAAGTAGGACAGAATCTCCATCGACGCCGCGAGGGAATTG
Source organism: Prevotella sp. (assembly GCA_017548275.1). GTDB lineage: Bacteria > Bacteroidota > Bacteroidia > Bacteroidales > Bacteroidaceae > Prevotella. The sequence goes on from JAFZAH010000027.1 coordinate 50,355, forward strand.
CTCTTTCCTGACGTAAGCAACAGGAAGGGACGCTGCGACTGTGAGCGCAGTTGCGGCAACAGACGTTGGAAGATGCCTTCCGTGCCGCCTGTGCGCACATAGATGAGGTCAGCGTCATGTGAGCCGTAATCGGAGAAATCGCTTCCCCGGAAGACATACGCCATGCCGAGACCGCCTAAGAACACGCGTGTCGCATCCGACACCGCCTTCTCGTCATGCAGAGTCGATGTCAGGGTATAGACGGCGATGCTCATTTCTTTTTATCTTTGAAATAATCGTTATGCATCTTGATGCAGAAAACGATGGCACTGCACACCATAGTGACTAGGTTGGTGATAAAGAGCGCCCAGAGAATCTCGGGTTTGTGCAGAATACCCTGCAACATGAAGCAAACTCCACCGACAAACATCATCATAAAACCTGGCAAAGAGATTCCGTCGGTATTTCGCGTGCGAATCGTGGTGATAGCCTGTGGCAAATAACCAAGGATGAGGCAGATGCTCGCCACCCATCCACAGATTTCATAAATAACACTTTGTTCCATCGTTAATGATTGTTTTAAGAGGTTAGGATGATTTTATTTGCAAAAATACAAAAAACGATTGTAAAATAGCACCATTATCGCCATAAAATTGTTATATTTGCACCAAAATCGATTACTATGATGATGAAACGCACAGGAAAAGTTCTGCTCATCTACACTGGGGGTACCATCGGCATGGGCCGCAACCCCCAGACAGGAGCCTTGGAGCCGCTTGACTTCGACCACTTGGCAAGCGAAATGTATGAGTTTCGCTATCTGAAAGCAAGTTTCGACACCTATCAGTTTACGCCGCCCATCGACTCATCGGACATCTCCCCACGTCAGTGGGCACAACTGGTGCGCATCATCGCCGACCGCTATGAGGAATACGACGGGTTCGTCATCCTGCACGGCACCGACACGATGGCTTATACCGCCTCGGCGCTGTCGTTCATGTTGGAGAACCTGACCAAACCTGTGATACTTACGGGTTCGCAATTACCCATCGGACAGTTGCGCACCGACGGCAAGGAAAACCTCATCACGAGCATTGAACTGGCAGCCGACACCCACCCCGACGGCACCCCGATGGTGCCCGAGGTATGTATCTACTTTAACGGCAAGTTGATTCGCGGCAACCGTGCCACGAAGATTGCAGCCGACGGTTTCAACGCCTTTGATTCGTTCAACTATCCCGTACTGTGTCATGCCGGAGTGAACTTTGTTTATCACGAGCATCATATCCTGCAACCCGACTACACGCGTCCGATGGTGCCTCACACGGCGATGGACCCGCATGTGCTGGTGTTCTCGCTCTTCCCCGGCATCGACGAGAGTGTCTTCCGCCACACACTCGACTCACCCGAACTGCGCAGCATCGTGATACGGTCGTTTGGCAGCGGCAACGCCCCTCAACAGCCATGGTTGCTGCGGTTGTTCAAGGGTGCCTCGGAGCGCGGCATAACCGTGGTGAACATCAGTCAATGCGTGAGCGGCACGGTGGAGATGAGCCGCTACGACACAGGCTATCAACTGCAGAGCACCGGCGTTATCAGCGGGCGCGACAGCACGGTAGAGGCGGCGGTGACCAAACTGATGTATCTGCAAGCCCGCTACACCGACGCCAACACCATCCGCATGATGATGAACCGCTGTCTAGCGGGAGAAGTAACCATTTTACGTTGAACATTGAACGTGGAACGTGGAACATTGAACATTGAACGTGGAACGTGGAACAGCCTAAACGATTTTTCGACTACGAATTACGTGAGATTTTCCGAAGAGCCACTGACTGAAAGGTAGTAATTTCACAAATTAGAATTAGTGGCAGCACACTAAACCCTCAACACTAAACCATAAACACTAAACCATAAACCAAATAAAACATTATGAAAGAACTGAAAGGAACAAAGACAGAGAAAAACCTGATGGAAGCATTCGCAGGTGAGAGTATGGCACGTAACAAATACACCTATTGGGCATCAAAGGCCAGGAAAGACGGTTATGTGCAAATCAGCGCCATCTTCGAGGAAACGGCCAACAATGAGCGTGAGCACGCCAAGATGTGGTTCAAATATCTGGAAGGCGGCATCAAGTCAACACCGGAGAACCTGAAAGCAGCCGCCGAGGGCGAGAACTTCGAGTGGATCGACATGTATGACCGCATGGCACGCGAGGCCGAGGAAGAAGGCTTCACCGAGATTGCCGCAAAATTCCGCGGTGTGGCAGCCATCGAGAAACATCACGAGGAGCGCTATCGCAAACTGCTGAAGAACATCGAAGACAAGGTGGTGTTCTCTCGCGACGGCGATGCTATCTGGAAATGCCGCAACTGCGGACATATCGTCATCGGCAAAGAAGCCCCCGAGGTATGCCCCGTTTGCGACCATCCGCAGGCACACTTCGAACTGCTGTGTGAGAATTATTAATTCCTCATCACCAAACCCTCACCCATTGGGGGGACAGATACTATGAGCGGGGCGCGACTTGACGGTCGCGCCCCGCTTATTGATGAGGTTAATTGGGGGTATTAGGGAGTTCCCCGGAAACCAATGGTCGGCAGCCGAAGGAAAATCCCCCCGAACGAAGAGCACTGGCTGTCGGTTCCTCCGAATAGTCTTATTGGGCTATTTTGGAGGCTATCCTCTTGCCATTTGATAGATGGCTTTCATGTCGGCGGCATGGAGGGTTTTGAGGCATCCGCAGGTGGCGGTGTAGTCACGGCTGCACTTGCGGGTCATCTCGTCAATCTCGTCGTCAGTGATGTCGCGTCCGATGAGTTCGCGAATGTTGACAGGCATACCGATGGCGTGGTAGAAACGCTCCATGGCCTCGATGCCTTTGAGGGCGGTCGTCTCGGGGTCGGAGAAATCGTTGGGCACATCCATGACATTGACAGCGAACCGCACGAAACGGCTGAGATTCTCGTGCATGACGTAACGCGCCCATGAAGGCCAAATAGCAGCCAGACCTGCACCGTGCGTCACATCGAACATACCGCTCAACTCATGCTCCAACTGGTGCGTTGCCCAATCGTCGTGCACACCGCATCCGGTCAGTCCGTTGTGCGCCACGCTTCCGCCCCACATAATCTGCGCGCGGCTGCGGTAATCCTCCGGGTCTTTGAGCACATCGAAGATTGCTGTTTTCATACGGCGCATCACGCTCTCTGCCAAGTCGGTGGTCAGGTCCATGTCATCGTCTTTGGTGAAATAACGCTCCATGGTGTGCATAATCATGTCGGTGACACCCGCAGCCGTCTGATAGGGCGGCAAAGTGAAGGTACGCACCGGGTTCATGATGGCAAACTTCGGGCGCGACATATCATTGGAGTAACCCAGTTTCACGTCGCCATCCTCATTGGTGATGACGCTGGCCTCGCTCATCTCGCTGCCTGCGGCAGGAATGGTGAGCACCGCCGCCACGGGAAGCATCGCCTTGGGTTCAGCCTTGCCGAGGTAGAAGTCCCACACATCGCCATCGTAGCACACGCCGTAAGCGATGGCTTTCGACGAGTCGATGACACTGCCGCCACCGACGGCGAGGATGAAATCGACCTTTTCGTTGCGGCACAGTTCGATACCCTCTTTCACTTTCGAGAGCCTGGGATTGGGCACCACGCCTCCGAGTGTGACGAAGTCCACCCCACCCTCTTTGAGCAGGTCGCACATCTTATCCAACAATCCCGAGCGCTTGGCACTCTGTCCGCCATAATGCACAAGCACTTTCGTGCCGCCATATTTCTTCACGAGAAGAGCCACCTGCTCCTCTGATTGTTTACCGAACACCACTTCTGTAGGTGCATAATAATTAAAGTCTTTCATATTGTCATGTTTATGGTTATCTTCTTCTTTCGGGTCTGCGGTCGTTATTACCCCATTTCTTGTCGTAGCGTCCTTCGGTGTCCACTTTACCTCCGAAGACATTCAGTCGGTATCTGACGTGGAGCATGGCATAGGAGTTGACACTGTTGTACCGCGTGTCGCTTCTTCCCGTGGCATTGACCCACCGCTCGTAGTTGCTCTGCTGTCCGAGGATGTCATAGAAATTGAGCGCCACGATGAGAGTCTTGCTCTTGAGGAATGACTTGGATATCTGCCCGTTCCAGATGAGTTCGTTGGTGTTCATCGACGGGTCATTATATCCTCTTCTGCTCCGCTCATGGATGTTGCAGGTGACCTCGAGTCCGAAGGGGAACCTCAACATGAATTGTCCGCCGTAGTTGAACTGCCACGAATCGAGGTTGGCATTGGGTTGCAGTTCATTGCGCGAGTGCTGATAGTTGACATTCCCGTCGAGCGTCACTTCCAACCAGTCGTTTCTGAAACTGGCGGTAAGGCGCTCGTTGAGATTGAGCGTCTTGGTCGTGTTTTTCTGCGAAATCCAATTCGTGGACCCGTCGGCTGCATTCGACACGTAAGAGACGTAGTTATTGTATCTGATACGGCTGTCTGTGCCGATATTCCAATGCGCCGTGGAATCGAGGGCGGTATTGAAGGTGAATCCGCCGTTGACATTCCAGTTGCCGTTGATATTCTCTGGTTGCGAGATACTTCCACCGGTCTCGGGATTGTACCTGACCATATTGGAAATGCTGTTTCTGATATGGCGGTAGTTGGCATAGACGGTGATGACCCGTTTGTACCTGCTGATGTAGGTGTTGAAATAGGCGTTGAGCGAATTGGTAAACTGCGGTTTCAGTCCCGGGTTACCTTTTGTGATGTAGAGCGGGTTGGAGTCGTCGGTGATGTCGAGCAGTTGCGTCATTTCGGGCTGTCGGGTATCGCCGCGGTAGTGAATCCAGAGGTTGCTCTGCTCCGCAAATTTATAATGGAAATCGATGGTCGGTGTGAAGTTAGTAACATGTCTCACCGTATCGACGTACACGCCGCGGTAATCCTGAATGAAGTTGGAGCGTTGCGGCTGGATGAGGAAACCGACGTTGTAGTCATATTTCTCTACCTTATGGCGGAGTGTGAGACGGATGTTTTGCGTGTAGTTCTTATACTCCGAATAGCGGCTGAGCGATTTGTCGAGGTAATTGTCCAACGTGGCATATACAGGATTGAGCCATGTGTCCCAATCGCGGTATCTGGGAACGATGCCCGTGAAGATGTTCTCCGGCTCATGACTGAAGTCGTAGGTCTGACGGTCGCTCTTGTTCTTATTGAAGCGCAGTTCGTAGTTGGCTTGCAGGTGCGCCCCCTTCCACAGCGGTTCGCTAAAGGTGGCACTGAGCACATATCCGCTGTTGTCGGCGGGTGTGGTGTTGTATCTGGCCGTGAAATAGGTGGAGTCCTGCCCTTCCTGGTTTTTGACCTTGAAGAGGTGCACATCGTTGTTGGACACGCTTTTGTCTTCGTTTTTGCCGCCGCTCGCCTCGAATCTGAGGGTGATATTTCTGCCTCTGGGGTTCAGTCGTCTGTAGAGTTGCAACATCGACCAGAAATTCTTGTTATTTCCGTAAGAGAGGTTAGCGCTCTCGTTATGGTTGACGATGTATGGCGCCAAGGGACTTGACGTATCAACGGGCGCCAGAGGGTCGGTGACATAGAGATAGGGGTCTTCGCTGAAGGTGGCGGAGAGCGAGGTCGATGTGCCGTCGTTGGTGACATAATTGCCGTTGGCCCTGAGCAGGATATTGGTCAGAGTGTCAGGCTTCCATTCCATGCGGATATTGGCATGCCAGTTGTTGCGTCTGGAGTAATTGTGCGTGTCGCTGTTGGAGAATGTTCTCGTCGTCTGGCTGTAGAAATTCTCGCTGGTGTTCTCGTTATGGATGTCCTCATTACGATGGTTCCATCTGACGCTGAGGTCGGTTTTCAGTTTCTCGCCATCATCGTAGTTGAGGTTGAGACCCAGCATCTTACGCGTATTGAGACCGCGGCGGTTCCACCATCCCGCATTCTCCTCCTTGTTGTTGAAGTTGCCGAGAATGACGACACGCGTCTTGTCGGTGAAGCGGCTGGCCATACCCCTGGAGGCGAAACGGTGCTTTGTGCCCGCTGCCAGGTCGAGATTGGTCATATAGCCGTGGTTCATGCCTTTTTTCACGGTGAAATCGAGCACAGTCTCTTTTTCGCCGTCATCGATACCGGTGATACGCGACTGGTCGCTCTGCTGGTCGTAGAACTTCACATTCTGTATGATGGAGATGGGCAGGTTTTTCAGCGCCGTCTCCACATCACCGAGCATGAACTCCTTGCCGTCGAGCAGGATTTTCTTCACCTGTTTGCCATTGATGGTGATGTTTCCGTCCTCATCGACCTCCGCTCCCGGCATTCGTTTGATAAACTCCTCGATGGCGGAGCCTTCGGGTGCGCGGAAGGACTCAGGGTTATAGACAAGCGTGTCTTTTCTGGCGATGATCTGCGGAGCCATGGCCGTGACGACCGCCTCCTGCAACATGGTGCTCTCGGGCGCCATGAGCAGCGTGCCAAGGTCGATGTTTCGTTCCCGGCGGATGGTCACTTCGCGCTCAATGGTCTGATAGCCTATGAAAGAGATTCTCAGGCGATAGGTGCCGCTTGAGGGCACATCGACGGAAAACACGCCTTTGATGTCGCTGACCGTTCCCGCTACAAATGTGCTGTCAGTGGTGAGAAACACCTGTATGGTAGCCTGTATGACAGGTTCTTTGAATTCCGTATCTTGGATTTCGCCGCTGATGGTCTGCTTTCTCTCTTCAGCCTCTTCTTCCTGCGCTGAAACGGCATTCATCGTCAACAATGCCAATAAAAGAAACAGATAACGTTTCATGATGATTCAAACGGATTACTTCTGATTGTTGACTATGTTTTTGAAAGCCGAGCCGAAGATGATGTACTGCGTGTTACCGGCGATAGTGCCTTCGTTTTGTCCCCAAAGGAAGGGCCAGTCATCGAAATTCTCGAAATGGTCGGGCTGACGGAAAAGGAGGCCAGGAGCCACATTGCCGGGAATGAAAGAGAAGTCGGCGCGGTTATTGCCGTAGAAGACTGCTTTCGGACGTGCTGCCCCTACCACTGCCACAAATGAATAGTTATGATAGGGATGGCATCCGTAGAGCCAGTTGGCCACACGGTAAATCTCATCTTTCGAAATGATATCGGGATAGTAGATGTGCGCGAAACAGACGGTGGTGCCGAAATTGAGCACGGCATTGCCGCCCGCCCAATTGCCCAGTCCGATAGGCACTCCGTAGGGGTTCTGCTCATCGAAGCGCTGGATATAAGTGTTGTATTTCTCGACATAGGGGCGCAACTTCTGTTTATAGGCGTCGTCCATGTAGGGTATGCCGTCGAGGGCGGTCTGCATATTGTTGGCCACATTGCGGTCGAGCGCCTCCCAAATCTGACCGAGGAACTGGTCGCGGTACTGCTGTTCGTGAGTGGCCGCATAGAGTTGCAGGTTGGCAGCCATGTTGCCCAACTGCTGTCGGCGGTTTCGCGGACGGCGCGGGCGGTTGTTGTCATTGTCGTTACTGTTGCCTTCGTCCCAGTTGAAATCGCCCTGCTCCTCATTGGCTACGTCGGGTCGCTGGCGCATCAGGTCGGTGGCTTCCTGCATCAGGCGTTTCGACTGTTTGAGTGCCCGCTGGGCCAGTTCGTCGTTATACCCTTCGAGCGCGATGCTTGCCGCCGCGAACATGGTGGCAGCGCGGAAATCAAGAGAGGGGTCTCTGGTGGTGAAAGCCCACAAATCGTCAGGTGTGCCGCTGCGCTTGCCGTCGGCCGACACCTCATAAGGTTTCAGTGACGGGTCGTAATGGAGACCGTCGGTGATGGAGGCCGCGTCGCCCAGATGGTGATAATTGTCGAGTATGGAGTTGGAAAGCGTCGAAGCCATGTGTCCTATCTGCTCGGCTTGTGCCACGAGATTGAGCGTGCCGTGCTCGATGAACTGCAGGATATCGGGCACACCGTCGGGTCGGTGCAAATCGACATAGCGTTGTTTCTGGCTGACGAAGGTCTCGTCGCGCTGGGGCTTGAACAGTTCCCACGTACGGATGAAGTTCTGCACGACATTGATGTTCGAGCCGGTCTCGATGTCGAAGTCACCCGCATCGAAGAATCCGCCGATGTTCAGTCCGGGGATGAGTTCCAGAGGCTGGTATTTGGTGTCGGTGGTCTGTCCTTGTCTGTGCAGGTCAAAGTGGTCGCTCGGGGGAGCCTGGAGATACCCTTCCTTGAAAGGTTCGCCATGCCATGTTCGGTATCCTTCGTTCACATACATGTGGTTCATGTGTATGGGAACCCACACGTCGGTGGTGGCATCCGTGATTTTGTCATAGACATGCTCGTCGATGAGGAAATCGTTGGTGCGTGTCTTTCCGTACTGGATGTAATACACACCGGGTTGCTTGACCGGGGAGAAGTCAAACTTCACATAATTATACTTGAAGTAGGGTCCCCAAGTCTTGACAGCGCCGCTGTAAGCCTGTTCGGTCGTGCCGTCAGGATTGATGCGCATGAGTTGTGCCGTGGCGAGAGGCTGGTCGGCTTTGTCGAGTTCGATGACCGCCACTTTCGGTTGCTCGGGCATGTATCCCACCTGTGAGAAACCGATGTTGGGTTCGCGAATCCATCCCGGTATGGCATGAGGTTCGACGTTCCAAGTGACCACTTTTCCGGTTTTTCCTTTCGGCAACACGCTGCGTAGCACGAACCATCCGTTCTGCGCCAAAATGCGGCCATCGTAGAGTTTGAGTTCAGCATCGTCGCTGGTGATGCGTATGGTGCGCTGCGGGTCATCGGTGGCAAGGGTGAAGTCATGTCCCGTCTCGATGGGCAGCGGGTCGATGAAACGCCCTGTGCCTCGGTCGTCGTAGGTCTTGAATCCCTTGAACTGACGCGGTTTTTCACTGTTCGGTCGTGTGACCGTCTGGCTGGTGGCGTAACGGGGCAGACGTCCGAGCCGTCCGTCAACGGAGAAGGTTTTCAGCCAATACTGCGACGGGAGGAACTCGATGTTGAATCCTGCCTCGCCAGCCAGTTTCTCGGGCACGGGTTTGTCAAGATATACGGCTATCTCTACGGCCTTTCCTTTGGCGGTGACTACCACACGGCTGTCGAAATCGTAATCGTCGTAGCGCATGGTCACCTCAATGCTGTTGTTGTCGCGGTCCACACGCCGGTTGGTCATCTTCGGCACGAGGTCCCATTGCTCAGGCGTGTTATTCAGGCGTACGGCACCTCCCTGCACCGTTCTCACCCCGTGGTGGATGATTTCGATGCCGGAGTTTTTCTCATCGTTGAAACCGCCATTGAAACTGTTGCTGAACACCAGTACGTTGACGCCCTGCCGTTCGAAATAATCACGCTCGTTAAGTCTTAAATCTTGCGCCATGGCCACTGAGCCAAAGATAAGCGCAAAAAGAAGGAAGAGTTTTCTCATCTCAATTGAATGTAAAATATACTTGGATACTGTTTATTAGTCAGGATTGTGATGCAAATATACTATTAATCTTTCACATATTGGAAGATACCCAAGTATTTTAGGATTTTTTATTATTGGAACAACCGTCGTTGCACTACATCCGAAATTTAGAAGTTAAGGAAGTTAAAGACATTTGACAACTCAAGGGCTTTCGGAAAGAAATTAGAATAATTGGAATAATTAGGCCAAGAATATTTTAACCGATGAAAATACAAATAATTACGAGATATTTAGAAGATAACATTGACAACCCAAGGGCTTTCGGAAAGAAATTAGAATAATTGGAATAATTAGGTCAAGAATATTTTAACCGATGAAAATACAAATAATTACGAGATATTTAGAAGATAACATTGACAACTCAAGGGCTTTCGGAAAGAAATTAGAATAATTGGAATAATTAGGTCAAGAATATTTTAACCGATGAAAATACAAATAATTATATTGGTGTCCGCTAAGTGACATCGAACCGCCTCAAGGGCGCCAGCCCACTCCCCACCCCTTTAAGGGGCGGGGCATGTAACTAGTTGAGTATAAAGTATTTCTGTGGTTGTGCCATTGTTTTACAAACCACCCCTGCTCTCCTTTATGTTCCATGATTTTTGTCATGACTCGACCATGAAGAACTAGTTCGTCATGGTTCTCGCTACTCCAAAAAGTGAAAAAGGAGGGGAACTGGCTGGCGCCCATGAGATAGTTTGATGTCATTTAGGGGACAACAATTCGCGGACTAATGTCTATACTCCTACACTCCTCAACTCCTACACTCCTAAATAGAGAACCATTGGCTTTAACTTCTTAAACTTCCTCTTGAAATTACTCGTCCCGCATGTTTACAACCACCGAACGGACCGGGCCGGTGCTTCCGCCACCGTAGATGAGGTCGCCATTGCCGTCGATGGCAGTCACTGCACCGCTCGTTTGGCTGCCACGCAGGATGATGTTGGCGATGCCGGTCAGGTCGGCAATGTCAACGCTGCCGTCAGGTCCGCCGTCATCGGCTCCTGCCACGTCGGCCACTTCCGCGATAAACCCGGAAGGATTATTTCCCAGCAGGTAGATGGCCAACAAGGTAAAGTCTGCCACATCCACCTCACCGTCGCCGTTCACGTCACCGGGCGTGATGCTGTTCTGCAACCGGAAGTATGCGCGGAAGGCATTGATGCGCGTGTCCGCAGCAGGAGAATGCACTGTGTTTTCAGTATCCAAAATGAGGATGGTGTTGTCGCCTCCGACGCTGACGGGATTGTAGGTGCCCTTGAAACTCACCGCATTGTCTTCACTGGTGATGGCTATAGGGGCGGTATTGTCGATATAAACATATTCAAACGTCGGGTCTTGGATGGTGGCTGAATTTGAAATCTTGAAACTCTGCATTTCCAATTCTGAGAGACACATATTACCGCCACCACCATTTTGAGTCACCTCGAAACGGAAGTACCGATATATGTCAGGCTCCTGTATGGAGTATGCCTTTGCAGTGGAACGGCTATTAGGCAGTGCATCGTTGCTGTTCTCATTTGCGTTGCGACTGTCGATGATTGTCCATGCGTCACTTTTTTTCTTTCTGGCTTGCAGCGTCCATACCCTCGGATCCTGATTGGCATTCTGATTACCTGTCGTCAGGGTGTAACCTGTCGCATAGACAGACTCGCCGGCGTCGAACTCACAATATGCTGACCCGCTTGAGAAACTTGGCCACCAATTGTGTCCGGGTCCTGAATCACCGTCAAACAGCCTGTCGCTGCCACAGGCTTGCATAGTAGTCCAACCATCCGTGCCGTCAGTGGCGGCGTAGACGGGCGGGGTGCCGGTGGAACCCCGAATGGCCAATTCGCCCAACACCAAGACAGTTATGTTAGTATTGCTCGCCTCGAAACGGAAATATTGGTACTTACCTTGCACATCGGCGGGTATGTCATAGGTTTTTGCGTTGAGAATTGAATTGGGCAATGCGTCAGTGCTGTTTTGTGTTGCGTCGCGGCTGTCGATGGTTATCCATTCATCGCTTTCGTTCAATTTCGCTTTCAGCGTCCATATCTGCGGATTAAAATTTGATGCGGGATAACTCGATGATGTTGTAATGGTATAGCCCGTCACGTATATGACTTCCGAGGCGACAAACTCACAGTACCAAATCCCATCTATGCAATTATTCTTGTGTGAGGCCCACGATGTATTAATGTTTCCGTCCACTAATTTATCAAAACCTTCGCGAAAGTTATCCCCCACTGTTCCGCTGATGGGCACGTAAGTGTATTTTCCTGTATCCAACATCGGAGTATGTTTCACGATGTATGGCTGTCCGGCTTTGATACGTGTGGCATTGCGGAAGTTCAGATAGAGCGTGCCGTTATCGAAACCTGTTTTGTGGCCCTCGTAAGTGTTCTCTGTGTCGAGTTCCTTCACAGTGAATCCTTCCAACGGTGTGCCTGAGAGGTTTCTGAGTGTGAAGGGCAGGCACAGTGTGTTCCATCCCCCATCTAAATATAACGTGCGGCCTACGAGGGTGACATTGTTCTGCTGGTCATTGAACTTTTCAAGGATGCCATTGTTGTCGGCATAGTCCATCAATCTGACGGACAAGTCGTCCACGAAGGTTACGTTGACATCAAATTCTTCCCAGTCGGAGGCATTGAATACGTGGCATATTGTTTCTTCACCATCAATGAAATCATGAGTCCCAACCCAATACATCTCTTCCGGGTCTGCATAACAATACACATCTGTCATTTCTGTGCATTCCAAAAATGCTGAATCTTCGATGCGCGTGACGCTGGCGGGGATGGTGAAAGAACTCAAGCGGGAGCAGCCCTTGAAAGCTTTTGAACGGATTGTAGTCAGACTATCGCCAACTGTCACGGAGGTCAGAGAGGAAAAGCCGCTGAATGCACCATATCCAATGGTTTTCACCTCATTTCCAAGTGTGAGTGTTTTAACCTGGTTGCCGAAAACAATTGTTAATGAATTTTTATCATAATCATTTGATACAATGAAATCATTGTTGATAGATACAGAGATTAGATTGGGACATCTGTCGAATGCATAATCACCTAAGGTTTTCACTTTACCGGGAATGCTGACGGATGTCAGGCTGGAGCAACCATCAAAAGCATGGGTACCAATATAATCCATGTTATCGGGAATAACGATGGAGGTCAGACCTGAGCAACCGTAGAAAGCACTTTTACTGATGCTCGTCACACTGTTAGGGATATCGATAGCGGTCAGACCTATGCAACCATAGAATGCACCATCTCCGATTTCCCTCACGTTGGGGATGACCGTGTTCATACAACCCGCAATCAGCGTGTTTGTATTGGTTTCTATGATGGCGTTGCAGTTGTTGCGGCTGTCGTAGTTCGGGTTCTCACTATCCACAACAATCGAAGTCAGGCCTGAGCAGTTAGAGAATGCATAACTGCCGATGCTCGTCACATGATTTCCGATGTTGAGAGAGGTCAGTCCGCTACATCCGAAGAACGCATAATCTCCGATGCCAGTCACATTGTCGGGTAGGTTGAGGGCGGTCAGTCCGATACATCCGTTGAACGCATGATTCCCGATTCTGGTTACATTGTCGGGTAAGTTGAGGGTGGTCATGCCACTACATCCGTAGAACACATAATCCCCGATGCCGGTCACATCATCTCTTATCGTGTAAGTCTTTACTTGATTGCCGAAAATAGTACTAAATGATGACGATGAAGTATAATTTTTCGCTAAAATCGGAATACTGTTGATGGAGACTGATGTGAGATCGGTACAATCTGAAAAAGTAATGCTCCCGCAATCGTAAACATGCTCTAACGTGAGGCTCTTGACGGCTGTTGTATTCCAGTTTTTGGTCTTGATTACCTGTTGAGGACCGTAATTCTCATAAAAATCATCCATAGGAATGCAATCGATGGTGAGATGATTGTTGCTAAACACCCAATACAGGCAATCGTCCTTGTGGTAATTGTTTTTGTTCCACTCGTCGCCGCACCAGCCACAGGAACCACCTTCGCAGTTGACGACAAGGTTCGGTGAATACTCATAGTTCGACCAACTCCAGTTTGACAACGGGCCAGTGTAGGTTATCGTTGTCTTGGGGGCTGTAGAATTTGATTTGTTGATTTTGGAAAAGGCATACAATCCGATGGAGGCCGCCTTTTTAAACGTGACCGAATTGAGGTTGTTGCACCCCTCAAAGGCAAAGTCGCCCATGGATGTCACATTGGGCATGGTGAGTTTCTTGATGCCGCTGCCCCGAAAAGCATTGCCAATATCCGTCATGGAATTGGGAAGGGTGTTTTGTGCAGCCAGTTCATTATTAGATGGGTTGATCAGATCGATGCTCTCCAAGTTCGTCAAGTACTGTACATACGGCATATCTGGGATGACAGTGTTCATGTAAAAATGGATTTTATAAAGGCTTGTAAAACCACTGAAATCCATGCTTACGCCTTGTACCGTCGCTCCATCAATAGTGTTGGGAATGGTAATTTGTTCAATATTCGCGACATATCCTTCGTAGCCTGTGATGTAACACTCGGTGCCGGCGACATTTTTGTTGATGGTCCATCCATTTGAGACGGCTGTGGTGAAGTGCATATAGATGTAGTCGCCCCCGGCTCCTGAATTAAGGTTGTAGCCGTTGCTGCCGCCATTATTACCCACAGCACCGCTCTGCGAGTCATCGAAAAAGATGCTGTTGACAGAGAATATGCGGTCAGGACTGTCGTTTCCGCGACCTATGCTTAAATAAAGGTGAATATTTGTTCCGCCAACCCTGCTGTTCAGATTACCCTGTCCGTTCACGAAGGTCTCTCCACCGTCGTATGGTACAAGGGAATAACTGCGCCCGTTGGCAGAGATAGCCTCAGGAACCGTGCCACTCTGTGTGCTGATATAGAAATCAGTGATGAAGGTGACATCGTCTTGGTTGCTGGCTTTCTTGTAGAGCAGGTAGATGTAGTCGCGGTCTTTGTTAATGCCTTCGTTCAGGTCTTTGTTGATGAACGTATAACCCTGATCCTCATAGTAGTCTCTCAGTCTGGCCACATCGTTGGTCGTACCGCCGATGAGCATCACATCGGTAATGAAGTCTGCGGCCCACGCCCCGACAGTCATGAGCAACGTCATGAGCAACATCATGGCTGCCCGCGTCAATAACAAGTTAGATTTTGTAATCATGTATTCGTTGTTTGATTGATTTTCAAAAGGGGAAAAGAGGTATTTTCTGTTGAAACGAGCATCGGGGTCTATGACATTTTTGTCATTAAAACGCCAACACGCTTCATTTTTGCAAAGATACAATAATATGTTGACATCAACGTTGTTTTTGTCAATTTTAACGCATTGTCCGGGGATTATGGCGGCAAGGACAACTGACAGCCGCTAGATGTTTTCGGAAAGAAATTAGAACAATTAGGCTTTCGGAAAGAAATTAGAATAATTGGAATAATTTGGCCATGAAGATTTTAACCGATGAAATACAAATAATTATATTGTGTCCGCCAAATGACACCAATAAATTATAACAAACTAACGAGACATACAGAGAAATATCATCTCATCGCATTTTTACGAGTGATTTAGAAAATAAAAGCGTATCTTTGCAAAGAAAATCATAAAACGGCAGGAAACGCACCTTCTATGTATCGCACCCGTAACTTACCCAACACCCGAATAGATGTGGCCGACGCTTTGCGAGGCATTGCAGTGGCAGGCATCATTTTATATCACTCCGTAGAACACTTCGACATCTTCACCAAGAAGCCGATATTATATACCTTGCCATGCGACCAATTGGTGGGCGACGTGTTGGCATGGTTGTTGAGCGGCAAGATGTATGGCATCTTCGCCATGCTCTTCGGACTGAGTTTCTTCATCATGAACGACAACCAGCAGCAGAAACACCGCAACTTCTCAGGCCGTTTCGCCTGGCGCATGTGTCTGTTGTTCGTTTTTGGCGTTATCAACGTAACGTTTTACGACGGCGACATCCTGATGCTCTATGCGGTGTATGGCTTGCTGCTGATACCCATCAGTTATCTGCCTTCGCGAGCCGTGTGGTGCATCATCGCGCTGCTGGCCATCCAACCCGTGGAATTGTTCTGCCTGCTTACGGGCACCACGATAGACCATACCACGCTGTTTGAGATGTACAACAAGACCATCAGCCTGCACGAAGACGGCACGTTCTGGGAGAATGCGCTCAACAACCTCCGATACGGTTTCGAACTGAACCTGCGATTCAATGTCTTCAGCGGACGTCTCACCCAGTTGCTCTGCCTGTTTATTCTCGGCATGCAGTTGGGCCGCCACCGTTTCTTCTACAACGAGGGGCGTAACTTACGGTTATGGCATACGATCCTTGGCGTGTCGGCAGTCGTTGTGATAGTGCTGAGTATCACGGGATTGGGCGATTTGTCACCTTGGCTCACCCCCATCTACAACCTCTTCATTCTCATCATGATTACATCGGCGGTAGTATCGGCGTGGTATGCCTATGAAGGCGTGCGCAATGCCCTCCGCCACCTGTGCTTCTTCGGACGCATGAGTCTCACCAACTATCTGCTGCAGTCCATTATCGGCAGTTTCATCTTCTGCGGATACGGACTGGCCTGTTATCGCCTTTTGGGCACCACCTATGCCGTGCTCGTCGGTGCGGCTATCGTCATCGCCCTCTATGCCTTCGGCCGCTATTGGTTCAAGAGCCATCCCCGCGGACCGCTGGAGGGTCTGTGGCGCAAACTGACATGGATATGAATGGGGAGCCCCCTCCCCAGCCCTCCCCGAGGGGAGGGGGCGATTAGTGGAGTAAACAGCCCCTTCCCCGTCCCTCCCCGAGGGGAGGGAGTGATTAGTGGAGTAATCTCCCTCCTCTAACCTCTCACCTCTAACCTCTGATGTAATCCCCTTGCCCCTTAAGACTATTCACTCCCCTCGCCCTTTGGAGAGGGGTTGGGGGTGAGGCCTGGATGAATATATTTTTCGTAATTATTTCGTATTTCATATTTCGTATTTCGTAATTATTTCTTACCTTTGCACACGATTTACAGAGCGTAAGTTAAGGGGTGCCCTACCATTTGGGCTGAGATTATACCCTCAAACCTGATCCGGGTAATGCCGGCGGAGGGATAGCGCATGAAGCGCCAATCATTCATTCTTTCTCCCCTTTTCATTTTTATTAAAAGGTTTATCACGATGAGAAAAACGCTTCTCTTGGGCGGTGCATTGTTTGCCGTCGCCATGAACGTCAGTGCGGACGAACCCATTGACACGCTGAAACTGCAAGAACTGCAAGAGGTGCAGGTCGTCTCGACCCGCGCCAACAAAAAGACCCCTGTGGCCTACTCCGACATGAACAAGGCCCAGTTGAAAGAAATCAATCACGGCAAAGACATCCCGCAGTTGCTGAACATCACGCCTTCGGTGACGACATCGTCAGACGCCGGCATGGGCGTGGGGTATACCGGCATCCACGTGCGCGGCACCGACCCCACACGTATCAACATCACGGTGAACGGCATCCCCATCAACGACGCGCAAAGCGCGCAGACCTACTGGGTGAACATGGGTGACTTCGCGTCGAGCGTGGAGTCGATGCAGGTACAGCGCGGCGTAGGCACCTCGACCAACGGCGCGGCTGCCTTCGGTGCCACGGTCAACATGCAGACGGAGAACATCGGCATGAAGCCTTACTTTGGCGTGGACCTCGCGGGCGGCAGTTACGGCACCCACAAGGAGACAGTGCGTTTCTCCACGGGCATGATGAAAGAGCACTGGGGCATCCAGGGCCGCCTGTCGACCATCGGCAGCGACGGTTATATCGACCGCGCCTCGTCGCGCCTGTGGAGTTACTTCCTGCAAGGCGGCTATTTCGACGAGAAGACGGTGCTGAAGTTCATCACCTTCAACGGCATGGAAAAGACCTACATGGCCTGGGACTACGCCACCCGCGAACAACTCAACACGTTGGGACGCACCTACAACCCCTCGGGCGAATACACAGACGCCAACGGCAACACCGCCTATTACAAGAACCAGACCGACAACTACATGCAGCAGCATTACCACCTGGTGCTCAACCAGATACTGAGCAACTACCTGACGCTGAACGCCACGCTGCACTACACCCACGGTTTCGGCTACTACCAACAATACAAGACGAACCAGAAACTCTATAAATACCATCTGGAGGAGTTGGGCAAGAGAAGCGACCTGGTGCGCCAGAAACGCATGCTGAACGACTTCTCGGGCGCCGTGGCATCGCTGAACTACAACAACCGCCGCGGGCTGACGATGAACATCGGCGGCGCCTACAGTTATTTCGACGCCAACCACTACGGACGCGTGAAATGGCTGCGTGTGCTCAACAACGGCCAAGACCCGACAGAAGACACGGAGAACCTCTTCCACAAGTACTATGACAACGGCGCAATGAAGAAGGACGGCAACATCTACGGCAAGGTGAACTACGAGTTCATGCCCGGCCTGAGCGCCTACCTCGACCTGCAATACCGCTACGTGAGGTATAAGATGACGGGCATGTCGCAGGAGTTTGACGACAACCACAACCAGCGCCCGCTCGACGCCAACGTGAAATACCACTTCTTCAACCCCAAATTCGGTCTGACCTATCAGTTTGCTCCCGGCCACACCGCCTACGCCTCGTACGCCATCGCCCACAAAGAGCCGACGCGCAACGACTTCGAGGACATGCTGTCAGAAGCCGAGGAGGTGAACCCCGTGGCAGAACGGCTGAACGACCTGGAGGCAGGCTATCAGTTCACGGGCAGCAATTTCTCCGCAGGTGTCAACTTCTATTGGATGGTGTATGACAACCAGTTCGTGCTGACAGGCGCCCAAGACTCCAACGGCGAGATGGTGGCACGCAACATCAAAGACTCCTACCGCATGGGCGTGGAGTTGACCGCCGGCTGGCGTCCGTTCAAGGGCTTCCGCTGGGACGCGAGCGCCACATGGAGCAAGAACCGCGCGAAGAACATGGAACTGACCATCATCGACCCGATGACATGGGAGATGTCGAAAGCCAACGTGGGCGAGACCCATCTGGCGTTCTCGCCCGACTGGATAGTAAACAATGTAGTGTCGTACGAATTCAAGGGACTGAAAGCGACGGTGACGAACAAATACGTGAGCGAGCAGTACATGACCAACTCTGATTTCCGCACCTTCATCGACGATGACAACGGCGGGAAAGAGGAGAGCGCGATGATTGACGAGTTCTTCACGACCGACATCGACCTGTCGTACACGTTCAAGGTGAAAGGGCTGAAAAGCATCACCATCGGCGCCTCCGTGTATAACCTTTTCAGCGCGAAATACGAGAACAACGGTGCCTGCGGCCTGAACTTCCGCAAGAACGCCAGCGGTCAGGTGGAGGCATTCAACAATCACGACTTAGGTTTCTGGACCTACAGCGTGTATTCCGCCCAGGCCCCCCGCCACTTCCTCGCACATTTGTCGGTGACACTGTAGGAACTAGCCCCCACTCTAAATTTGCGGCGTGGAAGATTAGAGAGCACTTGATGAATGAAATCTCAGTAAAAAACTTCCACAAACGGGATAAGTTGTATACCTTTGTTGTAATAAGGAACAACTGACCCCCTGGAGGGGTAAACTATCGTCCCC
>JAFZAH010000028.1 GCA_017548275.1 Prevotella sp.
GGTGAATATCTTTCGTACCAACCTGACGCGGGGATTCGTTTCCTGCTTCGCCTTTATGCTGGTTGACAAAGGGTGGATGACGATTCACTACAATGGCCGTGAACTGACGCTGCATCCCAATGACCTGTACACCTATTCGCCATGCCTCCCCGTCGAGGTCATCGCCACCTCCGATGATTTCCACGGTTACTGTCTGATGGCCGATGAGCATGTCACCATCGAGGCGCCATCCGTCCACGACCTCGTACATCTGGCCTACCTGCCTATTGTACAGTTGCATGAGCCGAAACAGACACTGGCCTCAGATGCCGCACGGCATCTGGTCATGAAAATGCGCGAAATCATCAGTTACCTACACTCCAATCACATCTACAAAGCCGAAGTGCTTCGCATGCTCTACGCCATTTTCCTGCTTGACCTGCAAAACGCCCAGGACCGTGCCATCGTACACCGTCAGACACCACAACGCGTCGAGGAAATCTTCATTGGCTTCATTCGTCTGCTGCCCCGCTACTTTGTAGAGCACCACGACATCTCCTTCTACGCCTCCTCGCTCCATATCAGCCCCGTCTATCTCTCTCGCGTAATACGTCAGGTCACAGGCCGAACCGTCATCGACTACGTCAACCAGATGCTCATCATGGAAGCCTCTTTCCTGCTGCGTACCTCTGAGTTGAGCATCACCCAAATAGCCGACCACCTTCACTTCGCCGACGCCTCATCATTCAGCAAGTTCTTCTCACGCTTGAAAGGCCAATCACCGAGGGAATACCGGGAGGCGTAACGAGATTTGTTCCTTAGAAATTCAATACATTTGAAAAACTACTCACATACCTTATAACCAACTACATGTCCAACCAGTTAGACAACAAACAGACGCGAAAAGACGTGTCATTAGTGCTATCCACGGGTGGCGCCCGGGGATTGGCACATATTGGCGCTATCGATCAACTGGAGTCGATGGGATATAACATCCGTTCAGTGGCAGGCACATCGATGGGGGCGTTGGTGGGTGGCATGTATGCAGCCGGCCGGCTCGACGACTTCAAGGATTGGATGCTCACCATCAACCGCAAGAAAATTCTCTTCCTGCTCGACTTCTCGCTCAGCATAAGCCACATTGCCAAAGGAGAACGTATCATCAACGCGATGAAGAAAGTGGTACCCGATGTGCGCATAGAAGACCTTGAAATACCATATTGCGCATCGGCCACTGATGCCGTGACGGGACAAGAGGTGACCTTCACCAGTGGAAGCCTCTACGACGCCATCCGCGCCTCCATCTCGCTGCCGGTATTTTTCAGCCCTGTGAGATGCAAGGACAGAATACTTATTGACGGAGGGCTGGTGAACCCGTTGCCTCTGAACCGGGTGAAACGCTCCAAAAACGACCTGTTGGTGGCTGTCAACGTGAGTGGACACGATTATCGCGGACAGGTGGAACAGCGACGCATCGCCCGCGAACAACAAATCGAGAAGTCGAGATTCTATTCACTGCTTAACCGTTTGATGCCCGAGGATTCCGATATGAACTACTACACGCTTATCAACCGCTCAACGTCCATCATGATTAACCGCAATGTACAACTCTCGCTGAAAATCACACCACCTGATATCCTCGTTGACATCCCTATGAAACGTTACGGCACATTCGACTTCGACAAATATGAGCGACTGGCCTACATCGGACAAAACAAGACCAAACATGCTATCGAGAAATTCCTGAAAAACAACGAAACAAAATGAAAGACCCTGATTACATAGCATTGGGTCTGCGAGAATAGATTGCAGACTTTGAACCGTTGTTTCTCGGTCAGCGAGGGAAGGGGTATACGAAAAACCGCGCCCATGTCTTTGCGAATTGTTTGTAGCAAAGATATGGGCGCAATGATATGGGGAGTTAAAGACGATTACTTTTGGAGCGGCATTTCCCTTTTTTGATGGAAGATACCCCTCCCCACCCTTTTTTCCCTTGAAATGTTAAATAATTACTTTTTGATAAAAAAATTTATGATATTATTTGGTTTATAATATAAACTTATTTATCTTTGCAGCGAAATCCGGATAAGAACGTCTCTTCCTATCCTTCTGCAGGGGGTAAGACCAGACGTCAAAAGAGTGAAAAAACGAATAAATAACATTTTAAAAAACAAAGAACAATGGAAGAGAAAGAGAATTTGACTGCAGAGCGCAGTCTCGAAATCATTCGCGACATGATGGAGCGCAGCAAGAACACGACGGTGAAACATTCTGCCGCTCCTCTGGTTTGGTGGGGATTGTTGGTGGCGGTGTTCGCCTTGGTGATCAATTTCTTGTGGAAACACTACAACGACCCGGGGTGGAATCTTCTGTGGTTTGTGATGGGTGTAATTGGCTATATCGGCAACAGGATGATAGACAAGCGCAGAGAATCGATGCCCAAAACGTTTGTGAATGAGACTGTAGGGCACGTTTGGTGCACATTCGGCATCTTCTGCGCCGCTATAGGCTTCACCGTCTGTTTCATAGGAATGGGCGTGCTGCCTATAGAACTCATCTCACCCGACGGAAATTTCGCACTCAACCTGACGAGCATCATCACATTGTGCCTCGGTATAGCATCGACGATTACAGGTTTCGTCCTGCATAACCGCACCATCCTGATATGCGGCATCATCGCCGGCATTGGAGGTTTCTTCGGCGCCATGCGTTTCCCGGAACAACAGATGTATGTGATGGCAGCGGTGGCAATCGTAGGACTCGTCATCCCCGGGCTGATTATTTCTATTCAGAGCAAAAAGTAAGGAGGAGAGCGTATGTTTCAGCCATTAGACCCACTGCTTCACTCTGAGTTGCGACTGGCTGTCATGTCACTCCTCATCAGTTCAGGATCGGCTGAGTTCCCTTATATCAAGGAACAGACAGGAGCCACAGCGGGCAACCTGAGTGTGCAGGTAGAGAAACTCTCTACAGCGGGATATATCGAGATAGAAAAGACCTTCAAGGGGAAACGCCCTTGCACCATCTGCCGCATCACTCCCAAAGGGATCAAGGCGTTTGAAAATTACGTCGAGTCACTCAAAAGTTACCTTGGAGGATTGGGAGGGTAAAGGCCTATTTAAGGAGTGTAGGAGTGCAGGAGTATAGACAATAGTACGCCGCTTGCTTGGGAGTGCAGGAGTCAGGAGTTCAGGAGTGAAGACAATAGTACTCCATTAGCGGGCTAATCTCTCACCTCTAACCTTCAACCTCTCACCTCTAAAGACACCCGTTCAGCCAATAGTGTGCTGCCTTATAAAACGCGGGCTAACTATGTTGGGGGTCAGTGTAAGTGTACTAATCACACCCTCCCCTCGGGGAGGGTCAGGGAGGGGGCTTATTCACGGAGGGGGTTTTGGATGGGTTAAAAAAAGAGGCACGAAGCATGATGCTCCGCGCCTCTTTTGATTGCTATGTGTGTGTTCCTATTGAAGATTAGAAGCGTCCGCCGCCACCGAAACCACCGGGACGACCACCGCCGAAACCACCGCCGCCGGGCATACCGCCA
>JAFZAH010000029.1 GCA_017548275.1 Prevotella sp.
CATAGAGTGTTACCAGCAGAGGGTGGAACTTGGCGGCAGTTTCCGCTATCCTTTTGTTCTCCTCAACGTATTTCTTTATATTGTTTCTAGCGCGGGTGTACTGTTGTTTTGTAATGGTCCAGTTCAGTTTGGCGTGAATCACGTTGCACATCAGTTCCTGGCTCTCGTTACCAATGGAGCGGAAACCCAGTTTCTGGCATTCTACCAACGTTGTTCCGCAGCCTGCAAAGGGTTCGTACACAACGATGTCTTTGTCTTTATAATCTTCCAATATAATGTCTACAAACTTATACGAGAAGCCAGCCGTGAACTTATACCAATTGTGCACGGGACTACTCATATTGTCCTTCGCGGAACCTATGTTTGCGTCCAAGATATTCATTTCATCTCATTCTTTACTTTCCTTCCTTCATCAACCTCTCAACCAACTCATCTTTAACCTTCTCCCACGCCGTGGCGGGATTATACTCCAGGCCGGGGTTTAAAATCATATCCGTATCAGTCAGAAACTCCTCGTCCTGCAACTTGCTTTCCATATTCAACACAAACTCCTTGTACGTGGGAAGATGCGATGCCGTGAATCCCAGATACCGCTCATAGCTCTGCATCACTTTTTCCTTATCCAGCTCAGGCGCCATACTCAGAATCTTCCACAGGTCAAACAAGTCGCGCCCCTTCCGTCGCTGATACACAGCTCTTAACTTTGTTCCTATCAGTTCTGCCAAGTCATATGTCAAAACCTCGCAAGACCCCTTGAACCACGAATTCTCCACCGCAAATGGAACCTTCACCATCGGGAATACCGAGAAATGCTCCTTGCAGTTAATTTCCACCTTCAGGTGAATCTCTCCTGCATCCACATCCGTTGGTTGCACCTTGAACACCAGCGTATTGTTGTGCTTCTTCTGCTTTACCACTGGCTCGCCCAGCCACGAGAGCGCATCCCGCAGATGGTCTATCGTTTCCTTGATGGGCTCTGCCATAACCTGCACCAGGTCTATGTCTTCCGAATATCGGGGCTGCGGTCTTAAATACAACTTTCCCAACGCCGTTCCACCACGGAAAGCCAAATGCTCTGCTAGGAACGCATCACTGTATATAGACACCAGCGCACGGCAGATAATCAAATCTTGCTCCACCTGCATGTTCAAGCCCCAAGGTGCCTTTTCGCTCCACTCTGTTATATACGATACCGGTATCATAGTTCGTCAATTTCTATCTTTTCGTTCACAACAATCTTCCAACGCCCGTTCATCTCGCAGCCCTCAAGGGACTTTCCGGGCTTCAAAGCCGCCTTCTGCAACCGAACATCTGCACGCTTCAATAGGCCATAAACCGCATCAGCATCCTCAGTATCTTCCAGGACATCATCCAGGATATACCCCAGCCGCTGAAAACAAGCTACAGGCGCCACTTTCAAGAACTCCGGTCTCAAGCGTCCGAAATCCGTTTTCTCCACCAGCTCCGCCAGCACCGTGGCGGCTCTTGTGATACTTCCGGCACTCTCCTGATAAGCCACCAAATCCACCGCCGTCAGCTCCGGACACGACACATTGATATACCCCGTCCTCGTCTGCCGCCGCTCCACATACTCCATCGGAATGGCCGAGCGGTAAAAATACTTCGTAGCATACTTATCCGTTTTCTTGCCCCGCATTGTAGGCGACTCCAGCATCACGCAAAACATCATTGGAGCCTGATGCGCCGCACCATGGTAACTGCCAGCACTCAACAAAGCCACATAATAGTTACGCTCCAAGTGTCGCATCATATCATCCAGATAGAACGGTTGCGGAGCAAACCCGCGCAGCGCATACTCGTCGGGGATGATTACATAAAACCCATTTACGGGAATCATAATCCGTCCCTTTCTCACCTCCCGAGACAGAGATGCCGACAGCACTTCCGCTGACATCTCAGGGAAGGCCGCCGCCACCTCCTCACGCGAGAAAGTGTATCTGCCGCGCTTTGGTTTGGCTGCTATCCAGTCCGCTATACTTGCTGTTCCGCTCATATCCACATTGCTATTTCGTCTGCAAAAATAAACATTTTCTGTTAATTATCGCATACGCACCAGCGTATTTTTCATTTTGTTAACGTAAATATTTCATAATTATTGCCCAAAACAATCAGAATAAAACCTCCCGCTAACTTTACGCCTTCATTTCTTCATACTATCTTTGGTCAAAACACTGCTAATAAACATAGTAGGTTTCCATCCGTTTATTAGTTTATCACCGACAAACCCATCTAAGAACGTATGAACAGCACCATCGATAGGATTTATTAAACCTGTAAGAGAGCGTACTCCTTTTACCCTGTTTTTGTTACTAAACTGTCCTTAAATCTCATTATAAAGTTCGCCCGTAAGTATAAGCTCAAATATATACTCGTTCAATAACCATCCAAATATTGAGATCAATGATATTGATGGAGTAAAAGAAGTCGTTAAAGAATTAAAAGGTTATACACAACGTGAAGGTAACGAACTTTGTGGGGTGTTAATGGGGACTCAGGTAGGCGACAATCGTTACAGAATAAGCAAAATTTCACCACCACGCATCAAAAAGTATTCCCGTTGTGGTTGTGAACGAGATGCAACAGTGGCGAATCAATTTATAGAAGAAGATTACGAACAATCTGAACATACTCGTTTCTATATAGGGGAGTGGCATCCCCCCGTATTTGTAAATTGCTTTCACTAGTATCCGGTTTAATTTGACAAGTTGAAGCTTGGATATTCTTATATTTCTGAACAAACAGGTTTGTTAGCTTCATCATTACATATTTCTCCTATCATTTATAAGACGATATCTCTGCCACCATTTTCAACACGTCTATCGGCACATCCCGAGTCATCTCTTGATATCATCTTGGATTCCAATCAATTTTTAGCGCCATAAGGAATAAACTTACATCTTGATAATTAGAACATAACCTTGAAACGACACAACTCATTGTCTATGGCGACAAGAGCCTGTTCGTCAAGATTGTCAAGGATGGATGGAGCCGACTTTAGTTTGCCATATTTTACCTTTTTCTTTTTGCCGTCAGGCATAGTTCTTTCAAAATACCGTTGAATAATGACGCCTACAATCCTAGAAGGTTCCGACAGGCTCTCAATATCCTTTCCTGCAATTTGGTTGTCTGAAGCTATTTCAGTTCCTTGCTTCTGTCTGATATAACCTTGCCCTACTCCCCATCTGTCAAGACAATCTGGCTGTTTCAGAAACCAAGCTTCCATCTCCTGGATCATGAAGAACACTTTGTCCTTGGCATCAGCTGGGATGATAATATCCCTACTAGGGTCAGGATTGTCCAATTTACTGAACCATTTGCTTGTATCAGCGTCATCAGAGTCCACATACAGATAATGCTCTTTTGTGTTTTTAACAAACATTTTGGTGGCGTTCCGGTAACCGGCACCAACATCTACTCGCACACTAATATCGTCGCGTTTAAGGAGACGAGAGAAAAACTTGTTCAACGATTCCCTAAGCGCTTCAACATTATTGAACGTATCTTCGCCTGCATTAGGGTCGAACGTGCCACCCTCCACAATGATATTCAAGTTTACCATCTCTTTCCTCCTATCAAGCCTCTCAGCCACATCTGTCCAGGTAGGAAATCACCCTCCCATTCCTCAAAATCATCCTCAGACACCTTCTTCACGACCGTCTTATTCTCTTCATCCTTCTCAAAGACGATAATATCTTCCAATTCAAACTGATTGAGAAGATGCGGAGAATGGGTGGCGATGATTATCTGGCACTCCTTTGCAGCCAACTTTAGCATATCACCTACCGATTTAATCATATCAGGATGCAATCCTCTCTCGGGTTCATCAATTGCCACCAGCCATCCTCTGTTAGGGTTATAAAAAATGCATTCCAGCAGCAAATAACGCAACGATCCGTCACTAATATGCAGCGCACCGATAGTTTTTTTCAGATTCTTTTCCCTCAAAGAAAGATAGGATTGTCCATAGAGGTTACTTATTACAATCTCCCTATATGATGGACTGACATTACGAAAAGCCCCTTCCAGTCTCTCAAAATCAAACGAGTGATTCAATTTCAGTTCGTTTAACATCTGCGTCAGATTCTCGCCATTCTTTTTCAGTCTAGTGCTTGTTGAAAAATCGGCAGGTCTTCTGAGGCGGCTGTTCTCACCCACCTCAAAGTTGTTATAAACCGCCATTGTCTCTATAGCCTTTCGAAGTGTGAATGTTGGCAAAAAGCGATTGGGGTCATTGATTTGCTTTAACACAAGTTCCTGACCCGACACCTCGTTCGATTCGTACTTTTGGAAACTTATACCCTCTTCTGTTTTTATGCTTATCTCCCCCCTTCCATTACTAAAATCAAGATAGATAAACTTAGAATATTTTTTCTTCTGATGGTCAGTCCAGATTTTTTCACTTAGGGTATAATTAGTCCCCGATGGACGAATAGTGATGCTATACATAATCGTGGATTTAAAACCTGCTGCAGTATTAATCCTATTTACCATCGTTGGGTCGAATTCATACGTAATTTGGCAGTAAGGCGCCGTCCTGTCACCATTCACATTTACTATTTGGTCAAAACCGCCCCATTGTTCCTGGACCAGTTTCTCCACGCCGTCACCACAAACGCCCTCATACAACAATCTTAAGGCATTAATCAGTGATGTTTTTCCGCTTCCGTTAATACCCAAAAGCAGATTTACGCCAGAGTTAAATTCTATAGTGGTAATACCACTAAAAGAGAAGAAATCTCTTATTGTAATTCGCTTTATCATTATTATTTCATTTTCGATATTAAAAAATACTCAACCTTGCAAAAATAACGATTCTCGGTCAGATTATTTAATTATACATGCAATAATTATAGTTTCTTAACCATTAACCTTGAACCATTCACCGAAAGTTGCCATTAACCATGAACCAAGAATCGCAGTTCATAACCCATCGCCCTTATCAATGCATCAACAAGTTCTAGATTTGCTTCATCTCTTCCTGTGTCATCACATCACTTCAACTTAGTATTAACCCTGATCCCATTCTTGGACTCAGAGAACGATGATATATAGTCTTTCGCTTTAAGCAATTCCACCAGTCTCTTTGTCTCTGGCGTATCTGGCAATTCAGGTCTCTTGCCCTTTTCTGCAATTTCTTTTAACTTCCCAGGCAAAGTATTCAACAAAGCCGTGATAGCAGCCTCATCAAAGTCATTCTTTTCCAACGTATAATTAAGCACTACCATCTTTTCATCTGTCTTATTAGACAACGACATTACTTTCAGTAAGAATTCATAGGCGAGCCCTATCTCTTTTACCTTCAGTATACCAATTATCTCGTTGGCCAAATCCTCATTCAATATTTCCTTCTTAAAGCACGCAATCACAGCAGCCTTATCCGTCAAACTTAATCCAGATTTCAATAAGCCTATTGCCACCTCAGTAGTATAATCCACCTTTTCGGGCTCACTTAAGAACTCACGTTTGTTCTTCAACAAATAGGCTACCACCGCATTTCCAGAATAATTGTTCAGCAAATCCTCAGTGTTTCTTTCTTGGAAATGCAACATCCCCTTTTCTATCATAAGTAGAACCCTTATCTCTTCCACATCTGATATTCCTGTTAGGTTCCACCTAGTGAACTTATTAACAATTTTACTATAAGTTCCAAAGGTCAGTACATTGCTCTTTATCAGCAATCTTAACAGCATACGTTCATCATCCTCTGGATCTTGCGGCACTACCTGCTCGGCCAGTTAGTCATCATGTCTCTGTATAAAGGCTACAAGCACATCATCTGTAACCTGTTACTGACATTATTCAGGTAATAGATTATGCTCGCCCACGTTGGCTCAATCACATCACACTTTAAAGCCAATGATTTCACTTCCTTCTGTTCAAGAGCATCTAGCCAAATCTTATTCTGTTGTTTCTGCAGGTATGCTACTTTTTCATCCTCTTTAGCCTTTGGCGACAACAATATTCCAATAATTGTTTCCTCTCCCTCTTTCTCCGACTCAGGCGCAGAGAATACATTCTTTAAGCAACTACCTAAATTGCCTTCTATCCTCTCAATCATCTCGTTACACTCAGTCTCTTTCACAAGTCTATATGAAACTGAGTCAAGACTCATATCCAACAGACATGATGCCAAGACTATCACATTCTGGTTTGTCAGCGTATAAGAGTCTGTTTCTGCGACAGTTTTCAATATCTTTTCATTTGCCCCCGTCAACTCCTCAAACTCATAGTTCCCGTATTCTATTAACTCTACCCAATCTTCCTCACCAATATCCAACAGGTGGTCAGTCAGGAACGCAAAGTGTTTTGATAACCATTTCTGGCTTGCTTCACTGCTTTGCTCTTTTTCTGCATACTTAAACCAACTTAATTTCAGACTTAAAAAGCAGCACCCTTGATATGCGTAATAGAGTTCGGAATAGTTATACTCGATAAATTTTCGCAATTGGCGAACAGTCCCATTTCGATTGTTTCTAATGAATTAGGGAGAATTATACTAGTAAGGCTGGAGCAACTATGGAACGCTTCCACACCGAGACTCTTCAATGTGTTAGGAAGGGACACATTTTTCAGATTAGTGCAACCTTTAAACGCATAATTACCGATTTTCGTCACGCCTTCGGATACTATTACGCTCGTAACATCTGCTCTTAACAGAGCATCATACTCTATTGACGTCACTTGGTATGTAATTCCTTCATATGTTATAGTACCGGGAATCGTAGTGTCACCCAAATATTTTCCCTTGATTAGACATGCTGTCTTTTTTGTAGAATCAAGCCTATAATTAAGTCCGTTAACATTCACATTTTCTGCCAGCATAGGCATGATAGGTATTAAAGTGAAAAGGAATAACAATACAATTTTTCATAAAGGTATTTTTTTGATTATAGATTTTAATTGTCGACAACAACGGATTCCTTTCGATTTGGTCCTATGTTCGCCAACAACCATGACATTAGTAATATTATTGCAAAATTACAATTTCGTTTTGAAATAGCCAAATATTAAATGAAATATTGTGTGATGAGACATATTGCATCTTATTGAAACGGCAGGTCTTGCTCTGCCTTCTTCATTTCCTCTTTCTCATCATCATCGAGCGTGTCACCGTTGGCCCGTTCGAGGTTGATGTCAAACGTCTCCACCAGTTTCTGGTAGTCGAAGCAGTAGGAGCGCTGCACCGTCTCCGCTTCCATGTATCCGTTCTTGCCGTTGGGTTTGTCCTTGTCGTACACGATCACTCCCTTGTTGAAAATGCGGTAGCGCACCAGTTTCTCGCCGAGAAACGCCTTTGAGTGTTCGAGGTAGTATTTGAGCGATTCTTCAGGTATGACCACATCGCCCACGTTCTTTCCGTTATGCTTATAGAGGAAGAACACCCTTGACTTCTGAAGGAAGAGCACGGGGTGTTTCTCCTGCCAGTGTATGCCCTGAATCCTGTCCGACTTGAAGAATTGCAGGTATTTGATGCGGTAGTCGCCGCTCTCAATGATTTCCCCCTGGGCGACGAGGTATTGCACAGCATTCCAGAAGTTGCCCAGTTCCGATGAAGTCTTGCACTCCGCGTTCTGCGTCCTGATGCCCCTTACCGTGATGTCATACAGCAGCGTGTAAGGGAGGTTGATGCGGAGTGTCGTCTCGAGGCACCGGTAAGCCGCCAGCGGCACTGCCCAGTTATTGAGGATTCTGTCCTCGATGGGCTGTCCGTTCATTGTTTCCGACAGATCGATGCACGTCTGGCGGAACATGGGGGCGAACGATGACTCCATCTTCGGGCGGTGGCGCAGTATCTCCAGTGTGAGATGTGTCAGACCGCTGTCGCGCAAGGTCTCCAGTTTCCTGAAGTTCTCCTTCTGCTCCTCGGTGAACACCGACTCGGGGAACTGAAGGAATATCAGGCGTGAGAACAAGGCGATATCCATCGTCGGCATCTCCTGCCCTGCGAGGATGATGCCGGCGTCCACGGCTGTCGTTTCCTTTCGCTTGTCCAAATCCATGTTCATGCGCGTGCGCCCTGTGCCGTCCCACAGACCTTTCAGGAATTCTATCGTCTTGATGTCGATTGAGTTCTTGTATTCGTCGAGCATGACCACGGCGTTTGCCGCTGCCGCCACCGTGTCATTCAGGGCCGGCACCGTCGCGTTTCTCAGGTTCGGCGCATTGTACCGGAGCACGAAGAAACGCATGAGAGTCTGCCCCATGTCCGACTTACCCGTGCCTTTAGGTCCGAAGAGGTTGAGGATGGGGAACCAGCCGGCGGAAGTCGATGCCGCCACGATGTCACGGAAGAGCGTGGCCAGCAGGAAGGCGAAACCGATCCTTCCGTTGTCCCCGAACACGAGGAAGAACTGCGAGGTGAACTCCTGCAGGGTGACAGCGGATAGGTTGAGGTGCACGAAACGCCTCTCGAAGTCGTACATCCGCTGCTCGTCGCGGTAGATTTTCGAGAAGGCGGGCAGGTAGAAATTCCCCTTATCGGCGAGTCTCACGATGCCGTAGTCATCGACCGGGAGCCAGTGCTGCCCGTCGAGGATTCCGTTTCCGAAGGAGTAGAACTGTCTCCTGTGCCATCCCAGCTGTGTGATGAGCGTGGCCGTCTCCGTCTGCGAGTACAGATAACCTTTCAGTTTCGTCAGCTCCTTCTCGGATGCTTTCCAGACGAAGTCGCCCAGACCTTCCACCTTCAGTTTGAATTTTTGAAGTGAAACCAGGTCCTCCTGCTTCAGTTCAATCAGCTCCTCCATGCCGTGCTCGTTCTTTATCATATAAAGGCGTTTCGGCATGATGGTGTCGCGGATGTGGAAGAGCGGGCGCATCGTGAAGTTCGACCACTCGAACACGCTGCCTTTCTCCGTCAGCGAGTAGTATTTACCGTGTTCGACATAGAAGCCGAACTGCCGGTAAATGTCCGTCTCTTTCTGCTCCCTCGCCTTTGCCGCTTCCTCCTCCGCTTTCTTTCGCTGCTCCTCGATGGCCTGTAGCCAGAATCTCTTCCCCGGATGGTATTGCGTCAGGTCGGCGATGTACATGTTCACCTTTGTACTGTCGTCGATGAGGGACAGCAGCTGCGCCACCTGTTTGACGACTGCGCTCCTGTCTTCAGTGGTACTGGCGACGGGAAAGTGTTTTTCTGCAAACCAGAGGATGAAGTCTTTCTCCTCGGTGGCGTTGAAGATGTTCCTGTTCTGGAAATACGTGTCGGGATCCTGCTTGTGCGTGTGTTCCTCGTCGGGTATTTCCTTGATGCTGACCGAGAAACCCATCTCAATCGCCATCCTCCCGGCCTTGAACACGTTGTCAATGCCGTGGCCGAAACGCTCCCCCTGCTTGGGCGGGTCGTCATCGGGTATGAAGCATAGCCGGTGCGCCGCCCTTTTGATGAGGTTGAAATGGTCCTTTGTCCATTCCGAGCCGAGACACGCCACGGTGTTGTATATCTCAATGGAGTGTAGCCGCATGCAGTCGGGACCTCCTTCCACGAGATACATGGTGTCCGTCTTACAGGCGGTGCGCCATGCCGTATCGATGCCGAACACCGACTGCGACTTGTGGTAGATGTCGCTGTCGATGGAGTTCAGGTACTTTGGTTTGCTGTCATCCATACATCGCGCCGTGAAGCCGATGACGTTGCCGAAGCGGTCGCAGATGTTGATGGTGATGCGGTTCTGGAAGAAGTCATACCCGTGCTTGTTGATCAGTCCGAGTTCCTGCAGCCACTCATTTTTGAGCGGCAGCGTGTCGAGGGCGTGGCCGCCTTGCGGAGCATAGCCGATGGCGATGCGGTCGCAGTATTCCTTGCCCCATCTTCCGTAGGCGTAGCTCTGCGCCTCCTTGCACTTCAGGAATTCGCTGCGGTAGAAGTCCGCCACCTGCTTGTTATAGATAAGTAAGGTGTCGCGTTTCATTCGCTGCGCCTGTTCCTCCGGCGTCTCCTCCCTTTCCTCAATCTCTATGCCTGTTCTCTTACCCAGAGCCTTGACCGCCTCAGGGAACGTCAACCGGTCGCGCTCCATGAGGAAGCCGATGACGTTGCCCTGCTTTCCGCAACCGTAACACTTGTAGGTGTTCGTCTGCGGATACACGACAAACGAGGGTGTGCTGTCTCCGTG
Organism: Prevotella sp.; assembly: GCA_017548275.1. Lineage (GTDB taxonomy): Bacteria > Bacteroidota > Bacteroidia > Bacteroidales > Bacteroidaceae > Prevotella. Next base: position 10,134 of record JAFZAH010000029.1, read on the forward strand.
GAACGGGCAGCATCCCTTCTTCCGTGACCCGTCTCTTTTCAGATTGACAGTCTCGCCCACGACGGCCACGATGTCGGCGTTCTCCAGTATCCGGTCAATCGTTTCCTTGGGTATCATCTTTGAAGAGGTCGTATTCGGGTTTTCTGTCGAGTATGTTTCCGTTTACCCTGACAGAGCCGTCGAATTCAAAATACTGGATGTTGAAGACAGACTCTTCCCTGATGGGCTTGTGATAGGTAGGCAGCACCCATGCCTTTCCCTCCTTGTCATAGACGATGAGGGCAAACGGCTTCACCTCGTAGTCGTCGCCTTCGACGCATACGAACCACCTCACCTGCCTCCCCATGCGGAAGAACACCTGCATGGGTTTAAGGCCAAGTGCCAATATCGCTTTTTCAAATATCTCTACTACCATAACCACACGGTTTATTCTTGTTGTTTTCCACATATATGTTCAACAGGAGGCAGTACCGTCCATTGAGGCAGTTCCTCCCGTGTCCGCAAAATAAGCACTCTTTCGGCATATACAAAAGATGCCTTGCCGGTCGCTCTTCACAGGGGGAACGGCAAGGGCTTGGTCTCAATTATGTCTGTTCAGACTTTATTGACGCGATTATATCAGCTTTTGAAAACCATCTCCTCCGGCTCCCTTTCACTTTATAAGAAGGAATGGTTCCCCGCTGGACGCGTTTACGGATGGCAGCGGGTTTGACCCTGAACATTTCTGCCACCTCTTCGATACTTAATATCTCATCATTGACATTAAGCAATACTTGTTTGATCTCATTGATTTTTTTCATGTCTCATCTCCCTTTTTCAGTATTTTGAGGATATCCTCTTTTCTCATCAGTTTCTTTCTGTGGTCCTTGGGGTCCACAGTCTTGCAAATGCCGAGTCTTATGAGCTGCCACCTCACAGAGTTCTGTTCAATATGGAAAATTTCGGCGAGTTGGCGGATAGTGATTACCTGTCCTTCAGTTCTTTCTATCTGTGCAATACACCTAGATAAAAAGTTGTTTTGATTTTTTTTTTGGAAGCTTTACTTTCCACCATCCTTTGGGAAGTTCCCTGTTCTTCTCCTGCTCATATTCTGCATAGGTAGTACAAACAAGCCAGACCGTAGAATTGTCGTAGTCAATGCTTGTGTGAATATACTTTCCCAGTTGTTTCCCTTTAAGTTTGTTATACCTCCATGCCAGAGTGTTGTAGGTGCAGCAGTCCTCGGCTCCTTCGGCTATGATTTCCTTCACTTCGCCTGGATTCATTTCTGCCACGATGTCCGTCTTGAATGTATTCATACAGTTCTGTTTTATGTGCTACAAAAAGCTGCCTAGACTATGCTTTCCCAGCTCATAAAACAGGCAGCATATTCCACGAAAAAACACCCCTGAAATGTTTGTCACATTCAGATAAAAATCGTACCTTTGCAGTGAGGTGCGAAATGCTTCCCAAAATGCGGCAATATAACTTAAACGTGTCTCAAATCGTGGAACATGCTGCAAAAATATAGCGAAATTTTTGGGGAAAACAAAAAAATGCGTGACATCTCAGTAAACATTTGGTTAAAAATGTGTACTGCGTTCTTTGACTATTAAATTGTGATAAATAAACAAACGGTGACAGTTAGGAGATGGGTAAATCCTTACCGCCGCCGCTTGTCAGTCAGCAGACTTGACTTTGTAAAAATATTTCACTTTTGTTAGACAAATTGCAAAAGTGGGTAACAAAAATCTCTCGGAAGCCTTATGATTAGGGGGAAGAGCTGAACACCGCGGGAGTCACGAAAAGAAGAGGACTAAACGAAAGTTTACTTTCAAGTTTTAGTCCTCTTCTTTCGTGTTGCCCTGCCCGTGGCAGGGCAGGGATGGACAAAGTCAATCCGCGGGAGTCACCTATAAACAACGCTAATTATTGATAATCAAATAGTTGGCGTTTTTGTTTGCTTTGTTTTTCCCCAGAAATTCCCCAGTTGTTAATCGGTTTGTGCTTTTTGGGGGAAACAAACACCTGCCGCTTTTTTTCGGTCAAATGCCTTGTGAACGATAAAAATTGAAAACAATTGCCATAAATTCGTTTCATTCCAGTTTTTTTTGTATTTTTGCGACATAAAACGATTTGTTTTATGCCTACTAACAAGAATGCCGCCATACGTTATCAGGCGCTTGACAAACCATATCCGGGAAAAAATCGCAGAAAATTACAAAAAATATTTTCCTGTGCAGGATGACTGCACAGAAAGTTTTTAACTTTGCAACCAGATAACTAAAATCAGAAAGAATCATCAATCACAACATATGAACAAACAACAACTTGCAAATAGGATTTGGGCTGCCGCCAACCGGATGCGGATGAAGATCGACAGCAATGAGTATAAGGACTATCTCCTGGGACTTATATTCTATAAATTCTTGTCCGACAATGAGGTGAATCACCTGAAATCGCTCGGGTGGCCCGAAGAGGAACTGCCCGAACTGGTCGAGGACTACGACAACGAGGATATGGCTGTCACCATCGAGGATTGCAAAAACAGCATCGGCTACTTCATCGAGTATAAGAACCTGTTCTCCACCTGGCTCAAACCCGACAGCACGTTCAGCGTCGGCGACCTCAGTCTGGCCCTGAACTCCTTCGACCGGCTGGTCAGTCCCAACTATAAGCATGTGTATGAGAAAATCTTCATCACGCTGCAGGCCGGACTGAGCAAACTCGGCGAGAACCCCGCGTCGCAGACCAAGGCGCTGAAGGAAATCATCAAACTCATCAAAGACGTGCCCACCGACGGCTCACAGGACTATGACGTGTTGGGCTATGTCTATGAGTTCCTTATCGGCAACTTCGCCTCTACCGCAGGAAAGAAAGCCGGCGAGTTCTATACGCCCCACGAGGTGGCCATGCTCATGTCGGAAATCGTGGCCGACCACCATAAAAACAAACAGCAGATTGAGATCTACGACCCCACCAGCGGATCAGGGTCGTTGCTGCTCAACATCGGCCGGAGTGTGGGACGCCACATCGAGGACCGCAACCGCGTGAAATACTACGCCCAAGAGTTGAAGGAGAGCACCTACAACCTCACCCGCATGAATCTGGTGATGCGCGGCATCCGTCCGGGCAATATCGTCACCCGTTGTGCCGACTCGCTCGACGAGGACTGGCCTATGGAGGGCGGCGAACCGCTCTATGTGGATGCCGTGGTGTCCAATCCTCCCTATTCCGCACGGTGGGACCAGCGCGACGCCGAGTTCGACGCCCGTTTCCGCGACTATGGCGTGGCGCCCAAGAGCAAGGCCGACTATGCTTTCCTGCTCCATGAGTTACACCACATCAAACCCGACGGCATTCTCACCATCGTCCTGCCTCATGGCGTGTTGTTCCGTGGCACCCCCGACGACGATGGCGAGGGCAAGATTCGCAAGAAACTGATTGAGAAAAACCAGATTGACTGTATCATCGGCCTGCCCGCCAACATCTTCTTCGGCACAGGCATCCCTACGCTCATCATGGTGCTGAAACAGCACCGTGCCAACGACGACGTGCTGATTATCGACGCCTCCAAGGGTTTTGTCAAGGACGGCAAGCAAAACAAACTGCGTGCCTGCGACGTGAAACGCGTGGCCGACACCGTGCGTGAGCGCCGCGAGGAGCCCGGATTCTCCAGAAGGGTGAGCCGCGATGAGATCCGTGCCAACAATTACAACCTCAACATACCGCGCTATGTCGATTCGTCCGAGGCGCCCGAGCAGTACGATATCTATGCCACGATGTTCGGCGGCATACCCGATGCCGAGATCGACCGGATGGACAGATATTGGCGTGCGTTGCCGTCGCTCCGCGGCGAGTTGTTCCGGCCCGCTGCCGACAAGCCCTTCTCTGCCGTTACCACAGACGATGTGGCGGGTGTCATCAACCGCAACAAGGATGTGGCAGCGCTCCGTGCACAGTTCGCCCGGGCTTTTGAGGGCTTTGCCGATGATTTGCACAGCCGGCTGATTGACAACTATGGTTCCGTCAACGACCTGCAGGCGCTCTACGCGATAGCCGACGACATCTTCCGCCGTCTCGAGCCCATACCGCTGGTCGACCGCTATGCCGCCTACCAGGCGTTGAGCGACAACTGGCAGACCATCGTGAGCGACATCGAGATGCTGTAGACCGAGGGCATGGATGCCGCCCGTGTGGTGGAGGAGGCCACAAAGATGGTGAAGAAGGGCGACGAGGAGGTCGAGGTGCCCGATGGGCTGAAGGGCCGTATCATCCCCTTCCAGTTGGTGCAGGCATCCCTGTTCCAGGCCGACCTGCAAGCCATCAGCGATATGGAGGCACGCATCGAGGAGATTGTGTCCGAGACAGAAGAAATCAAGGACGGCTTCAGCGACGATGAGGCGCAGGAATACCTCGAGGGTGACGACAATCCGAAACTCGACAGCAAGAGAATCAAAAAAGATGCCAAGTCAAAAGATGGTGAGATTGAACCGGAAACATTGGAGAAACTGAAACGGCTCGTCTCCCTTTGGGATGAAAAGTCGAAGCTGAACAAATCGCTTAAAACCAGTCGTCAGGCGCTGATTGACAAAACCCGTGAGGCAGTCGAAAGCCTGTCGGACGAGGAGATAGCATCGTTCCTCCATACGAAGTGGATTGCCCCGGTCTGCGAAGGCATCAACAACACGCTGACCGCCGAAATCGACAAAATGGAAAAAGGCATCACGGCACTGGCTGCCAAATATGCTGTGTCTTATCATGAGTTAAACGACCAACTCGTGTCTGCTCAAAATAAACTTGCGGGTTTAATCACTCAGTTGGAGGGGGATAAATCCTCTATTGATGGACTGAATGCATTGATGAACTCTTTTAAGGATTAAGCTATGGCTAAGAAAAAAGAAATAGGCTTGCAGCAGCCCATGATGGTGAGCCTGAATTTGCAGAAGGAATTCCCTAATGTAGATGGGTTTTCTGCATCTAATCTATGGCGTATGAAGCAGTGGTTCCTTTTCTACTCTTCAGAGCCTGAAAAACTCGCACAGGGCGTGCGAGAATTGCAAGACCACAAAGCGACTGATGCAAAAAACAAAGGAGGATTAAGACTATGGCGAAACCAGAGATAAGAATAAGAGGATTCGAAGGGGAGTGGGAAACGCATAAAATTGGTGATTTGACATCAATTGTAACTGGAGCGACTCCTTCAACTGCTATGGCTTCTTATTGGGACAATGGGACTATTCGATGGATGAGTTCAGGTGAATTAAATGATAAATACATTTATGATGTAAAGGGTAGAATTACCGATGAAGGGTACCATAATAGCGGAACACATCTTATTCCACCTAATTGTGTGTTGATTGGTCTTGCAGGACAAGGCAAGACAAGAGGCACAGCTGCAATAAACTACGTAAAATTGTGTACAAATCAGTCGATAGCTGCATTATTACCTAATTTAAAACTTTTTAATCCCTTATATTTGTTCCATTACATTGATAATAAATATTTGGAATTAAGAAATTTGTCAACTGGTGATGGAGGAAGAGGGGGGCTTAATAAACAAATTCTACTTGATTTTGAAGTAAAATTAACTTCTTTAGAAGAGCAGCAAGCCATTGCCGAATTTTTCAAATCTCTCGATTCACTGATTCAAACAACGACGAAGAAGATTGCGTCATTAAAACAGTTGAAATCGGCTTCGCTCGTCTCGATGTTCCCACAAAAAGGTGAAACCAAACCTCGCGTCCGTTTCAAAGGGTTTGGAGGGGAGTGGAAAAGAAAATGTTTTGGAGATTTGTATTATCAGAATATTGTTAAGAATGACATGACATATGGAACAGATAAGATTATTTCTGTTGCTAATATGTATTTTAGTCGTAATTCAATTATCTCTGATGATAATTACTTGAAAACATATAATCTCTTTAGATTAGGCGACATCGCTTTTGAAGGCAATAAAAGTAAGAATTTTGCACATGGCAGATTTGTAGAAAACACAATCGGTGAAGGTATCGTTTCTCATGTTTTTGAAGTTTTTACCCCCAAATCTGATAAATTTGATTTATATTATTGGAAGTATGCGATTAATAACGAAAGGATTATGGGAAGTATATTAGTAAGATGTACAAAGGCTTCTACGATGATGACAAATCTTGTTGCGAAAGATTTCTTAAAAGAATGTACACTTGTTCCTTCATTTGAGGAGCAGAAACAAATAGGTTCCTTCTTCCGCAATCTCGACAATCAAATCTCCATCCAAGAGCAGCGCTTAGAAAAACTGAAGCAAATCAAGTCCGCTTGCCTCGATAAAATGTTTGTCTAAACAATTTGAACAACATGTATATACCGCCCTATAAGATATCTGACAAAATAATGCGGCTGCTCTCAGAAATCTCTGAGCAAGTGGGCATCATTACCGCTATGTTGGGCGAAAACGCCCCTTCACCCATGCTGCGCAAAAATAGCCAATTGAAAACCATCCACTCTTCATTGGCCATTGAGCACAATAGTCTTTCACTGCAGCAAGTGACGGACATCGTCGATGGCAAACGAGTGCTGGGACCTCCCGATGAGATACAAGAGGTGAAAAATGCCATTGAGGCCTACCGTCTCATGCCGCAGTTGGATGCTTTCAAAGAAAAGGATTTGTTGCGCGCTCATGGACTGATGATGAAAGGCCTGGTGCGCGATGCAGGTCATTATCGCCAACAAGGCGTGGGCGTGAGCAATGGCCAACTAATCATACACACGGCTCCTCCTGCCCGTCAGGTGCCCCGGTTGATGGGCGACCTCTTCCATTGGGTCAGCACTACCGACGCCCACCCTCTGATACATTCATGTGTGTTCCACTACGAATTTGAGTTCATACACCCCTTCATTGACGGCAACGGACGTATGGGGCGCTACTGGCAAACCATGCTGCTCTCGCGATGGAAAGGCATATTCGCATGGCTGCCCGTGGAGACTATCGTTAAAAATCATCAGCAGGAGTATTATGACACAATAGCCCAGTGCGATGCAACCGGCGAAAGCACACTGTTTGTTGAGTTTATGTTGGATTGTCTGTTAGACACCATGCTCAATTACAAACCGCAGGAAGAAACAGAGGAAGAAAACACTCTGCACGATAAACTGCACGATAAACTGCACGATAAATTTCCGGAGTTGTCAGGCAAGTCGATTGAGTTGATAGATGTCATAAAAGCACATCCCGGTCTTAACGCTACAGAGATGGGGGAAAGGATAGGGCTGTCACTCCGGCAAGTGAAGACTTACCTTCAGAAGCTGAAGACGCTGGGCCTCATCGTCCGTGTCGGCAGCAACAAGACGGGTTATTGGAAAGTAACTATTGACGCAGAATAAAAGAGAATCAATCACAATATGAGCAACAACCTAAACATACAACCCTTTGACAAGGAACTGGCGTTTGAACAGGCACTTTGCGACACCCTCCTGCAACATGGGTGGAACGAGGTGCTGAGCCGCCCCACAGAGGAAGAGTTGGTCCAAAACTGGGCCGACATTATCTATGATATGAACCGCGACCGCGATGTGCTGGGCAACTTCCCGTTGACTTCTACCGAGATGCAGCAAATCATCGAACAGGTGAACATCGCCGGCAGCCCGTACAAAGTCAACAAACTCATCAACGGCAAGCAGGTATGCATCAAACGCGACAACCCGGAGGACACCAACAACTACGGGAAAGAGGTCTATCTGAAGATTTTCGACCCGCAGGAAATCAAGAGCGGACAGAGCCGTTACCAGATAGTGCGCCAACCGCGATTCCGCGCCGCCCATCCGCTGGCGGGCGACCGACGCGGCGACGTGCTGCTGCTCATCAATGGTATGCCTGTCATTCATATCGAATTGAAGCGCAGCCGGGTGGATGTGTCACAGGCGGTGTTCCAGATTAAGCGCTATATGCACGAGGGCGTGTTCTCGCATGGCATCTTCTCCATGGTGCAGATATTCGTGGCCATGACACCCGAGCGGACGCTCTATTTCGCCAACCCAGGCCGTGAAGACGGATTTCTGCAGGAGTTCCAGTTCCACTGGGCGGATTTCAATAATCAGGAGATATACGACTGGCACCGTGTGGCGGTGGAACTGCTTAACATACCCATGGCGCACCAGTTCATCGGCTACTACACCATCGCCGATGACAAGGACCAGACGCTGAAGGTGCTGCGCTCATACCAGTATTATGCTGCCAGCAAGATATGTGATGTGACGCACCAGACCAATTGGGACGAGCATGAGCACCGGGGCGGATACATCTGGCACACCACGGGTTCGGGCAAGACCATGACCTCGTTCAAGTCGGCACAACTCATCGCCAACAGCAATGACGCCGACAAGGTGGTGTTCCTCATGGACCGCATCGAACTGAGCACGCAGTCCCTCGACGAGTATCGTGGCTTCGCAGGCGAGGACGAGTCGGTACAGGACACGCAGAACACCATCATCCTGGCCAGCAAACTCGACAGCAACAGCAATGACGACCGCCTGATTGTCACCTCCATCCAGAAGATGGCGAATGTCAAGCCTGGTGCCAGCATCGACGCGGCCCTGATAGAGCGGGTGGGAAAGAAACGACTGGTGTTTATCATCGACGAGTGCCACCGCTCAGTGTTCGGCGAGATGCTGATGAGCATCAAGCGAACCTTCCCGCGCGCCCTCCTCTTCGGATTCACAGGCACGCCGGTGTTTGAGGAGAATGCCAAGAATGAGATTACAACGGGCGTGCTCTTCGGCGACATGCTGCACAAATACACCATCGCCAACGGAATCCCCGACGGCAATGTGCTGGGTTTCGACCCGTATCGTGTCAATACCTACGACGATGAGGAGTTGCGCGAGAAAGCCGCCTTCTGCAAACTCGATGTGCACAGCATCGAGGAGATAGAAGACGACGAAGAAGCCATGAAGGTGTATGAGCGTTTCATGCACGAGATGGAGATGCCCGATACCTATACCGAGGGTGGCGAGACGAAACACGGCGTAGAGCACTACCTGCCGAAGAAACTTTATCAGCAGGACGTGCACCATCAGGCCGTAGCAGCCGACATCATGAGCAAGTTCGACCGGCTGAGCAAGAACCGGAAATTCCACGCCATCCTGGCCACGCAAAACATCCCTGAGGCGATAGAGTATTATCATATCTTCAAGAACCAGTACTCGTCGCTGAATGTCGTCACCATCTTCGACAATAACATAGACAACAGCGACGAGGGCATAGCCCGTGAGGACGCCATCCTGGAGATGCTCAACGATTACAACACGAAGTATGAGACATCTTTCGCATTGCCCCAATACGGGAAGTACAAGAAAGACGTGGCGAAACGTCTGGCCCACAAGAAACCCTATGTCGGTGTCGAGCATGACCATGCGAAGCAGATAGACCTGCTGATAGTGGTCACGCAGATGCTCACGGGATATGACTCGAAATGGGTCAACACGCTCTATGTGGACAAAGTGATGAAGTATGTCGACATCATCCAGTCGTTCTCGCGTACCAACCGCCTGTTCGGTCCAGACAAACCCTTCGGCACCATCTACTACTATTCTTTCCCATATACGATGGAGCAGAATATCAACGATGCGTTGGAAGTGTATGTGGACCGCCCGCTCGGCGTGTTCGTCGATAAACTCGAAGACAACCTCATGAACATCAACAGGAAGTTCCTGCACATACGCGATATCTTCCAATCGCATGAGATATTCAATTTCGAGCGCCTGCCCGACACACGGGAAGACAGGCACATGTTCGCACAGGATTTCAGCACCATGACACACCTGCTGGAGGCAGCCAAACTGCAGGGCTTCGACTGGGAGAAAACCGAGTATGAGTTTAAGCATGACGACACCTATACGAAGGTGGTCATGGCTTTGGACGAGCAGACCTACCTCACACTCCTGCAACGCTACCGTGAACTGTTCGAAGAAGGCGGTGGAGGTGATCCACGTCCAGATTTCGACTATCCCGTAGATACATATATCACCGAGACGGGCACAGGCGCCATCGACGCGGCTTATATCGACGCGAAGTTCCAGCGCTACATCAAGAAACTGTATACAGAAGGGCAGGGGAGTGACACGGCGAGGAAGGCGCTGCAAGAACTGCACAAAACCTTCGCCACGCTCTCGCAGAAAGACCAGCGCACTGCCATCCTGATACTGCACGACATCCAGAGCGGCGACCTGCGCCCCGAGGCGGGAAAAACCATTCAGGACTATATCAACGAGTATCAGTTGAGAGAACTGCACAAGCAGGTGGTCATACTCTCCGAGGCCACTGGGGTGAACATCAGCAGACTGGAGGATTTGATGAAGGCCAGTCCCACCGTGCAGAACCTAAACGATTTCAACCGCTTTGAGGAATTGCGCCTGACCCTTGACTCGGCTAAGACCAGAACCTTCATCACAAAGGTGGAGGGTACGGCGCCAAGAGCACACATGGTGCTAATCAGAGGCGCCAAACTGCTGAAGAATTTCATCCTTGACGCGGAGATGCGTGAGAAGATTCTTGCCGCCTATCTCAATGATGACGTGACATTACAAACTGCGGTGGTGGAGCATCCGTCTGTCGATGATATCAAAACAGACGAACCTCAGGACGAGTCCGTACCGGCGGCATACAGTGTCGAAACAGCCAAATCGAAAATCCTTGACATCATTTCCGTCACGTTAGACGGTGTGAAGGACAAGATGCGCGGGCAGAAGGAAATAGTCGACGCCCTGTTCTATGTCATTGACACGAAATCGCTAGACACGCTCGACGGGGTGGGACTCTTCCTGCACCGGGCATTCTATAACCTGTATAAGGAGGATGCCAACATTGTGGACAAGTTCGTCGCGTTCAATCTGCTGGTGACGAAGTTTGAAGCATATCTGAAGAAGTTGTATTATCTGATGAATGATGAAGAGGTGAAGCCTAGAAACGAGGGCGAGGACGTCACTTGGTCAAACGTCATACATGGTATAAAACCCCTATGGCGACTGAAATACAATCCCGATGAGAGCAAGCAGCAGTTGCACCAATACCTGCTGTTGGTAAAGGGTTGGAGAAACGACGAGTCGCATATCTCACCCACTGCGTCGGATCAAGAACTGAGTGCTGCCGTCAGTATCATCATCACCATGTACTGCTATGCAACCGGCTCGTGCATCACCGAACTGGAGATGAACGGCCATGACGTGGAAGCGCAACCCTCCAACACACTGGTCATCCCCCTGCATACAAACTCTTCCTATACTTATACGAAAGAGTCTGATGACAGCCTGCCAGAGAAGGCTGCGGAACCGGGTATCCCTACTGAAGAATGATAAGATTAATATTGGTGTCCGCTATAACTTTCTCAACCCTCTGGAATGATAAGTAAATACAGGTTGTTTGAGAGTTTTACTATCATGAGGGCTTGTTCATCATACCAAGGGCGCCAGCCAGTTCCCCTCCTTTTCCACTTTTTGGAGTAGCGAGAACCATGACGAACTAGTTCTTCATGGTCGAGTCATGACAAAAATCATGGAACATAAAGGAGGGGCAGGGGTGGTTTGTAAAATAATAATACATCCACGGAAATTCCTTATACTCAATAAGATACAGACCCCGCTCCTGCCCCGCCCCTTAGAGGGGTGGGGAACTGGCTGTCGCCCTTGAGAAATTTGATGTCATTTAGCGGACACCAATAATATTTATTGGTTATTGGCATTTTTTTCTATCCGACTGAGTCATAATTCCAAATAATATCTTATATTTGCAGACGGTTATTTGTTTGTAGAATATACCGGAGCCAGTGAGGATATGAAAAAGCAGACTAAATACAGTATTATCGTCATCGTTGTGGCAGCCCTGCTGCTACAGGCGAACTCTGCTTTGGAATATTTCACCATCAGGCGCAGTTTTAATGAACAACTCACCGAGATGGCGCAACGCGACCTCAATGAGAGTCACCGTATCGACCGTATCAAACGCGAGGTGGAAAAGGTGATGAAAGAAACCATGCCAATGTTTGAGAGCCATGTAAATAATCTTGATTCGTTGCGGGCCATCATGAAAGACATATGTCGTCTCCAGAAACAGATTGTGGGTGTTTCGCTCGCTTATGTGCCGGGTACTTATCTTGGAGAAGAAATCAAGCAGATACAGGCCAAACAAAAAGGCCGCTATGGCATCTACATCTATCTGCCACAGGAGAACGACAACGCCACGGTACATTCCGTGGAGTTCAAAGAGCAGTCTATCGACTTCGATTACACAAAGAGGTCTTGGTATGACACCATAGCAGGTAAGGGACATACGAACGACTCTGACGGTTTTTGGACCGAGCCCTACGATGGCAAATACAATTATATCTTCATGTGCAGTTACTCTTTGCCAGTATATGATGAGAAAGGTAACGTAATTGCGGCTCTGGCGGCAGACGTGCCGTTGTCTGAACTCTCGCAAATGGCCTCCAAATTCTATCACAACCAGAAGAGGGCGGCTTTGCTGAATTATTTGCTTCAAATCCTCGGCTTGATTTTGCTGTTGGTGATTATTGCCAGAACGTTCAGAAACATGAAACGCTTGCAGGCACTCGACACGGAGAAAAGGCGCATCTCTAGTGAGTTGTCTGTGGCGCACGATATTCAGCAATCGATGATTCCCAAGGCGTTTATCGGTTCCCCCGAGAGAGATGATGTCGAGGTCTATGCGTCACTGTCATCCGTCAGGGAAGTTGGCGGTGATTTCTACGACTTCCTCATACGTGACAATCACCTTTTCTTCTGTATTGGCGACGTGAGCGGAAAAGGAGTGCCGGCGGCGTTGCTGATGACGGTGTCGAGGGCTTTGTTCCGGACAGAGGCGGAACGTGAGTTTGACGATGCTGTGGAAAGAAAGGGAAAACACTCCGCGACAGCCGTTGTGCAACGGATGAACCGCACGTTGAGCAATGAACGTTCCAACGGATATTTCGTGACGATGTTCGTCGGCGTGCTCGACCTCACGACGGGCGATTTAGACTATTGTAATGCCGGGCATGAGGCGCCAATCTTAGGCGATACGCTTTTGCCCGTCATTCCCAATTTGCCTGTCGGGGCATTGCCCGATTGGGTGTATGAGGGACAGACGGGACAATTCAAACCTGACCAAACACTCTTCCTCTATACCGACGGTCTGAGCGAGGCCCGTGACACGCAAGACAGGCAGTTCTCGCGCCGCAAAGTGCTCGAACTGGTAAGCCAGTCATCCGACCTCTCGCCGATGGATTTGGTGAAGAAAATGGTGGCCGAGGCCGACCGACATGCGAAGGGTGCGGTGCAGAGCGACGACATCACCATAATGGCTGTGAAATGGAAAAAGACCCTGAATATGATAACACTACAAGGCGACGGCTCAGATTTAGAGCGGATGAAAGACTTCGTCTTTTCGAATGCCGACAAGGCCGGGATGAATAAAAAAGATGCCAAACGGCTGCGTCTCATCGTCGAGGAGGCCGTGGCCAATGTGGTGAATTACAGCGGCACGCCTTCGTTCTCGCTTGCCGCTGAAGTGGTTGACCGTCAGTTGCACATCACTGTTACCGACAGCGGTAAGCCCTTTAATCCGATTACGGCACCCGTCACCGACATATCCGTTCCGGGCGATGAACGCAAAGAGGGCGGACTGGGCATCATCTTCATGAGGCAGATGAGCGACGGACTGGACTACAGGCGTGAGAATGAACACAACATACTGACCATCAAAAAGAACATACTTTAAGGTTAATGACTTATGATGAAAATTGATATTACCGAACAAGATGGCCGATTGGTGGCTGCGCTTTGCGGCGACCTTGACAATACGGCAAGCAGAGAGGCGGAAAAGGCTTTGGCCCCCCTCTTCGAACGTGATGACTGCGACATCTTAATCGATTGCAGCGAACTCGATTATATCTCATCGAGCGGGCTGCGCATCCTGCTCAACATCTATAAGCATGTGAGAAAAACCGGACACAAGGCGCTCGTGAGCCATGTCGATGAAGACGTGGAGGAGGTGCTGCGGCTCGGCGGATTCCTGCAACTATTCGAGAAGGAGGATTAGCCATGGCTGACAGTTCCGAGAAAATGAAAGCCGACATTCAGCGGCTCACTGCTGAGAATGAGCGGCTGAAAGTCGAGGTGGAGCGGTTGAAGGATGAGATGGTGAGGCTCGTGGGGCGCAACCTCGACCTTTCTGAGCGTCTGGAGTATGATGTGGAAATGCGCCGCAGGGTGGATGTGGCACGCGAACTGCTCGACGGCAACATCAAACGGCAACGCAATGCGGACCTGCAAGATGACAGCCAACTGATGGCCATCATCGAACTGCGCATGGAAAAAGAAAACCTGCACGTCAACCCTGACTTCAACGCAAATGACCTGGCCGAACTCTTGGGCGTGAGCATGTCACGGCTCATGAAACTGTTCCGCCACCAAACCATTCATCGCACCCCAGACGCTTACATCGATAATCTGCGGGTGCTGTCGGCGCTGCGCCTGTTGCGCGAGCAGCCCAATTACAACATCGCCACGATTGCCACGGAGTCGGGATTTACCAATGTGAGGACCTTGCAGCGCCGTATGCAGGACGTCATTGGTATGTCACCCGCCGAATACCGCGTCATGTTCACCCGCGATATGTGAAGATAATTATTTAATAAGATTGATAAATCAGTTAAATTAATGAATAGGTTCGTATCACCATTAAGATACCCGGGCGGAAAGCTTAAGGTAGTAGACTACATCAAGAAATTGATGGAGGAAAACAACCTGTGCGGCGGTACGTACATAGAACCGTATGCAGGAGGGGCAAATGTGGCGTTGAGCCTGTTGTTGAGCAAATATGCAAAACGAATCAAAATAAATGACATCGATAGGTCGATATATGCTTTTTGGTATAGTGTGCTGATGGAAACTGAATCTTTGTGCAGAATGATTCAGGATACAGATGTGACAATGGAAATATGGGAGAGGCAACATGAG
>JAFZAH010000030.1 GCA_017548275.1 Prevotella sp.
GAAGTCGAAAGACAGCAGATTTACAGTCTGCCCCATTTGGCCACTCTGGAAAACACCCGTGTTTCAACAGCCCTGTCTCGCTTGTCGCTTGTTTTGAGTCCCTTATTAAGTCTCGTTTTGAGCCTTACAAAGATTGGCTTGCGCCCATCCTTTTGGCTCTTTTTGAGCCTGGCAACGATTGGCTTGCGCCCATCCTTTTGGCTCTTTTTGAGCCTCTTGTCGGATTCGAACCAACGACCCCGAGATTACAAATCACGTGCTCTGGCCAACTGAGCTAAAGAGGCAAATCCTTGCAGCCGTCAGGCTAACGTAATTAGGACGTGTTGTAAAACGGCTGCAAAGATACGGCTTATTTTTTAATCGCCAAAATTTTTTCGACTTTTTTTTATCTATTCCTTTGTTTTTCCTTAAATTTCGTGAGTTGCACTTTCATGGAGTCGATGCATTGGTCAATGGCCTCCTCAAATGAGTCGCACGTCTTCTCGACAAAGAGGGTCGATCCTGGCACTGCGACGGAGATGCTTGCCTCCTTGTTCAATGCGGTTGCAGGTTTCACGACTTTGAGTTGTACTTCCACTTTCTGCACGTCCTCATAGGATTTCTGCAGTTTCTCGGCCTTTTTCTGGATGAAGGCGTTCAATTTCTCTGTAGCGTCGAAATGAATCGATTGAATCTTGATTTCCATAGTAACCTCCTATTTTAGGTTTATTCAACAATAAATATACAGGTCGGGGCTTTCCGCCCGCCTTTATGCCCTGGGATGGGCGTTCTTATATGCTTTTTTCAGTTGCTCGAACGTGGTGTGGGTGTATATCTCCGTGGTGGAGATGCTCTCGTGCCCCAACAGTTGTTTCACGTTTTCGAGCCCGGCGCCGTGGTTAACCATCGCCGTAGCGAAGGAGTGACGAAGCACGTGGGGGGTTCGTTTCTTGATGGTGGTGACGCGCGACACGTGCTTGCGCACCTCGTACTGCACAGCGTTGCGGTCCATCCGCTCACCTTTGACGGTGAGGAACAGTGCATCGCACCGTTTTTCCACATCTGTGTCGCGACGGGCCATGTATCGCCGGAGAGCCTGCTCCACCTCCTCACCAAAGGGGATGATACGCTGCTTGTCACGTTTACCGGTCACCTTCATCTCATGGCTGATGAAGTCCACATGGGCGTCGTCGAGCGCGATGAGTTCGGAGAGACGCATGCCGGTGCTGTAAAACAATAATATGATTGTACGCGCGCGAACATCTTTATATGAGTCGTCCCAATCAACCTCATCCAGCAACCGGTTCAACTCTCCTTCCTTGACGAACAACGGCAGTGGTTTCTCCTTCTTAGGTCCCTCTACGGCATGTGCCGGGTCGGCCGCGATCTTATTTCGCGACAGCGCAAAACGGAAAAAGGAACGCAAAGCACTCAATCGTCGTTTGATTGTAGTGGCAGTGTTTCCTTTATCCATCATGCTCTCCATCCAGTCACGGATAATATCGGAGTCGACCGACTCCCAAGTGAGCATGTTGTCTTTCCCGCGAAAGTAAGCCTCGAACGCTTTCAGATCTCTTCCGTAATGCTCGATGGTGTGCTTGGATGACCTGCGTTCATAGCGAAGGTAGTCTAAAAACTCTTCTATCATGCTTTTCTCGCTGCCACAAATGTTTTACGGCACGAAAATACACATTTTATTTCAAACTACCAAATTTTCAGGCAGAAATTTACTCCTCTGTTGCTCTGAGTTTCTGTACATAGATAGCCTTTTCCATCTTGAGACGTTTCAAAACAGATGGCTTGTTGTACTGCTGACGGGCGCGGAGTTCCTTCGTGACACCTGTTTTCTCAAATTTCCTCTTAAATTTTTTGAGGGCTCTCTCGATGTTCTCGCCATCTTTAACCGGTACAATAATCATGCTTTTGTCGTAAATTTTTTATGTTAAACTTATTGATATTTGCGCATTTTGGCAAAATGTGGGTGCAAAATTACATCGGATTTTCGAAACCTGCAAATTTTTTGAGAGTTATTTTTTCAGGGTACCTTCTAATGACCACCAAGAATGGCCTGGGAATTTCTGGAGAGCCCTCTGTTTTCAGAGGATTTTCTAGGATGGGGAGAGGGCTCTCGTCGCCTCTTCCAGCCATTTGGCGGTAGCGGGGTCGAGATAGGGGGTAAGAGCCTCGCGCACACGGGCATGATAATCGTTGAGCCATGCCGTCTCTTCGGGTGAGAGCAGACCGGGGATGACGGGTCGCAGGTCAATGGGACAGAGCGTGAGCGTCTCGAACTGGAGGAAGCGGCCGCACTCCGTCTCGGTGTAAGGCACGACCATCAACGTGTTTTCGATGCGCACGCCAAACCGTCCTTCAAGGTAAATGCCCGGTTCGTCGGTCACGGTCATGCCCTCACGCAGGGGTTCGCCCCGCCATTCCATGCGTATCTGATGCGGTCCCTCGTGCACATTGAGGTACGCCCCTACCCCATGGCCTGTGCCGTGCAGGTAGTTAAGTCCCTCAGCCCACAGCGGACTGCGCGCCACGGCGTCGAGTTGGGTGCCGGCGGCATGGTCGGGAAATTTCAACATCTGCAGTGCGATATGCCCCTTGAGCACGAGTGTATAGATGCGCCGCTGCTCGTCGGTGAGCGGACCGAGGGCGATGGTGCGTGTGATGTCGGTGGTGCCGTCGAGGTATTGTGCCCCGGAATCGACGAGGAACAACCCCTCTGGACGCAACACGGCGTCGCTCTCGGCTGTGGGTTCGTAGTGCACAATGGCACCATGCTCCTGATAGGCGGCGATAGTGTCGAACGACAGTCCTTGATACAAAGGCAATTCAGCGCGGAACTGACGCAGGCGCTCCGCCGCCGACAATTCCGTGACCCCGCCCTGTGCGACAGCGGAGTCGAGCCAACATAGGAAACGGGTCATAGCGATGCCGTCGCGGAGCATCGCCTTACGAAAACCCAGGCGTTCGGTATCGTTTTTCACCGCCTTGAGCGACGGCACGGGCGACGGTTGTGCCACCACTTCGCGCGTCACACATTTATATAAGGTATAGCACACCTCATCGGGGTCTAACAGTATATTATACTCGAAATAGTCGCGCAATCCGTCGGCCACACGGTTGTAATCCTCGACCGTCACGCCCAGATGCGAGAGATAGCCCGACACCTCGGCGGTCAGTTTGCGGCGGTCAACAAAGAGGGTGACCTTTTGCGTGTCAATCAGCAAGTACGACACGAACACAGGGTTGCAATGCACATCGCCGCCACGCAGGTTGAGCGTCCAGGCGATATCGTCGAGCGAGGCGATGAGTATACCGTCGGCATGTTGCGCACGCAATGCCTGACGGATGCGTGTCACCTTGCTTAGAGAGTCTTCACCGGCATACTCTATAGGATGGAGGGCGATAGGAAAGAGCGGCACGGGCGGCCGGTCGGTCCATATCAGGGCCAACGGGTCGAAATTGGTGCGCAGAGTGATACCGCCGCGTTGCCGCAGTTCGGCGATGAGCGCCTGTGTGTCGTTGTACGACATCACCATGCCATCGACGCCTGCCTCGCGGAATTCGCCCTCAGCCAGTTCGTTGGCTATCCATTCGGGTATAGAGGGTGTGCCGCTGACGCGTTCGCGCATGAGCACAAACTCGGAGCCAGACAATTGTTGTTCGGCGGCGATGAAATAGCGTGAGTCGGTCCACAAAGCCGCGCTGTGGAGTGTGACCACCGCCGTGCCTGCTGACCCGTCAAAGCCTGATATCCACTTGCGCCCCTCCCAATGAGCGGGCACATATTCCCCGTGATGGGGGTCAGTGCTGGGGAAGATAAACGCGTCGAGCCGTTCGCGCCGCATCACTTCGCGTAGCGCCTGTAATCTGTCGTTGATGATGCTGTTCATGATTAATTAAGGGGTGTTAAAAAGGAGTTAGAGGGACAATGGATTTGCTAAAGTCATAATATTTGACCCGCTACCCATCATTTGCTATTTAGACATGACAAAGATACAAAGATTTCTCATTAAAAGATAAATAATTGCTAAATAAATATCGAATGATTGTTTTTTTTTATATCTTTGCAAGCGAAGAGGGTGTATTAGAAATTTCCCCCAACATAAAGGACACAAACCAAACCTTAAATAAAAACATTTACAATGGCATTTTTAACTAACGACAAACTGACCATCGTCGGCGCAGCCGGCATGATCGGATCAAACATGGTACAGACCGCACTGATGATGGGTCTGACAAACGACATTTGTCTTTACGACGTGTTCTCACCCGAAGGTGTGGCAGAAGAGATGCGCCAGAGTGGTTTCGGCAACGTGAAAATCACCGCCACCACCGACGCCAAAGAGGCTTTCTTCGGTGCGAAGTACATCATCTCCTCAGGCGGTGCTCCCCGTAAGGCTGGCATGACCCGTGAGGACCTGCTCGCCGGCAACTGCAAAATCGCTGAGGAACTGGGCCAGAACATCAAGACCTACTGCCCCGACGTGAAGCACGTGGTGATTATCTTCAACCCCGCCGACCTGACCGGTCTGGTGACCCTGCTCTACTCTGGTTTGAAACCCGGCCAGGTGACCACACTCGCCGGCCTTGACACTACCCGTCTGCAGAGCGCACTGGCCAAGAAGTTCAATGTGATGCAGGACGAAATCACCGGTTGCGCCACCTACGGCGGACACGGTGAGCAGATGGCCGTCTTCGGCAGCCATGTAGAAATCGCCGGCCGCAAACTGACCGACATCATCGGTACCGACGAGTTCCCCGCAGAGGAATGGGAGCAGATGAAAACAGATGTAACCAAGGGCGGTGCGAAAATCATCGAACTGCGCGGACGCTCATCCTTCCAGAGCCCCTCTTACCTCTCGGTTGAGATGATCCGTTCGGCTATGGGCGGCGAACCCTTCCGCTTCCCCGTGGGCACCTACGTGAAGACCGACAAGTATGACCACATCATGATGGCCATGAAAACCACCCTCGACCAAGACGGTGCCAAATTCGAGGTTCCGCAGGGCACTCCCGAGGAGAACGCTAAACTCGACGCTTCCTACGAGCACCTCTGCAAGATGCGCGACGAGTTGGTGACGCTCAACATCGTACCACCGATTGCAGAGTGGAACAAGATTAACCCCAACCTGTAAAGATTCTAAGAACTGTTCCGACACGCCATCACGCGATGGCGTGTCTTTTTATTAATAGACAAAACACCCTCAAACGATGAAAAAATGGTTATGGATGACTGCCGCCATCCTTGCTTTCTGCGGCTCGGCAAACGCCCAAGGAGACATTCCACTGGACGAGAATGCCATGTATTTCGACATCGATGACCTGCCCAACGCCGTGGTATGGCTTCCGGCACCGCCCGAC
Source organism: Prevotella sp. (assembly GCA_017548275.1). Taxonomy (GTDB): domain Bacteria; phylum Bacteroidota; class Bacteroidia; order Bacteroidales; family Bacteroidaceae; genus Prevotella. The sequence continues at coordinate 5,353 of JAFZAH010000030.1, forward strand.
ACCACCTCCACCCGATTCGTTTATGACATCACACAGTATATGTGGGGCAAGGAGCAACGGCTTGATGAAGACCGTGCGCAACAAGCCATCAACAATGCAGTGGAAGAGATCAGCGAGATGGCAGAGCAGTTCAGCGTCCCTTTCGGCATGGAAATCTCTGAGCAAAACACACCCGCCATCTACAAAGTGCTCTACCGTGGTGTACTTACCGTGCGCAAATGTGCCACCAAGCCTAAAAGCGAATATGGGCGCAAGCGGCCTTACTCCCGATTCCAAGAACAGACGCTGCTGCCAGAAGGCGAGGAGCGGCTTAAGAACAACGGTTCCTACCCTTCTGGGCATACCGTCAGAGGATGGGCCATGGCGCTGCTGCTCTGCGAGATAAACCCCGACGCCCAAGACGATTTGCTCAAACTGGGATATGAATGGGGACAGAGCCGCGTCATCGCCGGATACCATTGGCAGAGCGACGTCGATGCGTCGCGTCTTGTGGCAGCAGCCGGATATGCGCGCCTGCACACCCATCCAGAATTCCTGGCCGATATCGCTGCGGCACGCGAGGAATATGCCCGCTTGTCGGGAAGCGCCGCCGTTCCTGCCATCATGACACCGACACCTGCTTCCTCGGCGACTATCTATGACATACAGGGAGTGCGACTCAACGACCAACCACGTACCGGCACCTATATCCAGAGCGGAAAGAAATATATTGCGAAATAGGCAGACCGGATGTCGTTTCCTTAAGTCTCTATCCGAATAATCATCTTTTGATTATCATTTGATACCAAAAGATGATAATTTTTGGAAAGTGTATCGTCTATGCAAAATAATATCGAAAAGACTTTGTCACCCGTCCCTTTCGCCCTCGCCTTTCCTGCGTCACCCTTCACTTGACTGCTGACGACACCATGTCATCTGGCTGGATTTAGGTCAATATAAAACTTTTTTTACAGAAAACTTGCCACATCGGAATAATCATCCTATATTTGCAATCGGTTATTATTGAACAATCAAAGTACCACTTGCGTCTTTCAATGTAAATCACAAGGAGAATTACACGCACGTTCCTGACATCATCAGGATGCTTTGGACACAGAGGTTATGAAGAGGACTTCTGGCACGATGTTTGCAAGGACATCATTATTTGAACCTAAGATGAAAGAAATAAGAGACAAATCGTTCGGAGGAGAACGCCCACTGTTTGAGTCGCACGACCTGCGGTTGGTGAACGTGACCATCACCGAGGGCGAGTCGGGCATCAAGGAGTGCAGCAACATTGAGGCCGACCAATGCCATTTTTACGGCAAATACCCATTGTGGCACGTCAAGAGGAGCAAAATCACGCATTGTTATTTCGCGCCGGGCTCACGCTCCGCCATCTGGTACAGTGACGATATGGTGATGGAGGACTGCGTGATTGACGGACCGAAGTTTTTCCGCGAGATGAACAACCTGACCATCAAAAATGTGACCATCAACGACGCCGACGAGACGTTTTGGAACGTGCACGGACTTGTGATAGACAACCTGACCCTGCACGATGGCACCTACCCCTTCATGGGCTGCACCAACGTGTTGGTACGCGGTCTCAAGAGCGACAGCAGATATGTGTTCCAATACGTGAAAAACGTGGAGATACACGATGCCCACATCGTCACTAAAGACGCTTTCTGGGAGGTGGAGAACGTGACCATCTACGACTCGCTGCTCGACGGCGAATACTTGGGGTGGCACTCGAAGAACCTGCGCCTGGTAAACTGCCACATCGGCGGCGAACAACCTTTGTGCTACGCCGAGAACCTCGTACTGGAAAACTGCACCTTCGACGCCGCCTGCGACCGCGCCTTTGAATACTCTACCGTCGAGGCCGATATCCGCGGGCATATCGAGAGCATCAAAAACCCTGCCAGCGGACACATCACCGCCGACAGCATTGGCGAGATCATCATCGACGAGAACATCAAAGGACCGGCAGACTGCGTGATAGCCCTCCCTCCCCATCCCTCCCCGAGGGGAAGGAGTAGTCTACCCTTAACCGTCGTTAGCAAACAAATGAATGAACTCCTGAATTCCTCAGATAAAACATTAAACCAATAACTTATAGGGATTTCTCTATCAAAAAATAGGGATAATTTTTCATTTTTATGTCATAACGGCCGTATCTTTGCCAGCGTAAACCTAAGCAAACGAATAATCACTTAACAAGAATCATTATGAAACGCTTTATTTTTGTTTTTGTTGTCATTCTGACCGGGGTCATGAATATGACAGCACAAACCTGCAACCGCTGCGGCGATGAGGGTGTAATACGCGAGAGATGTCAAGTGTGCAACGGCGACGGCGGCAGCACATGCGACCATTGTAAAGGCACAGGTGAAATTACCTGTGAGACCTGTCACGGCGACAAGGGAGCCAACTGCTACCGTTGCGAAGGCACAGGCAAAGACGATAATGGCAACGACTGTTACAACTGCCAAGGTAAAGGCTGGTTCCGCTGCGAACTGTGTCGTGGCACTGGTATGTCGATGTGCCGCGACTGCAACGGCAACGGCACCATCAGTTGCTTCAACTGCGGCAGCACAGGCGTAAAAGTATGGCGCTGCCCGGAATGTATCGCAGCAGGAAGGATTTAAATCACTTAAGAAACAACCTTATTCAATATATGATGATGAAAAAGATATTTCTATTATTATTCTTTACACTTGCATCTGTACACTCGTTTTCCCAGATCACCAGAACAATCTGGGGAGCAACTTTGGGAAAAAGCACGATACAGGAGGTCAAGACCTTGGTAGAACAAAAAGGTTTTGAATGGGAGGTGGTTTTGGATGATGATTACGAATCGTTATGGATAAATGCTGACCATATTCCTTTTGGAGGCGCCTTTTGGACAGAAGTGGTATTCTATTTCGACAATGATGTTTTAGAGAGCGTGACATTCAACAACGTGGGTACTACGGGAAACAGCATTTACGAAAAGATAAGAAAATCGCTCGACAACAAATATCGCCAATATTTTGTCGATAAACCTGACGGCACGGGGTGGAGTAGATACTCTGACGGGAAAACCCGCGTCGGTTTAAAACTGGACCGTTCCCAACCAGGCGGCAATAAGGTCATGTTATATTATGAGGACCTTGACCAGCCGGAAAAAACAAATCAGGACGGAATGGATGAGTTGTGAAATGTACAACTATGACGAAATCATTGAGCGGCGCGGCAGCGGCTGTTACAAATGGGACATCGACGAGGCGCAAGGCGCGTTGCCGATGTGGGTGGCCGACATGGACTTCCGTGTGGCGCAACCCATCATCGACGCATTGAAACGTCGCGTGGAGCACGGCATCTTCGGCTATACACTCGTTGGCGACCGTTATTACAACGCCATCATCGACTGGTTCCGCCGCCGCCACGGATGGACCATCCGGCGCGAATGGATACAATACACGACAGGAGTGGTGCCGGCTGTGTCGGTCGTCATCAAAGCACTGACCGAACCCGGCGACAAAGTGCTGATACAGACGCCCGTGTATAATTGTTTCTTCTCGAGCATCCGCAACAACGGTTGCGAGATGGCGGAGACACGACTCGTTCAAGACGGCGACTCCTGGCGGGTGGATTTCGACGATATGGAACAGAAAGCAGCCGACCCGAGGGTGAAACTGTTTCTGCTGTGCAATCCTCATAACCCCGTAGGACGTGTGTGGACACGCGACGAACTCCTCAAAATGAATGACATCTGCCTGCGCCACGGGGTGAAGGTCATTGCCGACGAGATACACTGCGAACTGGTGATGCCCGGCTACCGCTATACACCGTTCGCCGCAGTGTCGGAGGAATGTCAAAACAACAGCATCACCTGCAACTCGCCCTCGAAATCGTTCAATACCGCCGGACTGCAAGTCGCCAACATTATCTGTAACGACGAAGAGACCCGACAACGCATCGACCGCGCCATCAACATCAACGAGGTGTGCGACGTGAACCCCTTCGGTCCCGAGGCCCTCATCGCCGCCTACAACGAGTGTGAAGACTGGATTGACCAGTTGAATGAATATCTTTGGGGCAACTACCTCCTGCTCAAGGATGTGTTGGCCAAATCAATGCCAGAAGCCAAAGTCACACGTTTGGAGGGAACCTATTTGGTCTGGGTAGATATCCGCGTAACGGGTCTGACCTCCGACGAGATGACCGCCCACCTGCTTCGCGAGCATCATATTCTGGTCAACAGCGGCAC
>JAFZAH010000031.1 GCA_017548275.1 Prevotella sp.
CGTAAAGAACAAAATCATACATATACTTACTGCCATGGTGAGAAAAAAGCAAAAGTTTGACAAGGATTATATTTTTACATTTGACACAAGTGTTAAAAACGTTAAATACCTTGTTTCTTAATATAGATTACCCCTCCTTTATGTTCCATGATTTTTGTCATGACTCGACCATGAAGAACTAGTTCGTCATGGTTCTCGCTACTCCAAAAAGTGAAAAAGGAGGGGAACTGGCTGACGCCCTTGTAATGGTTACCAAACCTAAACAATGGTAAAACTCTCAACCAACCTGTATTTACACATCATACCTGAGGGTTGAGAAAGTTTTATCGGACACCAATAACCATTAGCCTAATTCGTATAATTCGTAGTCGAAATAAAAATCCGTGAAATCCGTCTAATCCGTTGTTTTCGGGGATTTGTCTGTCAGTGGGGTTTCGACAACCAACGGTCGACGTGCATAGCGGATGTCAAATCTCGCGTAATTCGTTGAATTCGAATAATTCGTAGTCGAAAAAGTGTTTAGTGTTATTTATGGTTTCATGGTCTCTTTCAGCACTTCGAGCGATTTGAGTTCGGGGAAGCCCGGCACATGGAGACGGTAGTATTGCAGGATGACCTCGAGGCATCGTGCGCGTTCCGCGCGCGTCATTTTAAATAGGTGCATCGTCTCGAAATTCAATCGCATGAGCGTGTTGATTTTCGCCGCCTCGTCGGTTGACAGCACATGAGGGTGCATGGGCGGGTTGGTACGGTAAGTTCCGTCGAGCAGGTCGAAATACGCCCCTATGCGATAGCCTTCCGTATTGGGAAAGAATCCCACGAACCGGGTGAGACGCATCATCAGCACCAGATGGAAATTCGGGCAAGGCCCCTCCACCCCGTCAAGCCAGCGCAGACTCTGTTCGAGATAGAGGAAAAGCGGCTCATTGTCCTGTTCATCGCGGGTAGCATGATAAAGAAACTCGGCAAGGAAAAGCACAAGGGCCAGTTTCGACGCATCGAAGGGAATCGTGGAATAAGGCACGGTCACCGTAGCCCCCTGAACACGGTAAAGACCTCCTTTCACGCGCGAGTCGTATTCCACCTCGAGAATCGACAGCGGTTGGAACAGGTAGGGCCGCATCTTGGCATGTTTCGAGGTCGAGACACGGGCGATAAACGAACGGCGCGTCCCCTCGGCGGTCAACATGTCAACGATGAGTGAATTGTCACCGTATTTGATGCTGCGAAGTACTATTCCACAGGTTTTTTCTGTCATAAAAATGCGTGAAAGGAAGAGGTTTTGAGGCAAAATACATGCAAAAATAGCAAAAAATGAATACTATGACAAATTTTTTATGATAAAATTTTGGTGGTTCACAAAAATGATGTACCTTTGCATCCGCAATTTAAGACGCTGGTCCCTTCGTCTATCGGTTAGGACGAGAGATTTTCATTCTCTAAAGAGCAGTTCGACTCTGCTAGGGACTACAATCAGAACAAAAAAATAGACATAAAAAGAAGATGGCAAACCACAAATCAGCAATTAAGAGAATCCGTCAGGACAAGAAAAGAGCGCTGCACAACAAATACTATGCTAAGACGATGCGTAACGCCGTTCGCAAACTGCGCGCCATGAACAACAAGGAAGAGGCTGTAAAACTCTATCCTGCCGTACAGAAAATGTTAGACAAATTGGCAAAGACCAACATCATCCACAAGAACAAGGCCGCCAATCTGAAGTCTAGCCTCGCTCTGCACATCAACAAATTAGGATAAGCATTTATTCTATATAACACCACGTGTCCGCATATCGAAAGGTATGCGGATTTTTTGTTTGTGTTTTTTGCCGTTTTTCAGGGTAATAATATAAAATTTATTGGCAAGTATCAAAGTTTTTTGTATTTTTGCAAATAAAATATAAGAAACAATATGCAAGAGAAGTGGAACCAATTTATCTATGTCTTAAGCGAGGCAAAGAAAAAAGGTGTTGACGAAGAGGCATACCATACTCAGATTGAGAATCAGTTGCAATTATTAGGATGGTTTCTGTACAATGGGGAAATTTGCCATAAGCCTAACATTCCTATTGGCAACAGCAAATATATTCAGCCTGACATCCTCATCAAAAAAGGTGATGAAGATATGTTTGTTATAGAGGTGAAGCGACCTGTCCACTCCCAAACAGAAAGAGAACGATTGCAATTAGAATCATATATGCGCCAACTGAAATTAGAGGTTGGCATCTATATTGGTGAGCATATCGAAATTTTCTACGACATACCCAAAAACAAGAATGCCATTTCCGTCCTGAAAGTTCCACTTGAACTAAACAATAAAAATGGGGCCAAATTTATTGAGAAGTTTTCAAAAGAGAATTTCACCAAGGAAAGCATTGCGGATTTCTGTGAAGAACGGATAAAAGAAATGCAGAGACAAGAGAATCTCAACAAAATTAAAGAGAGTATTATAGCCGATGCACAAGCACAAATAGCAGAAAGTTTGTCAATCTATCTATTAGAAAAATACAGTTCTTCCTTTTCTGAAAATGACATCAAAGGCATGTTGGCAACACTTAGTTTTACAGCAAAGGACAAGGAGGGTATAGTTACATCTGCCCAGTCTGCTATTCTCCCCTCAAAGGAAGATAGATTTGATAATCCTAAAAAAAAGACAGATAAAGAAACTAAGAATAATCATACCACCGAACGGGGAAATCTTATCAAATGCTTCATCACCCGCAATTCTGACGCTAAAGGTTTATTCAACCCCATTGACCAATCGTTGGTTGTCTTAAGGGGAAGCAAAGTCAACCCTCAGCATCTTAGAAATTTGGAAGAAGCGAGAAGAAAAAAACGCGACCAACAATTGGCCGATTTTACTGAAGATGTGAACGGTGAAAGAATTGTTAATGTCGACATAACATTCAATTCACCTAGTGGTGCTGCGGTATTTTGCGTAGGCGGATCTTCCAACGGATGGACTGAATGGAAAGACGAGAATCAACAAGAATTGAATATTTACAAGGAAAACTAATAACTATTGACCATGAATGCGAATCCAAGAGGTTTGATGTCCGACAACGGATATAGTTATCCTTCCGAAACGCAATTGCGTAATATCTTTGCGTCGTCGTGCGTGGAGTCTTTGGCTCGGCATTTACAGATACCGGCAATGGAGGTTTATCAAAGAATGAAACGAGTCGAATTGTTTCGCGACTTAATATATCCCTGTTATGACACGTTGCACACCCAAAGCCACGAGATTGTAACTGAAGATGTATTGGAAGCGCTAAGAACAAGAGAAGAGAAACAAAAAGAGGTTATATCATGAGGGTATATCACGGAAGCACCGCCGTCATTAAGCATCCTATAACAGCAGTTGGTAGGCAACGCCTTGACTTCGGGCAGGGATTCTATGTCACCGACATACAATCACAAGCCGAATCGTGGGCTGACCGCATGCGCCGAATCAGGGAGGAGGAAGGCATTGTCAATGTGTATGAACTGGACATGGGCAAGGTGAAAACGACTTTCCGTTATTACCATTTTGACAGTTATGACAATGATTGGCTGCAATTCATTGTTGCCAATCGCATGGGGCGAGACGTGGAGATGTATGACGTCATTGAGGGTGGAGTAGCCAACGACCGCGTCATAGACACTATCGAAGCCTACATGGCCAACTTAATGCCTTTGGAGACTGCCCTAAGCGAGTTGTCACGACATCAACCCAACAATCAGTTATGCATTACCTGTCAAAAGGTGATTGAGACATGTATGACCTTTGTCGAATTTTATAAAATATGATATTATGCTAAGCGATTTATTACTATGGAACAAGATAGGCCGGATAGTCACGTTACTGTCCGAGAGGCTTGGCATTTCATCAGAACATGCCCTCGACTTGTTTTACAATTCAAAAACCTGCGAACGGCTTCACGACCCTACGACACAACTATATATGTTCAGCGACATGTATATCGTTGATGATGTCATAAGAGAAATCCAAGAGTAGCACTTTCGCAAGCCGTCATCCCCCACAAAAAACATCTTTTCAGTTGAACGGATACCACTCACATTTCAAAAACGCATTTTTGGAATGAATTACTTTTCGCGCAAAAACGAATCACTTTTTGATTAAAAACAAGACTGCTTTTATCGTGTTTTCACCCCGAAGACAACCTGTTTGAGCGAGAGTCTCCAACACTAAAGACAAGGCATAACAAACTGATATTCAACAAAATAACACCACAATCAGGTTGTCTCGCAATTTGTAAACGCCCGTAGTCGCGCGTACACGCACGCGCGTAGGAAGTAAGAAATAGAAGGAAAGAAAAGTCTTTCTTTTTACAGATGCTAACGCATCTATGTCATCTGCATGATTGCAGACGACGAAAGCACCCGCCGAGGCAGTCGCCCGAAGCACACATCACCATGGTCACAAGTTGAATGGATACCACTCTATGAGCGTTGAAATGCCGTATATTTGCAGTGCATGGTTTTTTACAATTTTTGAGTGAATAATTACCTTTTTTAGCAGGTAAAAATTTCGCTGTTTGGCAGTTTTTTTGTAAATTTGCACACTAAATTACGTAAACGAAAAATGGCAGACGTACAAAACACAGAAAACAATTATTCAGCGAGTAATATTCAGGTGCTGGAGGGTCTGGAAGCCGTCCGTAAGCGCCCTGCAATGTATATCGGAGACATCAGTGAAAAGGGTCTCCACCACCTGGTCAACGAGACCGTCGATAACTCTATCGACGAGGCGATGGCGGGCTTCTGTACCCACATCGAAGTGACCATCAACGAAGACAATTCCATCACCGTGATGGACAACGGCCGCGGTATCCCCGTAGATGAGCACAAGAAACTGCACAAGTCGGCGCTCGAGGTCGTCATGACCGTGCTCCATGCCGGCGGTAAGTTCGACAAAGGCTCCTACAAGGTCTCCGGCGGTCTGCACGGCGTGGGTGTGAGTTGTGTCAACGCCCTGTCGTCGCACATGCTGTCGCAAGTCTTTCGTGACGGCAAGATTTACCAGCAGGAATACGAGCGGGGCAAACCGCTCTATCCCGTCAAGGTCGTGGGCGAGACTGAGTTACGCGGAACACGCCAGCAATTCTGGCCCGACAACACCATCTTCACCACCACCGTTTATCAGTGGGATATCATCTCGCGCCGTATGCGTGAGTTGGCATATCTGAACGCCGGTATTACCATTACCCTGACCGACATGCGTCCTGACGAGGAGGGAAAGACCCGTCAGGCCGTGTATCACGCCAAGGAAGGACTGAAAGAGTTTGTGCGCTACATCGACCGCCACCGCACCCATCTCTTTGACGACGTCATCTACCTGAAGACCGAGAAGCAGGGCATCCCCATCGAGGTGGCAGTGATGTACAACACCGACTATTCGGAGAATATCCACTCTTACGTCAACAATATCAACACCATCGAGGGCGGTACGCACCTGATGGGATTCCGTATGGCACTGACACGCACGCTGAAGAAATATGCCGACAGCGACGCTGCCATCGCCAAACAGATAGAAAAAGCCAAGATTGAGATTACCGGTGAGGACTTCCGCGAGGGTTTGACAGCTGTCATCTCCATCAAAGTGGCAGAACCGCAGTTTGAGGGACAGACCAAGACCAAGTTGGGCAACAGCGAGGTGACCGGTGCCGTGCAGCAGGCTGTGGGCGAGGCTCTGGCCAATTATCTGGAGGAACATCCGAAAGAGGCAAAGCAGATATGCGACAAGGTGGTATTGGCCGCCACGGCCCGTATCGCCGCCCGCAAAGCGCGTGAGAGCGTACAGCGCAAGAACGTGATGACCGGCGGCGGACTGCCCGGCAAACTGGCCGACTGTTCGAACAAAGACCCGAAAGAATGCGAAATCTTCCTCGTCGAGGGTGACTCCGCAGGCGGTTCCGCCAAGCAGGGCCGTGACCGTTACACACAGGCTATCCTGCCTCTTCGCGGAAAAATCCTGAACGTGGAGAAAGTGCAGTGGCACCGTGTGTTCGAAGCCGAGTCGGTGATGAACATCATCCAGAGCATCGGCGTGCGTTTCGGTGTTGAAGGTGAGGGCGACAAAGAAGCCAACATCGACAAACTGCGTTATGACAAGATTATCATCATGACCGACGCCGACGTCGATGGCTGCCACATCGACACCCTCATCATGACACTCTTCTACCGTTTCATGCCGCGCATCATTCAGGAGGGCCACCTCTACATCGCCACTCCCCCACTCTATCTCTGCACGTACAAGAAAGTACAAGAGTATTGCTATACGGAGCAGCAGCGTCAGGCGTTCATCGACAAATACGCCGACGGCGAAGAGGGCAAGAGCGGCGTTCACATCCAGCGCTATAAAGGTTTGGGTGAGATGAACCCCACACAACTCTGGGAAACCACCATGAATCCCGAGACGCGCCTGCTGAAACAGGTGACTATCGAGAATGCCGCCGAGGCCGACGAAGTATTCTCCATGCTTATGGGCGACGACGTGGAACCGCGCCGCGAGTTCATCGAGCAAAACGCCACTTACGCCAACATCGACGCATAAAGCGCCTGCGCCAATATCAGCGCACAGGTTCGCGTCTCACATTCACATACTTACGGATTATCACGTTTTTTCCACTACACGCCCCAAAAGGCAGGAAACCGTGCTAATCCGTTTGTTATTGCCAATAAGGGCCAATTCACCCAAAACCAACGAGCCTCCATCTCTCCATTTGCCACATTCACCAATGACTCATCAACGCATATTCAGATTCTGTATCGCAGCCATGACATGGTTCGTGGTTGCTGTTGGTGTTTGTGCGCAAAGCATTGAGCAGCAATTCACTGCGTTTGAACAGTCACGAGGCAACGAGCAGACCATTGCGGCTAACCGATTGGCGCGTACCCTGTACGACAAGGAGCACACCGACTCGCTCTACACCTTCTCTGACAACGATTCCACCACCGCCTTTTCCATCTACTGCCTCATGGGATGGTATTATTCCGACCTGTCGGAATATGACAAGAGCCTGGCCTGCTGCGAAAAGGCCGAGCGGTATTACAACTCAAAGGTGGAAGACGACGAATATGCCAGTCTGTGCAATCAGATAAGCAACGTGCTGACCCGGAAAGGCAATTTCTACCGCGCTATCGACTACATGAAGAAATGCTACGAGATAGACCTGAAATCGGGCGACAAAGCCAATTTGAGCAGTTCACTGGGCAATCTGGCCAACCTCTATCTCGTAAGCCGTCAGCCGGAGCAGGGAAGCGAGTTCGCCGACAAGGCAGTAGCCATCGAACGTGAACTCGGTCGTGACGACCGTTTGGCCGTCAGGTTGGGCACCGCATCGGAGATTTACATGAAACTGGGACAGCCGCAAAAAGCGCTCGATCTGGCCACAGAGGCCTACGAACTCGACAGCAAGGGCGGAAGAACCGGCAAAGCCGCCATCCGCCTGACGGAGATGGCAGCCGCCTATATCGGTCTGGATCGTATGCAGGAGGCGGAGAAAGCCATGCGACAGGCTATCCCCGTGCTGGAGCAGGAACAGAACCACCATTCACTGGCCATCTGCCACAACCAATACGGAACGATGCTGCTCAAGCAAGGGAAACGCGAAGAAGCCGTCAGTCACTTCGAGGAGTCGCTCAGACTAAGTCGCGAGGTAGGCAACATCTACTTGGAGCAGATGACACACCGCGGGTTGTACGAGGCTTTGCGGCAGGACAATCCCACCGAGGCCATCCGCCACCTGTTGCGATACACCGAACTGACAGACTCGATGTACAACGCCGACCTGGCCAATTACAGCAGCCTGTTCCACACCCGTTACCATGCTGAGGAACTGACCGAGTCGAACAACCAGTTGAGCCATGAAAACGAGGAACAACGCAAACTGACGCGACGCATCATGATAGCCTCACTGCTGGCCATCCTGCTGCTTGTGGGACTGCTCTCGTTGCTCTACTACGCTTTCCGGGTCAGGACCAAGGCCAACCGCCTGATGAAGAAAGTGGAGGAAATGCGCCTCGATTTCTTCACAAAGGTGACACATGAGTTCCGCACCCCGCTGACGGTCATCATCGGACTAAGCGACAACATCGTGAAAGGACAAACCACTGGTGAGGAAGACGTGAAAAACGCAGCCGCCATCATTCAACGCAACGGACAGTATATCAACAAGTTAACCAATCAGTTGCTCGACCTGTCACGTCTGCGTTCCGACATTGCACAACCGCAATGGAAACACGGCAACATCTACGCCTACACGGTAATGATCACTGAGAGTTTCCGCCTGTTGGGCCAGCAACGCGACATCCATGTGCAATACCTGCACGAAGGACCGCAAGAGATGGATTTTGTGCCCGATTACTATACGAAGACATTGCACAACCTGCTCTCCAACGCACTGAAATTCACGCCCGAAGGCGGACATATCGACATCCTCACCCGCATAGCCGACGGACAGTTTACACTCTCCGTGAGCGATGACGGACAAGGCATCGACGAGAAGGACATGCCCTATATTTTCGAGGAGTTTTACCTGCCCGAGACCGACAAATCGTCAATAGGCACGGGTGTAGGTCTGGCATTGGTGAAACAAATCACAGAGACACTGCACGGCGACATCCGCGTGGAGAGTGAATTGGGCAAAGGCACACGCTTTGTCATCACTACGCCCTACCGCAACGACCCGTCACTGCCCGAGGCCGACAAGGAACCTGCGGTGGCAGATTACACCGACATCAGCGTGAATCGTGCCGAGGACTGCAACAACACGGGCACCGACCTGCCCCGCATCCTCGTGGTAGAGGACAATGCCGACGTGAGGCAGTACATCGGCTCACTGTTGCGCAAAACCTACGAGGTGGCCTTTGCGCACAACGGACAGGAAGGCATGGACAAGGCGCTCGACCTCATCCCCGACCTCATCCTCACCGACCTGGTCATGCCAGGCACCGATGGTTTGGCTCTCTGCAGGCAGATACGTGCCAACGAACTGCTCTCGCACATACCCGTGGTCGTAGTGACCGCCAAAATCACCGACGACGACCGACTGCAAGGCATCGAGGCGGGCGCAGACGCTTATCTTACCAAACCGTTTAACCCCGAGGAACTGATGATGCTCACAGGCAAACTGTTGGAACACCGCAAGGCGCTGCGCGAGAAATTCTCTAAGGCGATGGAGCAGTCACCGGACAATGACCCGAAAGAAACGCTCAGCGAAACAGATAGGAAATTTATTGACAAATTCACACAAGTGGTAAACGGGCAGATGACGAAATGCCAGACCGATGTGGAGACTGTCGCATCGATGATGTGCGTGAGCAGTAAACAACTCAGACGGAAGATTTTCGCCATCACCGGCGAGACGACAGCGGCGTACATCCAGCACTTGAAACTGACCCGTGCCAAAGAACTGCTACAATCGCGCCCGGACCTGCCCGTGGCCGACATCGCCACCCTGTCAGGCTTTGACGACAACGCGCATTTCTCAAAAGTATTTAAGCAGTATTATCAAGTCACCCCCACCCAATTCAGGGCAGGGAAATAAGCCATTACGAGAATAGAACAAATTACCCTATCAGGCAAACAGGGCATATTTGGCCAACAAGGGCAATTATCCACAGTACACTGTTTATCAACGACTTACCATCACAATGTCCGAAAAAGACAAATTCGGACATTTATTTTTGTCCGATATTGACAACTTTTTGTCCGAAAAGACCAATAACAATATTCCGTAAGCATGTACCTTTGCCAATGACAAAAGAGACATATTCTTACTGGAACTTCTATATATATTTTAATGATGTAAAGATCTCTTATTGACGAAAGAATACTAAGTATGTATTAAGCGTAAAGTTTTGTTATTTCACAACGTGATGTCCGTGAGGACGTCACGTTTTTTTGTAGGACAAAAGGACGCTTATTAATTGTGATTTTTTTTGACAAATCGAATGATTTTTCAGACATAAAGTCATCATTTCAGACACAAAGACATCATTTCAGACACAAGGACTTTTTTCAGACATAAGGACTGAAAAACATATTATATTATTGGTGTATGCTTAATTATAATAGAAAAAACTAAAGGAAACTGAGGGGCAAGCGTCGCATCTGTGATAATTCTCTACCGAAACGGCTGCTCCACAAAAAGAAGCAAGATATACTTTGTGCATTGTAGGGGCGGTGCCTCCGTGCCCGCCCGCAAGCCCGACAGGGCATTATCTTTGAACTCGCTACCGCTCGTACGGGCGGGCACAGGGGC
>JAFZAH010000032.1 GCA_017548275.1 Prevotella sp.
AGATGAAGATAGAAGGAGATAAAAGACATTAGTTTTGCTGCAGAAACGCCATAGACAGAGTATTGTCTTCTATCTTCTGCCGCTGAAAAGCGGCTACCTCCCTTTATCTTCCTATATCTTCTTAACATGCGAAACATGAGTACTATAAGTAATAGAAGCAGGCAGCCTCGGGATTATCCCGGGACTGCCTGCTTTTGTTGATGAGAGACCGATTTGGGTAGAGTGATTACAACGCGAATTTATAACCGAGGCTGACAAAAACAGCACCGTTTTTCGAGTCTTTCTCGCCCGAGACACTCTCTTTGTTCACTTTGCTCAGACCGAGATTGTAACGGGCATCGATGACCCAATGATTTTTGAATTCGTACGAGATGCCAATGGGGATGGCCACGTCGAATTTGTTGCATTCCTTCTTCAGGTCGACGGTAGTGTCGATGGTGGCGTCATATCCTTCCACTTTCGACTTGTAAGTAAACATGAAATCAGCGTCGGTCATGAAACCTAACTGCACACCCGTTTTAAGGGCAAGGCCTTTGGCAACATAGATGTTGGCTACAATCGGCACTTGGATGTATTGCAGTTGGAAGCGCGAATCTTCTATCTTCACACCATCATTTTTGTAATTCTCCCAACCGCCGCCTTGCATGGTATAGGTCACACCGGCCTCAATGCCGAGGAAGTTGGTTGCCTGATATTCCACTTCAATGTCCGATCTCGCCGCGAAAGTGACTTGAGAGTCAAGGTCGGAATGTCCCATGGATATGCTCTCCATGTTGGTCATGTAACTGATACCAAGGCCGGCTGTGGGTTTGAGACTCCATGTACCCGGCTCATACTGTGCTTTTGCGTTGGTTACGACCATCATTGCCATGACAGCCATCATGATAATTTTTTTCATAATAAATGTAATTGTAATAAAACTCTATTTTCTCACTTTGTACACTTTGTCGCCTTTTTTGATGATGTAGAGACCATGGGGCAGGCCGTTCAGGTTGGCGTCGCCTTGCTTCATCAGCACGCCCGAGGCGGTATAGACCTCTATCCGTCCGGTGCTGTCGTCAAGTATCTGTGCGATGCCCGTCGCTCCCTCGCTGAAATACATCTTATTCAGCGACACCAGCGAATAACTCACCATCGCCGTGCCGCCGTTGTAGATGACCATCTTGCCGTTTTCAAACTTGATTTGGTCGAAACTGGCCAAATCCGTCTGGGCTGTGCTGCCGTTGTTCTCTTCCACCACCAGATATTTGAAATCGCCAGCAAATGCGGCCGACGACACTGTCGCCAGCAGCGCGATCATCAATGTGCGTATCGTTTTCATCAGCAGAAAAGTTTAGATTCGCGACAAAGTTATATCTTTTTTCCCAACCCGCCAATCTTTTAGATGAAAAATACCAATAAACAGATGTTTTTGTGTAATTTTGCAACATCAATAATAGTTCTGCTATGCATAAAACTTAGAAGAACTTAGGTCTCCATCGAATAATATCCCCCTCAAAAACAATGGACAAACAATTTGAATATGAAATATTAGTCGGACAGATAGATGCCCTGACCGAGGGTGAGAAAAATCCTGTGAGCGTCATGGCCAATGTGGCGGCGGCGATTCACCACGAACGCGGATTCTGGTGGACCGGCTTCTATCTGGCTGATGGCGACGAACTGGTGCTGGGACCTTTTCAGGGTCCGGTGGCTTGTATGCACATCCCATTCGGGCGAGGCGTGTGCGGCACTGCGTGGCAGCGGGCTGAGACCATCGTCGTGCCCGATGTGGAGCAGTTCCCCGGCCACATCGCATGCAGCAGCGAGTCGCGCTCAGAGATTGTCATCCCCCTTAAAGACGCCCAAGGAAAAGTGCGCGCCGTGCTCGACATCGACAGCCTCGACCTCAATGCCTTTGATGACCTCGACCGCCGTTATCTCGAAGAAATCGCAGCGCTCGTGGCACAACGTATTTACGATTAACGTGAGTTCGACGTATTCATTCGTTTCTTTTTTGTGCCACTCGGTGGCAGAAATCTTTCTTATCGTCCCAAATAATTGCTGTTATTTGCATTATTTGTGCAGATTTGTGTTATTTCTGCCCGCAGGGCACTCCCTATCCTGTCGCTTCGGCCATTCTATTTCTGATGTGCTGAACATATTTAACATAGGGTGCTGAGTAGTTACTTTCGCTTCGCACGTCAACTTAGGGTAGAGGGTTTAGGGGGCTGGCCCTCATATCCGTTTCATCAGTGACATCCGTTGTTTATGAACTCGTTATCGCTTGTAAGGGCGATAGTTCGGTGGGTAGAAGGTCTCGATTTCTTTTAATGTTACAACCGTATGCCATGTTAGGTTTTTCCTGTCATATCAATTATTAACCACAACTTTGCCATCCTTGATATATGCCCCTTTTTGAGGAACTGACGGCAAACGTCTTCCCTGGAGGTCGTAGATGCCATCTTTATCTTTCCCCTCACTTCGTGTGTCGGCTTTCACCCCGCTGATGTCGTCTAGATACCAGTCCTTAGTATAGATGCAGGTCTCACCCTCATAACAAGACTCAAGAAAGTGGCCCTGTGGGTAAAAACCAAAATACTTGCCAATGCAGAATGGATCATCCATATTTGTCCCTATGCCTTCATAGACTTGAACTGGAGCCCTCCACACAAAATACCAATCAGGATGATTCCCTAAATAGGGATATAAAGTAGAACATTTCCTTGTGATACCTTTTATTTCTAATTTTCCTGGATTTTCGGTGAATGACCGCAAGCAATATACATCATTATCATGAGGCAAAGTCAGGATTCCGCCCTTACGAATACCATAGTCATAGAGCATATATTCCAATTTAGAATCTTTCTCTAACAGATAGACGTAATCGCCCTCCTGCCTCACGGCTCCGAAATAGTGCCGTTCGGCGTCGCCAAACTGATACTCGTCAATAATCCATACCTTTTTATAATTTTCTCCCCAGACGCACGCGGTGTCGCCTTCTATGATGTAGGAATAATAAAGATCAGGCTTGTCAGAATAAAAATAAACGCAATTCCATATTTTACCTTCCTTCACAAAAGCGAGTTCAGGGTCGGGTTCCTGCGCATATATGGCCGAAGAGCCAAACAAAGCCATGAAAGCAAATAATAACAATCTCATAATCATAATCTTTTAAAGGTTAATGAAATGGTTCCTAATTGTTTGCAAAAATAAAAAAAAAATGACAATATGTGTAAAGAAAGTAGAAAAAAGCAATCGTTTACATAAAATATAAACGATTTGAAGACCGCCGCCCCTACAAATGAACACCCCCTATCCCTATATTTTTATGGCTCAACAGCAAAAAAAACACACATTTTTTGCTCAATAAAAATATTATTTCTATTTTTGTGGCTTAAATAACATGTCCTTAATGACCTTAAAGTCCTTATAGACCTGAACGACCTAAATAATTATAAAAATATGATAGACGTAAAAGCAACACTCGCCGAGAGCGAGGAGAGAATGGAAATGGCTGCCATGTTCCTCGAGGAGCAGTTGGCACGCATACGCGCCGGACGCGCCAATGTGGCTATATTGTCTGGTGTGAGAGTCGATTCTTACGGACAGATGGTGCCGCTCAACCAAGTGGCGAACGTTTCCACGCCCGACCCGCGTACCATCGCCATACGCCCGTGGGATAAGAAAATGATTAAGGCCATCGAAAAGGCCATCATGGATTCCGATGTAGGCATCACTCCTGAAAACAACGGAGAAATCATCCGCCTTGGCATACCGCAGCCCACTGAGGAGCGCCGCCGCGAACTGGTCAAACAGTGCAACAAAATCGGCGAGAAAGCCAAAATCGAGGTGCGCAACGTGCGTTCCGACATCAAGGACAAACTCAAGAAAGCCATCAAAGACGGACTGTCTGAGGACAACGAAAAAGACGCTGAACTCGAACTCCAGAAACTGCACGACAAGTACATCAAGAAACTGGATGAACTGCTCGCAGCCAAGAACAAGGAGGTGATGACCGTCTAAATGAAGGGTCTCGTTATCAAGAACACAGGCAGTTGGTACACCGTCCTCACCGAAGACGGACTGACTGTCGACAGCAAAATAAAAGGCAATTTCCGGCTCAAAGGCATACGCAGCACCAATCCGGTGGCTGTGGGTGACCATGTGGAGATTGTGCGCAACCAGGAAGGTACGGCGTTCATCACTCAGATTGATGACCGCCGTAACTATATTATCCGCAAATCATCCAATCTGTCGAAGCAGAGTCATATCATCGCCGCCAACGTCGATCAGGCGTGCCTTGTGGTCACCATCAACTACCCGGAGACATCGACTACCTTCATCGACCGCTTCCTCGCATCGGCCGAGGCTTATAGCGTGCCCGTCATATTGGTGTTCAACAAAACTGACCGCCTCGATGCTGACGAACTGCATCTGCAAGAGATGATGATTACCCTCTACGAGACCATCGGCTACACCTGCGTGGCTCTCTCCGCTGTCACGGGCGAGGGTGTCGACCGGCTCGAAGAACTGCTCAAAGACAAAATCACCCTGTTCAGCGGAAACAGCGGCGTGGGGAAATCGACCCTGCTCAACCGCCTCATACCCGGGGTGCAACTGCGCACGGCGGAGATTTCCGACGCCCACAACACGGGCATGCACACCACCACTTTCAGCGAGATGCTGCGACTGCCTTTCGGCGGATGGGCCATCGACACGCCGGGCATCAAGGGCTTCGGCACCTTCGACATGGAGCCCGAGGAGATATGCCATTATTTCCGCGAGATATTCAAAACGTCCGCCAAATGCCGTTTCGGCAACTGCACGCACACCCACGAGCCCGGCTGCGCTGTCATACAGGCCGTGGAAGACCATTACATCGCACAGTCGCGCTACAACTCCTACCTCAACATGCTCGACGACAAGGAGGAGGGGAAATACCGCGCAGCGTATTAGCGCGGTTTAGGGTTTAGGGTTGAGTGTTTAGGGTTGAGTGTCCTTTGTATTTTTTCGTGGATTGTTTCGTGCCTTTTATGTATTGTGTAGGCTGTTTTTACTACATTACTAAACCGCCATTAACTTAATGCGCATTAAATTAACGGGTATTATAATTATTGGTGTTTGCAAAAGCGGCCCGAAGACCCCGTCAGCACTCAACCCAAGGCACTGCCCTGGGTTTTCTTGTGTATGTGATTTATGATTTCCACAAGGCTTGTGACTCCATATTTCCTTTCAAAATAAATTATTTATCAGGAATTGTTATGTATCTTTGTACCAAAGGATTATTGTAAACATAAACAACAGACAGAATATGAATAATAATTTAGAAAAACGTGTAGAACAGTCTCATCGTGACAAGCAAAGTGATCAGAAAGAGATGTACCATTTGCGTTTTTTCGATATCAGATTTCAGAATCTGCCCTTCGAACCATCAAGTGGTGAGATTATCTATGTCGAAAATGAATATGATGAAAAAATTAACTTACTCATTAAGCGAAATCAATCTTTTATCCAAAAGTGTCTTGATGGATACCATAACCTTACTCCTAAGTTTATATATTTACCCGATTTGTTTGATGATTTGTCGCATGAAGAAGAGGTTATTGGCTATTTCGCCCCCCATCTCCGTGAAAAGACAATAACGTCAAATGCCAGTTTAAAAAGCAGTCTGTTGCTTGATTATATGCTTGTGCCTGAAAACAGGAAGAAAATAACTCCATGTCTTGCGAGATACCAGGGTGAAGATTCTAAAGGGTCACTATTTGAATGTGTTGGCTTTAATCCTGATGTCGGTATTGATGAAAAAAAGTTTTTCGAGTTATTATGTTCGCTTTTTGATCACTCTCCCTGGATACGGGAATCACGTCGTTACTACTGTCCAGAAAGTTTAATAGGGGCTGATGGTTCATTTGATAGGGAATCAAGGAAGTTAATAAATGAAGTGAAAGAGCGCATCTCTCAGTTACGCAAATTAGGCGTTAGTCAGTGGGCATTGGAGCAATTAGTAAAACCGGGATTGAAGTTAAGCAAACTCGTTGTTACAGGGGATTACAGAATACTTCTTCCAGACTACAATAACATGGAAATAAGAATGGAACCTTTAGTCAAGGCTGTTTTTATACTTTTCCTGAAGCATCCCGACGGGATTCTTTTCAAGTGCTTGCCTGATTATAGAGAAGAGTTGACCGATATTTATGTCAGGCTGAAGATTTCCGGTTTGAACGACAAGGTATTGAAAAGCATCGAAGATGTGACCAACCCCTTGCTTAACTCTATCAACGAGAAGTGTGCCCGTATTCGCTTGGCTTTTATCAATGAGTTTGATGAAGGGCTCGCTAAATATTATTTTGTAACAGGGAAGCGTGGCGAGGCAAAAAAGATTTTGTTACCCCGCAATATGGTCGTCTGGGAATAAAATCACCGTTTCACAAGGCTTGTGGAGGATAATTGCTTGGTTGTAGAGATAGGAATCCCTATCTTTGCAACAAAGTAGTTATTGATAGATATGTGTGGTTTCGAGAACATTTGTTTATCAATCGCTCATTTTTTCTGAGAGAAATGAGATGTGTTCGGAAAAAAATGTTTATATTTGCAGTGTGTGTTTGCGATGTAAATATGTATTGTAAATACATGTTTTGTATATTAGGATAGTATGAAAGATGGAAAACGGCTAATTCCTTTTGCAAGAGAATCAAAATGTAAAACTTACATAATAAAGGATATTATTGAAAAGGTTCGATCAGAAGATGAGGAGGCTTTTGCACGATTCTCTTCCGAACATGCTATTTGCTTCACCGAAGCAAATGGTGATTGGCTTTTTCCTGCTTTATATGAGTTCTATACAGAAAAGGTCAAGAATCCCAGTATTACCGTTTTTTTGCAAGAGTTGGGAATGCTTTTTCATAATGAAAGCATGAAAGAACCCCTTGCAGAGATTACATCACTTGACAGAAGCCTATGTCTTGACGAATCTAACGTGTTCGAATACATTGTTAAACAACAAAAACTTGCTTCGAATGACATAAAGAATGTTGAGTATTTGAAAACACCATATAAGACCAAATCAGAAGTTCTTGCTTTCCGTCACATATCACCAATCGACCATGATTGGCTGATAATAGAATATGGCGGGATAGCACACCCTTACATTTTGGCTGACATCGCTGGCGTTTTGATATATAGCCATAAGATTAGGGAGTCTTTCGATTATCTTCGCAGAAGTGTAAACTTGCTTATAGATTTCCCAAACAAGTTTTGGAATAGTGAATTAGCAATAACAGGAGCAGCAAATACTTTTCGTTGGTTAAGGCTCATGTGCCAAGATGATATGGAATTGTCTCGCAAGATTTTTAAATACAACTATTTATATCTTACAAGAATGGCTTGTATTACTAGAGATGATTTGCTTGAACAATCTGCATATGTTAATCGAGCCGCTCTTGTGAAAATGCCATTTGCATATGCTTTTCTTCCGTTCCTAGGACAAAACCCTGACACTCTCTACATATCTGACTTATACTACGCTCATTTCTGCAATCAAACTGCAACAGAAGTGTCTGTTCTTACAAATAGTAAATATTATCAGCAATCACTCACATATTACCAGAATGTTTCTTTATGGCCTAATGATACAGGCGGATATGCAGATATAGAGGAAGACACCTATCTTCAATTAGTAGAAAGGAAACATAAAGTAGCCTTGTTGAATGCTTATGAGTATTGGAAGGTATTTAATAGAGGCGAAGATGTCCTTACAGAATCTGATATAGATAGAATCTTTATGCTTATTGAGCAGGAGTATAACAATAATTTCAAGCGATTTCGCAATAACATTTTATACTATAACAAATATTGACTATGGGATTTTTTGATTTCTTATTCGGTAAGTCTAAGGATGATAGTTCTACACTTCAAGCACTCTCACCTATAGAACAAGTTGTAAAGGAGAGTGTTGAGCATTTGAAAAAATGCGTCGGCACTCTGACATCTGAAAAACTGGAGGCTGAGGCCATAAACCTTGCTTCTTATGTTTTCTTGCGCAAAGGCGGAAGGATTAACTTTGAACTTGATTTCCTGACAAAAGGGCTAATAGGCAAAGTTCCATCAGGAGATTACGCTACGTCAGACAAAGTTTTCCCGCTTATGGTTAAATATGGCGATGGGCTATACACAAATAGGCATGCTGACTTTGGTAAGAATCGGGGATACAAACTAAACGTAACAAAAGACCATGACCTCGCAAACTTTCTAAAAGGTTATTACAAAAGTGTGCATAAAGTAAATGTGAGCGAAACGAAAACACAGTCAACCCCGACGAAACAAAATAACGTTCAAAACGACAGAGTAGATTTAGGACTGTCGTCTGGCATCTTGTGGGCAACTTGCAATATAGGTGCTTCATCACCCATCGACGCTGGCGATTATTTTGCGTGGGGAGAAAAGGAATCCAAAGACGTATATGGATGGGAGACCTACAAATTGTGCCGTGGCTCATACAGCTCTATTTTCAAATACACTGATGCTGATGGTAAAAGTATCCTTGATAGTCAAGATGACGTTGCAACATCAAAACTCGGCGGCGAATGGAGGATGCCAACCAAAGAGGACATGGAAGAACTGGTTGAAGAATGCAAATGGGATTGGAAGAACCAAAACGGAATGTTGGGTTGGAAAATAACAGGAAAGAATGGAAATTCCATCTTCTTGCCTGCTGCTGGAGCCGCAAGTGCGTATAGAATTGCAGGCGTTAACGAATTGGGCAGGTATTGGACATCAACGAGGGATGAAAGCAATTACTCTGCTTACAATTTAAGATTTAAGGATGGGAGGGAAACGATAGCCGTAGTTGATGACACCAGATTTTATGGACGTCCTGTCCGTCCTGTGTTTGGAACAAGAAAGAAAACATCAACTAAAGCCAATCCTGTTTCAACGTCGAACACATCAGAGCGCAACAACAAAGAACATGAACTTAATGGTATTTGTGAATTAGCAATACGCCAACTAATGGGAACAATGCGCCAAAGTCACATTTATGCAAGTCTGGATATGTCAATAATAAAACTCCCGAATGGCGGTTTACGGATTCGTCAAGAGCAGAATGGCAGTGTATATAATGACTTTGATTTCTTGGGTGCTGATGGTTGGATAAGATATATTCGAATTTACGGTAAGGAACTGAATGGACACTATCGAACTATCGGTGGGTCAATGGAAGTATTCGGAATGCAGGTAGACAACATTTCCCACCAAGGTGATTATGTTGAGTGCGTCATTAATCAGGCACAATTTGGGAGATAATTAAAACGAACAAGTTAATTCTTTATGCAGTACGAGATTAAATTCAAATATGAAGGTGTTATAGGTACTTTTTATATGCCATTGATTACTGAGCAAAAACTCTTGACAGAAGATATTATTTACTCAGCAAAAATGGCAGTTGCTAAGTTTTTGGGAACAAGTCAATTTGAAATCATTTCAATTCATAAATGCATTTGATAAATTCGGAAATGAAATATGGGAACAGCAAATCTAAATATCTTCGTCAGTTCGACATGCTATGATTTATCTCAAATCAGAAAAGATCTGAGAGATTTCATAACCAGTTTAGGACATAATCCAATATTGTCTGAACAAAACGATTTCCCAATAGACCCAGAACTGGACAATTGGGAAAATTGTATCAACGCCGTAAAAGATTTTGCAGACATATTTGTTCTCATAATTGGCAACAAGTATGGTTATGTAGGAGAAAACGGGAAATCCATAACTAATACAGAATACTTGACTGCTGTACAAAAAGGCATCCCAATCTACACGTTCTCGTTAAAGCAAATGACAAATATACTACCTTTGTGGGAACGTAATCCTGATGCGGATTTTTCGAATGTTGTTGATAATAAACAGATATTTGAATTCCTTGTTGATGTACGCAAGAAAAGTGGGCGATGGAATTTTGAGTTTGAAAGTGCTCAAGATATTATGGATACATTGCGGAAGCAATTCTCTATTCTGTTTCGCTATTTGTTAGGATTGCGGAAGAAGATTGTTTCATCTCCATACGAAGATTTGTACTCAAAGATTTCGAGTAAAGCCTTAAACATAATAATGCAAAAGGAAGAGGGTTATGATATAAAGTTCTTTATGCAAGTAATGCAAGATGGAATTGCGGAATGCCGTGACTACAAAAATGATTATCTATATTCTGTCATTTTGAAGCCTATACATGAGCGTCGTAATCTAGCAGAACTTTTTGATTGGATTGAGAATAAATTCGATGAATTTAAAAGTTTTATTAGTTCCATCCATAATCTATCTGATGCCTTCAAGCAGTTCTACAAAGATAATGATGACGAATCTGATCTGCGAGGATTGTATTATGTTGCAAGTACTTATGTAGAGTTCTATGCAAATCTTCTTAAATGGGGCATATCTGTTAAGAGTTTATTTGTTCCAGAAGAATGTAAGAAATTAATGGCCCTATTGTCAGAAATGCCTTCTTCGATAATAAGTGAGATGGAGAAGTATCCAAAAGAATCAATGGGGAAGATACCTCACTGCATAGAAAAGATGAAAAATGGTACAGTTGAGAAGGGTGATATGATTATGTTCCCATTTGAGATAGAAATTCCAGAAAATACCGTAATAGAATACAAACAAGAATTGGACAGATTGTCAGAGCAAGTGAAAAGTAAAAAAATCGAAGAGATATAACGCCACAAATGAAAAGGATAGTAAATAATGAGGCATACTCTTCCCAAGGTGTAGGCATACTCTAGCCTGCTTCTAAGCTGCTCCTCGGCTTACTCATGATATGCTATGAGTATGGAAAGGAGCAGGGTAGAAGGAGTCTAAAGGCGGGCTGGGGCGATTGAAACGATAATAAAGCAACGAAGAAAAACGTTATAAAGATATAAGAAAAGATTAAGATATGACAGAATAAGAATTACAGCAATACCTCATCAAGCATTATCCCAAGGAGGACGAGGCTTGTGAGTGGAAGGAATTCAAGAACCTGAAGAATGACTTCAACGGGCATGAGAAAGATGATGTCATCTCATACGTGTCGGCACTGGCCAACATGGAGGGTGGATATCTGGTGGTAGGAGTCATGGACAAAACGTTGGAGATTGTGGGTACGGACACCTACAACTATGACGTTCAGAAGGCACGGCTCAGGTTGATTAGCCAATGCACCAATTTACCATCGGAAGGACTGATGGTGGAGGAATTTGTTACGTCGGACACCTGCAAGACGGTGTGGGTAATTCATGTGCCTAAGCACTTGAAAAGACAGCCGGTGTATGCACACAACAAGGCTTGGCAGCGGATAGACGATTCGCTGATAGAGATGACGGATTCGCGCAAAAATACCATACTGGAAGAACGTGATGACACAGCTTTTGACTGGACGGCAGAGGTGATTGATGATGCTACGTTAGATGACTTGGAGCCAGATGCCATTCTGAAGGCTCGTGAAGGGTATAAGCAGCGATTCCCCAAGTTGGCTAAGGTGTGTGACGGCTGGAGCGACAAGGTGTTTCTCGATAAGGCTGGTCTGACGGTTGGAGGAAAGGTGACTCGCACAACGCTGTTGTTGGTGGGTAAAGAGACTTCTGCTTATAAGTTGAACCATATTGCCCAGATAGTTTGGAAGTGTTTCCAAGACGGGCAAGTATTTGGCGACATCTATACCATACCGTTTGTCCTCACGACCACAGAGTTGCTTCATCGGATTCGCAACTACCGCTTCAAGATTTATCCGAAGAACTCGCTGATTCCCGCAGAGGTGTGGAAATACGATACGGAGAGTATTCTCGAAGGTATGCACAACTCGATAGCCCACCAAAACTATGAGAAGGGTGCCCGGATCATTGTAACGGAAGATAAGAACTCGCTGAAGTTCCAAAACGACGGCACCTTCTTTGAGGGAGACTATAGGCAATACATCACGGGTGAGAAAACTCCAAAAAGTTATCGCAATCCAGCATTAGTGAAGGCGATGGTGAACATCAAGATGATTGACACGCAGGGCTACGGCATCCACAAGATGTTCGTGAGCCAGAAGGAGCGTTTCCTTCCTATGCCAGACTATGACCTTTCGACTGTTGACGAGGTGGTGCTCAACATGCCAGGTAACATTATCGACGAAAACTACAGCCTGATGTTGCTGGCTAATCAAGACTTGTCGCTGACGGATGCGGTGCTTTTGGATCAGGTGCAAAAGGGTAAGGGTATCAGTCAGGAAGCAGTGGCTATGCTTCGCAAACGCAAACTGATAGAGGGGCGCCTGCCACATATCTATGTAGCAAAAGATATTGCCCAAGCAACTGACCAGAAAGTGGAGTATTCAAAGCATAAGGGATTGGCAGACAGGAAGTGCGAAGCCTTACTGCTGGAATCTCTGAAGGATCATGGTAGCCTGACCAAGCAGGAGGTCGTTAGGCTGCTTTGGGATTTGCTACCAGACCAATTAGAGGATAAACAGAAGAATACGAAGGTTTATAACATCCTTCGCAAGTTAAGAGAATCAGGTAAAATTGTTAATATAACAGTCGGGAATAAGTCGGTATGGTCGCTCGCAAAAATATAAAAATTGTGAGCGATTACGAGCGAATTTGCGAGCGAATTTGCGAGCGATTTTTTGTAACTTGTTGAAAATCAAACAAAGTCTTCGCTCGTAAAGTTGAAAAATTCCGAGCAAATTAAGAGCGTTTCCGCCAAATAATTGATTTAGGCAAGGAAAAATACATAATAAACAAATCAACATACTATGACACCAAAAACCTTTACAAAAGAAGAGTTGTCGAATCCCGATGAAGTACGTATCGACGCAGTGCTGAGAATCAAGGATTTTAGCGGTTTTTTCGACCGTCATAACCGGCGGTTGGGCGCAATGCTCAGTGTGGTGGATAATTGTGCGGTCTGCACCATGTATGTCGGTACGGAGCCGGAAGTAATCATCGCACTGAGAAGGGGCGGTTTTTATGGGGCTGGCTTCAAGAGTGATAAGAAATGGCAGGATGGCTATAACAGGGAATTGGTGCGTGTGGCTTTGCTGCTTGAGAAACTGGCGTTGATGATAGACCCGAAAGCCATCATCGAAATGGACTTTCCGCCGATTGATTACCTTGTAGGGAAAAACCTTTACCCGTTTGACATGATTAGAGAGGAGTTCAGGGCATGGGTGGGTGAAAACGAGTCCCCTATGGTTCTGTCGGAGTTCATTCCCCGAGAACTAAACAGGAAGATAGATGCCTATCTTGACATGGTGATTCCCCCGAAGAACCAGATGTTGGGGACATGTCACTGGATTTGGAGCATGAAAAAGATGATACTCCGTTATGGTTTCAATCTCGATTGGAAATCCCCGAGAGAAATGAACCCCGGTGTCTTATTTGATTGAAAATAAAGAGTTCGGGTTAAGACTGAACATTTCGTCTAAGATGGTAATCCTTAACCAGCACCACTTCCAACCGGAAGTTGTATCCCTTCTAGAAGAAAGTAGGTGTATGCAGCCAAGATGTAGTGTGGTTGTCATACACTACTTTTCATGTTTTTTGTGGCATAAAATGGCTTTTTTTGCGCAAAATACACGTTTTTCACACCTAAATTTTGGTTTTTCATTCTTGCGTCATATCTTTGCACCGAATTTAATAACACAATTAACTAAATTTTATCGAACATGAAACAGATGAAAGCGACATGGCTGATGCTCATGTTTGTCAGCCTCCTCATCGGGGGAATGACAAGTTGCGCTGACCGTGAAGAAGGTGAAGACAACGAGACGTATAAAATGCGTAATACCATCAACGGACCGGCATGGCGCATTAGTTCCATCAAAATCGACGGCAAATGGTATTATGCTTTCGATGAAGACGACAGCAAGACTTCGCCCATGTGGTTTGAGGTGAAGTTCAGTGCCAGTAAAAAGACGTACAACTCGGAGAAATTCTATTATGAAAACGGCTATGCCGTCGAGAGCACACGTCAGATTATGAACAATGCGCCTTATACCATTGACAAGAAACAGGTCATCGCATATACTGACGACAGCATGAAAACCAAGTATTTCACGTTGAATATCGTGACGTGCGATTCACAATTGAATGGCACCATCACCTTCCATGATGAAAACAAGACTTACGAGGTGGTTATGATGAGATAATCTTTCGGTCTGGCCTTAACAAAACAGTGCGACGCATCTTTCATGCGCCGCACTGTTTCTTTCTATTGGTGTCATTTATAGCGGTAGACGCCATTATTTATGAGTCCTTATCCCGCTGCCATTTCGAAATCATATCCGTTCCAATGGAGCATATAGTATGAGTTCTCTGACGAGTCGTGGTCGTAGACATAACCAATGAGTTCGATGTCTTTTCCCTGTGCGGGCAGTTTGACGTCGTAAGAGTCGAAGTCTTCCATGGCTCTCTCCACTTTTCTGGTCAGTTTCGGCTCCGGGGTCATTGTGTCTGTGTAGGGGTCATAGTCGTAGAACAAGAGCAGCCGGGCTTCATCGGAGGAATCCTCATGCTCCTCGACCATCCAAACGGCAAACAGTTTGTGCCCGTCGTTGCGATTCCAATAACAGCAAGTGGTCAACCAGTCAAGTTCTGTTTCCTGACGAACGGAGATGTATCCGTATTTTCTTTGATTGTCGATGAAGAAACCATTGTCTTCCGGGTCGTATCCTCTGGGGTTGACGAGATAGGAATAGAGGGCCTGGTTGGGTTCGTAATCGGGATAAGCGTCGCAGAAGGCGCAGGCGAAAGTCTCGATGTCCGGGGTAATATCACCAGAATCGACATCGATGTCATTTGAAATCCATACGCTCTCGATATCATGTATCGCGCTCGACTCAACTTGGACCTCTTGCTTCGGAGCCTTTTTCTTTTTCTTAGGCTTGACGGTTTCTTTGGCTGTTTTAGACTTCTCGGAGGTTTGTTCGGCTGGTTTATTCCCGCATGACGCCATCACGAGGGAAAGGGCTGCCGCCATCATTAATACAGTCTTTTTCATACAATATTTGAATATAAAATTGTTCGATTACTCTTCAAAATCAATCATTTTGATACATTCGCCATCCACGTTGAATACAGACATGACAGTGTGGCGCCCGCCGATGATTTCGCCTTCTTCGTCCACAGCGTTGTTGTAGGCGTAAGAGCCCATCACGATGTATCCTTCTTCCGGCGTGAAACCAATCAGTCCGCAGTTGGTGGGTAAATGTTTCACTTCATTCGTGTCAACGTCGATGAGATAGGAGAAGATGTTACGCATGTCGAAGCATCCGTCTATGACAATCTTCTTTTCGTAGGGTACGACATGAGCGGTATACACGGCGTGGATGTCTTTCAGTTGGCAAGGCATGCTTTCTGAGCCGTGGGGGAAATACCATGCCACCTCATCGGATTTCGTCGTCGTGAACAGTTTTCTGAACGCCTTCGTCTCCACGTCAAAGATATATACGGAGACTAAATCCGGCTCGAATTCCTCAGATGATTTCTTGTCAATATTGGTAAACACGGCCAATCTGTAGTTGGAGTCAGCCAGTTCTGCTGTCTTGGGCAGTCCCGCCTTATGCAGCGAGTCTATCGGTAATACAGTATCCTGCCCTTGTGACGGCATCACGGAGACGGTAAGTAAAAACAACACGAGCATAGTGGCACGTCGCATGGAGTGCCATGTCGTCAATTGCTTAATAGAAATCATAACGGCCAATGATTGTTATTAAATGATTACAATGTCCTTAGATGGTGCAAATTTACTGTTTTTTGATGAAATCACAACATTTTCACCAAAAAAACTTAACAGCGGGAAGTGAACCAATAAGGAACACTCCCCGCTGAATAGGGACGGAGGCGGTGAGTCGTCGAAGATGTTTTCGCCTTATTAACCTCAATCAAAGTAATTACGCCCTGCACTCGGGGAGGAATGGGGTAGGGGCTAAAACATCAATCCTCAAACTTTTTATGTTTCTCCTTCCGGGTATAGGTCTTTTTTGAGCGGTGTACCTTGTGTGAAGAATGGAAACCCGGGCCGAGCAGTTCCTGCTCGGCTTCCCGGCTGCCCCGCCGCATGGCCTTGAACACATCCAATGTGGTGCTCTGTGTCCGTTTCTTCCGTTTTTTCATATATCTATTAGGGGGAGTTAAGATGAGGAGTTAAAAAGGGGGAGTTAAGAAGGGGAGTTATAAGGAGCCAAATGATTGCAAGCAGAGGAGTAATGGCTTCTTATACCCCCCCCTTCTTAACTTCCTCTCATAACTTCTCTTCATGACTCCCCTCCCGTTTCTTTTCCCTCCCTTTGGGAGGGTCAGGGTGGGTAATTACCCTATCTCAATGGTGTATTCGCTCATGAACGAGGCGCCGGGCTGCAGGTGGTTCATGTACTGCTTCTCCTTGAAGTCGCCCTGATAATATGCCTTGTCGTGAATACCGTACCACGGCTCGATGCAGACGAAGGGCGCATGTTTGCCGTAAGGACTCCACAGACCCACGGCGGGAGCCTTGAAGCGCACTGTCACCACGGGTTCGTCGTCCTCGTCGAGCAGAGCCACCTCGGCCAACTGGCAGCGGTCGATGATGACAGCGTCATTGCGGAAACTCTCCTCGTCAAACTCCCAGATGCCGTCGCGTGAGTCGAGCGGGAAACGCCCCGGACGGATGCAACCGCCCACGTCGCCATACACACGCTCTATCATGCCCGGGTCGTCGAAGCGCATACGGCCCTTCAACGGCTGACCCGGCTCCACGCCAGGCACGTAAAACGCCGGATGACCGCCTATCTGGAAGTGTATCTCATTGTTGTCGATGTTCTCCACATGCCAGATGACATGTATCTTCCGCCCGTTGAGACGGTAGGTCACCGCCAGGTTGAAGTGGCAGGGGTAGAGGCGGTGTGTCTCGGGGGTGTCGTGTATCGCCATCGTCACTTTCGTCTCGCTTTGGCGGATGACGGTAAACTCAGTGTCGCGGGCGAATCCGTGGCGCTCCATCTTGTATTCATACCCGTCGAAACGGTATTTGCCCTCCCACAGTCCGCAGACGATGGGGAAGAGGATGGGCGAGTGACGGCCCCATATCTCAGGGTCGGCTTGCCACAGGTATTCGTGTCCGTCGTTGTCTTTGATACTCTGGAGTTCGGCTCCCAGTGTTGACACCTTCAATGTGAGGTGCTCGTTTTTCAGTTCTATGATTGCCATGTCGGTTTAGGGTAGAGGGTTTAGGGTTTAGTGTTCTGATTCTGAAAGATGCGAGGGATCGGAGTAATCCGATTGCCCTGATGACATTGTCAATGATTTTGCAAATATAATGTTTTTTTGCGTTATTTCATCCGATTATTTGAAAAAATATGTACTTCTGTACTTATGTCCTAAAAAATAAGTTCTTCTGTGCTAATGTCTAAGAAAATTTTGTATTTTTGCACCTATGAAAATCAAAGAATTAGAAAACAAACGCATTGCGGTGCTGCTGTCTGGCGGTGTCGACAGTTCGGTCGTGGTGTATGAGTTCGCGCGGATTGGGCTCCATCCCGACTGCTTTTACATCAAGATAGGACCGGAGGAAGAGGAGGAGTGGGACTGCTCGTCGGAGGAGGATCTGGAGATGGCTACGGCGGTGGCGGCGAAATACGGTTGCCGGCTGCAGGTCATCGACTGTCATCAGGAGTACTGGGACCAAGTGACACGCTACACCATGGAGAAGGTGCGGGCCGGATTCACGCCTAACCCCGACGTGATGTGCAACCGCCTGATTAAGTTCGGCGCGTTCGACGAGAAGCGCGGTCACGACTACGACCTCATCGCCACGGGCCATTATGCGCAGACCGAGGTCATCGACGGTCATAAATGGCTGGTCACCTCGCCCGACCCGGTGAAGGACCAGACCGACTTCCTGGCACAGATATACGACTGGCAGTTGAAGAAAGCACTCTTCCCCATCGGGCATTACATGAAGGACGAGGTGCGTCAGATAGCCGAGCGTGAGCATCTGGTCAACGCCAAACGTAAGGACTCGCAGGGCATCTGCTTTCTCGGGAAAATCAATTACAACGACTACCTGCGCCGCTATCTGGGCGAGAACCCCGGCGAGGTGATAGAGTGGGAGACAGGTAAACGCATCGGCCAGCACCGCGGACTGTGGTTCCATACCATCGGTCAGCGCCACGGACTGGGCTTCGGCGGCGGACCGTGGTTTGTCGTGAAGAAAGACATGGAGCGCAACATCCTCTATGTGAGTAAGGGCTATGACCCGCAGACGGCCTACAAGCAGGATTTCGCCATCCGCGACTTCCATTTCCTCACACCTGAGGCAGGCACACAGTTACCCGCAAAGGTGACGTTCAAAATCCGCCATACGCCCGAGTATCATCCCGCCACGCTTGAACCTTCCCCGGAGGGTTATCTCGTACATTCCGCACAGCCCATTCACGGTGTGGCGCCCGGACAGTTCTGCGTCATCTACGACGATGCACATCACCGCTGTTTCGGCTCCGCGGAAATCTCTATTTAATTCACAATTGACAATTCACAATTGACAATTCACAATTGACAATTCACAATTAACAATTCACAATTGACAATTCACAATTAACAATTCACAATTGATAATTCACAATTAACAATTCACAGTTTAACAATTGTCTCCGATAAGTGTCCCCCTCTTTCAGAGAGGGTACGGGGGAGGCTCTTTTCATTATTATTATTATGCTATTCACAACCACATCAATCATCGAAGGCTGCCCCATCAAGCAGTATCTTGGGGTAGTCACTGGCGAGACCATTATCGGGGCTAACGCCATTAAAGATTTCAAAGCCGGTCTGACCGATTTCTTCGGAGGCAGGAGCGGCACGTACGAACGAGTGCTGATACAGGCCAAAGACACATCGATGAACGAGATGGCCAACCGCGCCGCACAAATGGGCGCCAATGCGGTCATCGGCATCGACATCGATTATGAGACCATCGGCAGCGGAGGCTCCATGCTCATGGTGGCCTGCAGTGGCACAGCGGTGATTATTTAAAACCCACATCGAAGCCCACCCTGACCCTCCCGAAGGAGGGAATGGTTGGATTCCACAAAAGCCCCGATGTACGGAAACCTGACCAAGAATCTGTACAAAGGCATCGTGGTGATCAAGTATAACGTGCAGAACCTGCTCTTGAGGATTGACTTTGGGAGGTTTTCTTCAATTACGCCATTTCAAATAGAACTTGACTAAATAATATGGTATGATTATTTTAAGGAACAATATGAAACACTACTATTTAACAGTCACTTTCTTAGTGTCCTTTATTATTTTATTTGGGTGTAAAAGAGGGAATGAAACAAGGCATGATAGTTCTTTTGAAACTCTAAATGAGGGAACTCCCATTGATATATCGAAATGGACTTGTCAAGAACCAGATGACACGCTACATGTCACAACGTTTTCCGTATTCATTTATAGACCTGAAGGTATGATGAATAAGAATGATGTCATTTGTGACGAAGAGAATTGTTACCAAGCATACATCGGATGTTCATACACCGAAGGGCATCTAAATAAAGCCTGTATTTATGGGACTGAAGGATATTACGAGATAGATAAGGAGGAAGTAAAGCGTGATTGGAAAGAGATACCGTTAGACCGTGAAATATCAATCATAAAATCAGAGGTTTATGATTTAGAGAAGAGAAACACAATCTATAAAAACAGAGGGGATTCGATATTCTGTTTTGATAACGACAATCTTGTTTTGTATGTGATTAGTAAATAAAGACCCTACCGCATTACCAGATTACAGATGAGAATGAAAAGAATATTATTTGTACTGATAGCATTATTCCAAATCAGCCTTTTAAGTCTGAGGGCTGAAGACGTTGACTCGCTTTTGTTAAAAGAATACCAAAGAGGTCATGAATATGTTTATGAGATTATTGAAAGCAATTGTTTAAAGGATAGTTTGAGCAACAGACCGTTCTGCTCGTTGTTCTTTGAGAATTTGTGGTCGATAATAGTAAAAAATAATAATTCCTATGTGTTATATTACGGTTATCAGATTGGTAAAGAAGAAGTGACTCGTAAAGAAATATCAAATCGTGATGTAGTTCTTAATCGTTTGTTTTCGCTTGACCAAAAAAAGATAGCCCTCCCCATATATAAACGAACAGACTTCTATGCACCTTCTTACTGGTATTTTGTGTCATCGAACTTTTTACATAATACAAAATTTGAATGGAATGTTTATTCTAATTCAGATGACGAATATTCAAAGGTTTGTAAAGATGTTATTTCGGATTATCTTGTTTATCTAATGATTGTTACTTTAGACGATGATAAACTCATGGAAAAATTCTCCAAATCAATCTACAAGTCAAGAAAGACCAAAGACTGAATCACAGAAGGGAACGGGAGATTATGACTCGTTTCTCTGATTGGAGAATCATGGGGAGAGATTTTGATTTGATTTCTTAATAGTTTTTGGAACATGAAACAACTATTTATAACTTGTGTCTGTACGATGCTTTTTCTTCTCATGGCATGCACAGAAGACCATTCGTTCACACTTGACGAGAAACAACAAATTATTGTAGTACATAATTTGCTGTCTTTAGAGATTGAGTCAGATAGTTCACAAATTGATGGGGAGCACTTATTTTTTATTACGAAGGTTAATCCATATGAGACGAAAGAATTGGATACTATAAAATTATATGGTCAATCCACTGGACTAGATATTAAAAAGTTTGGTGGTGGTTACAAAAAAATTGAGAGAGTTAATCTACTTCCTAATAGAAAATACACAATAACCCATAGTGGAATGGGAGGACGAGTGCGTATTCAAGAATTCTTTTATACAGATTCAAAAGGTATGTTAAGAGTGGATCCTTCAAGAAAAAGAAAAGTCGGTTATAGGGACAAATAGACAAAACTTATTAAGATCCTTTTCAACAACAGGTCATTAAATCGTTATATTCAATATGCAAGCGAAAGCCTGCGACAATCCGCAGCCGCGTACCCGGGTATGACCTTAAGGCTTGGAGAAATTGATGAGCGTGATGACGGGATTTTCAACCATGTAAGCCTCCACGTCTTCACGTTTCACGGCGCGGCCTTGGGCATCAGGCTGTGTGGACTTGGCACCGCTGCTTTGTTTATACCAATGGATGGAATACTCCCAAGTGAAGGAGTAAAGCGCCCTGTCGAGTGTGCCATATTGCTCAGGAGTCTTGGCGGTGGCTATGACCTGACAACTGATAGGATGGTCGCCCGCTTCCTTCTCTTTATAGGTCCATTCCGTGGTGTTTTCTATCAGAACGTCATGTTTGATGCCTTTGAAGTCGGTGTAGATGGCTTTGACGGTGTAGAGTTGTTGCAGGTCGAAGGCAGGCTTCACCGAGTATGACACCTGCGTGAAGTCACGGTCATAATCCACCGTGCCGTCATCGCTGCCGCAACCTATGGCCACCATCATGGCAGCCATCATCAATAAGGGTATGATTCTTTTGTAAAACATGTCGTTTTTTCTTTTTCCTTTAAGGTCGTTAGGGTCCTTAAGGATTTAAAATCCTTATTTGTTATTATCAAACAAAACTTTCTCCGCTTCGGCCATTGTTTTCACCACGATGTCGGCGCCCTCGTCGTAAAGGGCTTGGTCGGGCAGGGGACCGGTATTCACCGCCAGACAGAAGATGCCGGCGGCCTTCGCGGCGCGCACACCCAGAGGGGCGTTCTCCACCACCACTGCCTCGTCGGCGCTGACGCCCGTCTTCCGCAATCCCATCAGGTAAGGGTCGGGGGCGGGTTTGCCCTGAGTCACGTCGAAGGCAGTCACCATCAACTCCTTATGCAGCAGTCCCGGAAACTCCTCTTCGAGATGGTCGAGCAGGGTATGCTGTCCGCTGCCCGTCACCACGCCGATAGTGATGCCCGCGGCTTTCAGGTGCTGCATCAGGTGTTCCACGCCCTCCATCTTTTGCGCGGGACCTTGTGCGGCGAATCGTGCCGATTTATCGTCGTACATCTCCTGTGCCTCCTCATCGGTCAACTCACGTTGCCATTGCTCGCGCGCAAGGTGTTTGATGGTTTCCACGCCTCGCATACCTTCATAGCGGTATGCGTCGGCTTGACTCATGCGCAGTCCGTAACTGCTCATGGACGTCTCCCACGCTATGGCATGGTGCGGCATGGAGTCGTATATCACGCCATCCATGTCGAAAAGAACGGCTTTGAACATATCGTTAAGCCTCACCCCCATCCCCTCTCCAACAGGCGAGGGGAGTTGTTGATGAGGGAAATGGTGTCTTACTGTTAGATAGATACTCTGTTTTAGAACTATTTACTCCCCTCTCCCCTTGGAGAGGGGCGGGGGTGAGGCTTATTCCTTTGCCAATCTCTCTTTGATGGCTTTGCTGTCGGCCTCGTAGCCGGGTTTGTCGAGCAGTGCGAACATATTCTTCTTGTAAGCCTCCACGCCCGGCTGGTTGAACGGGTTCACGCCCAGCACATTGCCGCTAATGCCGCAGGCTATCTCGAAGAAATAAATCAACTGGCCGATGTAATACTCATTGAGTTTCGGCACAGACAGACGGATATTGGGCACACCGCCGTCGACATGGGCCAGACGGGTTCCCAGTTCTGCCATCTTGTTCACCTCGTCCACGCGTTTGCCGGCGAGGAAGTTCAGTCCGTCGAGATTCTCCTCGTCCTCGGGGAAGAGGAGGGTGCGGTTGGGCTCTTCGATGCTTATGACCGTCTCGAAGATGGTGCGCTCGCCGTCCTGAATCCACTGTCCCATAGAGTGCAGGTCAGTGGTGAAATCGACGCTTGCGGGGAAGATGCCCTTCTTGTCCTTGCCTTCGCTCTCGCCGTAGAGTTGTTTCCACCACTCTGACATGAAGTGAAGTTTGGGCTGATAGTTGACCATGATTTCAATCTTCTTGCCCGTCTGATACAGTGCGTTGCGCACGGCGGCATATTGTGCGGCGATGTTCTCCTCGAACGGCACATCCAGGGCGCAGGCTTTTTCCATGTCCTGGGCACCGGCCACCAATTGGCGGATGTCGAATCCGGCACAGGCGATGGGCAACAGACCCACGGGTGTGAGCACGGAGAAACGACCGCCCACGTTGTCGGGGATGATGAAACTCTTGTATCCCTCTTTGTCGGCACAGGTGCGGGCGGCTCCGCGCTTGGCGTCGGTCACAGCCACAATCACTTTCTTCGCCTCTTCCTTGCCGCGCTGAGCCTCGCACTGCTTTTTCAGCAGACGGAATGTGAGGGCGGTCTCGGTGGTCGTGCCTGACTTGGAGATGTTGATGACGCCGAATTTCTTGTCGGCCAGGTATTCCGTCAACTCGGAGAGGTAGTCCTCGCCGATGTTGTTGCCTGCGAAAAGGATGGTCGGGTTCTTGTCGTCGCGTCGGAGCCAGGCAAAGGAGTTGCCCAGAGCCTCAATCACGGCGCGGGCGCCTAAGTAACTGCCACCGATGCCAGCCACGACCACAGCCTCGCAGTTGGCGCGGAGCACGTCGACGCAAGCCATCACCTCGTCGAGAAACTCGGGAGTGATTTCTGTGGGCAGGTGCAGCCATCCGAGGAAGTCATTGCCCGGGCTGGTGCCGTCTTCCAGTGAGGCGTGTGCGGCTTTCACTTGGGGTTCAAAACTTTTCACTGCGCCTTCGCTGAGGAACGGGGCGGCTTTCGAGATGTCTAATGTGATGTTCTTCATTGTTATTTCTTGTATGTTCGTTTTAGATTTTTCCTTGCGTCGCATTTCTTGGCGTAACAGTCTGTCGCGCTCCAATTTGTCTGTGTCGCGGATGTCCATGGTCGTAGGTAATAATGTGGCTGTCGGCTGTCCTTAACGGAACGAGTCGGTCAACAGTTTGATTTCTATCTGGGGCGAGATACGTTCGTAGAGGATGTTATACACCGCGTCGAGAATAGGCATGTTCACATGCATGTGGCGGTTGATTTCCTTCATGCACTTCGTGCCGAAAAATCCCTCGGCTATCATCTCCATCTCTATCTGCGCACTCTTCACGCTGTAGCCCTTGCCAATCATCGTGCCGAACACGCGGTTGCGCGAGAAATTGGAATAGCCAGTCACGAGCAGGTCGCCCAGATAGACCGAGTCATACACATTACGGTCGATGGGGTGGATGATGTTGAGGAAGCGCTGCATCTCCTGCACGGCGTTGGCCATGAGCACGGCTTGGAAGTTGTCGCCGTATTTCAGTCCGCTGCAGATGCCGGCGGCGATGGCATAGACGTTTTTCAGCACCGACGAGTATTCGATGCCGAGCACGTCGGTCGAGGTCTTCGTCTTGATGAAGTTCGATGTCAGCACCTGCGTGAATGCGCGTGCCTTCTCCTCATCGGCGCAACCCACCGTCAGGTAGGACAACCGCTCGAGAGCCACCTCCTCGGCATGCGACGGACCGCCGATGCACGCCAGGTTCTCGTAGGGCACATCATACACATGGTGGAAATATTCCGAGCACACCAGGTTTTCGTCGGGCACAATGCCTTTGATGGCTGTCACGATGAATTTGTCTTTGATGCGTGTACGGAGTTTGCGCAGATGATTTTTCAGGTAGGGCGACGGGGTGACAAACACCAAGGTGTCGTAAGCCTGGATGATTTTATTGATGTCGCTCGAAAACTCTATCTCGTTGATGTCGAAATGCACGCTTGTCAGATAAGCCGGGTTGTGGCTCATGCGCCGGAAGTCCTCGATGCGGTCGTCGCGTCGCATATACCACCCTATGTGATGAGTGTGGCTCACCACTATCTTGGCTATCGCTGTAGCCCAACTTCCGCCGCCAATAATCGCTATCTTTCCGCAGTCAAACAAGGTTTGAGGGTTTAGGGTTGAAGGGTTGAGTGTTCTTTATGAGAATTCTGAATACTCCGAGTAATCAGAATATACGGAGTACCCAGAATATTCAGAAAACTTGCTATTCACTCCCCTCGCCCTTTGGAGAGGGGTCGGGGGTGAGGCTCTTGTCTATCCAACTCTGTACATCTGTCACAGAGGGTTTTTGGAGGTCGAGTTTGTATTTCTTCACGATGTCGCCTATCTTTTGTTGCAGACCCTGTGCCTTCTCGTCCTTGATGTTGCTGATGAGGTTGAAGCCTGCCTTGCGCAACACGGGCACCCACTCTTCGCTCACGCCTATCTCGGCCCATTCGGCCACGCTGCTCTGAGGTATCTTCTTCTCAGGTTTCATCTGGGGGAAGAACAGCACCTCTTGGATGTAGGTCTTGCCGGTCATGAGCATTACCAGACGGTCGATACCGATGCCGATGCCGCTGGTCGGGGGCATGCCGTATTGCAGGGCACGCAGGAAGTCCTGGTCGATAATCATCGCCTCGTCGTCGCCCTTGTCGGCCAACCGCATCTGCTCCACAAAGCGCTCCTCCTGGTCGATGGGGTCGTTCAACTCAGAGTAGGCGTTGGCCAGTTCCTTACCGTTGACCATCAGTTCGAAACGCTCGGTCAGTCCGGGTTTCGACCGGTGCATCTTCGTAAGGGGCGACATTTCCACTGGGTAGTCGATGATGAACGTGGGCTGGATGAATGTGCCCTCGCAGAACTCGCCGAACAGTTCGTCGATGAGTTTGCCCTTGCCCATGGTCTCGTCCACCTCCATCTCCTTTGACAGGCAGAACTGGCGGATTTCCTCCTCGCTCTTGCCCTCGCAGTCGAAGCCTGTCTTCTCCTTGATGGCCTCAAGGATGGGCAGCCGGCGGTAGGGCGCCTTGAACGAAACGATATTGCCGTCAATCTCACGCTCGGGTTTGCCGTTCACTGCGATACAGATGGTCTCCAACAGTTTCTCCGTGAACGACATCATCCAGTTGTAGTCCTTGTACTGCACATACAACTCCATGCAGGTGAACTCGGGGTTATGGTTGCGGTCCATGCCTTCGTTGCGGAAGTTCTTGCCTATCTCATACACGCCCTCGAAACCGCCCACGATGAGGCGTTTCAGATACAGTTCCGTGGCAATGCGCATGTACATGTCCTGGTCGAGCGCGTTGAAATGGGTGATGAAAGGACGTGCCGAGGCACCGCCGGCTATCATCTGTAGGGTGGGAGTCTCCACCTCGGTGTAACCTGCCTCGTCGAGCACGTGGCGAAGGGTGCGCAAAACTGTGGCACGCTGCAGGAACGTGTCTTTCACGCCCTCGTTGACCACTAGGTCGACGTAGCGCTGACGATAGCGCAGTTCGGGGTCGTCAAATTTGTCGTATGCCACACCGTCTTTGTATTTCACGATGGGCAGTGGTTTCAGGCTTTTCGACAGTAGTGCCAGTTCCTGTGCGTGGATACTGATCTCACCGGTCTGGGTGCGGAACACGAATCCCTTCACACCGATGAAGTCGCCGATGTCCAACAGCCGTTTGAATACGGTGTTGTACATCTCTTTGTTCTCGTCGGGGCAGATGTCGTCGCGGGTGATATACACCTGTATTCTGCCTTTCGAGTCTTGTATCTCTGCGAAGGAGGCCTTGCCCATCACGCGGCGGCTCATCATACGGCCCGCGATGACCACTTGGCGAGGCTCGCCCTCGTCGTTGAATGATTCTCTGATGTCGGTGGAGTATGCGTTCACCGGATACTCGGCGGCGGGGTAGGGGTTGATACCCATGTTGCGCAGTTCCTGCAGACTCTGACGCCTGCCGATTTCCTGCTCGCTCAATTCTAAAATGTTCATATCTATATGTTGTAAAGTGCTTGCAAAGTTACAAATATTTTTCTAACTATCCTATCACAAACACATATTTTATTTTTGGCGGTCAAAAAATGAAAAAATCTTTTGACAAATCACTTTTTTTGCTTATATTTGCAAATCTATTACCCATACCCCTAAATCACATCTCTATTTCCGGAATAAAGCCTATGGACCGCAATTTAATCGCTTTTTTATTTTGTATAATATCTTTTCTGCTTACAAAGACAAGAGGCAGACTGTTGCTGTTTTGTCTGGTATTGCTGATGCCTGAAATGGCTACGACTCGTTCGAGGCCCTCTGCCGTGACCATGCCGCCACCATGATGGCGATAGGAAGTTAAAGTGCCTCACAAAGCCTCACCAGCCTCACCCCCAGTCCCTCTCCAAGGGGAGAGGGGAGTGGTTACAAAATAGACTGTTAAACCTCAAATCTCAAACCTCAAACCTAACTCAAACCTCATAATCTCACGACATATGAATAATCACGTAACCTATCGAAGGAAAACCATCCGACTGTTCCTTTTCAGCGTCGCTGTGCTGATGCCTCTTTTGCTGTCGGCACAAGACCATGACGAGTATGGCTGGAGAACGAGCAACACGACGGTAATGGGGTATTATGCCGGTGGCAAAAAGTCTGAAACACTGACCAGCAAGGCGCGCGACCCGAAGTCGAACCTGACCTATACCATCAGTTATGACTATGTGGTCGAGGGGGGCAGGATGGAGCAGATTAAGAGAGAACTCCCCGGTTCGCATTACTGGAAACATAATGTTCATACGGTCGGATTCAGGGGAAAAGTGAAAAAAGGCGCGCGGGTGCGTTTCTATATGTCGATGTTTGGCGGGTCAGGCACGCTCTGTCCAAAATATTACTCCAAACGCATCACCTTCACGCCACGCAAATTGAGGTGTTATGAATTAGGAGGCGAATACCGGGAGGAAGTAACGACACTCACCCGCGAACAGGTTATCAAGGATGTGCCTCTTTCCCAATCGCCCGTCCTTGACACCACGTACACGGTAAAAGAGGAAGGCATGTATATGTTCTCCATTGCCGGAGGCGGTATGTGGGACGGAAACAAAAAGACCGAAAAACCGTTTGATTATTACCCGGGCATTCCCACCTTCAACGTGGTGGTGTATCTGTTGGTCGAAGGCGAAGAACTTGGAGCGACATCAACAGGTGCCGAAGTGGTGCCCGAACCCAAGGCTACCCCTGTGGATGACAATGTCGGTGCTCATTATGAGGAGGACAACGATGCATGGAATTTCGACGGCATGTGGCCCTTCGCCATCCCGGCGAGCGTCATTGCCGCCATCGTCGGTTATGGACTTACGCGTCGCAAGGGCGATAGTGACGAATCCCGGCAAGAACAGTCCGGCCGATGCGAGATGCATATTTACAAGGATTTCGGCAACACGCTGATGGTGGGCGACATGCCCCGGCAGGTATATGCCAAGATTGTCCGCAAAGATGCCCGCGGTGGTGTGTCAAACGACCCTGCGCTAACCTCTCTGATACAGATTACATCGGGCGACGACTATCTGCAGGTGGCCGACGGCGGCATGCAGGGCGAGTGGCGCACGGCTTGGGTCGGCGCACCTGAGACAGCCAATGCGCCCGAGGAGGGCATCGTCACGTTCCGCATGGGCAACGAGGGCGGCAGTTACACCAACCGCCTGCATTTCCTTATCGAGGCGGGTGAGGTCATCTTCGGCCAGCCCAACCTGACGCTGCCGGCGCACTACGAGAAGGAAGCCCGTCTGCCGTTCGTGGTGACGGGCATCGAGCAGGGAGCGCCCGTCATGGCCACCATCACTGACTCTTCGGGCAACACCACGTCCAACTACAGCGTCGTGACAGAGTGGAACGAGAAGGAGCAGTTGTACTATGCCGTCATCCGCGACCGCGTGCTGGACAAGGAGAAGGACAAGGGCGTGCCGGGCAAATACCTCACTTTCAAACTTAAAGTCGAGGCGATGAGCCGCAGCGGGAAACCCATCTTGGGCGAATTGTACCTCTACCGCTACTATATGGGTCTGGTGCTTGAGATCTTCGGCGGCAACGATGTGAAGTGCTTCATCGAGGAGTACGACGTAATGAAACACCGTACGAAGAAGTTCGCCGCTGAGTCCG
Organism: Prevotella sp.; assembly: GCA_017548275.1. Taxonomy (GTDB): domain Bacteria; phylum Bacteroidota; class Bacteroidia; order Bacteroidales; family Bacteroidaceae; genus Prevotella. The sequence goes on from JAFZAH010000032.1 coordinate 28,847, forward strand.
GCGGTAAGTGGTACGTTCCCGCCGAGACGAAGTGCAAACTGACGCTTTTCGACTACGACGAGGCGGAGAACCGCATCCTTCAACTGGCTCCCATCCCGAAGGAGTTCAAGGTCAAGGCACAGGATGAGAACAAGCAGTACCTGGCCGACAAGGTGTTCGTCCAAATCGATGTGACCTCATGCAAGCCTGGCGACGGCACCTACGGCGTGTTGCGCTGCACGAAGGCGGTGCTTGACGCACCTAACCGCGTGGAGGGCGTTGCCGTGTGCAGCGTGATGCAAGGCGAGAAGAAAATCACTTTGGAGCAGAACGTGCGGCTGTGCTCACAGCCCCGGCGCGACTTCGCCGACAACTTCGTGATGGACGCCGCGCTGAAGGACGACAACCGCATCACCGACCAGTTGTTCCACATCCGCTCCGAGATTTACCGCAACAAACTGGTCGACAACCTGTTCCCGTTGGTGAAATACATCGACATGGTGATAGACGGCTATGACCCCGACTTCGGCTATGACAAGAAGACGCTGAAGACCATCACGCGGACGTACAACGACGTTTTTACCGGTGTGAAAGCAGGTGCTAATGCCGAGGGGGCAAAGCCTCTGACGCTGGCCGACGACATGCTGCTGTTCATCCAGAGTTGGTACGAGACGGCGAAGACCACGTCGCAGGACCTCGGCCTCTGCGGCCGCCTGTTCTTAGGCTTCGCCACGCTTGGCTGCTCAGAGATAGTGTTCGGCACCGTCGACACCATCGCCATCGGCGAGGAGATATACACGGGCATGAAGAACTACGTTGACCAGGGCGGCGACAGCATCTGGGGCGGTTTCGTCGTGGGTGCGAAGGTGGTTGCCCGCGAGTACATCATGTCGAAGGTGATGGAGGGCGGCATGAAGGCCATCGGCGCCACGGCGAGGGCAGCGGGTCTGACACCTGAGAAGATGAAGGAAGCAATGGGTAAATTGAGCGCGAATCTGAAAAAGCCGTTCTCCACGTCCACGAAGGGTGCTCCCGTCAAGGCCGCCGGCCAGCGCAACAGCATCAGCCGCGCCAATTCGAAGGCCAGGGTGAAGGCAAAAGTCGAAGCCAACAAGAGGGGTGTCATTCCCGACAACACCAAGAAGCCCGCAATTCCCGATAACACCAAGAAGCCCGCAATTGCTGACAACACCAAGAAGCCTGCAATTGCTGATAACACCAAGAAGCCCGCAATTGCTGACAACACCAAGAAGCCCGCAATCGCTGATAACACCAAGAAACCTACAATTGCCGATACCACCAGCACCACTGGTAAGCAGGGCAAGGCCGATCTTAGTAAGACCGACCTGGGAGACGCTACGAATCTGGGCAATGCACGTGCCAAGCAGAATGTGAACGACCTTCGTGCGGCGTGCGAGCAGTACCGTGCCAACCCCACGCCCGAGAACAAGGCTTTGCGCGACAAACTCATCCTGAAGTGCCAGGGCGACAAGCAGTCGATGTACTTGTTGAAGGAGAAGGGCGACGCCTTCACCTCCACGCGCAAGGATTTTAACGGACATCTGGAAGACATCTACAAGAACACCGACACGAAGGTGAAGGCCGAACTGTCGGCCAAACTCGGCGGCAAGCAAGTCCGCACGAAGAACGTGTCGTCGAAGACGCGCACGGATCTGAAAGAGGGCAAGACGGTCACCATGGACCGCGACACCACTTACCAGTACCTCGACGACGACGGCGTATGGAAGACCATCGATGATAAGACGTTAGGCGAGGGTACGGAGAAGATGGTGGAGCAGACGTACAACCGCCATTTCCACGAGCAGTCCACGGGCATCAAGCCCAAGACCGAGCCGGGGGTGGATCTGAAGCCTCTGGAGCAGAAACTGGCCGACAAGCATGCGAAGAAGATGGACCAGACCATCATCCAGAATGAGTTGACCAACCGTGAGAGTTACGGCAAGGATGTCGATATGATGCTCGACAAGAGCCGTCACGGCGAGCGTATGCAGGATGCCCGTCAGGTGGGCAAGGCTGTGGAGAACAAGGGAACGGAGCGATTCGAAGACGCGCGCAAGATGCTCAATGAGGCAGATGCGATGACCGACCCGACGGAAAAGTTGAACAAGCAGGCCGATGCCATCGGCGAAGTGCGTGAAGGCTGTCGTCAGGAGGTGAAAATCATGGATCAGTTCACCGACTCGATGGACATCGCGCGTGCCGGCGAGAACGGCGGCAGCAGAATCTCAGACAAGTTGCGCGACGGCATTGAAATCATGCGCATGTGCGAGGAGGGCACGCTGCCCGTCGACCAGGCCGAGGCCAACCTCCGCAACATCGGCTATGACTCGTTCGAGGACGTCTGCCGCGACCATGCCGCCACCATTACGGCGATAGGAAGTTAAAAGCCCACTTACAAAGCCTCACCAGCCTCACCCCCAGCCCCTCTCCGAGGGGAGAGGGGAGTGGTTACAAAATAGATTGTTAAATCTCAAACCTCAAATCTCAAATCTCAAACCAATGAATAACCATCCAACAACACCGCCCCCCTATCATCCACAACAAAATGGCGGTCATCCACAACAGTTCCCCGGCTATGGACCCAATGGCCCTAATGGCGGTTACGGCCCCAATACGGCTTATTCGGCTCAGCCCAATCAGCCTTACCAGAGTCAGAACATCCAGTATTGCCCCGATGGTAAGTACCGGTGGGTTTATGAAATGCACATGATGAAAAACCCCGTGCTGATGATAACCGTCTATAAGGCTTTCGGGCTGACCTTCATCATCGTATGGGCGATTATGGCGTTGATCGGTCTTTTCAGCGGCGACGGACTGGATTTTATTTGGCCCACGACCAAGGTGCTGCTCATCGTCATCGCCATCTTTGTGCCGCTCATCTTCATCGCCTTCCTCATTGTGGCGGCCATCAACGGGTGGAAATATGTCGTGCTCTTCGAGATGGACGATTACGGAGTGCTCCACCGGCAGATGCAAAAGCAGTTGAAGAAAGCGAAAGCCATCGGCTGGCTCGCTGTCATCGCAGGAATCGTCGGAGGCAACCGCGGTGCGGTCAGCGCAGGCTTTGTGGCTGCCACCAAGGAGGAGTCTTATTCCGATTTCAGCGCAGTGAGGTCGGTGAAAGCCAAGCGCGGTTTCAGCACCATCAAGGTTAATGAAATGCTCAACCATAATCAGGTCTATGCCGCCAAAGAAGACTTCGACTTCGTCTATCAGTTTATCCTCTCACACTGCCCGAAAGTGAAGAAATGAATTCGGAAGTTAAAGAATTAAAGGAGTTAAAGGACAATAGTCCAAACTCTCCATATCCTTTCATGTATCGTTCAGATAGAGAAAATGTAATGTCCTTTAACTTCCCGAGCGAAGCGATAACTCTTTTAACTCCAGGGAATTAAGTAAAAGCGAACCAACGGTCACTGTGCGAAGCGTAAAGTAACCTTCAGTACAATAATTAGATAGAGAAATACTCGGTATGATGCAATACAATCCACACCACCACTGTAGCCTGTGGGGTCGTGCAACCGGCCTCTTGCTCCTGCTTCTCCTTGTAGCCCAATGGGCGCAAGCGCAAATCAGCGGTACGGCCACGACCTACGCATGGTATGTCAGGAAACAGTATGATGGCAACATCGAGTTGAAGACCTATGGCGGATGGAGTTACTCCGTCAAAGGGGTGTCGAGCGTCAAAATGACGAAAGATGATAAGACTGGAGGTGATGCCGGCGGCTGGGGGGCATGGAATGTGAAGCGTGAGTACCATGCCAAAGTGAAGGCAGGAGAGACCATTACCATCACCGTGAAATGCACGGGTATCAGGGGCGACGAATGTGAAGAACCGAAAGTGCAAGTCGGTGTCATGTCTGACTGGAGGGGTAACTACTCCAATGATAACGCACCCTGCAAAGGCGTTGAAGAGAATCGTGGACCGGCCACCGCAACCATCTCTTATACCGTAGAACGCGACAGGGAATACGGAGAGAATGACATCCTACATCTGAATTTGTATGGACACATGGGTGGAAGCGGTTCTGGCTCACACTCATTTAATAAGCCACTAGGAGCAGGGGCGCTGACGGTGGATGTCTATCTGAGTGTCATCAATGTGGATAAAGCGACACTCACACACAAAGAGGAAGAGGTGGAGGCTGACGTGCCCACCACACGCCCCGACAGCGATGATGTGGGTGCCCACTATGAGGAGGATACCGAGGCGTGGAACTTCGGTGGTCCATGGGCGTTTGTGCTCCCGGCGAGTGTCGTGGCAGCCATCTTAGGTTACACCTATACCCGGCGCAAGGAGGGTGAAAAGAATCAAGAACAGCAGGAGCAGCCTCCCGTTTGTTCGATGCAGATATACAAGGATTTCGGCAACACACTGCTAGTGGGTGACATGCCCCGTCAGGTGTATGCGAGGATGATGCGCAAGGACTCGAAGGGCGGCGAGCGCCCCGACCCGATGCTGACGCAGATGATACAAATCACCAGCGGCGACAATTATCTGCAAGTGGCCGACGGTGGCATGCAGGGCGAGTGGCGTATGGCTTGGGTCGGCGCGCCCGAGACCGACAACGCGCCCGAGGAGGGCATCGTTAACTTCTTCATGGGCAACAAGGGCGGCAGTTACACCAACCGCCTGCATTTCCACGTTGAAGGAGGCGAGGTGCTCTTCGCCCAGGAGAATCTCACGCTGCCCGCACACCACGAGAAAGAGGTGCGTCTGCCGTTCGTGGTGACAGGCATCGAGGGCGACGCCCCCGTCACTGCCACCATCACCGACTCCTCGGGCCGCGCCACGTCCAACTACAGTGTCGAGACAGAGTGGAACGAGAAGGAGCGGTTGTATTACGCCGTCATCCGCGACCGCGTGTTGGACAAGGAGAAAGACAAGGGCGTTCCGGGCAAATACCTCACTTACAGACTCAATATCGAGACGAAGAGCCGCAGCGGACGCCCCGTCACGGGCGGCCTGTACGTCTACCGCTACTACATGGGGCTTCTGTTCGAGATATTCAACGGCAACGACGTGAAGTGCTTCATCGAGGAGTATGACATTACGAAGCACCACTCGAAGAAGTTCGCGGCCGAGTCGGGCGGCAAGTGGTATGTCCCCGCCGAGACGAAGTGCAAGCTGACGCTGTTCGACTACGACGAGACGAACTACCGCCTCCTTCAGCTGGCTCCTATACCGAAGGAGTTCAGCGTCAAGGCACAGGACGAGAGCAAGCAGTACCTTGCCGACAAGGTGTTCGTGCAGATCGAGGTGACGGGCTGCAACCCCGGCGACGGCACCTACGGCATCCTGCGCTGCACGAAAGCGGTGCTCGACGCGCCCAACCGTGTGGCTGGCGTGGCGAGGTTCAGCGTGATGAATGGCGAGAAGAAGATTACCCTGGAGCAGAATGTGCGCCTGTGCTCGCAGCCGCGCCGCGACTTCGCCGACAACTTCGTGATGGATGCCGCGCTGAAGGATGACAACCGCATCACCGACCAGTTGTTCCACATCCGTTCCGAGATATACCGCAACCAACTGGTTGACAATCTCTTCCCGCTGCTGAAATACATCGACATGGTCATCGACGGCTACGACCCTGACTTCGGCTACGACAAGAAGACGTTGAAGACCATCACGCATACCTACAACGACGTGTTCACAGGCGTGAAAGCCGGTGCCAACGCCGAGGCGGCGAAACCGCTGACCCTGGCCGACGATATGCTGCTGTTCATCCAGAGTTGGTACGAGACGGCGAAGACGACGTCGCAGAACCTCGGTCTTTGCGGCCGCCTGTTCCTGGGCTTCGCCACGCTGGGCTGCTCCGAGATCGTGTTCGGTGCGGTGGATACCATCTCGATTGGCGAGGAGATCTACACCAACATGAAGACCTACGTGGACCAGGGCGGCGACAGCATCTGGGGCGGTTTTGTCGTAGGAGCGAAGGTGGCCGCGCGCGAGTACATCATGTCGAAGGTGATGGAGGGCGGCATGAAGGCCATCGGAGCCACGGCGAAGGCGGCGGGTCTGACCCCCGACAAGATGAAAGAAGCGTTGGGCAAGTTGAATGCGAAATTGAAGAAGCCGTTTGCCACGCCCTCGAAGGGCGCTCCCATCAAGGCCGCCGGCAACCGCAGCAGCATCAGCCGCGCCAATGCGAAGTCCAGGGCCAAGGCCGCCGCCGGAAAATCCGGAGCCACCGGCACTACTGGCAAGCAAGGAAAGACCAACCTGAACGATGCCACGAACCTGGGCAAGCAGCGTGCCAAGCAGAACGTGAACGACCTGCGCGCGGCATGTGAGCAGTACCGCGCCAATCCTACGCCCGAGAACAAGGCGTTGCGTGACAAGCTCATCCTGAAGTGCCAGGCCGACAAGCAGACGATGTTCCTGCTGAAGGAGAAGGGCGATGCCTTCACCGCCACGCGCAAGGACTTCAACCGCCATCTGGACGACATCTACAAGAACACCGACGCGAAGGTGAAGGAAGAGCTGTCGCGCAAGCTCGGCGGCAAGGAGATCCGTAAGAAGAACATCTCCTCGAAAGAGCCCACCGACCTGAAAAACGGCAAGACGGTGACGATGGACCGCGACACCACCTACCAATATAAGGACTCCGACGGCGTATGGAGGACCATCGACGACAAGACCTTCGGTCCGGGCACGGAGAAGATGGTGGAGCAGACGTACAACCGCAATTTCCACGAGCAATCGACGGGCATCAAGCCCAAGACGGAGCCCGGTGTGGATCTGAAGCCGTTGGAGCAGAAGCTGGCCGACAAGCATGCGAAGAAGATGGACCAGAGCATCATCCAGAACGAGCTGACTAATCCTGAGAGCTATGGCAAGGACGTGAATATGATGATGGACAAGAGTCGTCATGGCGAGCGTATGCAGGATGCCCGTCAAGTGGGCAAGGCCGTGGAGAACAAAGGCACGGAGCGTTTTGAGAACGCGCGCAAGATGATGCAGGAGGCCGAGTCGATGACCGACCCGACGGCGAAGTTGAACAAACAGGCCGATGCAATCGGCGAGATGATGGAGGGTTGCCGTCAGGAGACGAAGATTATGGACCAGTTCACCGATTCGATGGACATTGCCCGTGCCGCTGAGAACGGTGGCAACCAGATATCGGACAAATTGCGCGAGGGCATCGAGATTATGCGGATGTGTTCGGAAGGCACCCTGCCTGTTGACCAGGCTGAGACCAACCTCCGCAATATCGGCTACGACTCGTTCGAGGCCGTCTGTCGTGACCACGGCGCCACTGTCATCGCGATAGGGAGTTGAAGCCTCACCCCGTCCTCTCCATCCTGAGCGATGCCCGACCCCTGTAGCCTTCCCAAAGGGCGAGGGGCGTAGATACTCCTCCAAATGCTCTGATTACACAGGATGTTCTAAATACTCCGAATTACTCATCAGCCCTTAGAAAATCATGCTCTCCCCCGGAGAGGAATGGGAAGGGGCTTCTAAACTACAAACCAAAATATGTATTGTTACTATTGTGGAAAACAGTTGCCTCCCAATGCGGTGTACTGCAATTATTGTGGAGGAAAAGTGATGACACCTGGATCGGCTCAACCCGCTAATCCCATGCAGGCACAACCTGTTAATCCCATGCAGGCACCTCCTGACATACCCACCCAGATAGCGCCTCCAGTCAATCCAGCGCAGCCGGCCTCGCCCTACAATCCTATGCAACAGGCACCACCTGTCATCCCTACCCAGCCGGCGCAGCCATATAATCCAGCGCCGTCCTTCAATCCAGTGCCGCCGATGCCGGGGATAGATATACAAGCCTCTGCCGCCCAAGGCGTGACCGTCCTGTCGAGTTGGCAGGTTCCGGCCGACAACCCTCCCATGAACAACGAACCCTCTTCGCCAGACTCTGGCCGGAGGAGATACGCCTGGTTGTGGTTTCTCATCCCGATTATCACCATCCTCGCTTTCGTTGTATATACTCTGACCAAAGGGTCTGGCGATACGGAACAGGGACAGACAACCCCTCAAGACTCCGTGAAGACGGAACAGACGGAACAGCCTGAAACCAATCCCATTCCGAAAGAGAATACCGAGACGCGGGAGGACGGGCTTTCCTCGAAGCAAGAAACAGAGGATGAGACAAAAAATAACGAGAATGACGTGACAGAACCTCTCGGCAACGTTGCGGAGTCCGACACTCAACCGCAGGAACCCGCTCGACAATCGCGCGACCAGTGGCAGATGCTCCACCAAAACGGCGACGTGGTGCGTGGCGAGGAACTGCTCGTCGGCTTCCCCAACCAAACGGAAGAACAAATCATCAACGGTTTGCAGGACATGGTGCGCCGCCACATGATCTCGCTCAGACAGTACGACGAGGCCATCGAAGCCTTGGAACGCTCAAAAATGCAGTAAACGACAAACACTACTATATGACGTATCATCAATACAATCATCACCCCCGGAGAAGAAGCATAGCCCTCATGTTTCTTATATGTATCGTCATTCAGTCGTCTCTTCTTGCTCAGACCATTAATGAGACAGTGACCCTTATGTCATCTAAAGAAGGGTGTGGGTCGCTGACCGTAGTGTATCAATACTCTCTCAGTGGCGCATTCAATGTCAAATATGAAGGTGAGGCAAAGCAGGTCACCGATCGTGGAGCAGATGATCTTTTGCGAACCTATCGAGGCGAAATCAGAATGAACGAGGGTATTTCGGCATCTATAAAAGTGCTGAGCATCAATGGGGATAAAATCCACAACGAAAACATCTTAACCAAAATCGATACAAGGCTTAACGGCAAGGAAGGTCCTCCTGTTGACTATGAAAAGGTGCCATTGGGCGAGTTGCCTTCCGCCACAATCAATTATACCATAACCCCCGATGTCAAATGCGCTTACAACAAAAATGACACCACGCTGAGAATAGAAATGCTTTCTTACTCGTCTGACGGGCCTACCGGGGCGGTTATGGGGTTGGAGAAGGCTCCCTATTTGCAGGTGTTGATTCATTTGAAACTCGTGAAAGGTGAGGGGGCTGCCAATAAAGAAGAACTAAAGGACACGGTGGCTCATGTCGTGGAGGACATCAAGGCGTCGGACCAGCCCGGCGAGGCTGGCAACCCCGTGCCGATAGGTCCGATACTGGCCATCGTAGGCAGCCTTGCCGTCGGAGCCGCCGGCTATATGCTCACGAGAGAGAAGAAGAAAACTGACGGCGGCGACACTTCAAAGGTGCCCGACCATGCCGAGTTGCGAGTGTTCAAGGGTTTCGGCGACACGCTGACGCCCGGTGAGGAGCGTCAGCAGTTGTTCGCCCGCATCGTGCGTGTCCGTAAGGACGGCACGGAGTACACCGACCCGACGCTCACGCAGATGCTGCGCATAGCCCCCGGCGACGATTATCTTCGCGTGGACGGCGCCCCGATGCACGGCGAATGGCAGACAGCGTGGGTCAGCGCCCCTTATCCCGCCCCCTCCCCCTGCCCGAAAGATGGTGTGGTCAGCCTCTCTTTCGGCAATGACAAAGGCAGTTACACTTGCCGCCTGCATTTCGACATCAAGGAAGCCGAGATGCATTTCGCACAGGAGAACCTCACGCTGCCCGCACGATACGACAAGCTCGTGCGGCTGCCCTTCGTCATCGACGGCATGGAGAGCGACGCGAAAGTGAGTGTCACGCTCACCGACAAGGCTGGGCGCCCGTCCGGTTATTATGACATCCATGTGGAGTGGAACAAGGAGAAGGAGGAGCAGGAGGCCGTCATCGTTGACAAGGTGCTCGACGAGAAGGAAGACAGCCACACAGCGGGCCATTTCATCGAACTGAACATACACTTGGAGGCCAATAACGGGAAAGGTTTGATTGTAAAATGCGACTACCTGCTGGTACGTTTCTACATGGGCATGGTCTATGACATCGGTGCTGGCTATGACGGCTACGAGGTGGGTTGCTATTTAGAGGAATACAATATTGAGAAGCACGGCAAGAAAGTGATTTGGGGCGAGTCAGGTGGCAAGACCTACGTCCCGGCCGTGACCAAGGGTCACCTGCGTATCTACGACTACGACGAGAAGAACCACAGCATCCTGATTGTCTCACCGGCACCCGACCCGAAACTCTTCAAGGTACGTGCCCTAGACGAGTCGGAGCAGGGGCGCGTGGACAAGCTCGGAGTCAATTTCCTGCCCTGTGACACGGGCCACCCTCGCGGCACCCAATGCACGCTCCTCTGCATGAAAGGGCTGCTCGACGCCCCCTCGCGTATCGACGCGATGCTGGAGTGGGGCGCGAGGTACAAGGGCAAGGAGTACCGTTGCGAACGTCAGGTGTTGCTGTGTTCGCAGCCCCGCCGTCCCTTCCGCGACGCCGCCACGTGGGACGCCCAGATCAAGGCAGACCGCGAGACCCTCGATTACATGGACCGTGTGGAGGCGTTCATCACGCGGCACGGCCTGATGGAGCGCCTGAAGCCCCTGGTGACGTTCATGAACCTGATGAGGGACGGCTACCTCGAGGACTATGGCATCGACCGTGAGCAGGCCCAGTTGGTGCACCGCGTGTTCCTGTATATGACGACGACGTTGTCGGACTACACTTTCGACGAGGGTTACAAGCCCCTCACGCTTGCCGGCGAGGTGGCCCAGTGGTTCGCCGATGCCGGACGTGCCGTTCTCGACTCGGCTAACGAGCTGAACAAGTATGTGGCCCCCTTGATGCTGATAGCCCGTCTGGTTTCCGGCGTGCATACCATCGGTCTCTCTGAGGGTTTCTTCATCGCCTACGACACTATCAGTGCGGCGTTGCTGGCGGTCAATGCCGCGGAGCTGTATGTCAACGAGGGCGGTGACGCGGTGACGCAGCAGATGCGTGTGATGGCCAAGGAGGCCGCCAAGTTCCAAATATTTATGATGGGTCTTCAGCTGTGTGCCCGTATCGCTGTCATACCCCCGGGCGGTGCCGCCCCCCTGTCCGTGCGCGCCTCCTCCTCGAATCCGAAGAAGCGCCCCCTTCCCGAGCCGAGCAAGAAGCGGTTCTCCACGGGCAAGAAGAGCGCGGCATCGAAAAAGGCGACGGATGAGAGCAACCACCGCCAGCAGATAGCAAGAGACGAGGTACGCTCGCCGGGTAACAGGAACAAGACGAAAGGCAAGTCGTCGGACAAGGGTCTGAGAAGAGGTGTGGAACACGGCAAGACCAAGGCCGTGAGCGACGTCAATGAACTGGAGGCTATCGTGCGTCGTTGCGAGTCGGACCCCTCCCCGGAGAACTTGCAGAAGTTACGCGAGGCTGTTCTCAACGTGCAGGGCAACAAACAGGCGATGTATCGTCTCAATGCCTTGGGCGAGGAATACAACGAGGTGCGGTCGGTGTTCAACAACGAGATGCTGAAGATCTACGAGGAGACGGACCAGGCGGTGATTTACGAGCTGGCGGCGAAGCACCATCTCTCGTTGGACAGGATAGGGAAAGGCAATGTGTCAAGTAATAAACTTGATGACTTGCGTAAAGGGAAACTCGTCACCTACGACCGCGACACACATTATTATTACATCGACGACAACGGCAACAAGATTTTTTTCCCCCAGAGAGCAACGCAGGAGATGTATAACAGGCACTTCCACGAGGCAGCCACGGGCTTTAAGGCCGGCAACCAGAAAGTGGCCGATTTCTTCACCAAGGCCATGGACGGCACGGTGATCGAGGACGCGGCCCACCACCCGGAGAGTTTCGGAAAGAAGAACCTTGAGATTCTCATGGATGAGAACCAGCACTACAAGCCCTTGGACAATGCGAAACAGGTGAGCGACACCATTATCTACAAGACGGAGGAGTGGCTGGCCGAAGGCGACCGGCTGTTGGCCAAGGCGCAGGAGACAGCCGACCCGAAGTTGCGCGCTGACTTGGAGGCGAAGGCTGTGAGCGCTTACATGGAAGGCAACCGTCAGACGCTGAAGGACTTCAAGCGTTTCGTGAAGCCGTATGACGAGGCGCGTACCGACATCAACGGCCGCAGTTTCGTGACCGACAACATGCGCAAGGCAGTGGAGGAGATAGAGATGATGTTCGACGCGAAGGACGCCATCAGCGTTGACGAGTTGAACGTGAAACTGTCCTTGCGCGGATATACTCCCAAATCGCTGGTACATGACATCGCCGACGCCATGTATAAAGCCGGTGGCGGACTTCCTTAACTTCGACCGTTACCATTGACCATTGACTATTATGAGATACCATCAATACCATCATTACATCCGGAGAAAAAGCATCGCTGTTATGCTATTCCTCTGTTTCGTTGCGCAGTGTGCACAGGCGCAAATCAGCGGCACGGCATCAACTTCTTGTCGGCTTAATGATAATGGCACGTTGATGAAGACATCAGCGGAGTGGAGTTACACCGTGGAGGGTGTGACGGATGTCGAAATGGTAGGAGACCAAACGACCAATCCCCCAAACGACCAAACGACCAATCCCCCAAACGACCAACCCCCCAAACGACCAATTATGAACAATCAACCTTATCCGAATCAAGGGAACTACACCCCGCAGACTCCGCCTCCCTATCAACCTGGCGGGACTTACAACGCAGTCGGAGCAAATGCGCCTTATCAGCCTTACCAGAGTAGGAATATCCTTTATTGTGACGACGGTAAGTATCGATGGATTTATGAGATGAACATGATGAAGAATCCGACCCTTCTGATCACCATATTCAAGGTGCTTGGATTGTCCTTCTTCATCGCGTGGGCCATCATCGTCCTTATCGGGCTACTCAATGGCACGGATGGGAAAACCATTTGGGGTATTACCAAAGTAATGCTTATCATATGTGTCGTTTTCATCCCGCTGACCTTCCTCGCCTACTTGATAGTGGCGGCAAAGAACGGGAAGAAATATGTCGTGCTCTTCGGGATGGACGAGCAAGGCGTACTCCACCGGCAGTTGCGAAAAAACGTGAAGCGCGATAAAGCCTTTGCCTGGCTTACGGTGTTGGCAGGTCTCGCGGCAGGAAATGTGGGAGCCGCCTCAGCCGGTTTCGTTGCCGCTACGCACGACTCGCTCTATTCCGACTTCGGCGGGGTGAGGAGCGTGAAGGTCAACCGGAAATGGAACACCATCAAGGTCAATGAACTGCTCAACAAAAACCAAGTCTATGCCGCCGATGAAGACTTCGACTTCGTTAGTCAGTTTATTATTTCACATTGTCCGAGGGTCTCTAACATATAACAGATTTTTCGCTCACCCCTCGAATTACATCAACCCTTCCGAGAGAGGGGGCAGATAAAAAGAGAAAAGCCCTCTATTATTTGTAGAATTCAAAAAAATACACGATATTTGCATCGTGAAAATCCTAATGAGTATCAAACATATCATTCCCCGTTTCCCAGGAAAATCAGTCTGCAAGCTCTTGCTCCTCTGTCTCGTTATGCTGACGGTCAAGGCGTCGGCTCCTATTTGTACAAACTATCTTACGCTATGAGATACTATCAATACCATCATTACATCTGGAGAAGAAACGTCGTCGTCATGTTCCTTCTTTGTGTCGTCGCACAGTGGTCTCAAGCGCAAATCAGTGGGTCGGCGTCAACTTATGAATGGCTTAAGGGAGACAATATGATGAAAACATCCGCAGAATGGAGCTACTCAGTGACAAAGTTGACTGACATTGAGATGAATAAAGATACATGCATTCGTGCTGGTTCTGACTACAATGGATATATTGTAATCATACGGAACTATCATGCCAAAGTGAAATCTGGGGAAAATGTCACAGTAACGTTGCGTTGTGATGGCATTTCCGGCGACGAGGCTGTATGTGATGAGGTGAGTCTGTGGGTGGGTACGCTTGGTTCTTATCGGGTTTATCTTAGAAGGGACTCTGACCAAGAGTTTAAAGGTGAGAGAAAAAAGGAGAAGCGCGGGCCGGCCACGCTCACCTGTTCTTTTAATGTTAAGTGTTCTGAAAGTGCTAATGATGCCCACTTTCGTATTGAAATGAAAGGAGAAATGGACTCCTCTCATGGCACAGGCCCATTTGGCCAAGTTGTAAAACCTGATGGGGTCGGATGGCTTGAAGTTCGTATTGACGTGGATGTCATCAATAGTGAACAACCGCATGAGTCTGAGACCGCCGTCATCCCTACTGATACTACCGTCATTATCGCCGACACCGACAACCACGTCATAGAGGACACCGATGCTTGGACATTCGACGGTGTGTGGCCCATCGCCATCCCTGCGAGCGTGATAGCGGCTTTGGCGGGCTTCTTGATTTCACGCCGCAAAAAGCCTACGTCATCACAAGGCGATAAGCAGCAACAGCAGCCTGAAGACAACTCCCCCTGCGAGTTGCACATCTACAAGGGTTTCGGCGATACGCTGCTCGTGGGCAATGCACCCCAGCAGGTGTTCGCCAAGATCGTGCGCAAGACATCGCAGGGAGAGCGCACCGACCCCGCACTCACGCAGATGATACAGATCACCTCGGGCGACGGCTATGTGGAGGTACACGACGGCGGCATGCACGGCGAGTGGCGCACGGCATGGGTGTCGGCTCCCGAGACCGGTTCGCCCCCGCCCGCAGAGGGTATCGTCACGTTCCGCATGGGCAACGAGGACGGCAGTTACACCAACCGTGTCCACTTCCGCATCGAGGCGGGCGAGGTAATCTTCGGACAGGACAACCTCACATTGCCTGCTCATTATCAGAAAGAGGTGCGACTGCCGTTCTTGGTGACAGGCTTGGAGGGCAATGCCGAGGTGACGGCGAAAATCACCGACGGCAGCGGGCAGAAAACCGCCAACTACAGCGTGCGCGTGGAGTGGAACGCGAAGGAGCAGCTGCACTATGCCGTCATCCACGACTGTGTGCTCGACCCCGCACAAGACAAGGGCGTTCCCGGTCATTTCCTCTGCTATGCGCTCGAGGTGGAGGCGAAGAGCCCCGCGGGGCAGATCATCAACGGCCGTCTCGAACTCTACCGCTACTATATGGGCCTGATTCTCGACGTGGGCGACATCCAGTGCTACATCGAGGAGTTCTCGCCCCTGAACCACCGCACGGACAAGTTCGCCTCCGTCAGGAATGGCAAGAAGTACGTGCCGTCGGAGACACGCGCCAAACTGACGCTCTTCGACTACGACGAGGCGCAGAACCGCATTCTTCAAATAGCACCCATCCCCACAGAATTCATCATACGGACCAATGACGCCGACAGCCAGTACCTGGCCGACAACATCGCCGTGAAGATGGAGGTGACCGACTGCCGTCCCGGCGATGCCACCTGCTGCCGTCTGCGCTGCACGAAGGCAGTGCTTGACGCGCCCAACCGCGTGGCTGCCACGGTGACCATCAGCGTGATGAACGGCGAGAAGAAAGTGACCGCCACGCAGAACATCCGCCTCAGTTCGCAGCCCATACGGCAGTTCGCCAGCAACGATGCCATGGCTGCCGCGCTGAAGAACGACGAGCGGCTCACAGGTCAACTGGAGCGGATACGCTCGGAGATATATCGTCATCGGTTGGTTGACAACCTCTTCCCGTTGGTGAAATACATCGACACAATGCTCGACAGTTACGACCCTGACTACGGTTATGACCCGAAAGCGTTGCATACCATCGTGCAAACCTACAATGATGTCTATTCGGGCGAGAAGGCGGGTGCGATGGAGGACCTGCCCGAGCCGCTGACTTTGGCCGACGACGTGAAGGAATTTGTCAAGTCGTGGTACGAGACGACGAAGACCACATCGAGGGATTTGGGCTTTTGCGGACGCCTGTTCGTTGGCTTCGCCACGTTGGGCTGCTCTGAGGTAGTGTTCGGCACGGTCGATACCATCTCTGTGGGCGAGGAGATTTACACAGGCATGAAGAACTATGTCGATCAAGGCGGCAACAGTGTATGGGAGGGCTTTGTCGTCGGTGCGAAGGTGGCCACACGCGAATATCTCATGTCTAAGGCAATGAGAGCAGGCTTGAAAGTGGCGGGTGCCGGATTGAAAGTGGCTGGCGCCGGACTGAAAAAGGCCGGACTGTCGCGCGAGGGCATGGCAAAACTGTTCAATAAGGTAAACAGGAAAACCGATAAACCCTATTCCACCCGTGCTAAGGGTGCGCCGGTGAAAGCCGCCGCTAAAAACAGCCAGTTCCGTCAGGCGAACGCAAAGGTGCAGGCAAAGGCACAGGCTGCTAATGTCAAACCCGCACAACCCGTCACCCCAGGAGCAACTGGTAAATCCGGAGCCTCTTCCTTCTCAGGAAAGGCCAACATGAACGAGGCCGCCCGGTTGGCCAAGGCTCGCGCCAATCAGAACGTGAACGACCTGCGCGCCGCTTGTGAGATGTACCGCGCCAACCCCACGCCTACGAACAAGATTATGCGCGACAAACTCATCATGAAGTGTCAGTCTGATAAACATTCGATGTATCTGCTTAAGGAAAAAGGTGACGCCTTCACCTCCACGCGCAAGGATTTCAACGGACATCTGAATGAAATATATAAGAGCACCGACATACAGGTGGGGAAAGAATTGTCGCAACAACTCGGTGGTAAGAAAGTGCGTACGAAGAGCATCTCTTCGAAGCAACCCACGGACCTGAAAGAGGGCAGGACCGTGACCATGGACCGCGACACCACCTACGAATACCTTGACACCGACGGCGTATGGAAGACCATCGACGACAAGACCTTTGGCGATGGAACAGAGAAAATGGTGGAGCAGACCTACAACCGTCATTTCCACGAACTGGCGACGGGTATCAAACCTAAGACCGAGGCTGGCGTCGATTTGAAGCCATTAGAGCAGAAACTGGCTGACAAGTATGGCAAGAAGATGGATCAGACCATCGTCCAAAACGAGTTGACACACCGCGAGAGTTACGGGCGCGACGTGAACATGATGATGAACAAGAATCGCCATGGCGAGCGTATGCAGGATGCCCGTCAGGTGGGCAAAGCGGTGGAAAATAAGGGCACGGAGCGTTTCGATGACGCGCGTAAGATGCTCAACGAAGCGGATTCGATGACCGACCCGAATGCGAAACTCAACAAGCAGGCTGATGCCATCGGCGAGATTCGCGAGGGTTGCCGTCAGGAGGTGAAGATCATGGACCAGTTCACCGACTCTATGGACATCGCGCGTGCCGGTGAGAACGGCGGCAGCAGAATCTCCGACAAGTTGCGCGACGCCATAGAAATTATGCGTATGTGCTCGGAAGGCACACTGCCCGTGGACCAGGCTGAGGCCAATCTCCGCCTGATCGGCTATGACTCGTTCGAGGCCGTCTGCCGCGACCACGCCGCGACTATCACAGCGATAGGAAGTTAAAAGTGCCTCACAAGGCCTCACCCCCAACCCCTCATCTCCAGCCTCACCCCCCAGCCCCTCTCCGAGGGGAGAGGGGAGTGGTTACAAAATAGATTGGTAAATCTCAAACCTCAAACCTCAAAAATATTATGGCTTATTGTTTTCAATGTGGAAAGATGCTGCCCCCGGGAGCCATCGTGTGTAACTTCTGCGGAGCACAACAGGTACCCGGCAACATGATACCACCACATGCACCTCAACAACCCGCACCACAGCGTCCCGTACATCCCCCGCAGCCTCAGATGCCGCCTCAACAGCCTGCTCCCCAACCGGCACCTCCCCCACAGCCCCAGATGCCCCCTCAGCAACCCGTTGCCCCTCAACCGGCACCTCCCCCTCAGCCTCAGATGCCTCCTCAGCAGTCTGCTCCCCAACCGGTATCGCCCTCACAGCCGATGCCCCCTCAGCAGCCTGCTCCACATCAGGCACCACCTCCACAGCCGATGCCCCCTCAGCAGCCTGCTCCCCAACCGGCACCGCCCTCACAGCCTCAGATGCCGCCTCAACAGCCTGCTCCACATCAGGCACCACCTCCACAGCCGATGCCCCCTCAGCAGTCTGCTCCCCAACCGGTATCGCCCTCACAGCCGATGCCCCCTCAGCAGCCAGTTGCTCCACAAATGGCACCGCCTCAGCAACCCGTTGCTCCTCAACCGGCATCCCCCCCACAGTCTGCTAATGATTCCCTCCCTTCGGGAGGTTCAGGGTGGGTTCCCCCTCTGGGCAGTTTAGGCGGCATAGATGTGATGGCGACGGATGCCAAGGGCTTGTTTGTCTTGTCCGAATTCCAGTTGCCCGCGAACATGTCATCGGCAGCGCAGATGGGCATGTCGGCATTGCAAACCGCCACGAAAGGGAAGTATGCCTGGGCGTGGTTCCTCATTCCTGCGGTCACTATTCTCGCTTTTTTGATAGACAAGATTACATAACCGCCACCTGCATAAGATTCAGAATCAATAGAACACACCTATAATTGAATGACAGAATCCGCCAGTCATCACACTGGCAATAGATGCCGATGATAGAAGAACCGAATTTTGACTATCAGTATAACCTGGCCTTCCGGAAATCTTTCGCCGCCAGGCTTACCTTCTCTATCTTGCTTATAGCGACAGGGGTCTTCCTTGTTGCCGCCTTGATTTATCTCTACGTCACCGAGGATTCAGTGAAACAAGAAACGGCACAAAAAGCGAAAATGGCTCTCCACGACGCCGTGGCCACGATGCGGGTGAAGGCCATGGAGGCTCAATTGCAGCAGCGCCAGATGACCACAGCCGAATATGTGGCTATTTTGGAAACGGTGAAGCCCTATGAGCATTCATTCACCGTGATGATGGACCAGGAAGGAAAGTGGGTACATATCGGCAACGCCTCCATCCTCAAAGATTCCGCAGCGGAGCAAAAGAAAATGAAGGCGGCGATGATGAGCGGAAAATCATCTATGGAGGTGGTGGAGAACGATTCAAAGAAATCGCTGCTTATCTATGAACCTGTCGAGGGGAGTCCCTATGTGGCAGGAGTCATCTGTTCCCGTATCGATATTCTCATGGGGTACCGCTCCCTGCTGTTTTATGCCGTCTTCTTCTTCATTCTCGGACTTGTCGTCCTCTCTTCGTTCTGCGCCTTTGCCATCATACGCATGGTAAAACCGCTCAACCATTTTGCCGAGTCGGCAAGAAGCATAGCAGGCGGAAACCTTGACACGGCATTGCCGGAGATACGCTCGAAAGATGAGTTGGGACTGCTGCGCGACTCATTCGAATATATGCAGTCGTCGCTGAAAGAGCATATCAAGGAACTGCAGCAGACCACGGCCAAGAAAGAGCACATGGAAAGCGAACTGACCATTGCCCACAATATCCAGATGAGCATGATTTCTGCCGATTTCCCAGTGCGTAAAGACGTGGACCTTTTCGCTTCGCTCACTCCCGCACGAGAGGTCGGTGGCGATTTGTACGACTTTATCATCGATGGCGACGAGTTGTTCTTTGTGATAGGCGACGTGGCAGGCAAAGGTGTGCCCGCATCATTGTTTATGGCCACCACAAGGTCGCTCTTCAGACATCTGGCGGGCAACTACCAGAGTGCTGCGAATATCGTGCGCGAAATCAACCATACTATTGCCAGTTCCAACGGAGCCTTCGTCTTCGTCACCATGTTCGTGGGGGTGCTCGACCTGAGAAATCATCTCCTCACATACTGTAACGCCGGACACAACCCACCCGTGTTGTTGCCTGATGAAGGACCATGCCGGCTGCTCGAAGTCATGCCGCAGGTGCCCGTGGGCATCATCGACCATTACCAATATGAGGAGCAGCAGATGGATTTCCCACCGGGTACGGCGTTATTGCTCTATACAGATGGTCTGACCGAAGCGGAGAACACTTCTCAGGCGATGTTTGGCGAGCAGCGCCTCATGGCGGCAGTGGAGGAAAACCGGCAGATGGGCGCCACTGACATCATTCGTTTCCTGACGGATTGTGTAGGTGAATATGCCGGTGGTATGGAACAAAGCGACGACCTCACCATGCTGTTTTTCAGACATCTCGCTGAGGACAGACCCCGGCCTGCCACACGGCATATTGTCATGAAAAACGAATTACGGGAGATAGAGCGTTTACACGGTTTCGTCTCGTCGGTATGTCAGGAGTTTGACGCCGACCCCTCCTTCCGCAACGATGTGGATTTGGCATTGGAAGAAGTGGTGGTCAATGTCATCAATTACGCCTATCCGAGGCAGCGACGCGGACATATAGAGGTGACGACATGGGGCGACGACGGCTGCTTGTGCCTCAGTGTGAAAGATAGCGGTGTGCCTTTCGACCCCACTTCGGCCGGCGAGGTCAATGTGGATGTGCCGTTAGAGGAACGTGCCATTGGCGGGCTGGGCATACATCTGGTGCGCCAGTTGATGGATGAACTTTCTTATGAGCGAACCGCCGACGGGTATAATGTCTTGACGATGAAGAAACGAATAGCGGATACTGACAATTAATTCAACTCCAACATCATAAAAACTGAATTATATGGAAGACGTCATTTTTTTAGGATTTAATCTCCATGCATGGATTACTATTATCACGGTACTCGCCATGTTTACCGTGTTGTTATTTACCAAACTGCGCTCTGACGTAGTCTTTCTCGCTGCCATCGCCATCCTTTTTGTGACAGGCGTGCTTGATGCGAAGGAGGCGTTCTCCGGCTTCAGTTCCACCTCGGTGGTCATCATCGGTGTGCTTTTCGTCGTCGTGGCGGGATTGACCTATACGGGTGTGCTGCAGTGGATTGTCAAACATCTCTTGGGACAACCGAAGACATACTCCAGCACGGTGGTGCGCTTGATGCTGCCGGTGGCAGGTCTCAGTTCGGTGCTCAGCAACACCACGGTGGTGGCCCTCTTCGTAGGCATTGTCAAGATGTGGTCGAAGAAATTGGGTATCTCGCCTTCCAAACTGCTGATACCCCTGAGTTATGCTTCGGGCATGGGCGGTGTGTGTACGCTCATCGGTACCCCTCCCAACCTGATTATTTCGGGTTTGTATGCCGATAAGACGGGCACAACGATGAATGTGCTGGCTACGATGTTGCCCGGACTGTTCTGTCTCTTTATCGGAGTGCTCTCCATCATCGCTATGCGCAAGTTGCTCCCTGACCGCAAGGCTCCTGAGGCAGCCTTTGAGGCCGCTTCAGACTATACCGTCGAACTGTTGGTGCCCACGGACAATGAGCATGTGGGACAGACGGTGGCGGAAGCGGGATTAGACCATGTCAAAGGCGGCAGCCTGATTGAACTGGTGCGTTTCGACCAGGAGGTCATCTCGCCCGTCCCTGCCGATGAGTTTATCATGGGTGGCGACAGATTGGTGTTTGCGGGACAGATCGACGAGATGTTGGATGTGAAAAAGACCCACGGCTTTGTCAATGCCGACCATCATGTGTTTACCACTGACGAGGTGGAAGGCAACAGGCAGTTACGCACAGCCTACGTCACTTTCGGCAGCAGTCTCATCGGTACGACGATTGGAGGGAGCGACTTCGAGCAAAAGAACAACATGACGCTCGTCGCTGTGGCGCGCAGAGGGAAGCGCATCGAGCAGTCGCCGCGCGAAGTGGTGCTGCAGGCGGGTGATACTCTTTTGTGGGAGT
This sequence comes from Prevotella sp., assembly GCA_017548275.1. GTDB lineage: Bacteria > Bacteroidota > Bacteroidia > Bacteroidales > Bacteroidaceae > Prevotella. The sequence goes on from JAFZAH010000032.1 coordinate 50,334, forward strand.
GTCCGCCGAAACTCAAGGTCAATACCGACGAGCTGAAAGCCCGGTTGCAGTTCTTTGATTCCGAGGAATTGCCCAATATCAGCAAGAAGACCATGGTCTCGACCCTTATCATGGTGGCTATGGTCGTGCTATCCGCGCTCAACGTTATCCCCTTGTTGCAATGCGCGTTCTTGGCTGCCATCGCCATGATTATTACCAATTGCTGTAATGTTGACCAGGCGATGAAGAGCATCAACGGCAGCATACTGATGGTCTTTGCGGGGTCGGTGGTGCTCGGACTGGCTATCCAGAAGACGGGCATTGCCGAGCGTTTGGCTTTCGGCATCTTGGAGGTGTGCGGCGACAATCCGCTGCTGGTCATGGCGGCCGTATGCTTTGTGGGCACCTTTATCACCGAGTTTATCAGCAACACGGCGGCTGGCGCCATGTTCTTCCCCATCATGTACGAGGCAGCCATTAAAATGGGCTATGAGCCATATACGTTCCTTATCGCGCTGATGATTTCCGTCAGCAGCAGTTTCGCCACGCCCATCGGCTCACCCACACACATGTTGGTCTATGGTCCGGGCGGATACCGTTTCAGCGACTTTATCCGCATCGGTTTCTGGATGAACCTCATCATCCTTGCAGCCAACCTGCTTATCACGAATATCATTTACCCATTAACTCCTTTACAGTAAGATGAATATACAGATTTTGAACGAAAACGGTGTGTATACAGGCGTTTTGGATGGACGTCTGGACACGAATGCCGTGGCGGATTTCGCAAAAGACATCCAACCCCTGTTAGAACATGCCGACCAGCATATTATCCTCGACTGCTCGAAGTTGGAGTATATCGCAAGTTCCGGGCTGCGCATATTCCTGTTGTTGCGAAAGGAAAGTGCCGAAAAAGGCGGAAAAGTGACGCTCGTCAACGTTTCCGGGGATGTGCAGAAAGTATTTAAGATGGTCGGATTCTATTCGCTATTTGAAATCCTGTAGTGACGGAAGAGAAGAAAAACCTCGGTGTCGCGGCCGGTTTGGTTTGCGACTGTCCGCAACCGAGAAGTCTGCGTCACCCGAACAACGCTCTTGTGCCGAATCAGGAAAAATTGTAAAAAACACTGAAAAAGAGGCGGTTTTATCCGATTTATGTTTATATTTGCCCTGTCATTGATGAATGATGCTTCTCTTGTTTTGCAGCGCTAAGGTAAGTGAATCATCTGATATGACGTATAATGTTTAACTGAAGTGCTGCGGTATTTAGGCTTATTATGAAAACAATCAAGATTAGATTAATTGTTGTGCTTTGGGGCGTGTTGGTTCCCTTGCTGGCTGCAAACTGCAGTGACAAAAAGGCTGTTGAAAAAGCAGAGGTTGAGACAACGACGAAGACAGAAAGTGTAATCAATGTGTCAGCTCCGCCATTCAAGAAGTTCGTGGTGGTAACCACCGAAGAAGCGGGACTCTACAAGAGGGCCGACGCTAAAAGCCCGACCTTGGTCAGATGGGATGAGGCTGACTGCGAGAGCGACTTTTGCGAAATCAAATACCAGTGGTCGAACCAGCCTAATATATCAGGATTTGAATTAAGCACAGATATTATCGCTTACGAAGGCAGGGTCTTTCCTGTGCTCGGCGAGGAAGGAAAATTCTATAAAGTATGTACTCTCAATGAATGGTGCGATATTGAAAGCGCTTACATACCCAAAGCCAGTGTCGGCGACATAGAATGCGCACCTGTCAAACCCGACATGCTGGAAGCGGAAGACAATTACTTCAAATGCCGTGTAGTGAAAGACGGCAAGTACAAGGACATTGTGATTATCGATGAGTATGACGAACTCAATGGAGAGAAACTTCAAGTGGGTGTGCTGAAAGACGGTTTCGTGGCTACTCCGATGGCTTACTACATGGATAGTTATCTGGATATTAACCAGAAAGAGGACATCATCGTCAATAAGGCAGAGGGCGATTTCTTCATCAGATACAACAAGAGCCTGGCTGCGGCAGCCGAAGATGGCGACGAACCCCGTCAACTCGACCCGAAAAAACTCAATGCCAAGCAGATAGCCAAGATCGTTGACACGGTGACAACGAAAAAGCCCGAATACGTGAATTACATGTATCACTTCCCCGCCAAGGGACTGGAGTTCTTCGAATACAAAATAAAGTAAAAAGCCCCCTCCCTAACCCTCCCCTCGGGAGGGAAGGGTTAGCGCAAATATTTATAAATCTCAAGCGGCAAATCCCCCGCTAAGTTAGAGGCAGGGTTGGGGGGAGGTGTTTGCTATTCACCCTCCCATAAAACAAGGGAACAGGCTGTCGCCCTTTATATGACTCGGGGCAAGAGGGTAAACTTTTCGCTAAATCGGCAATCAATATTCCTCTTGCTCTTTCATGCCACAACCGCCATGGAACTCATCCACCAGATTGATGGAATAAGCCTCTTCGCGCGACACATCCGTTTTTGTCCAGTCTATTTCCCCCTCATGTCCGGCATAGTCGCTGATGCGTACGGAGCAGAGATAGCCCTCGTCGTTGCGGGTGTAGGCACTGCAACCTGACATGGCGATGCGGTTGCGTTCCTGTTGGCCTTGCTTTGAAACGATATGACACCACTCGATGACACAGGTCTTGCCGTCGTCGATGATGGTCTCGTAACGCATGCCCACACAGGCGGGAATGTACGTGGCCAGACCATAGCCGAAGCGGTGTGCGTTTTGCGACATCTCCTCCTTGGAGAGGATGGGAGTTCCCCAGGGGTCATATCCGCCTACGATGCACTCGTCGGCAAAGGCAGCGTGAATCTTGTCAGGGTCGCAGTAGGGCGCATGGTGCAGGGCCTCATAATAAGCCCGCATGGCGCCTGTAAGCAGATTCGGGTCGCCCATCTCGTAATGTGCCGGTTTGAAAATGGGTTTTCGGTACGGCGTAAGACCCGGAATAAAGGAATAGTGCGTGTACATCCTCACTTCTTCCAGCAGAGAAGGGGTGCGGAGGTCGGTAATGACAAAGAAGGGCACTTCCTCGATGGCTGCATCCACCACGAACTTGAATACGCCTTCCAGGGCAATGCGTCCGCCGCCGATGGTTTGGAAAACCGGGGTGAAGGTGGCCGATGTGGCATTGAACTTGGCCAGAAAGCCCTCGGCAAAGGAACGTATATCATTGAGTCCTTCAAATCGTCCATAAGGGGTATCGACAGCAGGCGGTTCGTCCCAGAACAGTTTTTTCTCACGGAACAGACCTGCCACTTCATCGGCTTTTCCCGCACAAAGGGCATTGACAAACGCCAAGTCCGGCGTATCTTTACGGATATCCCGGGGCATATCTTTATAGAGCCGTTCCAGATTGCAGGGCTTGCGAACCGGCAGGTTCGCTTCTTTCTCAGACGATCCGCATGCCTGCATCATGATCAGGGCAATGCCGGCAAGCAAAAGAGTTGTAATCTTTTTCATACCTGTAGGTTTAGTATTGATAACTTGTTAAGGTGTGTTCTATCAATTCTGATTTTATGCAGGTGGTCAATCTATGATTATGTTTCGGTCGCTTTTTGCTTTTATTCGGTGCAAAGCATCAAGTTTCATCGGTCGTGTAGCCTGCTACACTCCCTCTTCAACTTACACTTTGCTCTCGCCTAAAAGCCAAAAATCGCCTCGACATAATTAATAGAACCCACCTTAATAGATTCATTCGGGTACAAAGATAATGCATAATTGTGATAAAGCAAAGAGAAAGATGTCCGCTATTAGGAAAAACATGCCAAAGAGGTTTTTGAAAGTACTCTCGCTCGGAACCAACGGTCATCGGCCACGAAGTGGGAAAGATAAAACTGCAAATAAATTTGGTTTTTAACCGAATTTTGTCACGACTCAGCAAAATTATGCAAGCATATTCTGCTTTCGCTGCTCCAAAATTTGCGTTTTCACTCGCTTATTCGTACTTTTGGCTGTCGCCCAAAGTACTCTCGCTCGAAAAAGCAAAAAAAATTTTGCTTTTTCCTCGCTTATCCGTACTTTTGCAAGAGAAATCGTTAACCGACTAACTATGGACGTAGAAAGAATCAAGGAAATCATTGATAGTCAGCCGAATTTATCGACGGCGCTGGGTATGAATTTCATCTCCACACCTGAAGATGATATGTGCATGGCCACCATGAAAGTGGATGAGCGCAACCGTCAGCCGTTTGGCTTTTTGAGCGGTGGCGCGTCGCTCGCATTGGCTGAGAATCTGGCGGGTGTGGGCTCGTCGGCGCTTTGTCCGGGCAAGATTTGCGTGGGCATCAGCGTGAGCGGGCAGCATGTCAAGGCAGTGGTCGAGGGCGAAACCGTCACGGCTTTGGCCCATCTGGTGCAAAAAGGGCGTACGCTCCACGTATGGAATGTGGATATCACCGACTCCTCGGGCGACATCATCTCGACTGTGCATGTGACCAATTATATCATTGCGTCTAAAAAAGACAAGGAATGACGACACGCGCCTTCGCGTATTACCGGTTGCCCCATCAGCAGGAGATTCACCTGGTGAGACAATGTGGCGAGGCGGCACCCGTGAGCGGCGGTTTTTCCGTCCTTGACGAGGTGCGTGGCTTTGTCATTGCTCCCTTCAGCCTGTCTGACGATTGCCCGATGTGTTGGATTCTGCCTGACGAGGAGCGTTTGTCCGACATGCGCGATGAATCTTTGATGCGTGCTTGGTGCGATGAGGCTTGCGCCGGCATGAGCGGTATGGGAGAAGGTGAGCCGACGGAGGACGTGAGGGCGGAATACGGCCGTTCGTTCAATCGCTTTCATCAGGCGGTGTGTCAGGGCCGTTTCGAGAAACTGGTGTTGGCGCGTCAGGATACGCAACGCGACCGAGGCGCACATCCCGTCACATTGTTCCTGCGTGCTTGCCAATGCTATCCCCGTATGTTCATCTCGCTGTTTTACGCCCCTCAATGCGGACTGTGGTTGACCGCCACACCCGAACTCCTTTTAGAACGTGAGGCCGAGGCGTGGCACACGGTGGCATTGGCCGGCACCATGCGCAACCAAGACACGGACACACTTGTGTGGAGCATGAAAAACCGGGGCGAACAACTCATCGTGGCTGATTATGTGGCACGGTTGTTAGGCAGTTTTGCCGACAGCATCTGCCAGACGGAACCACAAACGGTGCACGCGGCCCATCTTTTGCATCTGCGCACCGATTTCCGCTTCACGTTGCGTGATGACGTGTCGGTCGGCTCGTTGGTCGAGGCTTTGCACCCCACACCGGCCGTCTGCGGGTTGCCCAAAGAGACGGCACGCGACTTCATCCTCGAACAGGAGCCTTGCCGGCGCCGTTATTATAGCGGTTTCGCCGGACCATGGCAGTTGCAGGGCGGCAGTCATCTCTTCGTCTCGTTACGTTGCATGACACGTCAACAAAACGGGTGGTTGCTCTTTGCGGGTGGCGGCATAGTCCCCGACAGCGAAGAATTCGCCGAATGGAACGAGACCGAGGAAAAACTCCTCACCATGCGGAAACTATTTACGTTGAACATTGAACGTTGAACGTTGAACATTGAATGTTGAGCATTGAACATTGAACGTTGAACATTGAACATTGAACGTTGAACGTTGAACGTTGAACATTGAACACTGAATCTCTTCTCTCCCGAACTACTGTCTTTCACTCATTCACTCCTAAATAGCGAACTAATGTCTTTCACTCCTCCACTCCTTCACTCTTGAACTCCCCAATTAGTGAACTAAAGTCTGAACTCCTGAACTCCTCCACTCCTGAACTCCTAAAAAAATGTACTCCAACAAAGATAACATCAATATTCTGACCTCGCTGCTCGTGGCGCATCATGTGCGTCATGCGGTGGTTTGTCCCGGTGCGAGAAACGCCCCCATCGTACACAATCTGAACGAGTGTGAGGCTATCAAGTGCTATCCCGTGACCGATGAGCGCAGCGCCAGCTTTTTCGCGTTGGGATTGTCGCAGTCGCTGACGGAGCCCGTGGCCGTATGTGTCACGTCGGGTTCGGCATTGCTCAATCTGGCACCGGCCGTAGCCGAGGCGTGGTATCAGCATGTGCCGTTGGTGATTATCTCTGCCGACCGCCCGGAAGCATGGATAGACCAACTCGACGGACAGACACTGCCGCAGCAAGGCGTCCTCGGACCGTTTGTGAGGAAAAGCGTCACACTGCCTGAACCCCACAATGATGATACCCGCTGGCATTGCAACCGCTTGGTCAATGAGGCTTTGCTCGACTATCGTTATCCTTATCATGCGCCTGTGCATATCAATGTGCCGATATCCGAACCCCTCTTCGAGTTTACCACACCCGCCCTGCCTGAAGAGCGTGTTATCAGTCGCCACATCATTCGTTCCGAAAATGATATCTTCACGCCGAAAGTCTTCTACGAGGCTGCCCGGCCGATGATGGTCGTCGGACAATATTTTTCCGATTGGGTGGATGAGGATGACATGGGGCTTGTCGATATGCGGCGGTTCTTCTACGATTACTGCCCGGTGATGGCGGAGTCGCTCAACAACGTCTTCGGAGGTATTTCCGTCGATGCCGCTTTGTCGGTGATTGGTGACGATACGGCCTATCGGCCCGATGTGGTCGTTTATCTCGGCGGCCATATCGTGAGCAAACGGCTGAAACGGTTCCTCCGCCAGTCCGGCGCACGTGTCATCATGATAAGCGAAGACCCCGCTGTCCGCGATGTGACCATGCATGCCACCGATGTGGTGGTCATGGACCCGTACGATGCGTTGTGGTCACTCTTTCACTTCTATCATCATCGCACGAATGCCGATGCCTTCGGTGCATGCGACGTCGAGGAGGACAATATGCCGTTTTATCAACTCAATCCCGCCCACGAAAAATATCACCTTCTTTGGAAAGAGGTCATGCGGCTCGTGGAGCGGCTGACACTCGAGTATGAGCCACAATACTCGCAGATGGCGACGGTGCGCTATCTCGAGGAGCAACTGAGCGATGCGTTCTTCGACTACCAGATACATTACGCCAACAGCAGTGCGGTGCGTCTGGCCAATCTTTATGCCGGCATCTTCAATCGCCATCATGTGTGGTGCAACCGTGGTGTCAACGGCATTGAGGGCACACTCTCCACCGCCGTGGGTTTTGCCGCGGGAAAAATGGCCGAACCCGCGGAAAATGGTCCCGAGACGGTTATCTGCGTCATTGGCGACCTCAGTTTCTTCTATGACCAGAATGCGCTGTGGAACCAAAATCTGGGTGGCAATCTGCGTGTCATCCTGCTCAATAACGGCGAAGGAGGCATTTTCCGCACTCTGCCCGGACTCTCCAAGAGCGATGCCCAAGCCATGGTCATGGCCCGTCACGCCACCACTGCCCAAGGCATTTGTACACAGTGTGATGTGGGTTATATCCGTGCCACGAATATGCAGGAGATGAAGGAAGGCATCGTCACTTTGCTCACCGAAGAGACCACCCGCCCCATGGTGCTCGAGGTCATCACCGACCCTGTGGATGATAACGAGCAGTTTCAGAAGTATAATTCGCAGTTCACCGGGAAAAGTTAAAGGAAAAAATGACCCATCATAAGTCCTTGCAAGGGCGTCAGCCAGTTCCCCTCCCCTACAAGGGAGG
>JAFZAH010000033.1 GCA_017548275.1 Prevotella sp.
AAAACGCGGACGCCGCTTCTTGTACTACTTCTCTGTCTTGTATGTAATCCTTTCAAAGAACTCTTTCCAACGCGGTCAGAAAAAAAACTCGGAGCATGAGACCCCGAAAAATTTTCCCGAAAGCGGATGCAAAGGTACGGCAAATATTGATACCGAACAAATTTTTCCGTCATTTTTTTTGCAATAAGATGAAATTTTTCTGATTTCTTTACAAAATTCAAAGAAATGACGTTTTTTCACCTTATAATATAATATATATAACAGTGAGAAAAATAAGCATTATACCCATCGGGAGACGTAAAAGCGGCGGGGAATTGCAAAAAAAATGAAAAAAGGGGGCTCAGATTTGGAAGATTGCGTGGAAAGGTCTATTTTTGCCATCCAAATAAATTTCAACAATACTATTCACACAATAATCACAAACGCAAAAAATGACACAGGAAGAATTAACAAGAATGATTAACGAGCAGGAAGGGTCGTTGTCATTGGCATTCCCCGCCTTGATGCGGAAGGTCTATCTTTGGATGGCTTTGGCACTGACGATTACCGGTTTCGCCTCGATGATTGTGATGTCGAACGAGAGTTTCATCTATACGCTGTTTAACAACCAAATTTTGTTCTGGGGCCTGATTATCGGCGAACTGATTCTGGTCTTTTCCCTCAGTGCGCGCATCAGCAAGATGTCGATAACGACCGCCACAATCATGTTCGTGCTCTACTCGGTGATAAACGGTGTGACGCTGGCACCGCTGCTTTTCATGTTCACAAAGGCATCGATAGCAAAGGTGTTTTTCATCACAGCGGGCACATTCGGCGTGATGTCGCTGATAGGTTACACGACAAAGACCGACCTCTCGTCGATTGGCAAGATATTGTTCATGGCACTCATCGGCCTGATTATCGCCACGGTGGTGAATCTGTTCATGCACAACAGCACGCTCGACCTGATTATCAGTTATGCCGGCGTGGTCATCTTCGTGGGTTTGACCGCCTGGGACACCCAAAAGATTAAACGTATGCTGGCCATGTGCGAGGAACCCGACGAGCAGGCGCACAAGATAGCACTGATGGGTTCGCTGGCTCTCTATTTGGACTTCATCAACCTGTTCATCTGGTTGCTGCGCATCTTGGGCGACAGGAGATGATTCTTGAAATGCTAAAAGGTAAAGCGAGAAGATAAAAACGGTAATAGCCAGGGAGTTGTCTCTGGCTATTATTGTGTATATGGGTTTGTATTTCTATACGTTTTTTGGAGCAAAATGCAATTATCATGCAATTTTTCGCATAAATATTTTTTCACTTGCATAAAAATTCGTACTTTTGCAGCCAAAAAGTATAAAAATACGGATATGAAAGTTAAGAACAGTAGGATGGAAGCGCTGAAAATGCTGATTTCGAGCATGGAATTAGGCAGTCAGGAAGAAGTATTGCAAGCGTTGGAGAAAGAAGGTTTCAAACTGACTCAGGCTACGTTGAGCCGCGATTTGAAACAGTTGAAAGTAGCAAAGGCAGCGAGCATGAATGGCAAATACGTGTATGTGTTGCCCAACGAGACGATGTATAAGCGTATCAGCAAGCCACGCAGCGCAACGGAGATGCTCCAGACATCGGGATTTCTGTCAATCAATTTCTCCGGCAACACGGGTGTGATTAAGACCCGTCCCGGTTATGCCAGCAGCATCGCCTATAACATCGACAACAGCGACATCCCCGAGATATTGGGCACCATCGCCGGTGATGACACCATTTTTATCGTCATCCGTGAAGGCGCGTCGAAGAAAGACGTCATCAATGGTCTCAATATGATTCTTCCCAACATGAACTGACCGTAGCACATAAAGATGAAAGAGATAACAGTGGTAGTGGCCGATGCGTCGCACGAGAAATATGTCGACACGATATTACAAACCATCGCTGACGCAGCAAAGGTCCGCGGCACAGGTATAGCGCGCCGTACGCATGAATACGTGACCACAAAGATGCGTGAGGCGAAAGCGGTGATAGCCTTGGAAGGCGACCGTTTCGCCGGATTCAGTTACATCGAGACCTGGGGCAACAAACAGTATGTGACTACATCAGGACTGATTGTCCACCCCGACTATCGCGGCATGGGCGTTGCCAAACGCATCAAGGAACTGACGTTCTCGTTGGCACGCACCCGTTGGCCACATGCCAAGATATTCAGTCTGACAAGTGGCGCCGCAGTGATGAAGATGAACACCGAACTGGGTTATCAGCCTGTGACGTTTGCCGACCTGACCGACGACGAGGCGTTTTGGCGCGGTTGCGAAGGTTGCTGCAATGTGGACATTCTGAAACGCACAGACCGCAAATATTGTATTTGCACAGCCATGCTCTATGACCCTGAGGAGCATCTGCCCGCAAAGATACCGCAGGAGGTGATTGAGCGGATACAGAGCATTGACGGGAAATCCAAGGAAGATGAGGAGTAAAAGATTGGAGGATTTCAGGTAGTATCTCAAAGGAATAAAAACATAAAAAAATATCAATCAAATGGGTAAAAAGAAAGTAGTAGTAGCATTTTCAGGCGGGTTGGACACCTCATATACCGTGATGAAACTGACGCAGGACGGTTACGACGTTTATGCCGCTTGCGCCAACACTGGCGGTTTCAGCGACGAGCAACTGAAAAAGAACGAAGAGAACGCCTATAAACTGGGCGCCGTGGCTTACGTGACACTCGACGTGACACAAGAATATTATGCAAAATCGCTGAAATACATGATTTTCGGCAATGTGCTCCGCAACAACTGCTATCCCATCTCGGTAAGCAGCGAACGCATCTTCCAAGCCATAGCCATCGCGCGCTACGCCAAGGAGATAGGCGCTGACGCCATCGCACACGGCAGCACGGGAGCAGGCAACGACCAGATACGTTTCGACATGACTTTCCTGGTGATGGCTACCGGCGTAGAGATTATCACGCTGACACGCGACCAAAAACTCACGCGCAAGGAAGAGGTGGACTATCTCAATGAGCATGGTTTCTTCGCCGACTTCACCAAACTGAAATACTCTTACAACGTAGGTATCTGGGGCACCAGTATCTGTGGTGGCGAGTTGCTCGACCCCACCCAGGGACTGCCCGAGGAAGCCTATCTGAAACACGTGACAGCCGAGAAGGACGAGTCGTTGCTGACCATCACCTTCGAGAAGGGAGAGATCAAGGCCGTGAACGGCGAGGAGTTCAGCGACAAGGTGAAAGCCATCCAGAAAATCGAGGAAATCGGCGCATCGTACGCCATCGGCCGCGACTGCAACGTGGGCGACACCATCATCGGCATCAAGGGCCGTGTGGGTTTTGAGGCTGCCGCTCCCAAACTCATCATCGAGGCTCACCGTCTGTTGGAGAAATCAACCCTGTCGAAGTGGCAACAGTACTGGAAAGACCAGTTGGCCAACTGGTACGGTATGTTCCTTCACGAGAGCCAGTATCTGGAGCCCGTGATGCCCGACATCGAGGCTATGCTGACCTCGTCGCAGCGCAATGTGAGCGGCACAGCCATCTTGAAACTCCGTCCTTACGGCTTTGAGACTGTGGGTATCGACTCAGACAATGACCTGACAAAATCGAAACTGGGCGAATACGGCGAGACCCAGACAGGCTGGACCGCTGACGAGGCAAAAGGTTTCATCAAAGTGTCGAGCACTCCGCTGAGAGTGTATTACGGCATTCATCCGGAAGAAGAACGATAAAGAGTTTGCTCAGGAAGACATCAAAGTATTATTCTACAATTAGCATCAATTATCAACGATATGCAAAGGCGTTTTTATTTATCATCGACCGACAAAAAGATTGGCGGTGTATGTGGCGGGTTGGGAGAATATTTCAACATTGACTCGCTGTTGATACGTGTAGGTTTTGTCGCGGCATTCTTTGCTCTTGGCACAGGTGTCATGGCATACCTCATTCTTTGGCTTTTAGCCCCCAAACACCCCTGATTATGATTAAGATAGGAATATTAGGCGCTGCGGGCTATACGGGCGGAGAACTCATCCGTCTGTTGCTCAACCACCCCGAAGCGGAGATTGTTTTTGCCAACTCCGAAAGCAATGCAGGCAATCTGGTAAGCGACGTGCATGAGGGACTGACAGGCGACACCGACCTGCGGTTTACCGACCAGATGCCTTTCGACGCCGTGGATGTGGTGTTTTTCTGCTTCGGCCACGGCAAGAGCGAGGCATTCCTACGTGAGCACACCATCCCCGAGACGGTGAAAATCATCGACTTGGCACAGGATTTCAGGTTGAAGGGCGAAGACAAAAGTTCCCCGATAGGGAATCATACGCTCACCCCTGACCACCACGATTTCGTGTATGGATTGCCAGAAATCAACAAGGCGGAGATAGCGACAGCCTGTCATGTAGCCAATCCCGGTTGTTTTGCCACGGCGATACAGTTGGCCTTGTTGCCCGCCGCCTCATTGGGATTGCTGACCGATGACGTGGCTGTAAACGCCATCACCGGCAGTACGGGAGCAGGACAGAAGCCCGGCGCCACAACTCATTTCTCATGGCGCAACAACAACCTGAGCATCTACAAGCCCTTCCAACATCAACATGTCGCAGAGATACGGCAGTCGCTGACTCAGGTACAGGGTCATCTGGAGGCCGCCATCGACTTCATCCCCTACCGTGGCGACTTCGCACGCGGCATATTCTGTACCGCCGTTGTGAAAACCGATGTTCCCGCCGATGATATCACCTCTGCTTATCAAGCCTTTTATGCCGATGCGGCCTTCACACACTACTGTGACAAACCAATAGACCTGAAACAAGTGGTGAACACGAACAAAGCACTCGTACACTGCGAGAAATACGGCAACAAACTGCTCATCACCTCATGCATCGACAACCTGCTGAAAGGAGCAGTGGGTCAGGCCGTACAAAACATGAATATCATGTTCGGCTTGGACGAGGCATCAGGTCTAAGATTGAAAGCGAGCGCGTTCTAAGAAACGCCCCCACCCCACTTCGGGTCTTCATAAAAGAAAAACAACAAATAGGAAAATGAAACTTTTCGACGTATATCCGTTATTTGACATCAATATCGTCAAAGGCGAAGGATGCAAGGTATGGGACGAGCAGGGCCAGGAATATTTGGACCTGTATGGCGGTCATGCCGTCATCTCCATCGGCCATTCTCACCCGCATTACATAGAGCGGGTGACCGAACAGTTGAACCGCCTCGGTTTTTACAGCAATTCCGTCATCAACCGTTTGCAGGTAGAGTTGGCGGAACGTCTGGGTCGTATCAGCGGTTATGACGATTACCAACTGTTTCTCATCAACTCGGGTGCCGAGGCCAACGAGAACGCACTGAAACTGGCTTCGTTCACCAACGGCCGCACACGTGTGTTGTCTGCGCAAAAAGCGTTTCACGGCCGCACATCGTTGGCTGTTGAGGTGACGAACAACCCGAAAATCATCGCACCCATCAATGCCAACGGTCATGTCACTTACCTGCCGTTGAATGACCTGGCGGCGTGGGAGACAGAGTTGGCCAAAGGCGACGTGTGCGCAGTCATCTTGGAGTGCATCCAGGGTGTGGGCGGCATACAATTAGCCACAGCCGAATTTGCACAGGGATTGGCGGAAGCCTGCAGCAAGTATGGCACGCTGCTCATCTGCGACGAGATACAATGCGGCTACGGACGTTCGGGAAAGTTCTTCGCCCATCAGTGGTTGGACATCCGCCCCGACATCATCACCGTAGCAAAAGGCATCGCCAACGGCTTCCCGATGGGCGCGGTGCTCATCTCACCCGAACTGAAACCCGTCTATGGGCAACTGGGCACGACGTTTGGCGGCAACCATCTGGCATGCGCCGCAGCGCTGGCTGTGCTCGATGTGTTCGAGGAGGAGCATCTCGTGGAGAACGCCAATGAGGTGGGCGAATATCTCATCAAGAAACTGAAAGCCATCGATAATCCTCATATCCTCGACATCCGCGGTCGCGGTCTGATGATAGGCATAGACCTGGACGTGCCCCACAAAGATGTGCGTGTGCCGCTTATCAAGCAGGAAAATTGCTTCACGGGGTGCGCCGGCACCAATATTCTGCGTCTGTTGCCGCCGTTGTGCTTGACAAAAGCCGATGCAGACGTATTTATCAACCGATTGAACAAAGTATTATCCACAATATGAAAATAGCAGTTATCGGCGCGGGAGCCATGGGCGGCGCCACCGTAGAAGGCCTGATTCAGAGCCAAACATTCAAACCCGAAGACATCACGGTCTCAGACCCTTCAGAAGAAGTTATCAGCAAATTTGCGAAAATGGGCGTGAACACCACGACCGTGAACAGCGAAGGCGTAGCCACAGCCGACATTGTGTGCGTGGTGGTCAAACCATGGCTGGTGGAAGAGGTAATCAAAGGAATAGCCCCCTCTCTCGACCTTACCCGCCATAAACTTATCGTGATAGCCGCCGGCATTTCGTCCGACCAGATTAAAGGATGGTTGAAAGACTATGTCTGTCCTCCCCTCTTCCTCGTTATCCCCAATATTGCCATCGCCCAACTGGAGTCGATGACTTTCATTGTGCCTGTGGGAGCGTCAGCCGAAGACACCCGTCTGATACGCGGACTCTTCGATCGTATGGGCAAGACACAAATCACCGACGAGCAACATCTGCCCGCCGGCACGACCTTGGCATCGAGCGGTATCGCCTATGCCATGCGTTACATCCGCGCCGCAGCCGAGGGAGGCGTGGAACTGGGTTTCAAGGCTACCGACGCCAACCGCATTGTCATGCAGACCATCAAGGGAGCACTGACGCTGCTTGAGACGACAGGTTTGCACCCCGAGGCAGCCATCGACTTGGTGACCACCCCGAGCGGTGTGACCATCCGCGGTCTGAACGAGATGGAGCATGCGGGCTTCACTTCGGCCGTCATCAGAGGTCTGAAGGCGGAATTGAACTGGAAAGAAATGGAATACAAGAAATTTATCAGTCTATGGATGAAGCACTTAAACAAATAGGAGAGCGTCTGCGCGGGTTGCGCGACGTGCTCGACATTCCGGCCAGCGAGATGGCAGAGACCATTGGCATCTCAACCGACAAATACGAGCAGATAGAAAAGGGAGAAGTGGATATCACCATCTCCAACTTAGTCAAGATTTCCAAGAAATACGGGGTGTCGGTCGATGCGCTGATGTTTGCCGAAGAGCCACACATGCACTCCTATTTCGTAGTGCGGCGCGGACAGGGCAAGAGTGTGGAGCGCACCAAAGCCTACAAATACCAAAGCCTGACAAGCGGGTTCGTCGGCAGAAAAGCCGATGTGTATATCGTGAACGTGGAACCCAAACCCGACGCTCACACCATCTACAAGAATACCCATCCCGGTCAGGAGTTCAACCTTATCTTAGAAGGTGCCATGGAATTGTACCTCAACGGTAAGACCCTGGTGTTAGAAGAGGGCGACTCCATCTATTTTGATTCGACCAAACCGCACGGCATGCGCGCCATTGGTGACCGCCCCGTGAAAATTTTAGCCTTTATCGTAGAATGATTGAGAGATTTTTAAGACAGACATCCTTCACGTCAGTGGAGGACTACAACCAGAACCTGTCATTTATCATACCTGAGCATTTCAATTTCGCCTACGACGTGATGGACGAATGGGCAAAAGAGAAACCTGAGGGACTGGCATTGCTTTGGACAAACGACCAAGGCAAGGAGATACGCACCACCTTCGCGGAATTGAAGGAGCAGACTGACCAGGCTGCAAGTTATTTGCAGTCGTTGGGCATCGGTGCGGGCGACCCTGTCATGCTGATATTAAAACGCCATTACGAATGGTGGGTCACGATGCTCGCCCTTCACAAACTGGCAGCAGTGACCATCCCCGCCACACACATGCTGACCAAACACGACTTGGTGTACCGCAACACGCGCGCATCGGTGAAAGCCATCATCTGCGCCGACGACGAGTATATCACCAGCCAGATAGCATTATCACTGCCCGAAAGCCCGACGGTAGAGGCGGTGGTGGTTGTGGGCGACGAGAGCCAGAGCCATCAGAATCAGAGCGGCATTTGGCATGACTGGCGGTCGGAGTGGCAGCAGGCGCCGGTTTTTGTCCGTCCTGAGAAAAAGAACGACAACGATGACACGATGATGATGTACTTCACATCGGGAACGAGCGGTGAACCGAAGATGGTGGCGCACGACTTCCTCTATGCGCTGGGCCATCTCACCACGGGCGTGTTCTGGCATAACCTGCATGAGGGATCGCTTCACCTGACCGTGGCCGACACGGGTTGGGGAAAAGCCGCTTGGGGCAAATTGTATGGTCAATGGCTGGCTGGCGCCACGATTTTCGTGTTCGACCACGAGAAATTCAATGCCGACACGCTTTTACGCCAGATAGAGAAATACCGCGTCACATCGTTTTGCGCACCACCCACCATCTATCGTTTCATGATACGTGAGGACCTGTCGCGCTATGACCTCTCATCGCTCGAATACTGCACCACCGCAGGCGAGGCACTCAACCCTGCCGTTTTTGACAAGTTCAAGGAGAAGACCGGCATCCAGATGATGGAAGGCTTCGGTCAGACCGAGACGACCATGACTTTGGGCACCTTCCCGTGGATGACGCCGAAACCCGGTTCGATGGGCATCCCCAATGCGCAGTACGATATCGACCTGGTGAAAGCCGACGGCACACCCTGCGAGGATGGTGAGAAAGGCGAAATCGTCATCCGCACCGACAAGCATAAACCTATCGGATTGTTCAAAGGCTACTACCGCGATGACGAAAAGACGCAAGAGGCTTGGCATGACGGTTTCTACCATACAGGCGACATGGCTTGGCGCGATGAAGACGGCTACTACTGGTTTGAGGGCCGCATCGACGATGTCATCAAATCGTCGGGTTACCGTATCGGGCCGTTCGAGGTGGAGAGTGCGCTGATGACCCACCCCGCCGTGGTGGAATGTGCCATCACAGGTGTTCCCGACGACATCCGCGGCATGGTGGTAAAAGCCACCGTTGTGCTGGGCAAGGAATGGAAAGACAAAGCCGGCGAGGCACTTGTCAAGGAATTGCAACAGCATGTGAAGAAAGAGACCGCGCCTTACAAATACCCCCGTATCGTGGAGTTCGTGGACGAACTGCCCAAAACCATCAGCGGCAAAATCAGAAGGGTGGAGATACGAAGGAAAGACGCTGAAAAAGGATGAAAAATGAAAAACAGGATTGTAGTTAAAGTGGGCAGCAATGTGCTGACACGCCCGGACGGGAAACTTGACGTGACGCGTATGTCAGCGCTGACCGACCAGATAGCATGGTTGCGCGCTCATGGTTATGAGGTGCTGCTGGTGTCGTCGGGTGCCATGGCGTCAGGGCGCGGCGAACTACGCATTGACCACTCGCTCGACTCCGTGGAACAAAGACAATTGTTCTCGGCTGTGGGTCAGGTGAAACTCATCGGGTTGTATTACGACCTTTTCCGAGAGTTTGGCATACCCGTGGGCCAGGTGCTCACCATGAAAGAGAACTTCGAACCCGGCGAACAGTACCAGAACCAGCGTGCGTGTATGACTGTGATGCTGGAAAACGGTGTACTGCCCATCATCAACGAGAACGACACCGTGAGCGTCACTGAACTGATGTTCACCGACAACGATGAGTTGTCGGGACTAGTGGCACAAATGATGGAGGCCGACACGCTCATCCTGCTCAGCAATATCGACGGCATCTTCACCACCCACCCCGATGACCCAGATGCGGAAATCATCCGCGAAGTGACACCCGGGCGCGACCTTTCTGAATACATCCGTCCCGAGAAAAGCGCGTTTGGTCGTGGCGGCATGCACTCGAAATACACCACCGCCTCGAAAGTGCAGAAAGCGGGCATACGCGTCATCATCGCCAACGGTGAGCGCGACAATATTCTGATAGACCTTATCACAAAAGAAAACGACATTCCCCATACAGAATTTCTCCCATGCAACTGAAAGAAACCTTTGAGAAAGCCAAGCGTTCGAGCAAAAGCCTCGCGCTGTTGAGCGACGAACAACGCAACGAGATATTACAATCCGTGGCACAAGCCATCTTGGACAACCGAGACCGAATCATTCAGGCAAACGCCCTCGATTTGGCGAAGATGCCGAAAGAGAGCCCCCTCTACGACCGGTTGCAACTGACACCGAGCCGTCTGGAAGGTATAGCCGCCGACATGCGCAATGTGGCATCGCTACCCTCGCCCTTAGGTCATATCACGAAGCAGAAAACATTGCCCAATGGTATGCGTCTGTGCCGTGTGAGTGTGCCTTTCGGGGTTATCGGCATGATTTATGAGGCACGTCCCAACGTGACGTTCGATGTCTTCTCGTTGTGTTTCAAGAGCGGCAACGCCTGTGTGCTGAAAGGCGGCAAAGACGCCGACTGCTCCAATCGCGAGGAGGTGGCAATCATACATGAGGTGTTGACACAATACGGTGTCAATCCCGACGTGGTGACACTGTTGCCCGCCACCCATGAGGCCACAGGCGAGATGCTCAACGCTGTGGGATACATCGACCTGTGCATCCCACGCGGAGGCAGAAAACTCATCGATTTCGTGCGCGATACTGCCCGTGTGCCCGTCATCGAGACCGGCGCAGGCGTGGTCAACACCTATTTCGACAAGGCCGGCGACTTGGAGATGGGCAAGGCCATCGTCAATAACGCCAAGACACGTCGTGTGAGCGTGTGCAACGCGCTCGACTGTCTGTTGATGCACCGTGAGCGCATCGACGATTTACCGGCGCTCTGCGCGCCATTGGCCGAGAAAAACGTGATTATATACGCCGACGATGAGGCATACAGTATGCTCGAAGCGGGTTATCCATATCTGGAACACGCCGATGATGACAGTTTCGGCACCGAGTTCATGGATTATAAGATGGCAGTGAAGACCGTCGGCTCGATTGACGAGGCCATCGACCATATCGACCGTTATGGAAGCGGTCACAGCGAGGCCATTATCACCATGGACGAGGAGGCGGCACGACGTTTCCAACAACATGTCGATGCCGCCTGTGTCTATTGGAACGTGCCCACATCATTTACCGACGGTGCGCAATTCGGTCTCGGCGCGGAAATCGGTATCTCAACCCAAAAACTCGGTCCGCGCGGTCCGATGGCTTTGGAGGAAATCACCACTTACAAATGGTTGATTGAGGGCGAAGGACAAGTGAGACGTTGAACATGGAACGTGGAACGTTGAACATGGAACGTGGAACGTGGAACATGGAAGATTGATTATTGAAAATTGAAGATTGAACTATATGAAAACATTTTTCAACGTAGAGGATATCGGTGATTTGCAGAAAGCACTCGCCGAAGCACAAGAAGTGAAACGCGACCGGTTCGCATTCCAGTCGTTAGGTAAGAACAAGACTCTGTTGATGATATTCTTCAATAACAGTCTGCGCACCCGCCTCTCCACCCAAAAGGCGGCGATGAACCTCGGCATGAATGTCATCGTGCTTGATGTGAACGCAGGCGCTTGGAAATTGGAGACCGAGCGCGGTGTCATTATGGACGGCGACAAGAGCGAACATCTCTTGGAGGCCATCCCTGTGATGGGCAGTTACTGCGACATCATCGCCGTGCGCTCATTCGCAGGACTGACCGACCGCGAATACGACTATGCTGAAACCGTGGTGCAACAATTCGTGAAATACAGTGGACGACCCGTCGTGGCGATGGAAACGGCTACTGTGCACCCCTTGCAGGCTTTCGCCGACCTGATTACCATCAGTGAGTATTGGCAAGCCCCTACCCGACCGAAAGTCGTGCTGACATGGGCACCTCACTGCCGCGCATTGCCGCAGGCTGTGCCCAACTCGTTCGCTCAATGGATGAATGCCGCCGATGTGGATTTCGTCATCACCCATCCCGAGGGCTATGAACTGGATCCGAAGTTCGTGGGCGACGCCCGCGTGGAATATGACCAGCGCAAAGCGTTTGAGGGCGCACATTTCATCTATGCAAAAAACTGGAGTTGTCCGGGTGTGACGAGACCTGAGGATTACGGCAAGATTATCTCGCGTGACATGTCATGGACTGTCGACACCGAGCACATGGCATGGACCGACAACGGCTATTTCATGCACTGTCTGCCCGTGCGCCGCGGTCTCATCGTCACGGATGATGTGATAGAGAGTGACCACTCCATCGTCATCCCCGAAGCCGCCAACCGCGAGATTTCCGCCCAAGTGGTGCTGAAACGGGTGTTGGAAGGCCTGAAATAAAGGAGAGTAAAACGAGCAATACTCCATATTCGAAGAACAAATACTGAAAAGCATCAGTATCCCGATGAACGTAATAGCGGGGAGCGCAGTTGATACGCTCCCCGCTATCGTGTTATGCCAAAGGCTGGACAGGTCAGAACTCCACAATCAGTGTCTGGCGTGGTCTGAGGTTAAGGTCTTTGTCCAGACGGACATGACGGCCGGTGATGACATCGGAGGCCACGGTGGTGCTGCCGATGACCTCGGCATAACGTGCTACGGACATCACGGCGGGTTTCGACGTACCGTTGAGGATGGTGAGCGCCGTCTTCCCTCCATATTGGCGTGCGATGACATAGACGCCATTGTAAGGTATGAACTGCGTCTGTTTGCCCTTGATAATCACATTGTTGCCCTGCCGCCAGTGGAGCAGGCGGCTGAGCCAGTCAAACATAGCATTCTCGGCTTGTGTGCGTCCCTCCTTGGTGAAGGCGTTTTTCGTGTCACCGGGGAATCCGCCGGGGAAATCTTTGCGCACATGTCCGTCGGTCACCTCTTTCGTGCCGTTCATCAGTATTTCCGTGCCGTAATAGAGTTGCGGCGTGCGGTTGATGGTGAGCAGCAATGCCAGCGCCTGTTTCAGTGCCAACGTGTCCTTGCCGTTGCCAAGGAAGCGGTCGGTGTCATGGTTCTCGATGAACGCCATGACCTTCGACGGATCTTCGTAGAGATAGTCATACACCAGACTGTTGTAGATGCGGTTATAGCCGTTCCACCAGGGGTCGGTCTCCTCATGTTTCGCCTGGTTGAGTTTGTCAAAGAAACTGAAGTCCATCACCGTCTTCAGATAACTGTTCTGGTCAGACAGCCGCGACCCTTTCTGCCATGCGGCAGTATAGGCGGGTTCGGTCACCCACGTCTCGCCCACGGTATTGAAATTGGGATATTCCGCATCCAGTTCTTTCATCCAACTTGCCATTGCTGCGCGGTCGGCATAGGGGTAGGTGTCCATGCGGATGCCGTCGATGCCCACCGTCTCAATCCACCATTTGCTGTTTTGGATGAGATAGGTCATCACATGCGGGTTTTTCTGGTTGAGGTCGGGCATAGTCGGCACGAACCACCCTTCGACGGTCTCTTTCATATCAATCTGCGAGGCGTAGGGATCCATCACGGGGGTCAGTTTATACGATGTCTGCAAGAAACGGTCATTTTCCTTGCCCTCGGGGTTACCCTCCAACCATCCGGGCAGGTTGAACCAGTCTTTTGACGGCATGTTTGCCACCCAGGGGTGCTCGAATCCGCAATGGTTGAAAATCATGTCCATCACCACTTTCAGTCCGTGCAGATGTGCCTCTTTGACCAGTTGGCGGTATTCCTCGTTGGTACCGAAGCGCGGGTCAACGCGGTAATAGTCGGTGGTGGCATAACCGTGATAGGTGCTGTATCCCGCCTCATTGTCGGGAGAATCGTTTTCCAACACAGGAGTGAACCACAAAGCGGTCACGCCCAGTTCATTGAAATAACCAAGGTGCTGCCGTATGCCCTCGAGGTCGCCTCCATGACGGAGCGACGGCTGTGAGCGGTCCACGCGATAATTACGCATACCCTTGACCGGGTCGTTGTCGCGGCCGCTGGCAAAACGGTCGGGCATGAGCATATAGAGCACGTCGGCATTGGAGAAACCGGTGCGCGCATCGCCGCTCATCTCCCTGTTCAAAAGCGGATACTCCACTTTTTTCGTTTGCTTGCCGTTCTTAAACGTCAGTGTCATAGTGCCAGCCTGAGCACCTCTGAGATTGAGATAGACCAAGAGATAATCAGGCGAGTCGAGCCTGACCAGACTGTCGATGGTCACACCGGGATAATCCGTACTGACCTCCGCGCTGCGGATGTCCTTGCCATAAACCATCAGTTGGAGCGAGGGGTTCTTCATCCCGACAAACCAGTTGGCGGGTTCGACACAGTCAACCTTCACAGCAGCATGAATCATCGTGTTCATACCCAAGAATAGTGCTAAAATAAGAAATAATCGTTTCATATATGGAGTTTTTTGCATTGTCAAAACGTCAAGGTTGGAAAATTAAAGAGTATCTTTCAGAAATCCGCCAATAGAGAACAATTGTCTGAACTACGGAACTACTGAACTCCTGAACTACCAAATTCCTCAGACTCATTTTTTCAGTATCATAGCCGTCTGTCCTGCCACCTCAACCTGTTCGGAGCAGATTTCGCCCAGCCCGTTCTCGTCAATGACACCGTTGCAGCAGACGACGGTAAAGGGTTCTTCAAGAATATCGACCTTTTGCGCATCTTTGTTGAAATTGAGTATCACGATGATATCCTCCCAGGCATCTCCGCCGGCATGACCGCCCAGATGGAATGTGACCACGCCTTTGGGGGCAACAAAGAACTCCAGATGACGACGCACAAGGTCGGCATCGCCCAATCGGAAGGCGGGATGGTTTTTCCTCAGGGCAATCAGTTTCTTATAATACTCGAAGACCTGCGGATAACGGCTGAGATTGTCCCAATCAAGGTGGTTGACAGAGTCGGGCGACTCAAAACTGTTGTGCACCCCTTTCTTGTCACGGAACATCTCCTCACCGCTGAGCATGAATGGAACTCCCTGTGATAGCATCACTGTCGTCTGTGCCAGAAGGTCGAGACGTATCAACTCGTCGGTTTTAATGCCGGGGATGCTGGCGCGCAGACGGTCGGTGAGGCACATATCGTCGTGACAACTCACATAACTGATCATCTGCGTGGGTTGCAGCGCCCACGGCTCTTTGGTGTAGTTCACGAGCGAATAATCCACCTGAGGATGGTCTATCATGCCCGTGATACCCGCCTTGACGCTCTCCTCGTCGCCCAATATACCAGCGAGCAACGCTCCCTGGCTGTCGTCACTGAATGGTCCGCGCAAAGCATCACGTATCTCGTCGGAGAAGGCGGCGATACGCGGCAACTGTGTGATGTGGGCCTTGACGGCGAGTTGCTCTGCCGGCAGTGCGCATGCTCCCGCGCTCCATCCCTCGCCATAGATGAAGATGGTGGGGTCAATCTCATCTACCGCCGCGCGGATGGCGTTCATCGTCGCAATGTCGTGCACTCCCATCAAGTCGAAACGGAAACCGTCGATGTGATACTCGTTGATCCAGTATTTGACCGACTCAATCATGAACTTCCGCATCATCGGCTGTTCGGAGGCCGTCTCGTTGCCGCAACCCGAACCGTTGGAGTACTTACCCCCTTCTTTCCTGTAATAATAGTCGGGATAAGTGCGTTGGAAGTTGCTGTGCTCGATGTCGTAGGTATGGTTATAGACCACATCGAGGATGACACGGATGCCGGCCTTATGCAATGCCTGCACCATCTGCTTAAATTCCCTGATACGGGTGGCGGGGGTGTATGGGTCGGTAGAATAACTGCCTTCGGGCACATTGTAGTTGACAGGGTCATAACCCCAATTGTACTGCGGTTGATTGAGCCGAGTCTCATCCACTGAGCCATAATCGTAAGAGGGCAGGATATGGATGGCGTTCACACCCAACTCCTTCAGGTGACGGATGGCCTTCTCCTCGGTCAGTGCGAGATATTTGCCACGATGCTCCGGCGTGATGCCCGATGACGGGTCGATGGAGAAATCGCGGTGATGCATCTCGTAAATGACAAGGTCGGCAGGCGATTTCACCTGTAGCCTATGGTCATACTCCCATCCTTCCGGGTCAGTCTCTTTCATATCGAGGACGACACCGTTTTGTCCATTGACCGTGACCGCCTTGGCGAACACACCCGGCGACACATTATCATCGACGAAAAAATGATAAACGCAATGGTTCAAGTCACCTTTAACCTTGGTGCTCCAAATGCCATCCTTTCCAAGTGTCAACTTCTGCTTGAAACGCTTTGGCGGCACACGCCTCATGTTGTTTTTCGGTAAAGACATAGCATGCCATTCCACCACTACATTCTTGGCGTTTTTGGGTGCAAAAAGTTTGAACACGGTTTGCTGCGGGGTGTATGTCACCTCGTCGAAATTGAAATCTTGGGCATTTATGCTCGATGCCGCCATAAGCAAGATGGCTAATAAGAAAATTCTCATATCCTTTTATTTTGCTATCAATGAAACAGCAAAACCGCCGCCGGGAGCCTCGGTCAGTTTGAGGGTTTCGCCTTTCTTGACGGTACGCTTGGTGATGGTGTATGCCTTGGGATTGGTCTCATAATGAGCATCCTTGGCATCCGCGTAGATGGTGCACTCATATTTGCGTCCCTTGTCGAGGAAATCGAGTTTTACGACCGCCGTATGGCCGTTCTCGTCGCATTTTCCTCCGATGAACCAGTTGTCCGTGCCTTTCGCCTTACGTGCCACGGTGATGTAATCGCCCGGTTCAGCCTCGAGATAGCGCGAGTCGTCCCAATCGACCGCCACGTCGCGTATGAACTGGAAGGCATCGTCGAACCGCTCGTAATTCTCGGGCAGGTCAGCCGCCATCTGCAAGGGCGAATACATGGTCAGGTAGAGCGCGAGCGACCCTGCTATGGTGATGCGTGCCCAAGACGTGTTGTCGCTCCATGTGGAGAGTTTCGTCTCGAAGATGCCCGGGGTGTAGTCCATCGGTCCTCCCTGCAAACGAGTGAAGGGAAGGATACAGGTATGGTCGGGATTGCTGCCTCCGAACGCCTCATATTCCGTGCCGCGCGCACTCTCACCGCCAACGAGGTTGGGATAGGTGCGGCAGAGTCCGGTGGGCCGTGTCGCCTCATGGCTGTTGACCATGACATGATGCTTGGCTGCCTCCTGGATGACATACAGATAATGGTTGTTCATCGACTGCGAATAGTGGTGGTCGCCACGCGGGATGATGTCCCCCACATAACCTGTTTTCACGGCATCGTAACCATATTTGTTCATCAGTTCAAATGCCTCTTTGATATGACGCTCGTAGTTTTGCGTCGAACTGCTGGTCTCATGGTGCATCAGCAGTTTCACGCCCTTCGAGTGCGCATATTCATTGAGCATCTTAATATCGAAATCGGGATAAGGGGTGACAAAATCAAAGACATCGCGTTTCCACATATTGGCCCAGTCTTCCCAACCTACGTTCCATCCCTCTACCAGCACCTCGTCGAGTCCGTTTTTGGCGGCGAAGTCAATGTAGCGTTTCACCTTGTCATTGTTGGCGGCATGACGACCATTGGGTTTGGCTTTCGACCAGTCTATCTGGTCGAGTTTGATGCTTGGGAACTCATCGGTGTAGTTCCAACTGCTCTTACCGACAATCATCTCCCACCACACGCCGCAATATTTCACAGGATGAATCCATGAGGTGTCCTCTATCTTACACGGTTCGTTGAGATTGAGGATGAGGTTGCTGGAGAGCATGTCACGAGCGTCGTCACTGACCATCACCGTGCGCCAGGGCGTGTTGCAGGGTGTCTGCATGGCACCTTTCAGCCCCGTGGCATCAGGTGTGAGGTGGCTGACGAAGGTGAGCGGTTCGGGCAGCGGATAGGGTGACGGTTTGGGAGCGGGTGTATAGGCGTTACTGCCGCCCGACAATTTTGTCGTAAGGCTCTTGGTCTGGGCATCGACCAGTTCGAGGTGCATAGTGGCATAATCGAGACACGCCGCCTCGTGGATGTTGATGTAGAGCCCATCGTCGGTCTTCATCTGGAGGGCTGTCTGCACACCTGTTTCAGAGAACACCGCCACGGACGAGTTGCCCCAATTGACCGCCTCTTTCATCCTCCCGCGGATTTCAGAGAGCCGGGTCTGCTGTGTCACCTGCTCCTGTGTGTCATAGTCGCCGGGCAGCCACCAGGCCATGTGGTCTCCTGCCATGGCGAATTCGGTACGCTCATCCTTGATGAGGAAATAATTGAGGTCTTTCTGCTGAGGGAACTCATAGCGCAGTCCTATGCCGTCATCATAGACACGGAAACGGATAATCATCTTGCGGACACTCATTTCCAACGCTAGTCCGGGTTCGCCGTTCGAACCTTTGTAAACGGGCCTCTCCGTAGCCTGCTCAAGAGTCACCGCCATCTCGCAGTAGTTGTTTCTGATGGTGCTGGTCTCGCCCCATACGGGCTTCCACGTCTCATCGAAATAATCGCGCTCGACATCAACCTCCCGGAATTTCTCCATCAGGTCGGTTTCGTCATTACCCATCGAGGCGTGTTTGTCTTTCGCCAGTTCCAGTCCCAAGCCTGAGGGCTTGACGACAGCCTTTCCTTTATAGTCAAGACTATACATGGGACGGCCTTTATCCGAGAGCCAGAACTTTAACACTACGTTCCCGTTTGGCGACGCTATCTCGTCCTGGGCCATCATGGTCAGGGGCGCTGACAAAAGGAATAATCCAATCAATAGTTGTTTCATATTTTGAGGTTTGAGGTTTGAGATTTGAGATTTGAAGTATGAGGTTTCAACGTGTGGTGTTCTAATCACGCCCCTCGCCTTTCGGAGAGGGGTGGGGGTGAGGTTCCTCCCCCTCGGGGAGGGGGGGAAGGGTACTTACTTTCTGCCGCTTTGAGAGATGAGTTCAGCGAGACTGTCGTTGAATTTCTCGTTGGCCATGAGTTCTTCAATGGTCACATGCATGCGATAGCGCCAATAGTGCTTGGGGTTGGCGGGGATATTGATGCGCTCGGCATTGGCATCGGGCAACCGCAGTTTCTCGTCAATGGCCAGCCAGTCTTGGATGGAGAGGATACAGAGCATGGAGGGCGACGTGAGATGACGTGAGATGATGTCGCGTGCCAACCATCCCGGCAGCGGATGCGGAGCCTTGTCGCCCCGGTAAAGCATGGTGCTGTAATACTCTTGGGTGCGTTCCTCGTCCTCGTCCCACCACTGACGCAGCGTAGGCATGTCATGCGACGAGATGGTGCATACGGAACGGTAGGGATTGCGCGAGAGGTGTCCGAATTTCACTTGCGGGTCTTTCGGCATCGACTGAAGTTCGAGACTGAGGATGCGTAATTCGCTCATCACCCAAGGCACGCAGTCGGGCACCATGCCGAGGTCTTCCGCGCATACCAGCATACGTGTGGCCTGCACCAACCGCGGCAGTTTCTTCATCGCCTCACGATACCAATATTGGTTGTTGCGGCGATAGAAATAGTCATTGTAGAGGCGGTTGAAGACAAACTTGTCTTTATCCATCAGCGTCTCGTAAATGAAGTCGAACTGTACGGAGATACGCGGATGGAACTTATTCGGGTCTTTATGGTCGCGCAGGAAGAGCACATCGCTGATGAGCGCATAAAGCCCGTCGCGGAGGTTGCGCTCCTCATCAGTCTTGGCGTCGGCAAAAGCGGCCTCGACTTTCTTCTGTGTGTCATACTCGGGACGCATGCGGTACAGGCCCTCGGATTTCTGCTCCAAATATTTATCACGCACTTCCTGTGCCCGCTCCTTGAACATACGGTCGAGCACCCAATCTGTGATGAACGGAGTGGTGAAGAACTCTTCCTGGAACTGCAATCCGTAGGCCTCAATCTCCTCACGAGTCAGTCCGAGCGAAGGTGCGAACTGTCCGAGCAAACCATGAACCGCATCAGCGGGTATCTCCCAGATGCGGAAGAATCCGAGCACGTGGTCGATGCGGTAAGCGTCGAAGAATCTTGCCATGTTGGAGAAACGGCGCACCCACCATGCGCAACCGTCGGCTATCATCTCATCCCAATTGTAGGTGGGGAAGCCCCAGTTCTGTCCGTTGGCGGAGAAATCATCTGGCGGAGCACCTGCCTGTCCGTTGAGGTTGAAGTAGCGCGGCTCCTGCCACACGTCACACCCGTGACGGTTCACGCCGATGGGGATATCGCCCTTGAGGATGACACCTTTCTCGCGTGCGTACTGGTGCACGGCCTGCATCTGTTCGTTGAGGATGAACTGCACGAAATAATAGAAGGCTACCTCTTTGTACGCCTTGTTTCGTGTGGACGTGAGTGCGGCACGGTCGTCCTCGTTCCAGGTGTTGTGGTCGGGCCACTGGCTGAAATCGGCCGTACCGTATTTCTCACGCAGTGAGCAGTACTGGGCATAAGGCACAAGCCAGTTTTTCGACTCCTCGAAGAACCGCTTATAAGCGGCGGAAGCCATCATCTTCTTCCCCTCCTGTTCGAAGAGCAATTGCAGATACTCGGTCTTGGCGTTGTTGACGCGCTCATAATCGATTTGCGTCAGTGCGTTCAACTCCTTGCGCAGTTTGGCGAAACGTTTCTTCGCAGCGGCATCGGCCAATGGCGGCAGAGCGTTGAAGTCGGTATACTGCGGATGTAGGGCGAAGATACTGATGCAACTGTAGGGATAAGAGTCGGTCCAGGTGTGGGTGATGGTGGTGTCATTGATAGGCAGGATCTGCAACACACGCTGCCGTGTATGCGATACCCAGTCGACCATCTTCTTCAAATCGCCGAAATCGCCCACGCCGAAACTGGTTTCCGAACGCAGGGAGAAGACGGGCACGAGGGTGCCTGCACACTTGATGTCATAGATGGGGAAGAACGCCTCGGACAACTCATAGACCACCACATCGCCGTCGTGAATCTCGGGCAACATGACAACGCGGTTCTCGCAATTCTCCCAAATAGGGCTGACATCCTCATCCTCGTCGAGAACGATGAATTTGAACTCTAACCTTTCGTTTTCAATGCGTGTGGCATCGATGTCGATAATCCACTCGTTGAAATTGTGCTCGGTCATAGGCAGCGCATTGGCAAGTTGCCAGTCGCCCAGACAGCGTCCGTCGCCCACGACCGCCAGCCGCTCCTCGCTACGGAGTTGGGGAGCCCTGACTTTGAGCCTGACGGTCCGTGCGTAAGCGTTTTTCGTCACAGTGCCTTTCTCGCGGCTGTTCACGCAATCTGTCATGGCTGAACTGTAGAGGTAGGCGTTATCGGGAATGTCAATCCAATGGTCATAGACAATATAGTTGCTGCCCTTGGTATTGGCAAGTTCCAGACGGTGCGTCTCCTGTGTCCATTCATGTCTGAGCACCTGTTCGCCCCGCATCACAGTATAGAAATAATTCACTGCCGTGCCTAATTTCAGCACGCCGTTCAAATCGCATGACCAGTGTATCCCGTCAAGGGTGCTCATGCGATAACTTGTTACTTCGCGCTCCCCGTCGTCATGGACGGAAACGTGATTCAGCACCAGTTCTTCTCCGAACACGGTCTGATATTCCAAATGAAATTGTAAATTCATAGCGCTTGGGTTAGTAATTATTGGTCAAAATTACTATCTTTTTAATTAAGGTGGTTAAAAAAAATACACCTTTTGCGCAATTATAAATGCAAACGATTGCACAAAACCCGTTTGACCAATAATCCCAAGAAGGTTAATCAGCCCTGTTAACCCAATAACCTTATGGCGCTAATGCTATTTTGAGAGAAATGCCTTGGGGAGCGACGGAGAAGGAATAGCGGCCATGCTCACCGGTGATTTTATCGCCTATCCAATAACCCAGTTCGGTGGCGGCGATGCCGATGGCAGCGCCCGCAGCCGCATCATACCAGTGGTGGCGGTTACGGCATACGCGGTCGATGGCGGTAAAAGTCGCCACGCCATATCCCGCCACGCTGATCCACGGGCTGACATGATGATATTCCTTGTGTAAGGCATGTGCACCGGCAAAGGCGATGGCGCAATGACCAGAGGGGAAACTGCGGTCGTCCGTACCGTCAGGCCGCCGCTCATGGATGCTGTGCTTGAGCACCCATGCGGTGCCAGCGGTGAAGACATACGACGCGGCGGCATTGACAGCCAGCCGTTTCCATGAACTCTCACTGTCCACGCCCGTAGCCTTAAGCACGAAAAGCGACGCATACGGCACATACTGCAACACATCGTCGGGTCCGTCGCCATGGTATTTTTTGTCTTGGGCAGACAAGCTCAAAGACAAAAAAAATGCAACTATGAAGAAGATGACTCTTTTCATAGTTGCAAAGATATGATTTTTTGTGGAAAAGACAAGATTTTTCGCAGGATATTATCATTATTTATCCTTGATGATGGTCACGGCCGCAGCACCACAGACAAGCAGCACACCCGCCACTATCATCATATTGCTCTGCACACTGCCCACGAGACTGAGGATGACACCACCCAGAAGCGCGGCAACAATCTGCGGCACGCAGATGGTACCGTTGAAGAGGCCCAGATATGCGCCCATGTGGCCGTATCCCTGCAAAGCGTTGGTAACGAAGGTAAAAGGCATGGCGAGCATGGCGGCCCAAGCGCAACCGATGAGCAGGAACGGGATAAACTGTACATACTGGTCATGGACGAAAGGCACCAGGGCGAAACCGATACCGCCGAGCACCAGACTGAGCGAGTAGGCCATCTTGGTGTTCTTGAACCGCGGCAAGATGGTGGCCCATATCACGCTGCCCACAGCCTGTACGGCAAAGAGGATGCCCACCCAGTTGCCTGCCGCCTGATAGGCTGCAGACTCGGTAGCCTCTTTCACCGACATGTCAACGCCCCAGCAAACAGATGCGATGGAACCGTTGGTGTAGGTCCACATATACATGAACGCCGCCCAGCAGAAGAACTGCACCAGACCCAC
This sequence comes from Prevotella sp., assembly GCA_017548275.1. Classification (GTDB taxonomy): domain Bacteria; phylum Bacteroidota; class Bacteroidia; order Bacteroidales; family Bacteroidaceae; genus Prevotella. Next base: position 22,836 of record JAFZAH010000033.1, read on the forward strand.
TTTCCAGAAGGTGGAGGGGGCGTTTTTGAGCAGGGTAAACCAGTTGGCGCTGTCTTCCTTCTCCTCTTTGTTTTGCACACCGTTATACATCGCATATTCCTGCGGATTCCACTCCTTCACCTTGATGGTCGTGTAGATGACACAGAGGATAAGGATGGCGGCACCCACATAGAACGACCAGATGACGGAGTCGGGCACAACACCTTCAGCAGCAACGTTTTGCACACCCAGCCATGTGAAGACGAAAGGGAAAACAAAACCGACCACACTACCTGCATTGCAGAGGAAACTCTGGATGGAATAGGCTTTTGCCTTCTGTTTCTCATTGACCATGTCGCCCACGAGCATCTTAAACGGTTGCATCGCCATATTGATGCTGGTGTCGAGGAACATCAGGGCAATCAACCCGAAAATCATCGCCGCGCCCACAGCGAGGCCGAACGACCCAGAATTGGGCAACAGACACATCACCAGAACGGCTACCAGCGCGCCCACAAACAGATAAGGTATGCGCCGGCCGAAACGTGTCCAGGTTCGGTCTGAGAGCGTGCCTACCACCGGTTGCACAAGGATGCCCATCAACGGCGGAAGAATCCAGAAATAACTCAGGTTGTGCGGGTCAGCGCCCAATGTGGAAAAAATACGTGAAATGTTCGCACTCTGCAAGGCGTACGCGATTTGCACACCGAAGAATCCGAAACTCAGGTTCCACAGTTTCCAAAAGGAAAGATCAGGTTTTGTTTTCATATGTTTTATGGTTGAGAGTTCTTTTCTGGGGGGGGGAAGGGGTGGAGAAAGAAAGGAGTGAAGAAGTGAAGGAGTGGAGGAGTGAAGACAATACTGCCCCATAAGTGGACTATCTACTATTTAGGAGTTTAGGAGTGAAGGAGTGAAGACAATACTGCTCCATTAACGGGCTATCTACTCCCCTCGCCCTTTGGAGAGGGGTTGGGGGTGAGGCTTTTTGGAGAGGGGCTGGGGGTGAGGCCGGGGGTGAGGTTTCCTACCTCGTGCTTCCCCGGATGATGAGGCGGGTGCGGACGACGCGCTTCTCCACTTTTTCGAGCGGGATAGTGCCCTCCACTTTTCCGATGAGAATATTGGCGGCCTCCTCGCCCACAACATGCCCGCGCTGCTCGACAGTGGTGAGCATGGGGTCGCATGCCACTGCCCGCTGACCGTTGGTGAATCCGCACACCGACACATCGTCGGGCACATGCAGTCCCATGCGCTTGGCGGTGTACATGATGCCGATGGCTGTATCGTCGTTGACAGCGAAGAACGCGTCGGGACGGTCTTCCATGCGCAACAGTTCAGGGGTGATAATCTCAGCATCAGCACGGTTGTCACAATAGCGCACATAACGGTCGTCGGGTTTCAATCCGCTTTTGAGCAATGCGTCGCGGTATCCGTTATAGCGGTTTTTCGAAATCTCGAGTTTCATCGACGCACCATAGAAAGCGATACGTTTACAACCCGTATCGATGAGGTGCTTCACGGCGTTGTAGGCACCCTGATAGTCATCGACCACCACACGGCTGACATCCACACCCGTACAGATGCGGTCATAGAACACCAGTGGCACACCATTGTCAATCAATGTCTGGAAATGGTCGTACTGATTGGTGTCCTTCGCCTGTGAGACGATGATGCCGCACACCTTGTTCTCGTAAAACGACTGGCAGATGGCCACCTCGCGCTGATATTGCTCATTGCTTTGCGCCACCATCAGGCGGTATCCGTGGGTGGACGCCTCCTGCTCGATGCCGCTGAGGATGGACGAGAAATAGAAATGCGTGAATTGAGGGATGATGACACCGATGATGTGCAACGGTTTGACCCGTGTATTGCGCAACGATTCGGCAATCATGTTAGGAATAAAATTATGTTCGCGCGCGTACGCCTTGATAGCCTCTCGTCTTTCTGCACTGATACGGGGACTGTCTTTCAGCGCACGTGAGACGGTAGCGACCGACACCCCAAGTGCCTGCGCTATGTCTTTCATTGTGATAGGTACGCTGTTATTCATAGGTTTGACAGATTTTTAGACGTTTCACTTGTCAAAAAACATTTTGACTGTGCAAATATATATAAAAGGTGTGTTCGCTGTTTTTCCAATCATCTACTTTATGCGGTTTTCATTGTGCAATCGTTTGCACATATATAGGTGTATTTTTTTGTCTTAAAAATATACAACGAATGTGATTGTAACTTATCTTTGCATAATGAAACTGCGATAATTGCAACCTAAAGAAGCAAAACTATTAAACTTTAATTCATAAATTTATTAACTTAATAACTAAAATGATGAAGCAGGCAAAAATCAGAATTCCAATCAGGATTCTGGCCCTTTTCATGGGTCTGTTCCTATCAATGGGAGCCTTTGCACAGCAGATTACCGTGCAAGGCCATGTGGTAGATGCAAGCGGAGAGCCTGTCATCGGTGCTACCGTACGCGTGGCGGGTACGTCCACGGGTGCGATGACCGACTTTGACGGTAACTTCACGCTGAATGCCAACCAGGGAGCCACACTTGAGGTGTCGTACATCGGCTACCAGACAGTGACGGTATCAGCCGCCCCCGACGTTGTTATTACGATGCACGAGGACGCTGAGATGCTCAATGAAGTAGTGGTCATCGGTTACGGTGCTGTGAAGAAGAGCGACCTGACCGGTGCGGTGACCGCCCTGAAGCCCGATGCCAAGAACAAGGGTGTTGTGGTGAACCCCCAAGACATGATTGCCGGTAAGATTGCCGGTGTGAGCGTTATCAGCAATGACGGTACCCCGGGTGGCGGTTCACAAATCCGCATCCGTGGCGGCTCGTCACTGAACGCAAGCAATGATCCTCTGATTGTGATTGACGGAATGATTATGGACAACAACGGTGTGAAAGGTCTTTCCAACCCGCTGGCCATGGTCAACCCACAGGACATTGAGTCATTCAACGTATTGAAAGACGCTTCCGCCACCGCCATCTATGGTAGCCGGGGTTCTAACGGTGTCATCATTATCACAACGAAGAAAGGCCACGCCGGTCAGAAACCGACCGTGTCGTATGCGGGTAGCGTGACCTTGAGTATGAAGAACAAGACGCTCGACGTGATGGACGGCGACCAATACCGCCAGTTCATCGCCAACATCGCAGGCACTGACAGCAAGGCTTACAGCGCACTGGGTACCGCCAACACCGATTGGCAAGACCTGATTTACCAAAATGCGCTGAGCCATGACCACAACCTGACCGTCTCAGGTTCCACAAGTTTCCTTCCCTATCGTCTATCCGTTGGTTTCACAGACCAGGAAGGTATCCTCAAGACCTCAGACTTCCAGCGTGTGACTGCCGCTTTGAACCTGAGCCCGTCGTTCTTCGACAACCACCTGACAATGAACCTCAACGCCAAGGGCATGTACGCTAAGACACAGTATGCCGACGGCGAGGCAGTAGGTAGCGCTTTCCGTATGGATCCCACACAAGACCCCTACAGTTACACATCACAGTATCACAGGGATTATTTCGGCGCAGACCTTGACCGCACATTGCAGAATTTCGGCGGTTACTTTGAGTGGCCTACCGGCGGTGCCTATCCCGGCGAGACCGCTTGGCCTTACACTTGGAACAACCTGGCCACGAAGAACCCGATTGCCATCTTGAACGAGCGCAGCGAGATTGCTCACAGCCGTTCATTCATCGGCAGCGCCGACTTCGACTATAAGATTCACGGTTTCGAGGACCTCCGCCTCCACCTGACCTTGGCTTTGGATTTGTCAAAAGGCCGTCAGCACCGCGATGCTACACCCGCCTCTCCGCAGTTCATCTACTACGGTAGCCACGGTTCGGAAGTCATCACAAAGCGTAACACCCAGTTGAGTGCCTACGCACAATATTATAAGGACTTTGACGAGAAGCACCACTTCGACATCATGGGCGGTTATGAGTACAGCCGCTACTGGCGCTCGTCACACAGCGACTTCATCGGCTACTATGCTCCAACCAACACGTTGTATCCCGGTCAGGAGAACGACCATACTCCTTATTCCTTCCGCACAGAAAACATTCTGGTGTCATTCTTCGGACGTGCCAACTACACCCTGATGGACCGCTACATCTTCACAGCAACTGTCCGTCATGACGGTTCGTCACGTTTCAAGGACCACTGGTCAACATTCCCCTCATTCGCTTTCGCATGGAAAATCAGCGACGAGAACAAATGGCGTGACCTGACATGGTTATCCGACCTGAAACTCCGTCTCGGTTGGGGTATGACCGGTCAGCAGGATTTCAGCAGCGACTACGGATACATCCCCACCTATTCTATCAGCCAGGGTGTGGGCAGCGAGTATAACCTCGTAGGCGACGGCGTCCGTTACCGCCCGAACAACCGTGACCTGGTGACCTGGGAGACCACGACCACCTACAACATCGGTTTCGACTACGGTTTCTGGAACAACCGTTTGACGGGTTCTATCGACTGGTACTACCGCAAGACGACCGACCTGCTGAACTACGCTCCGCTGCCTCCGTTCTACGGATTCCGCAACCAGGGCTGGCAGAACATCGGTTCTCTGCGCAACACAGGTGTTGAGTTGTCCGTTGACTGGAAAGCCGTTCAAGTCAAAGACTTCTTCTGGAACATCAACTACAACTTCACCTATAACAACAATAAGGTTTTGGCTCTCTCGGGCAGCGGCGACGCAGTGCCCACAGGTCCGACCATCGGTACCGACAAGCGCTTGATGTACCACCAGGTGGGTCTCCCCATCAGTTCGTTCTGGGTATATCAGCAGGTTTATGACCAGAATGGCAAAGCCATCGAGAACATGGTTGTTGACCGCGACGGCAACGGTGTCATCACCGACGAGGACCGCTACTTCTACAAGAGCCCTGCCGCTCCCATCCTCATGGGTCTTGCCTCACGCATGGAGTACAAGAACTGGGACCTCGGCTTCTCACTCCGCGCAAACATCGGCAACTACCTGTTCAACAACATCGAGTCTGGTCAGGCCAATGTCAACAAGAACGAGGTATGGTCATCGAGCAACTACATGGCCAACCGTCCTGTATGGGTGGTTGAGGACAACTGGCAGACCTACAACCTGACGGCTCTGCTCTCCGACCGCTATGTGCACAACGCTTCCTTCCTGAAGATGGACAACGTGACCTTGGGTTACAGTTTCGCCGACCTGTTCGGCAACGGCTCATGGCGCGGCATCAGCGGCCGTGTGTATGCTACCTGCAACAACGTGTTCACCTGGACCAAATACGACGGTCTTGACCCGGAGGTCGCCAGCGGTTACGACAATGAGATGTATCCGCGTCCTATCTCTTTCATTTTCGGACTGAACCTCAATTTCTAATCAACAACATCAAGATATAAAGTCATGAAAAGATATATTAAAATGATTCTTCCCGCAGCGGCATTAGCCCTGACTTTGGGAATGACTTCATGCACAGGCGATTTGGACGTGACCCCCATCGACCCTAACCTCGACTTGTCGTTCACGCCCGAAGGCCTCTACAATAAATGCTTTGGCAACCTGGCCACCGCCGGTAACACTGGTGGTGACGGCGAGGTGGACATCGACGGTCTTGACGGTGGTACCACCGGTTTCGTCCGTCAGATGTGGAACTCGAACGAGTTGCCTACCGACGAGGCTATCTGCCACTGGGGCGATGCAGGTATCAAGGAATTCTGCTATGCCACATGGGATCCCTCACACCCGATGCTGAACGGTTACTTCAACCGTATCGTCACCGGCATCTCTTACTGCAACCAGTATCTGGAGGTCGCCGCCGACCACGATGCCCAGATGACCGCCGAAATCCGCTGGCTGCGCGCTTTCGAGTATTATCTGCTGATGGATGCCTTTGGCAACATCCCCTTCTCCGACAAAGTCGGTGCATTGGAATACAAGACCCGCCAGGAAGCATACGATTGGCTTGAGGGCGAACTGTTGGAGATTGAGTCACAGTTGGCTCCTGCACAGGCCAAAAAGTCGAGCGACGCCAACTACGGCCGTCCCGACCAGGCTGCCGACTGGATGCTTCTGGCACGCCTCTATCTGAATGCTGAGGTTTATACCGGCACACCGCAATGGGCTAAAGCAGCCGAATATGCGAAGAAAGTCATCGACTCTCCGTATAAACTCAACACCACAGGCAGCAGCCTCGGCTACAGCGCTTACCAGATGCTCTTCATGGGCGACAACGGCGAGACCAACGCTGCCTACGAGGCCATCTTCCCCATCCTGCAAGACGGTAAGAAAACCACATCTTGGGGTTGCTCCATGTATCTCATGGGTTCCACTTTCGATGACAACATGATTGAGGGTCTGGGTGGCGAGACTGCCCCCAACGGCACCGACCAGAAATGGGGCGGCAACCGTACACGTCCCGACCTGATTGCCAAGTTCTTCCCGAAGGGCAACGCTCCTCAGGGTCTGAACTCACACGAGATGGCAGAAGAAGCCAACGACGACCGCGCATTGTTCAACAGTCAGGGCCGCTCGCTCAACAGCGAGAACGGTTACGATGAAGACTTCACACACGGCTACGCTTGCGCCAAGTTCACCAACTTCTATAGCGACGGCAGCCAGGGTCACGACGGAACCTTCCCCGACATGGACTTCTTCATGATGCGTCTTGCTGAGGCTTATCTGACATACGCAGAGGCCACAGCCCGCCAAGGTGGCGGTTCGACCACATCTGAAGGCACACAATATATCAACGAATTGCGCAGCCGCGCCCATGCCTCGACCCAACCCGGCTATTCTCTCGACGACATTCTTGATGAGTGGAGCCGCGAGTTCTACTTCGAGGGCCGTCGCCGTGTTGACCTCAACCGTTTCGGCAAGTTCACAGGAACCAGTTACATGTGGCAATGGAAAGGCGGTGCCTACTCAGGCCGTAACATCGACAGTTACAGAAGCATCTATCCGCTGCCCAATACAGCCATTACCGGTCCTATTGTGCAGAATCCTGGATATCCCACGAAATAATATAATCTAATGAATACAGCAATGAAAAAGATATTTCAGTCGGCACTGATGCTTCTATGCGGCATCTGCCTGTTCACGGCTTGTGACGACGACAACGATTCCAACCCGACCTATGTGTCGCCAGGAAGTTTTGTACTGAACGAGCCGTCGTATGCCAGTTCAAATATCGACTTGGCGCATTCTGACCAACTCAACTTCAGTTGGCAATACCCGCAATTCATCACGGAGAACGGTGTCTTGCCTCTGGAAGTGCAATACCAACTTCAGTTCTCGAAGAACGGTAATTTCAACACCGAATTCGACGCCACGAAAGAGGTGAACGAGCAGGAAGCAGACTTCTTCACTTACAGTTCCGTGTTTGGAGCAGACCTGCAAGGCACTGTCAATGCTGATGATTTTGCCCGCAGTTTGCAGCAAATCGCCAAATATGAGGAAGGCAACGTGCCTGCCGTCCAACAGGTGTGGGTTCGCGCCATCGCCGAGAACGCCAAGGAGACCCTCTATTCAAACGTGGTTACATTCAATGTGGTGCCATTCTACTATGAGTTGCGTCCGGCAGAACCCGTATTGTGGTATCTGGTAGGTGCAACCATCGCTGACGGCGGTTGGGGCAACTCTGCCGACAAGATTGGCACCAGCCTCATCCCGATGTTCACCAAGGCAGGCGAGTCTTATGACAAGGCTACCGGAACCGGTACTATCACTTACACCGGCTACTTCGCCAAGGACAAGGGCTTCAAGGCCGTTCAGATTCCTGGCAACTGGGATATCCAGTTCAACTTCACCAAGTTGGGCGACGCTTATCCCGCAGGCGAGTTCTATGGTGACAAGGACGACAACATCGTGGCCACCAATGGCGGTTACTTCACGGTGGAAATCAACACTGCCACTGAGAAGATGACCATCACTGCTGCCGAAGAACCCAAGGTATATAGCCAGATGGCTCTGCCCGGTGGTTACAATGAGTGGAATACCGGTGCCCTGATGGATCCCGTGGAGACCTTCGACGGTGCTGTGAACCATATGTGGCGCTACAACCTCAGCCTCGACGCCGACACCGAATTCAAATTCACCGACGGCGGCACATGGTGGGGCGGCGACGGATTCCCGTACGGATATGCTTCGACAACCGGCGGAAACCTCAAAGCCACAGCCGGCAACTATCTGGTGCTCTTCAACGACATCACCGGTGCGTTTACGTTTATTGCAAAATAAAGAGGCAACAGGGCGGCAACCCCGCCGCCCTACCCTCCTTACATTCAACAATCATAACAAGAAAAGAATATGAAAAAGATATTTTATTCATTAGGCATTGCATTGCTGATGATCGGCTGTACGGAAGACTATACCGACTGGGCCAACCCGAATATGGGTGGTGCAGAGGACGGCAAGAGCATCGCGCTGGCTGTGTCGGAGGCTCCCGCCATCGACTTTGCCGAGATTGATGTCACCGACGACACTACCGTGCAACTGTTCGTTCCTTCGCTGAGCGCCTCTGACGACAATGAGACCACCTATGAGGTGACACTCTGGAACGCAGACAAGACCATGAGCAAGACCATTACTGCCGATGCTAACGGTTATGTTTCGGCCAGTGAACTGAAAGAGATTGTCGAGTCGCTTTATGGCAAGCGTCCCGAACCCCGTCAGATACCACTCGACGTGGCCGGCTTTGTGAAAATCAACGGCCAAAGCCTGAAAGCCGTGGGCAATACCACCGCCACCGTGACACCGAAGGCTCCCATCATCTACGAGGAGTATTATGTGGTGGGCAACGTGAACGGATGGAACATCAACGGCAAGGAATATGTGCTGAGCAACGGCGGCGCTGACCCCTACGAGAACCCTGTGTTCACCGGTCGCATCCCCGTTCCCAGTGGAGGCGGAAACGTTGAGTTCAAAGTCAACCCGAAGGGTGCTCCAGAGGGCTCTTGGGACTACTGTCTGACTCCTGACGTTGACGGCCAGGAAGGCAAATTCTCGACCAACAACGCCGGTCCGGGCAACCTCACCATCCCCGAGGATCCCAATGCCATAGGCTTCGACCTGACATTCAACATGATGGACCAGGAGTGGAGTTACAAACCCGTCTATGCACTGGAGTCAACCTATTACATCGTAGGTACACCGCAAGGCTGGAATCCGAGCGACACAAGCCTGCCCGTGAAGAACAGCGGCGCATCACCTGCTGACGACCCCGTCTATTCGATTATCCTTGACGCTACCGGCAGCAACATCGAGTTCAAACTCTGTCCGGAGTCTGGCGTCGGTGGCTGGGACAGCGACTTCACAGCCGATCCTAATGGCGTCGAAGGCAAGTTGGCAGCCAACAATGCCGGCGGCAATATCGTCATCAATCATGTGGACGGCGCCGTGGCATACCATGTATGGTTCAACCTGCAGGATTTGGTATGGGGCTACAACCCGATTATGGAAGGCGGCGTGTTCTACGAGATTGGCAACGAGAGCGGATGGGGCACATCACACCCGATGATGCTCAACGGTGACTCCTATATCGGATTCTACTTCCTCAACGGCGAGTTCAAGTTCAAACCCAATGCCAACAACTGGGACAACGACCTCGAGTGGATTGAAGACGGTAAACTCGACGTGAACGGTATTGGCAATGTGCCTGCTCCTGAGACCGGGTTCTACAAGATTGTGCTCAACACCACAGCCATGACCTATAACCTGATCAAGATCAACACCGTGGGTGTGATTGGCGATGCCACAGCCGACGGTTGGGGCAGCGACCAGGATATGTCGTGGAACGCAGAAGGCGGATTCTGGCACATCGAGAACCTGCAGTTGAACGACGGTACCATCAAGTTCCGTGGCAATGACAACTGGGACGGCGACCTCGACCTGGGCGGCAATCCCAACAGTCTGACCATCGGCGGCGCCAACATCCCCGTGGAGGCCGGTACCTACGACATCAAACTCTTCGCTTCATTCAGCGGTGGCAGCCACGCCATCATTACGAAGAAGTAAGATTCACCCTGACCTTCCCAAGGGAGGGAATGGAAGATAAAAATGATTGACAAAGATGACCGCTCGAACAGGGTGGTCATCTTTGTTTTTAATTTATTGGTGTCCGGTAAAAAGCGGCCTGCAGGGCCAAACTGCACATAGCCCGGGGCAGCGCCCTGGGGATAGACGTTTGTGTAGCCTTCGCCCTGTAAGGGCAAAAGCATTGATTGTCAACTGCTTCTGCTCTTTCAGGGCGAAGATTTTCTTACAACGATTAACCCAAGGCGTTGCCTTGGGCTGTGTGCTCGTTGCCCCTTCGGGGCGAAGACAAGCCCACATCTGTAAAAATGCACGACTATGCTGGTGATTTTCCGCACTCTGAGAGATTCTGCACTTTTTTAGCGGACACCAATATTATTTATTACCAATTTGACCATCAACCATAAACTGGCTTTCCATGTACAAAGCGATGCCATCACACTTTGCGCAACCGATTGCACAACGGTACAAATAATTGAGAGGGCCGTAAAGGTACAACCTATCATATTTTTTACTATCTTCGCAGCATAATCAAACAGACTGACCATGATGAAGAAATTTTACACAACAATGCTTGCATTGGCCGTGCCCCTGCTGATGATGGCACAGGGTTGGCCGAGTCAATATCAGGGTGTGATGTTGCAAGGATTCTACTGGGATTCCTTCGACGACACCCAATGGACGAAACTGGAGTCACAGGCCGACGAACTGGCTCAGTACTTCACCCTCGTATGGATACCTCAGAGTGGTAAGTGCAATGACAATGGCGGGAACTCGATGGGTTATGACGACTATTACTGGTTCGACCAGAACTCCACGTTCGGCACTGAGGCCCAACTGCGCTCGCTCATCACCACTTTCAAGGCCAAAGGCATCGGCACCATCGCCGATGTGGTCATTAATCACCGCAATACCAGCGGTTGGGTCACCTTCCCCAAAGAGACGTATAAAGGCGTGACCTATCAGTTGCTCCCCTCCGACATCTGCGCCGACGACGATAACGGCAAGACCAAGGCCTGGGCAGAAGCAAACGGATTCAGCCTGAGCACCAACAACGACACGGGCGAAGGATGGGACGGCATGCGCGATTTGGACCATAAGAGTAAAAATGTACAGGACAATGTGAAGGTCTATCTCGACTTCCTGCTCAACGACCTGGGTTACACCGGATTCCGCTACGACATGGTAAAGGGCTTCGCCGCTACTTATCTTGGTACGTACAACAAAGACGCCAATCCGACCTTCAGCGTGGGCGAATATTGGGACGGAAACAAGTCCACTGTGGAGAATTGGATTAACAGCACAAAGGTAAACGGCACCGTCTACAGCGCCGCCTTCGACTTCCCCTTCCGCTACACCGTGCGCGACGCCATCAACAACAAAGACTGGAGCAAACTTAGTAACACCTCAGTGATGGCCGATGCCGGTTACCGTCGCTATGCCGTGACCTTCATCGAGAACCATGACACTGAAAAACGCTCGAACTCGCCACAAGACCCCATCGTGCGCGACACCATCGCTGCCAACGCCTATCTGCTGGCCATGCCCGGCACGCCCTGCGTATTCTTCAAGCACTGGAAGGATTGTAAAAACGACATCGCCAACATGATTAACGTGCGCCAGTTTGCAGGTATCCACAACGAGAGCGGTTACACCAGTTACGCCAGCACAAACACCCACTATGCCGTTGTCTCAAAAGGTGCCAACTGCGACTTGCTTTGTGTGGTGGGCGACGTGACGAAATACACTCCTACTGACCGTTGGATTCTCGTAACTGAGGGTTATCACTACCGCTACTACCTGCCCAATTCGGCCAACACGGTATGGATAAGCCTGGCATCGGGCACCTACAACGGTGAACAACAGGCGACACTGACCGCCGTGACACGCGACGACGCGCAAATCGTATATACCACCGACGGCACCGACCCCACAGCATCGAGCACCAAGGTGGCATCGGGCTCAAAAGTGACCATCCCCGTGGGCACAACCACACTGAAGGCAGGATTGCTTATCGGCGGGGCAGTGTCGGGCATCCAAAGCCGCACTTACAATGTCATCGACTTCAAACCCTACAACATCGACATCTACGTGAACACCGACGAGGTGGGATGGAGCAGCGTTAACTTCTGGACATGGGGTGGCGACGGATCGCACAGTCCGAAGAACAGCGATTGGCCGGGCGACAAGGTGAGCACCACCGTGAGTGCCGACGGCAAGAACTGGTATAAGAACACCTACACCATCAATTCGCCCGAAGACTGTGTCAACTTCGTGTTCAGCACAGGCAGCGGTTCTCCCCAGACCGTTGATATCAACGAAATCAAAGCCACCACCTATTTCGAGATATCGACAGCCACAGAGGGCGGCAAAAACCTGGTGAATATTGTCAAGACTGGCATTGAGGAAATTCAGTATGCCAATGACACCCCGCGCGACGATGCCATCTACGACCTGCAAGGCCGCCGCGTCACCCATCCCACACGTGGCATCTACATCCAGGGAGGAAAGAAAATTATTTATTATTAAGTAATATAATCGTTCAAAAATAATGAGAAAGGCGGCTCTGTCAGGAGTCGTCTTTTTCATTGATAATTATTTGCCGTTTCAGATAAAAAGAGGTATCTTTGCAGCAAACTTAAAAACCTAAGATATGAAACGAATCACTGTTCTACTTGTGATAATTGCGGGTTTGACGCTCGCTGCCAACGCGCAAACTCGATATGTGGGCGGCGACATCTCTGTGCTGCAGAGTTATGACGACAACAACGTGACATACTACGACCAAAACGGGTCGAAGATAGACGATGTGTTGAAATACATGAAGAGCGAGGCGGTGGGATGGAATGCCCAGCGTGTACGCCTCTTCGTCAATCCTGACAGGAAATCACCCAACGGCAGCACCGACGCACAGGTATGCCAAGACCTTGATTACGTGGTACGCCTCTGCAAACGTATCAAGGCCGAGGGATTCGCCCTGATGCTCGATTTCCATTACAGCGACACATGGGCCGACCCCGCCAACCAATGGACACCTGCTGAGTGGCTCTCACTGACAGAAGAGCAGTTGCAGACGAAAATCTACGATTATACCAAGGCTTGTCTGCAGCGACTGGTTGACGAGGGTGCTACGCCCGACTTCATTCAACCCGGCAATGAAATATCATACGGCATGTTGTGGGGCAAATACGGCACAAACGACAATCGTTGTTACACTAATTCGCCCGAGGCCAATTGGACGCGGTTCATCAACCTGCTGAAACAAGCGGTGAAAGCCTGCCGTGAGGTGTGCCCGCAGGCAAAAATCATCATCCACACCGAGCGGGCGGGACAGGTGAATGTGCTCACATCGTTCTACACACGCATGACCGACGTGGATTATGACATCATCGGACTGAGTTACTACCCCTTCTGGCACAACTCGCTCAGCACGCTCTCCACTTCGCTCAATCAGTTGGCAGCAAAATTCCCCGACAAAAAAGTGCAAATCGTGGAGACAGCCTATTACTATCAATGGCAACCCGATAAAGGAAAAGGTATCGACTATGATTTCTCATCGACATGGCCTGTGTCGGCGGAAGGACAAGCAGCATTCACCCGAGACCTGATAACGGAATTGAACAAACACCCCAACGTGGAGGGACTCTTCTGGTGGTATCCTGAAGAGAACGGCAACGGTCCTAACGACAATGTCTCTTCCTACTGGGTGAACCGCGGACTGTGGGATAACAACACACACCGTGCCCTACCCGCCCTCTATGTGTTGAAGGATTTCCTTGGCGACCAGGCACACGTAGGCACCCTCAACACCGACGAAGACAACATGCCCAAAAACATCTATACCATCGACGGCAAATACCTTGGCCAAAACACAAATGCCCTACCCCACGGCATCTACATCATCGGCGACAAAAAAACGGTGAAATAACCAACGGATTCCTTCAATCACTACGACTACGAATTTCACGAATTAAACGAATCATATAACAACCTGACTATCAGGAAACATTCGTTTAATTCGTGAAATTCGTAGTCCTAAAAAGGTTTAGGGTAGAGGGTTTAGTGTTTCCCACTGTTCCTCGTTCAAATCCGTTGTCTTTATTTTGTATTCGTTTAATTCGCGAAATTCGTAGTTCTAAATAAGATTCCGTTGTCTTTAGTAGTCGTAATATGAGCATTGTCGCTTTACGATATCACTCCCCAGTTAATATTGGTTTTTCGCAGTTCGGCGAGTCGGTTCCAAAGCATGGAATACTCTGCACGTTCGCAGTTCGGGTCGATGTCGATAATTTTCTGCGCCTCGTCGCGTGCCATCTGCACGATTTGTCCGTCGCGCGCGATGTCGGCTATTTTCAGGTCAAACGCCATGCCGCTCTGTTGTGTGCCCTCCAAGTCGCCCGGACCGCGCAGTTTCAGGTCGGCCTCGGCTATCTGGAACCCGTCGTTGGTGTCGCACATGATGTCTATACGGCGGCGTGTCTCCTTGCTCAGTTGGTAGGGTGTGACCAGAATACAATATGACTGGTCGGCGCCACGCCCCACACGTCCGCGCAACTGATGCAACTGTGACAGTCCGAAGCGCTGGGCGTCGAGAATGATCATGACCGACGCATTGGGCACGTTCACACCCACCTCGATAACGGTTGTCGCCACGAGAATCTGCGTCTCGCCACGCACAAACCGCAGCATCTCGTCCTCTTTCTCCTTGGATTTCATCTTGCCGTGCACCTTGCTCAGACGGAACTCGCTGAACACCTGACAGAGCGTCTCATAACCCTCCTCAAGATTTTTCAGGTCAATCTTCTCGCTCTCCTTGATAAGCGGGAACACGATGTATATCTGCCGTCCCAAGCGCACTTGTCGGCGGATGCTCTCGTAGAGCGAGGTGATTTGAGTGTCGAAACGGTGCTCGGTCTGTATGGGTTTTCTGCCCGGTGGCAGTTCGTCGATGACGCTCACGTCCAAGTCACCGTAAATGGTCATGGCCAGGGTGCGGGGAATAGGTGTGGCAGTCATTACCAGCACATGGGGCGGATTCTCGCTTTTGCTCCACAGTTTGGCTCTCTGCGCCACCCCGAAACGATGTTGCTCATCGACCACGGCAAAACCTAACCGATAGAACTGCACGGGGTCTTCGATGATGGCGTGCGTGCCCACGAGTATCTGCACGCTGCCGTCGGCCAATCCGTCTAGAATCTCCTGGCGTTTTTTGCCCTTGACGATGCCTGTGAGCAGTTCCACCCGTATCGGCATGTCGCCCAGAAATTCGCGGATGGTGGCGAGATGTTGCTCGGCAAGGATTTCCGTCGGCGCCATGATGCAAGCCTGATAGCCGTTGTCGAGTGCGATGAGCATCGACATCAGTGCCACCAACGTCTTACCCGAACCCACGTCGCCCTGCAGCAGACGGTTCATCTGCCGACCACTGCCCATGTCTTGGCGAATCTCGCGGATGACGCGTTTCTGGGCATCGGTCAGTGTGAACGGCAGGCGGTAGCGGAAGAAGCCGTTGAAGTAATCGCCCACGCGCGGAAAGACATATCCGCGATATTTACGCCGTTGGTCGGCGGCATAGCGCAGGATGTTGAGTTGCACGTAAAACAGTTCCTCAAACTTCAGCCTGAGCCTTGCGCGCTGCATCTCGTCGGTGTTCTTGGGATAGTGCACATGGCGCAGGGCGTCATCGCGCGAGACCAGGTGCAAGGGGCCGGTGATAAAGGCCGGCAGAGTCTCGTCGATGGGCGACGGGATGCGCTCCAGCATGCTCTTCACGATGCGCTCGATGCTGCGCGAGGTCAGCCCCATCGTCTTCATCTTCTCCGTCGTGTTGTAATAGGGTTGCATTCCCATTGACGACAGTTGCAGATCGCTGGCGGGCTCCACCTCGGGATGCGCTATCTGGAAACGGCCGTTGAAGATACTGGGTTTGCCGAAGACGATGTAATCCGTGTTGACCTTGATGCTTTTCGTGACGTATTGCGTACGTGCGAACCATACCAAATCGACTATCCGTCCGCCGTCGTGAAAATGAGCCACGAGGCGCTTTTTGCGCGGACCCATCTCAAACTCCTCGAAACTCAGAATCTTACCTTTCAGTTGCACGAAAGGCATGTCGGGCGACAGTTCATCCGAGCGGTAGATGCGACTGCGGTCAACGTATTTGTAGGGGTAGTATTCGAGCAGGTCGCCGAAAGTCTGGATATTGAGTTCTTTGCTCAATATCTCCTTCCGTTTAGGCCCCACGCCGGGCACATACATCACGTCCTGTTCGAATATCGATGGCATACGCTGGTGCTTATTGTTCTCCTGTCAGGTGTAAAAACTGCATTTTCCGCTGCAACGTCCGCACGTCCTCTTCAGGAATGAAGAATGACAATATGCGGTAGGCGTAAGGCAGGGTGGCGGCAGGACCTTCGCCCGTGATGATGTTGCCATCGACGGTAAAGAGTTCGGCTGTGTATTCCGCACCGTCCATATAGACCTCAAAACCCGGCGAGCAGGTCGCCCTTTTGCCTTGCAACAGACCCAGACTGCCCAGCACCATCGGCGCGGCGCAGATGGCCCCTATGCGCCCGCCCTTAACGGCTTGAGCCATCACGGCGGCGCGCACACCCTCATGGGCGTTGAGGTTCTTGCTGCCGGGCATGCCGCCGGGCAACAGCAGCATGTCGGCATCACTCAGGTCGGCGTCCTCGAACAGCATGTCGGCCATCACCGTGATTCCGTGCGAGGTCTCTACCCATATTTCGCCCGTCACACTGACAGTTATCACTTCCACACCGCCCCTGCGCAGGATATCAACAGGTGCCAATCCCTCTATCTCCTCAAATCCGTTAGCGAGAAATTCATATACTTTTGCCATAATCTTTTCTTAATGTCACTAAAAAACTGTAATTTTGCCGCAAAATATACGCTGAGTACGTATGTACACCGTTGCAAAAATACTATTTTTTTGCCATTTACGTGTTCAGAATGCGAAAAAGATGTCTTAATTTCAAAAATATGTCTGAGCGTCAACTGCGTTTTGCCTTCTTTGGCAATATTTATCAGGCCAAGAAGTCGATGTCTATCCAGAAGATTCTCTCTTTCCTGTCGGAGAGAGGGGCAGCGGTGTATATCGAGCGGGCGTACTATCATTTTCTGACCGTCGAGCAGCAGATTGACGTGCATGCCGATAAGGTGTTCTCGGGCGATGAATTCGAGGCCGATTTCGTCGTGTCGATGGGCGGCGACGGTACATTCCTCAGCGCGGCAAGCAGGGTGGGCGACAAAGGCATTCCCATCATCGGCGTGAACATGGGGCGGTTGGGATTCCTCGCGTCTTTCACTCCTGAGTGTGTGGAAGAGGCGCTGACCGATGTTCTCGAAGGCAACTACGCCGTCGATGAACTGAGCGTGATTGGCGCAAAAGCCGACGGGGAGTTGCTCTCTGACCATCCCTATGCGCTCAATGACATCGCGGTGCTGAAACGCGACAATGCGTCGATGATCAGCATCCGCGCATACGTCAACGACGAGTATCTGGTCACCTACCAAGCCGACGGTCTGATAGTCAGCACGCCGACGGGCAGCACGGCCTATTCACTATCGAACGGCGGACCGATTGTGGCTCCGCAGGCGGGTGTGATCTGTCTCACTCCGGTAGCACCGCACAGCCTGAATGTGCGGCCCATGGTAATCCCCGACAATGCGGAAATCACGCTCACCGTCGAGAGCCGCAGCCATCAGTTTCTCGTGGCCATCGACGGACGCTCGGAGAAATGCTCCGAAGGCACGGTGCTCACCATCCGCAAGGCAAAATTCCCCATCCGCGTGGTGAAACGCTTCGACACGAAGTATTTCCACACCCTCCGCCAAAAAATGATGTGGGGGAAGGACACGAGATAAAAAAGCCTCACCCCCGGCCCGGCCTCACCCCCAACCCCTCTCCAAAGGGCGAGGGGAGTAGATAGTCCTCTAATGGAGTGGTATTGTCTTCACTCCTTCACTCCTTCACTCCTCCACTCCTACACTCCTGAATAGTAGATAGCCCACTAATGGAGCAGTATTGTCTTCACTCCTACACTCCTCAACTCCTACACTCCTTCTTCTCAACTCCATAAACTCCCTCAACTCCCAGCCCCCAAACGACCAATGTTCAAGAAAATAAAAAACTATCTCCACGCGCCCGACAGTAAATATACCGTGCGGGAAACAGTCAAATGGCTGTGGATAGCATGGAAGGGCAACCGACTGCAGGCCTTCATCAACGCCTCGCTCGGACTGATAGGCGTGGCGTTGAGCCTGGCGTCCGTTTGGGCGGTGAAACATGCCATCGATGTGGCGTCGGGCACCGTCGAAGGTTCCATCTACTGGTCGGTGGGGCTCATGGCGGTTATCGTGCTCTGCGATTTCGGCGTAGGCATCGCCGGCGTATGGGTACGCAACATTTTGGGCATCAGGGCGCAAAACAGGATGCAGCAGCGCATGCTCGACCGCATCCTGCGTTCGGAGTGGCACGGCAAGGAGTCGCACCATAGCGGTGACGTGCTCAACCGTTTGGAGTTTGATGTGGGCAATGTGGTGAACTTCCTCACCGAGACCATCCCCAGCACGCTCTCCGTCTTTGCCATGTTCTTCGGTGCTTTCTTCTATCTCTTCTCCATGGACAGGATGCTGGCGTGCATCATCGTGGTCATGATACCGTTGTTTGCCATCGTCAGTAAGATTTACGTGCGTAAGATGCGACAACTGACCCGACAGGTGCGCGACAGCGACAGTAAGGTGCAGAGCGTGCTGCAAGAGACCATACAAAACCGCATGCTCATCAAAACGCTGGAACGTGACTCGGCCATGGTGGACAAACTGGAGAGCACACAGAGCGAACTGCGGCATAATGTGGTGAAGCGCACCGCCTTCTCCGTCTTCTCCAACCTGATTCTCAATTTCGGTTTCGCACTGGGCTATCTCGTGGCGTTTCTTTGGAGCGCCATCCGTCTGTCGGAGCATACTCTCACTTTCGGAGGCATGACCGCGTTCTTGCAACTGGTCAACAAGGTGCAGGGGCCGGCGCGCAGCCTGACGAAACTCATCCCGGCCTTCGTGTCGGTGTTCACGGCTGCGGAGCGACTGATGGAGTTGGAAGAGAACCCGCTTGAGGAACAGGGCGACCCCATCAAACTGTCTGCCCCCTGCGGCATCAGGCTGGAGGATGTGTCATACGCCTACGACGACAAGGAGGGTGATGTCATTCACCATTTGTCGTTCGATTTCAAACCGGGCAGTTGCACCGCCATCCTGGGCGAGACGGGCGCGGGAAAGACCACGCTCGTGCGTGTGCTATTGGCGCTGCTGCGTCCGAAAGAGGGAAAGGTGGAGATATACAACGACCAGGAGGCGCGCGAACTCAATCCGCGTATGCGTTGCAATTTCGTGTATGTGCCACAAGGGAACACGCTCATGAGCGGCACCATCCGCGACAATCTGCGGTTGGGCAAACTCTCTGCAACCGACGAGCAGATGCGCGAGGCGTTGCACGTGAGTTGCGCAGATTTCGTGTTCGACCTGCCCGACGGGCTCGACACCTCTTGCGCTGAATCGGGCGGCGGACTGAGCGAGGGACAGGCACAACGTATCTCTATCGCACGCGCGTTGTTGCGCAACCGCAACATCCTGCTCTTCGACGAGTCAACCAGCGCCCTCGACCCCGAGACCGAGCGCCAACTGCTGCACAATATCCTAGCCACACACAACAAGACGGTCATCTTCATCACTCACCGTCCCACCGTCGTGGAATATTGCGACCAGACACTAAAAATCACGAAAACAACATCGAAATAGGCTACGACACTTCGACTACCGATTACGTGAATTTCGCGAATTATTTCTTAACACGGATTTGACGGATTGCTTCAATCATTGCGACTACGAATTTCGCGAATTAAACGAATTATTTCTTAACACGGATTTGACGGATTGCTTCAATCATTGCGACTACGAATTTAGCGAATTAAACGAATTATCTCTTAACAACGGATTTTGCGGATTACACGGATGTCTTCTATCACTTCGACTACGAATTTAACGAATTAAACGAAGACAAAATAAAAACAACGGATTTGACGGATTTGACGAATTATAAATGGTAGAGAGCAAAGGGCAAAAGATTACTCCCACATAAGAACACTAAACACTCTACCCTCAACACTCAACCATAAAAGACAACGGATTTGAATGAGGAACAGTGGGGAACACTCAACACTAAACCCTCTACACTAAACCTTCAGAACTAAGCCATAAGCCCTAAAATCCTCAAACCCTAATGTGTGTTAAACATACACTAAAGACTGTTAATCGTTCTTTTTTTCGTTTTTTATGTCCTACCTTTGCACCCGAGAACGTGAAATAGTGACGATTTTCTACTAAAATAATCGGTGTTTTTTGATATTTTCGCCCGACTATTTTTCTTAGAAATCCCCCGTGTGAACGGTCACTGGAACAACAAACTTAGGAATATGCATTTAACAAAATCGATAAAATCAATTGCGCTGATGGCAACAGTATTGTTGGCATCAACACCAGTGATGGGTCAGGATTTGTTAGCACGTCAGGCCCCAGTTGACAAGAAAGTAAGAGCAGTAGATACCTTGGCGCTGCAAAGCATCATAGAGCGCGAAGAGGCTGCTTCCCCCTCCTCCAGCCTGTATCAGGACTGGGATAACCGTTATGCCCACAAGGCCACCGAATTGCCCGAGTCCTACCGCATCGATCTCCGTGATTTCTGCATGCCCACCCCGAGCCGCGTCATCACATCGAACTTCGGTGCCCGTTGGGGTCGCATGCACAAAGGCCTTGACATCAAAGTGTATATCGGCGATACCATCCGCGCCGCCTTCTCCGGAAAGGTCCGCGTGGTGAAATATGAACCCAAAGGCTACGGCAACTATGTGGTGATTCGTCACCACAACGGATTGGAAACCATCTACGGCCACATGTCGAAGCAATTGGTGCGCGAGAATCAGGTGGTCCGTGCCGGCGATCCTATCGGTCTGGGCGGCAACACCGGTCGCAGCACTGGTTCACACCTCCATTTCGAGACCCGCCTCTGTGGTGTGGCGCTCAACCCGGCCTTGTTCTTCGACTTCCGCAAACAGGACGTGACAGGTGATTTCTACACCTTCCGCAAGAGCACTGTCGACCGCGAGTCGGCCGAGGCTACCCGTCTGCGCGGTAAGAACGACGGTAATGGTTACAACCGTGAAGACGTGACTGGCAAAGCCACTGCCAACAACCAGCAGCAGAACCAGCAGCGCAGCAGCGGCGCATCGAAATTCCACAAGGTACAAGCAGGCGAGACCGTTTATTCTATCGCTCGCAAATACAACATCTCCGTTGAGAAATTGGCAGAGATGAACCATCTGGGCAAGGAACTGCGTATCCGTCCCGGACAATTGTTGAAATACTCATAACCCACATTTCAAAGAACTATCAAAAGAGTGCCAGACTTCTCCGGAAGCCTGGCACTTATCTTTTTTCCTTAAAAGTGGTTGTCACCTATTTTTCAAGTTCTTTAGTGATATCTTGACTTTTGGGTTCAACCGGTTTCACAGGAGCATTACGTCTGGTAGCGGGAGCCAATTTCTTATCGGTTGCGCCAGCTTCTTTCTTCTCGACTTTCACTTCTTTTCTCTGGATAGCCTTTTCCGGTTCTGCTTTCAGAGTAGCAGCATCACGTTGTTTCACGACTTTCTTCGTAGCAACAGCCTCAGTCTTTCCCTGCGCCTTCATTTGCTCCACGCTGATGTCTTTTTTCACATCTTGTGCATTGGCTGTGAATGCCATAGCCACCATGGCAGCCATAATCATTAATTTCTTCATAGTTTTTGTCTTTATGGTTTAAATTGATATCTCTGGGCAAAGATAAGTAATAAATCCGAATATTCATAACGGATTTGGCATTTTTAACATTTTCCCGCCCCGTCGTAACCACTCAGCACCCTCAAAAGAACGGTATTTCGGAGTGCCCCTCTCGGGGCAGAACCAACGGTCACTGTTCCCGAAGCGAGGGAAAGTATATCTTTCAAATCTTATCGTCCAGAATAATTGCTATTATTTGCATTATTTGTGCAGATTTGTGGAGTTTGACTTCCGCTTCGCGCGTCGCGCTTGAGGATTATTACTTACGTTTTATTTTCGTGGACAACGAGCGGAAGACGAACCAGACGTGCATGGCTGAGGTGGTGACCAGTCCGTAATGGCTGCGCATGACACGGAACCGCTCTTTCAAGGAGTCACGGTGATGCTCCGTGGTCTGTCCGCCCTCCATGAACAGCGCCACGACGCTGTCGATACGTGTCAGCGGCAGCGACCTGCGCTCCGCCTCTTTCATCACACGTATGCACCAATCCACATCGGCTGAATAGCGGTAACGGGTGTCGTACGCGATATCGCGGGCGATGTCGGTCCTGGCATAAAATGCCTGATGACAAACGAGCATCCCTTTGCGGAACGACCGCCACGTGAGTTTTGCCGGGGGTTGCAGATGACGCGGTCCGATGCGTCGTCCCTCACTGTCGATGAGATCGGTATATCCGTAGATCACCGCCGGCATCATGCCGTCGCCTGCCGTCATCGCCGCATGAGCCACCTTTTCCAGTGTCGTGGTCTCTGCCAAGCGGTCACCGGCATTGAGGAAGATGACATAATCGCCCGTGGCGCGGCTCAATCCCTTGTTCATCGCGTCGTAGAGTCCCTTGTCGGGCTCAGACGAAATGACCACGCGATGCCCGCAACCATTGTTTTGGGCATCGCGCTGATAATCTTCCGCCATTTGGAGCGTGGCATCGGTAGAAGCCCCGTCGATAATCAAGTGCTCCACCTGCTCCCATGTCTGTCCGCTGACGCTGTCAAGCGTAGGTTGCAGCACATCGGCCGCCTGCCATGTGACGGTAATCACCGAAATGGTGATCATATCTTGTAGTTTTTGAAAGCGAGGGCATGGTTATACACCTCGATGTATTTCAGGGCGATGAGATGCTGCGAATAGGATGTGGCCACCTTCTTCACGGCATTCTCGCTGAGCGCGGCGCGGTCGGCCTCTTCCATCACCCAGTAGATGCCTTTCGCCAAATCCGACGAGTCGCGGTACTGCGCCACATATCCGTTTTTCTCGTGGTCAATCTCCTCCGTAATACCGCCTACCTTGAATCCCACACATGGCACGCCGCACGCCATGGCCTCCATGACGGTGTTGGGCAGGTTGTCTTCCAACGAGGGCAGCACGAACACATCGGCGGAGTTGTACACATCCACGATTTTCTTCTCGTCGCTGACATATCCCAACGGATAAGCCGGCAGACGCAGGTGACCAGTGAAATCCTCAGAATGTCCGCCGAGGACAGCCACCGCGGCAGTGTCCTTCATTTCGGGGTGCTCGGCTATCATCTTGTCGATGGCCTCAATCATAAAGTCCATGCCTTTGCGGCGGTCGTTGACGCGCTGCGACACGAAGAGGATGATTTTCTTGTCCAAGGGCAATCCGGCACGCTTACGGGCCTCCTGCTGGTCTTTCTTGCAGAATACGCGCGTGTCGATGGGGTTAGGTATAGCCGTGATGGACTGCCCTGTGAGCAGCGCGCTCTTTTTGGCCAGCCCCTCGAGCCAACGGCTACAAGTGACGAACGAGATGTGCTGCCCGTCCATCATTTCCACTTTTTTCTTCCACACACGGTAAGCGAGGTCTTTGGGACCGCCGTTGTCGGGCAGCATCTTACAGTTGCGGCAGGTCGAGGTATAAGCCTTGCACCCCTGTGTGTAATGGCAGATGGCCGTGGCAGGCCATGCGTCGTGCATGGTCCACACCACAGGTTTGCCCGACTCCAGGATTTTTCTGATGTCAGCGATGGAGAGCATACCCTGGTTAATCCAGTTGAGATGAATCACATCCGCCTCTTTGAACTCCCTGAGCGACGTGATGTCATAGCCGGTATTGGCGATGTCAAGTTCAAACAAGCGTTTTTTGGCCAGGTGCAGGTTCCAATAGACACACCACCGCTCCCAAAGGAAGTTCATGCGCCCTTTGATGGCATTTCCGAGACCTACGACGGTGATATTGTCCGTCTCTTTGTCACGCACCAACATTTTTGCTTTCACGCCATTGTTGTTGAGCGCTTCCACCAACCTGTTGGCAGCCAAAGCCGCTCCACCCATTCTCTCACTGGTATTTACAATCAGTACTCTCATATATGGTGTGTTGAATAAATTATGCTAATATAAAACTCTGGAAATATGTGACACTATTTTTTTGAATAGCACAAAGATACGTTAAAAAGCGGTTTTTGCAAAAAAAAATGCGAAAAAAATCGCTGTTTGCGCACACAACACTTGATTTATATCAAGAATACATTATTTTTTCAGAAAAACGGGGTAAAAAGTATTGCGACATGTCGGATTTCGTCGTACCTTTGCATTGTCAAAAGGTTAATAGATTGTTTAGGTTAGTAGTAATAGATTTAGGTTTTTAGTTATTAGGTTTAAGGTAATTAAATTAAGATTGTTTAATTGGACAACAATGGAGGCCGTGAGGTTCCCATTGATTTTTTTGAAAAAGGATTTTTAGTTAAACATAGGCTTGTGCGCCACTGCTCGATGAGAGTTGCGGCGCACTTTTTTTCGCCCCGGAGGGGCAACGAGCACACAGCCCAAGGCAGCGCCTTGGGTAAATCGTAGTAAGATAATCTTCGCCCTGTAAGGGCAGAAGCGGTTAGACAATCAATGCTTTTTCCCTTACAGGGCGAAGGCTACACACGTCTATCCCAGGGCGCTGCCCCGGGCTATATGCAGATTGGCCCTACGGGGCGCTTTTTACCGGACACCAATAATTTTTTTATATTTTCCACCAGAGATTCATGTCAGAAACGGAATCTATCACCTCTTTTGATACAATTCGATATTTCTCTTCGGGATAAAACGGAAATTTACTTGTTTTATAATCGCACATTTCTTGTATAGGAAGCATAGATTGTTTATCAATTATATCCATATTGTCAACATTGTCAACTGAATATACAACAACTACCCTGTCATCACGATAAAACACACCAGAAAACAACTTCGGATCATATACACAATCCTTGCCTACTGCAACAAACGTGTCTCCATTCACTTTACTGAAGCGTAAATAAACGATGGTTGGCGAACCGTTTGTGTTAATGTAATCATTAACAATTGTATTCAGGGCAGAACTTTTTATCACATTGCTGTCACATGCCGGTTTTGGATATTCCCAGTCTGATGCTACAGCCTCCCTGTATTGATTTATTGATAATATTCTATATGTCAGAGGATTGTATGGGGCATCATTGTTAACATCGTCTTTGGCAAGATCAGTATATTTGGCCAAAGAATCAAGGCATTGTTCTTCTTTCCGGATATGAAGCAAACTGTCTTTCCAAGATTTGTTGACCGACCAGTATACGATTATCTTTCCTTCTCTCATAAAACACCCATCCACAGAATCACTGATATATAAATCTGAAGAACATTGAAGAGTGAAAAACTGTTTGCCGTTTCGACTCTCAAAAATCAAATCGTATATTTCGTTGTCCGGATGATTGGCTATATATTTTGCTATAACACTGTCCAATTCAGGAGGTATACTCGTAAATGAACGATTCGTATTTTTACATGCAATATTACATGTAATCAACACAATGAAGATTATAATGTTTTTTAATTTCCTCATATTCAACTATTGACGTTGTAGATCATTATTTCAATTCTTTTATTTCCATTCCGTAATTAATTCCTTCCTCTTCATGAAAATAGTCTTGAATTATTTTATAGTACACGCGGATTCTTTCTTCTCCTAAATTTAACATTCTAGCGGAAGAGTCAAGTTCCATAAGAAATTGCTGCTTATCAGAGGCTCTATCTACATACTCACTGAAAAAAAATAAAACAGGCTCCTGATATACAAATAGTTTTCTTGGATAATGAGGTCCTTGTCCTTTATACGAATAGATGCTATTACCAAATAGATAGTTGTTTCTATCAACCAAATTAATAACATGATTTGAGGCACCAGTATTACCTCCGTGTCCATATTCGTTTTCTAACATAATTGCTATAGAATCTGGTAAGTTAACGGAACTAAAGGTAACACCATGGTAATGCCCTCCACAGTTATATAATAAAATGTGGATTATCGTAATACATAATAAATATTTAATAGATTTCATTCCTTTTGCTTAATACAGATAAACATCAACTCGTTTGTTGTATATACTTTATACCAGAAGTGTTTAGATACTAGGAAATCATCTTCTTCGTCGTAACCCATTTTGATGATAGTATCACCTGATTCCCACATGAGTTCGTTTCTCAATTGTTGAGGACTGCCATAACGATTAGTCAAGGTTGTTTGGATGGCAGAATCAAGATACAAGTCTCTGCAATTGATTTCTCTTCTTTCCCATTGGTAGATGGTGTCAGTTCCTTCATATTCATGATAAAAGGACAAACTATTGAGCGTGTCAGCGACGAATTGTGGTATTATCTCAAACTTATAGCCCGAAATAGTAATACTGTCCTGTTGATTCCTCTTTTGGTTGAGATAGTCATTCCGCGTCATCTCGATAAATATGCCATCGGGTATAATATTACCACTTGGTTTGTCTGTAGTATTTGCATCTTTACAACTGCATACACTTACACACAATATCAAGAGCAATAAATATCCGATGTTCTCTATCTTTGGATAACTCATATATTATCTTTCGAAAGTGTTTCGACACAGTGTTTCATCTTGCCTTTGGCACTATATAGTATGTTTCCCGTTCTTTCCAACTAACCAATTTGTTCTCAGAAAACGTGCTGTCTTTTGAACAAATCACCGTTGTATTCTTGGCGGGAATATCATTTACATTTATATGTGAGAGAGAATAGGCAGTAGGACTAATGTCTCGATACTCTAATGTCTTCATTACACTTCGATTTGGCAGAATACCCATATAACCCTTTTCCACAAAAGGCAGCATATCTTGGGAGTAGGCGAAACGTCTTATATACTGATTGACAGCAGCCCATTTATTTCCATCCGGATAGTATTCATAAGTAGCAGTCGTACAATGAGGCATCTCAGGAAAGATACCTTTCAACAATTGTCCTTCCCATTTCAAAGTATCGGTAGATGGACCAGGGCAACTAATCACATTAGGGGGATCCTTGAATTCTATGGTATAAATATGGTTCTCATCATATGTAATATAATGATCAAAAACTTTAACTTCAACCTCTTCATCAGGTTCAACAATATCTTCCCCATATCCGCCCTTCACAATGACGATGAGTTGATTGTTTGTAAACAACGTGTCACAAGCGGTTTTACCGTTTCTATTCTTTACAATCAATATCGTATCACCTTGATATTCATACCTTCTATCTAAATTCGGATATCCTTCTGCGCCCCACCTTTCCAATCTCGGACGACCATTTTTGTCTTCATAAAAAGAGACTGTGTCCGTTTTCTCATCACTTGAAAACTCTTGATGAGTAATTCTGTGTTCAATGACAGAAACAGAGAGGTACAACGTGTCACCATTCTCAACGATAATGTCAGGTATCTCTTTCACACGATTGACACAAGACATTAAAGCCATAAGTGTCAAAAGACATATTGAAGGAATAACCTTTTTCATGACCGCCTGATTAAGATTGCGAGATTTAGGAAAAACAGACATCTATTTTAACAAACCCCTCTCTATCTCCAGCACACGGGTGATTTCGAAGTATATCTGAGGGCGGTCGTAGTAATCGCTCTTCCCTTTCAGTTCCAAAAGGTCACAATGCCCGACCAAGGCCTGTGATTCAATCTCCCAGATATCAAGATAGTAGCGTAAAAACAGGTACTCGTCGGAAACCGCAGTCACATAAAACGGATTTTCCTTCGTCCCGTCGCCCGTCGTGGCTATGGTGTTGAGTATCATCATCATACGGTTGTAATAGGCCTGGCCTTCTTCGATGGTCACGCTTACAGTGTTGGTCGAGTCTTTCAACATTCTGGTTATTGAAAATACCGCATTGGAAAGTGCTTTCAGGCTCACGGGATTCTTTTTCAGCAATTCCTTTGCCCCTGCAAGACACTCCTCATACTTTTTCTCATTATATAGTTTGTCAAGGTCCCGTCCTTCCACCAACTCGGTCATCGGCGTGAAATACGACTGGCCATAGTAAGCCAAAATGCGCTCATTCCACGTCATCGTGGTGTCGATTTCATTTGCCGACAACCTCGACACAAGGTCTTTTATCCGTTGAGGGGCATTTTCAGCCACCTTCTGCACTCCATCCCAATCTACAGGTATGATTTCACGCTCATTCTGCGCCAGTGATGTCGCAGAGATGAAGAGAAAGAATGTAAATATGAATACTTGTCGCATAATATTTGTTTTTTATCGGTTAGACTCTATCAAGGTCATAATCAACAACCATTTCGTGTTGTTTCTCTGCAAAGATAATCCAAAAATCGCTCATTTGCAATACCGTCCCGGATTTTGACACAAACAAAAAACAAAATATGTTGATATTCAAAATGTTAGACGGCGCTGGAAATCTCTATTGACACAATCATGTTTGCCAAGTTTCTTTTTCTTTTCACACGAATTACCGCAAATGCACACGAATTATCATCAATATAAATTCATGAACAATTCGTGGTAATTCATGTTTTTTCAGTTCCCAGTCGCAATCCGTCTAATCAATCCGTTGTTTATGAACTCGCTATCGCTTGTGCGGGCGGGCACAGGGAAAGTAATGGTTAGTGCCACTACGTGGCAGAAATCTTCCAAATCTTCACAAATCTATCACGTTGCTTGTTATTTGTTTTATTTGGGCAGATTTGAGTTATTTCTGCCCGCAGGGCACTCCCCTGTCTCAACACAATTATTGCCTTATGTTTCTTGTCTACGTTCATGGTCTTCCAGTTATTAAGTATAGAGGTCCGTTACAGCGCGAACTCCGCGGTGACGCCCCACTTCATCATATTGCCTTTACTTGAAGTCTCCAGGGACTTGTACCAGTCAGCAAGCAGACGGGTGTAATGTTTGCCAACCGCCATCTGGACACCTGCGCCGAGGTAGACCCCAAAGTGGTTTGTGCTACCCCATGTCACATCCACCAGTTTCCTATCCCTGTAATACCTGGCCTCATGATTCCCGAAATTTTTCACGTAGAATACTCCGCCACGGACAATTGGAAGGATCTTCCCTTTACCGAAA
>JAFZAH010000034.1 GCA_017548275.1 Prevotella sp.
ATTTATATAATTGACTACCATTGCGCCTGCCGTTCTTTACAACAACGTTTGAACCGCAGAAAAAGCATTTTTTGCATCATATAAATAATAAATGCTGCAAAGGTAAGCAAATAAAGGCATTCCAAGAGTTTTCATCACACAAAATGACCAATAAACCCTTTTTTATGATAATCATCAAATGCCGAAGCGCTGCTTTAACCATTGTACCATGTCGTCAAGGACCTCGGGGGAAAGAGTTTCCTCTATTTGACTGTACTCTGTCGGAATCCCCGTCTCACAATGTTGGAAAAGATGATTGAGAGCGGGATATTCCTTGATGAGATTTTTGTTTGACTTTGGGAGTAACTGTCTGATAGCCGTTAGATTTTGAGAGGAAATGACTTGACAATCGCGGTCGCCATTGAGTGCAAATACGGGACAACGGCTCTTACGGATATCATTCGAAGGGTCGTAATCGATAAACCATTTCAACCATGGCATATTCTTAACTGATTCTTGCTCGCGATATTGTTTGACCGACAGTCTTTCAGGCGAACCTGCCAGTTTCCCTATGAGGTTGGATTGCGCTACCAGCAGGGTGTCACCCTTCACACCCGGTCCAGCCATTGACATGATAAAATCCGCCTTCTTTCGGGCAGCGAGCATAAAGACAATAGCCCCACCCTCGCTGTGACCTAGACATCCCACCTTTCTGAACTGTTTGCGATTGCGCAGGAAATCGACACCAGCCGCTGCGTCGCGCATGAAATCTTCAGTTGTGGCAGACATGCCCGCCTTGCCCCCGACTGAAGCGCCATAGCCACGGTCATCATAACGCAGTGTGGCGATGCCATGTCGTGCGAAATAGTCGGCAATGACCAGAAAGGGTTTATGCCCCATCACTTCCTCATCGCGATTCTGCTGTCCGCTGCCAGAAATTAGCAACACGACGACGGGTTTCTTTTTCGTTTGGCGGTCATATCCTACAGGATAGGTGATGGTTCCAGCCAACGTGGCAGAATCTTTCATATTGCGGAATGTGATCTCTTCAGTCAGATAGGGATACGGAGGTTGCGGGTGTTGGGGCCTGCGTATCGTGGATTCATAATCTCCTCTTTCCAACACGAGCGGGAAGGAGAATCCACGCTGCGAGAACTTACCGTCGAGTTTTCCGTCTTTTAAACGCGCGCAATAGGAAGCATCGAGCGATGTGACTTTGACCGCGATGGAGTCATCAGAGAGATATTCTTTTTCCGCAGAAATGCCTTTTACACCTTGATCGGGACTGTCGAGTGTCACCCCTACATAACCGTCATGCTGTTCAAGATTCAGCACCAATGTAAGAGCAATCCCCCCAACGTCGAGTTTTCCGTTCCACGAACCAATTAAAGCAGTTGATGGTTGGATAACCTGAGCCTTAATTGTCATAGATGCGAGGACAACCAAAATGATAGATATAATTTTACGCATTGAAAAATGAAATTTTGGTAATTATTGATTATTGAATAAAATTTGAAAAATATTGAAATTCAAGAAGCGAAAAACGTCACAAATTAATTGCAACAAATTTGTCTTTACACCATAAGTACGAATACCTTGTAAGATTTGTGACAAAGTTCCGCATTTATTTTGAAATATACAAACAATTAGCATGAATTAACCGTTTATGGGCAAATATGACAGAAGCGTAAAAAATGTAAAAA
Organism: Prevotella sp.; assembly: GCA_017548275.1. Taxonomy (GTDB): domain Bacteria; phylum Bacteroidota; class Bacteroidia; order Bacteroidales; family Bacteroidaceae; genus Prevotella. The sequence goes on from JAFZAH010000034.1 coordinate 1,683, forward strand.
GTACACTTATTTCAGAAAAAAGCAGTATTTTTGCAACCGAAATTTATCCCACAAACTATAATTACGACAGAATGAAACGATTTTTACTTGCTATGGTGGTATTATTTACCACACTTTGCGGAGCAAAAGCCGCAGTTGACCCCAATTTCCACATCTACTTGTGCTTCGGCCAGTCAAACATGGAAGGAAACGCCCAATGGGAAAGCATTGACAACGAATATGTTGACCCTCGTTTCCAGATGCTGGCCACCACCGATTTCAGCAATCCCTCCCGTCAGTTAGGCAATTGGTACACTGCTTATTGTCCCATCGTCAGTCCGACGGGCAAATTAGGTCCGACAGATTATTTCGGGCGCACGATGGTAGCCGCTCTGCCTTCAGATGTGAAGGTTGGCGTTGTAGCCGTGGCTATGGGCGGTTCACCTATCGAGATGTTTGACAAGGACAAATACCAGTCAGTGATAAAGAATAATACCACGGAATGGTATGTCACTTTAGCCAACAACTACTATGGCGGCAACCCCTATGGTCGTCTTGTAGAGATGGCGAAAAAAGCGCAAGAATCAGGTGTCATCAAAGGCATTCTGTTGCATCAAGGTTGTTCTAATTGCGCCAATCCTGAGTGGCCCAACATGGTTAAGAAAATCTATAATGACCTGCTGACCGACTTAGGGCTGAACGCAGCAGACGTGCCTCTGTTTGTAGGTGAGGTGGAACGCTTCGAGCAAGGTGGCGGATGCTCTTCTCACAATGATGTAGTTGCCCAAATTCCCAACGTGATACCAACGGGACATGTGGTCAGTTCTTATGACTGTCCGGGCAACGGCAGTGACCCATGGCACTTTAATCCGACGGGGTACCGTATGCTGGGCAGACGCTATGCCTATGAGGTATTACGCGTGATGGGCATCACCCCCCAATTGGCAGAAGGCTATACCTTACCCAACAACATGCAGAAATTCTTGACTGCCAAGAGTCTGACATCACCCGGCACCATAGCAATGCGTGTAGGCAGCAGTCGCACTATTGAGTTGAGAGCGGTCTTCAATGACAACCATACTGAAGAAATCTCCAACGAAGCGACCTTTGCCCTCCCCTCCTTTTTAGCATTTGAGAACGGGAAGTTCGTCGCTAAAGCGGAAGGTACAGGTGATGTGACCGCCACATTCACTGACTTCACAGGCAATACTGTTAGTACCACTTTCACCGTGGAGTGCAATGATTTAGGTCCGAACCATGTGTTGGTCGTGAACAACGGTAATGCCGGCAGCAACCCCTGGGACAAACAATTGATTACCATACTCAACGAGCCGATGGTGCAAGGCAAAACCTATATTGTGAAAGCGACCATCAAGGCCGACAATAGCGGTGATTGTGCCCTCTGGCCCATTTGGACGACCAGCCCTAACCGCGACGATTGGGGCAACAGTTCTGACGTACAATATCTTGCCAGTTATGTTCTGACTTCTGAATTCAAAGAATTCACTTGGGAGTTCTCAGCATCTTTCCCGAATGACAGACTACAATTCGTCTTCGGAAAGATTGGTGGTAAGGTATATTTCGACGATGTGTCGTGCATGGAAAAAGGCACAACGAATGAGATGGTTGTAAATGGCAGTTTTGAGTCAGATGACTTATCCAAATGGAGTGTCATCAGTTGGGGTGGACAGTCAATGAAGATTGAGGAAATTGCCGCTTCTGGTATCGAAGATATCCGCATTGAAATGCCCACCAATGGTGTCATTTATGATTTGAGTGGCCGTCGCGTAGATGCAGCAAACGCTCACAAAGGCATCTATATCATCAACGGCAAGAAAGTCATTAAGAAATAAAGAAAAATCTGTATCACTCCACATGGGCAAAAACAAATTTTCCCAACAGGAGGTAAAAAAAATCGGCAAATTATTGCGCCTGAAGAATGCAGGCAACCGCGCCCAGCAAAAGCAAGTGCGCCACCTGTTGCGTGTCGATTACGAGTTTAACATCTCCGACTTCAACGAGCCTGGCAAAGCATTTGGTGAGGCAGAATTGGAGGCAGCCCTTCAGCGAGGTGCCATCCTGATTTTAGATGATGCCACCATCGCCGCGATGAAAGAGAAGAGAGCCCGTGACCACGCCCGTGATGAGGCAGCGCGTCAACAAGCCGCCATCGAGCAGGGTGAGGAGACCGACTGGAAAGCCGCCATGAAAGAATGGGAGGCTTGGGAGAATGAGAATTCCAACCCGAATCAATAGAATCCTCCAATAAGGCCGTTAAGGGCCTTAAGGACTTTAACGCCCTTATGAAAGAGTGATAACAACAGATTAGTTCTAAATAAAAAGCGACGGATTTCACACAATATGAAATCCGTCGCTTAACTTTATATTCCGCTATTAAAATTTCACTACGAAATCAAGAGATTGCAGGTCTTGCTCACGGGATGAGGTACCATAGAGGATTTGGTAGCGACCAGGACGAACAGAGAGTTCATCAATCGACGGGTCATAGTATTCAAACGCCTCGCCGTCGATATTGATGACCGCATTGGCAGTCTGTCCAGGCTTGAGGTCGAGTTTCTGGAAACCCTTGAGCGATTTGATGGGAGCCTCGGGATAGTCGAGAGCCTTGACATAGAGTTGTACTGTCTCCATACCCTGTCTGTTGCCAGTGTTTGTAACAGGAACAGTGAGTGTCACTTTCCCGTTAGTCTTCATAGATTTCTTCGACAGTTTACCTTTGCCAACTTTGAAAGATGTGTAAGACAATCCATAACCGAAGGCATAAAGCGGTTGTCCGCGGAAATAGCGATATGTGCGGTTGTCCATGCTATAGTCGAGGAAATCGGGCAGGTCATTATTGGAAGCATAGAACGTGACAGGGAGTTTTCCTGCGGGATTGAAATCACCAAAGAGAACCTCTGCGAGCGCCTTTGCCCCACCCTGACCGGGATACCATGCCTGAATGAGCGCGTCGTATTGTGACTCGATGCTACCGAATGCAATGGCTGAACCAGAACAGTTGACCATGACAACGGGCTTTCCTGTAGCGTGCATAGCCTTGACCAGACGTTGCTGCACGGTGGGAAGTTCTATATCTTGCTTGTCGCCACCCTCGCCTTCCATCTGAGCGGAGATACCACCGATGACAATAATAGCGTCAGCCTGACTCACCTCATTGGCCAAGTCGGTGAAATCGATGAGGACTCTTTCGCAAATATCTCCCCTGAACATGGCGAAATTGCCATTACCTCTCTTGTATTCGATACAAAGGTCATACACTTCACCCTCTTTGACAGGGAACGATTTGTACTCAACCTGACGGCGGAATCCGAATCCGGGTCTTCCACCACCGGGTTTAGCCTCCTCTACCACCTCACCATTGACTTTGAGCAGATAACCGTTGTCGGTCATGAGAGAATATTTCATGTCGCCAGTGAAAGTAGCCTTGTATTGACCGGTGACGCGCATTGAAAGATTATCCTTATCAACACCCTCTGCAAAGCCCCATGCTCCGAAGGTTGAGAAATTAAATTCTTTGTAATAATCCGTTTTGACAGGTTCTCCGCTGAGTTCTTTATTGTTATAGAACTCAACTTTCACTCCTTTTCCGTCATTGAAATCTTGCAGATGGTGTACGGTGGTATAATCATCATTGAGTTCGCATGCCTTTTTGTAGATAACATTTGCTCCGGGAACAGCCGCCTTGATGCCGGCAAGCAGTGAATGTTTGTGTTCTGGTGTCGGAGTACCGCCATAGTTACCATTGAGCAATTCGGTATCATCGGCATTCGGTCCGACGACAGCAATGGTTTTCAGGTTTTTAGACAAGGGGAGCACGCCATTGTTTTTCAGCATGACCATCGACTCACGTGCAGCCTGTGTGGCCAGTTGGTCGTTTGCCTCGCTGCTGATGACCTCAGGTGTCAGATTTGCCCACGGCAGTTTCTCCGCGGGGTCGAACATACCCAGTTCAAAACGTCCGTACAATGTTTTACGGAGATGATAGTCGAGCACCTCTTCCTTAATCAGACCTTTCTCCAATGCCTCGGTCAAGACCATGAACACTTTACCGCACTCAAGGTCAGTTCCGTTGAGCACCGCATCGACCGAAGCCGAGAGCGGGTCTTTGTGTGTCTCATGCTGGCCTTTGTTATAGAAATTGTTGATGGCGTCGCAGTCGGTTAACACGATAGCATCATATCCCCATTTTCTGCGGAGAATATCAACGAGCAGGCGGTCGCTAGTGCAACAAGGCACGCCCTCATAGCGGTTGTATGCGCACATTACCTCCCGAACATTTCCTTTCTTCACCAATGCTTTGAAAGCGGGCAGATAGGTTTCCCACAGGTCACGCATCGACACAGAAGCGTTGTAGGTATGGCGAAGAGGTTCTGGACCACTGTGCACCGCATAGTGTTTCGCACAAGCGTGGGTTTTAAAATAATGGTCGTCATTGCCTTGCATACCAAGCACGGTCTGCACACCGAGCACAGCATTCAGATAGGGATCTTCGCCACAAGTCTCCTGTCCGCGTCCCCATCTCGGATCACGGAAGATGTTGACATTGGGACACCAGAAGGTCAGTTCAGGATTTCCCGGGTAATAGATGGCACCCATCTTCACATTGAAGACATTGTGGTCGGAGCGGTTCCAGTTGGCACGAGCCTCGTCGGAAACGGTAGAGAACACGTCATAAACAAGTTTTTCGCTGAATGCCGCCGCCATGCCGATGGGTTGAGGATAGACAGTATAACCGCCTTGTCGCACGCCATGGCAAGCCTCACTCCACCAGTTATAGGAAGGGATACCGAGACGGTCAACAGAAACGGACTTGTTCATCATCAATCCCACTTTCTCCTCGGGTGTGAGAAGCGAGAGGAGGTTTTCTACCCTTTCTGAATATGACAATTCGGGGTTTTGATAGGGATAACTACCCTGTGAGTTACCTTCCACAACCATGGCCTTAATAGACAAAGCGCCTAAGGAGGCCCCATAATTGTCAATCAGTTCCACGCTTCGGAAAGACTTCCCGATAGACTTTTGTGGATACAAAGCGACCATAACCTCAATGCTCTCGCCTTGTTTTACCGTTTTGTCGGGATAAATGGCTTTAATACATTCGCATGAAGGAATATCCTTGGCAATTTTGAAATCTCCTCCTGAAATATTCTTCAAAGTAAATGTGTGACATACGGCACCTTTGGTTGCGTCAACGGTACCGAAATCCCATTCATAAGCATCAAATTTTACAGATGGTGATTTCTTTTGGGCATGAATGACCATCATGCACCCAAAAAGACACAATGCGATAATAGCAAATCTTTTCTTCATGATAATATAGTTAGTGAATGATAATATTTCAAATGAATGATGGATGCAAAGTTAAGAAAAATCTTACCATTTGCACCCATCAAAAGTATCAAAGTTTATCCAAAAAATATCATTTGCGCGGAATCACATACTTTCTTCCGTCCTTGATGTAAATACCCGGTCCGGGATTATTCACTTGCTGGCCGTTGAGGTTGTAGATACGTCCGTCGTGGAAGGGGTTGTTGAATTCCACAGATGTGATTCCAGCAATGGGAATCGATTCAGAAGTCATCGTGCATCCCCAACCGACAGAAATTTTACCAGGCGTCTCGCTGCCGTCTTTCTTGAGCAGCGTGGCACTAATCACCTTGGCAGTGATTGTCTCTCCTTCTATAAGTTCATCAAGTTCAAGTACCTGAAGGGTGATGCGATATACGTTCGAGCCCACAGTATTAGTATCGAATAAGATAGTAGAAGTGTTCGAGCCTTCAGTCAGAGGTCCATACTGTTCCTTGTAATTACTGCTATCAATTTTGTCACCATACACCTTAACTTGCAACTTGTCGGAATAGTCATCGTCCAACTCTACGCGAATGCCCGTATACTCGCTCATCTTGAGCGGCACAGAACTGTTCCAGTCGCCATAAAGGAACAATTCACCCCATTGCCGGTCGTATGTCACGCTATAAATCGTCCGGAAATCATCGGCTGTGGGATACTTTCCCTCGAAACTGCTTCCATGATAAGCCTTGACAATGCGCTCTGCCAAGTCGGGTTGGTTGAACGAGGGCATTGAACGATATGCGCCGTCCGAGAGGCCCATCCAGTAGAACGTGGCAATGTTCAAAGCCTTGGTCTGGGCCACGAAGTCGTCGACAAACTGGAACATGAGATCTCTGCGAACATCGTAATCCGTGTTAGTAGCATCGACATTCGAAGTACTCCATTCACCGATAATCACGGGAATACCTTTCGACACGAAGTTGGTGTTCAGCCCACTCATCATCTCTTTCGTTTCAGACTTGATGGTAGAAATACTTTTGTTTGTATTACCATTTACTATACTGGGGTATGCATGCACCTCAACTGCGATGTGATTCTTTTCTCCCTGGGGAATCGTTAGTTTCGTGAGAGGCTCCTTCAGATGTTCGTTCCATGTTCCGCTACCATTTGCCGCAGCATAGGTGTTGATAATCAGATTACGCCGAACATTGTTTCCACCCGTTCCACGCACCGCATTGACAAAACTTCGGGCATAGTTGTTGATGGCATTATAGGCGTCAGTAGCGTCAGCAGCATTGTATCCACCAGTTCTGTTGAATGTCGCGAAGCACCAAGAGTTGTATTTGTCGAGCATCTCATTATAAGACTCGAAAAGCAACCGCTGGTCATAATCACGGAATTTCTCAGCAATCTGCTGCCACAAATATTCGTATTTTGTTTTCGTCTGGTCATAAACTTCCGTACTGGCATGCAACCAATGGGTATTGCCTTCGCCCGTGTCGTGATGCACATTGATGATACAGTACAAGTCTTGGGCAAGCACATAGTCAACAACCTCTTTCACACGGTTCATCCATGCCTCGTTGACTTTTCCGTTGCCATCCATATGGTTGTACCATGTAACCGGTACACGAATGGCTCCGAAGCCGGCCTCCTTCATCATCTTGAAAAGTTCAGGTTTCGTGAAAGGTTGCCCCCAGTATGTCTCTGATGACAAATCTTGCTGGCTTCCGCTGTTGGCGTCGAGCGTGTTGCCCAAGTTCCATCCAACTCCCATATTAGTCACTGCCTCAGTGGCAGTCTCAAAGGTTTGCGCTCCTAAAGGCATCAAAACCATTGACATTGCCCCAATGAGGACAAGGCGTAATCTAACCGATTGTTTCATCAAATAGTAAATAACAGTCTTCATATCAGGTAAATTTAAGTTTATTTCTGTTGCAAAGATACGACATTATTTGGAAAAATACCGGCTAATTTGTTTTTTTAATAGAGAAATTGATGAAATAGTGGATATATGGAAGGTAATTATAATGTGAAAAGGCTCCTCCCGGATGAGGAAGAACCTTTTCATATGATTGTAAATACAGATTATCTACTCTTCGTTGTCGCTGATTTTTTCCTGATGCAGGATAAGTTCTGAGTTGATAGCCTCAATATCAGAGAGTTTGACATTATTATTGTCATCAATGGGTTTGTAAGCCTTCACTTTTGCGAAACGCTTTTTGAGGTCATCAGACTTAAAGTTGTATCCGTGTCTTGCCCATATCTCATTACGCATCACCCTGAGTTCTTTTTTGCTGAACAACACCACGTCTCCGGAGGTAAGCAATTTTTTAGACGCGAAGGGATAGCGCCAATCAGATGCAGTTTCTGGAACCAAGGTAAGACGAAGGGGCTTGCCGTTAGTCTTATCCCAAGCACCGCTTTCCTCATCAAAGGCTGAGGGCGTTAGAGTTAGACCCTCCGCATCACCTTCAGCGATGAAGTGTTGTCCGTCAGCGAGTGTGACAATAAAGTCGGGACAATCATAAGACTCTTCAAATTTGTACTTGCCGTTCTTCCCGTCGAAAACGTACGTCATATCAGGATTAAAGGCATAGGCTTTTCCGTCTTTATCACGGTAGTCACCTGCTATTCTTTGTGCCATCGCACGCACTTCGGCTTCGTACAGACCGTCTAACTCTTTATCCGTCGCCAAAAATACGGAAATAACCCCATCCTTTTTATGGCGAATAATGATACAATCTGTACCTGCTATGTTTTTCGCCTCAGCAACCAATTGCGGAATATCCTCTTTGCTGAAATCCGATGTAGCAATCTGCGGGTCTGCTTGCAGTTCGGGATCATCATTCCAAGCGACAGGCACTATCTCATATTTACCATCACCTTTGGGTTTCAGTCCGAAGCAATAACCGCCTTCATGCAAAGTACCACCTGAAAAAGCGAGCACATCACCATTTATTTTCACACTGTAAAACTCGATACCGTTATGCCAATTGGAATTATCTTTTATCACAATATCCTTCGCTTCGCTGACGGCCGCTTCAACCACTTTATCGGTCTGTGGTTCATCCACTTGGAGACTGTCAGTCTGACCGTTTGCGTCACTCGTTTGATTGGCATTGTTATGACAACCACAGACAAGAAGTGTCGTCATAAATAAAGTTGAAATGATTTTCTTCATTGTATTAATGCTAAATAGTTATACATTTGACTGCAAAGTTACGAAGAAGCAAATGAAAACAAAAGAAAATAGTAACAATTATGTGGAAAAATCGGAAAATTAAAGAGGAAAATGGGGCTACGAGGCGAGAATTCGAAAAAATCCGTTAAAAATTTATAAAAAAAGAACAACGAACAATTAAAAGAATTATCTTTGCCCTGTTTTATAAACAATTGTTTTACTAATCAAAAATTTACAAACTATGAAAAAAGTATTATTTATGGCACTTGCAGTTGCAGGTTTGTGCCTGACCAGTTGCAAAGACAAAGCAAAGGAAGAGGCTCCTAAAGCAGAAGAGAACGTCGAAGCCGTTGCTGAGATTGATCCCGCATCAGACCCCGCTGTTGAGTTGAACGCAGCCATGGAGGCAAAAGACGAGAGCAAATTCGAGGCTCTTTTGAACACTGTTAAAGAGAAGGCTAACGATCCGAAGTTTAAGGAGTACATTGAGAAAGCACAGAACTTCTTGAAAGAGAAGGCAGAGGCCATCAAAGCATTTGTCGGTGGCAATGCTGTTGTTAGCGGTCTGATTGACAATGTGAGCGGTATTGACCTGACCAAACTGGTGGCTCCCGCAGATGCAGCCGTTGAAGGTGCGGAGAAAGCCGCTGAGGGTGCTGTAGAAGGTGCTAAAGATGCTGTTGATGCAGCCAAAGCAGAAGGCCAGAAAGTCGTAGAGGATGTTAAAGGCGCTGCTGACAAAGCCGTAGAGGCTGCTAAGGAAGCCCCCGCTGCTGCTGCAGAAGCCGGCAAGGCTGCTGTCAACAACGCTGTTGACAAGGCTGCCGATGCTCTTAAGATTAAATAATTTCTAAAGAAGTATTTTCAACAACAACAATCAAAAAAATAATAAGGTGCGGCCAAACGGTCGCACCTTTTATATTATAGGGTTACATTATCAGGAAACCACCCCATACTTTATATTCCTCTCCCTGTATAAGGACAAACGATAAGAGTTATCTGATTCGGTCTGCCGCGCGAACAAGTTTCTCATCATGAATGATGGCTTTACGCGCCAAGAAATGCAGGATGAGCGCCACTGCCGGCAGAGCAGCCCAGATAAACGGGGTAAATTTCGCGCCTTCAGGTTTATTGACATAACCGAAGATGACGAACACCGCAATCCATGCAAGGCACAAAAGGATGTTGTAAGCACAGACTCTGGCCTGCAATTTCCTGTTTTTATAAAGGAATATAGCCAGGATGGTAAGCGGACAGGTGAAAAGCAACAATGCGAACATCGACCAAACGGAGAATGATTTAACGTCGCCTTGCTGCAAAAAGAGGTTGTACATGGTGATGTCGCCCACACCAAGTTCGTCAGCCTGAAACAGTCCTACGGGACAAATGAGGCAGACGACCGCAGCGATGAACGCTAGCAGCAAATAAACCGTTTGTATGCGCTGTATCATTAGTATTGGGGTTGATTTTCAGTTGAAGGATCGCGCCAATATACGTTTCCGTCGATAAACTCTTGAGTTGCGAGGAGAGTCGGTTTTGGCAACTTCTCATAATAACGTGAGATTTCTATTTGTTCGCGGTTTTCAAACACTTCCTCCAAACTGTCGTTGTAAGAAGCAAATTCTCTCAATTTCTTGTCGAGGTCCTGTTTGATTTCCCCTGAAATTTGATTTGCCCTCTTTGCTATGATAGCAACACTCTCATAAATATTACCGGTCTCTTCGCAAAGATCCATAATGTTGCGAGTCTCGGTGTTGACCGGTGCTTTTGACTTTTTGTAATCCATTTATAAAACTAAAATGATATAAAATTAAAAACTTTCTTTCAATAATCAATTGGCAGATAATGCCCTTAGAGTTTAGTCTTTAATGTGCTTTTTGCAGACCGCTATGTATTTCTCCGCCTCTTTTGAAAATTCTGAATCGGGGTATTCGTTGAGGAATCCGTAACATTCATCTTCAGCATCACGGAAACGCTCAAGTTTTTTCTCCTCCACACTTTGTGTAGCCAACTGGAATTTACTTTTCATGATGAGGTATGCAAAGTCTTCGCGTTTAGCACTATAAGGAAAGTCTTTGATGGCATTCTGGGCCGTGATGATACACGCCTCATAATTGCTTGAAGACCCTTCACCACTACTGTTTCCAAAATACGAACCGAGATCATAATATAGACGCGCGGAGTTCAATTCTTTCTGAACAAGTTTGTCTTGGAGTTCAAACAACCTTTTATGCGCATTCTCTTTCATCTGCATGGAAGCGTCAGGGAAAAGGTCGAGATATTCCTGAAACGCAGCAATCGCCGCAATCGTCGGAGTCTGGTCGAGTCTGGGCTCGGGAGTGCTCTCATAAAGGCTTTGACCGATGTGGTATGATGCCGATTCGGCATAAGTGCCTCTAGGATAAGACGTATAGTATTTTCTGAAATATTCCGCCGCAGTCTCATAGTCCTTGCCTTTATAAGTGGCCATAGCCAACATAAAGAGACTCTCCTGTCCGTTGTCTGTACCCTTCATGAGTGTGACGAGTTGTTGCAGGAGCAATGTAGCGCGGGTGTATCTGCCGTCGAGGTAACACTGCTTGGCATATTCATATTTCTGATCATAATTGTCCGTCTTATACATGGCATTGAACTCGTTCGCACATGAGACGCACAAGAGCATAGATATCAGTATGAATGGTATGACTTTCTTCATATTTCTCAAATTCAAGTTGCAAAGATACTGCTATTTGCACGATTTGCCAAGTAATTAGGTTATTTTTTAGGAAATTTTGCAAGAAATGCGGTAGTTTTTTGTATTTTCGCAGCATGAATTTCAAACTGACCTCCAAATATAAGCCCACAGGAGACCAACCCGAAGCCATCAGAGAATTGACAGAAGGGCTGGCCCGCGGCGACAAATCTCAGGTATTGTTGGGTGTGACTGGCTCTGGCAAGACCTTTACAATGGCAAACGTGATTGCCAACGTGAACCGCCCTACCCTTATATTGAGTCACAACAAGACCCTTGCCGCGCAATTATATGAAGAAATGCGAGGGTTCTTCCCTGAGAACGCGGTGGAATATTACGTCTCTTATTATGACTATTATCAGCCCGAGGCTTATTTGCCCTCATCAGACACCTATATCGAGAAAGACCTTGCCATCAACGACGAGATAGACAAACTGAGGTTGTCTGCCGTTTCGTCTTTATTATCTGGCCGAAAAGACGTGGTGGTAATCTCATCCGTATCTTGCATCTACGGCATGGGCGGCCCCGCGACTTTGGCAGGCAGTGTCATTAGCATCCATAAGGGACAACGTATAGACCGCAACATGTTTCTGCGCCGTTTGGTAGATGCGTTGTATGTAAGGAATGATATAGAGTTGAACCGCGGCAATTTCCGTGTAAAAGGCGACACGGTTGACATCTTCATGGCATATAGCGACAATGTGTTGCGCGTGACATGGTGGGACGACGAGATAGACGCTATCGAGGAAGTAGATGTATTGACCTACCAACGTCTGGGTTCTTTCGAAGATTACCAGATTTATCCTGCGAACCTGTTTGTCACATCGAAAGAGCAACAAGAGAGGGCCATCCGGATGATTCAAGATGACCTGGTAAAGCAGATTGACTTCTTCAACGAGATTGGCGACACACTGAAGGCTCACCGCATCAAGGAACGTGTGGAATACGACATGGAGATGATTAAAGAATTGGGACACTGTTCGGGCATCGAGAATTACTCTCGGTATTTCGATGGTCGTGAGGCCGGGCAAAGACCATACTGCCTCTTGGATTTCTTCCCTGACGACTACCTGATGATTATTGATGAGAGCCACGTCAGTGTGCCCCAACTCAATGCGATGTACGGAGGCGACCGCGCCCGTAAGACCAACCTGGTGGAATACGGATTCCGTCTGCCTGCCGCCTTTGACAACCGTCCGCTGAAGTTCGACGAGTTCAATGAGATGGTTCATCAGGTCATCTACGTGTCAGCCACCCCAGCCGATTATGAGTTGGAGCAGAGCGAAGGCGTGTATGTGGAACAGGTGATACGCCCGACGGGGTTATTAGACCCGGAGATAGAGGTTCGCCCAAGTGAGAACCAGATAGATGACTTGATGGAAGAAATAGAACAACGTGCCGCCCGTGACGAGCGGGTGTTGGTGACGACGCTGACCAAACGCATGGCCGAAGAAATGACAGAGTATTTCCTGAACCATGAGATTCGCACAAACTATATCCACAGTGACGTATCGACGTTGGACCGTGTGAACATCCTCAATGATTTACGTGCGGGACGCATTGATGTTCTTGTGGGCGTGAACCTGTTGCGCGAAGGGTTGGATTTACCCGAGGTATCATTAGTGGCTATCCTTGACGCTGATAAAGAGGGATTTCTGCGCAGCCACCGTTCACTGACCCAGACAGTTGGGCGCGCAGCCCGCAACATTCACGGCAAAGCCATCATGTATGCCGACACCATCACGAAGAGCATGCAAGAGACCATCGACGAGACGGAATACCGTAGGAATAAGCAATTGAAATATAACGGGGAGCACCATATTACCCCGAAACAGATTGAGAAAGCCATCCAGCAAACCATCTCGGGCAAGCCGTCGGAAACAGGCGCAGCATCAAAGACCTACGGCGAGGTATATATAGAACCCTCCGGACGAATTGCTGCTGACCCGATTCTTGAATATATGACGCACGACCAATTGAGGAAATCTATTGCCAACACTGAACGACTGATGAAAGAGGCAGCTAAGAACTTGGACTTCCTCCAAGCCGCTCAATACAGGGACGAACTGGTCAAACTACAGGATAGGTTGAATGGTACGACGACGAATTAGTAAAGACAACTGATTTCACGGATTTTACAGATTTGAACAACAATTTTAATCGACTACGAATTATACGAATTAAACGAATGGTGTTCGTAAACAACTGATTTCACAAATTTCACGAATACAAGTGTCATCTACTACGAATTATACGAATTAAACGAATGGTGTTCGTAAACAACTAAATTTCAATAATTTTCGAAATCGAATAAGGGACGAGAACACTAAACACTAATCCCCCTACCCTAAACCATTTTACTACGAATTACGCGAATTTTACGAAGTGTCATCGTGTCACTTTCGCAAAGTTCGCGTAATTCGTAGTAGTTATGGGCTCACCACCCGTACGGGCGGGCATCAGGCGCCGCCCCTACGGTGTGGAGAAATAATATCAGTCTGTTATTCAGCAGTCTCGGGCATCATTACCACCTCAGCGTGATGACCAGATTTGAGGATGACGTCGCGGATGAAAGCACTGACTTTTTCGGAGGTGAGTGCATTCACCACATTCTTATAGCCGTTGAAGAAATCAACTCCGTATTTGTTGAAACGATAGATGTAGTTGAGCCACTGCTTGTTATTCTTCGAGTCATCATCGAAATTGTTGAGGAGTGCCTCTTTCACTTTAGCCATCGTCTCAGAATCAATGCTCTTTGCAGCATCGTTCATACCTTGTTTGAGCAGGCTCTCTGCGAGTTCAGCCTTTGAGGGGTCACAGGGGCAATAACCCAATAATGTGAAATAATACTCTTTACCGTCAGTATCGACATCAGCCTGAGCAGCAACGGTATAAGATGCTCCGCTATCTTCACGGATGGTTTTGAGATAAACAGCCTCAAGCACGTCGGCTGCGGCTCTCAGCAATGTACGATTCTCAACAGTGTAAGGTACATTGTTACTTCTCCAAGCCTCGACCACAATAGACTGTCCGTCCTGCATCTTCGCCTTGAAACGGTTTTCAACGTGACCGCTCCAAATATGCTTCACGTCAACTTTTTTAGTCACTTTCTTTGAAGAAGGCAGTGATGCGATATACTGCTCGATATACTGACGCATAAGCGCTTCGTCAAAGTTACCTACGAACGTGAAAGTATAATCACGTGCATTGGCCAGACGTTCACGTTGTATCTGAAGGATACGGTTGTAATCAGCCTTCTCGAATGTCCCTGCGTTCGGGAGTCTGCTCAAGGGATAATTGTTTGTCAGGGTTGATTGCAGAGAGTCTGTGAACACCATCCGAGGATTAAGCGAGAGGTTCTTGAATTGTTGCTCCATGAATCCTTTTGACTGGTCATAAGCCGGCTGGTCTGCCTTGATGGCAGTGAACTGAAGATAAAGCAGTTGCATCATCGTCTCGAGGTCATCAGGAGTAGTGGATGCATTCACGGTCTGTTCGGTCACATCCATCGAAAAATCAACATCCACTTGTTTTCCAGCGAGCACCTTGGTCAAATCGTTCGAAGAGAAATTTCCTGAACCGGCCGTAGCGATTCCCATAGAGAGGATCTTGAGGTTGTCGTAATCCTGTTTCCCATAGAGCGCCATACCACCGGGAGCAAAGGCCTGCATGACAATTTCATTGTCTTTGAAATCAGTCTTTTTGAGAATGACTTTCGCACCGTTTGAGAGCAACAGTTCTTTGTAACCCAACTGTTTGTTTTCTGTCTCCTTTGTGATTTTTCCTTTCTTGGGAAGGTTTGCCATCAACGGCTCGGTGATAACATTGTCCTTATAAGCCTCAAGTTTCTCAGAGCGGACACCGGCAATGGCATTCTTCACTTCTTCCACAGTGGGGAGTTTCACATCATCGGCCTCGCGGAGAAATCCTGCGATGACCAGGTTGGAGTCAGAGGCAGAAATCATTTCTTGTGCCAACTCATTGACCACATCATAAGTCAGCATAGGCACAATCTGTTTGGTCATATTATACTGGTCTTCGATTGAGGGAATGGGCTCATTCTCAAGGAAGTTCTCGATATACTGATTTGCATAGACCTCTGTCTTAGTCTTTGCACGGTTGTCATAGAGTTTCTTCAATTGGCTGAGATACTCCTCCTTCGCACGGTCAAACTCAGTCGGTGTGAAGCCGAACTGCTGTGCACGAGAGAGTTCACGCATGACCTGACGGACACCCTCGACATCCTGTCCCTCCTTAGGGATGACGACTGTCATGAACGCGTCTTTAGCCTTAGTGCTCAGGAATCTGCTATCCTCAGACTGCGAAATGATGAAAGCGCTCTCGGGTTGCTGTGCAACATCCTGCAAACGATTGTTCAACATATCAGCCACTACGCTGCCTCCGAAGTCATAAATCAAAGACACAAGGGTAGGTCTCATCTCTTCAGGCACACGGTCGTGTTTCATCATGATCAGATACTGATTCTGCTGCATCTCTTTGTCATGACCGAGCACGATGATGGCTTCTTCATTATCGGGTATCTCCTCATTGGGAATTTGGGCTGCATCGGCAGGTACGGTCACACCGTTCCACAATTCCTTGATTTTGGCCTCTACTTTGTCAACGTCCACATCTCCAACGATGATGAGTCCCTGATTATCGGGGCGATACCATTTCTCATAATATGCGCGGAGAGTTTCCGGTGTGAAATTATCGATAATATCCATGAGACCGATGGGCAGACGATGACCATATTTGCTTCCTTTGAGCAGTTCGGGCCATGCTGCGTCCTGCATACGTTGTGAAGGACCGCTTCCAAGTCGCCACTCATTGTGAACGACACCACGTTCCTTGTCAATCTCTTCAGGATCAAGAGTCAATCCGTTTGACCAGTCTTTCAGTATAAGCAGACATGAGTCAACTGCAGACTGTCTTGTCGTCGGCACATTGTCGATATTGTAAACAGTACGGTCTATAGAAGTATAAGCATTGAGGTCGCGTCCGAATTCCACACCAAGCGAACGGGTGTATTCGATGAGGCTGTTGCCGGGGAAATGTTCAGAGCCGTTGAAAGCCATGTGCTCAAGGAAGTGAGCCAAACCGCGCTGGTCATCATTTTCATTGATAGAACCCACCTTCTGGGCGATGTAAAAATTGGCCACATGCTCAGGGTTGTTGTTGTGACGAATGTAATACGTCAGACCATTGTCGAGGTGTCCGATACGTACTTCGGGGTCGACAGGCATTTTCGGCATCTGCGGATCCTGAGCCATTGCAAAAGCGCTGGACAGGAGCAGACAAGCCGCTGCAAATAAATGTTTGATTTTCATAAGATTGAGTTTATTAAAATGTAAAATAATATCGGATTATTCTATGTATGCAAAGATATCAGGAGTTATTTCCAGAATTTCTCCACGGTGCTGATATCGATGCCTAGCATAGTGGCCTGACGGATGAAATCTGGGAGTGTTCTCTCCATGAATTCTTTCCTTCTTACAGCAAGGATTTTTTCTTTGGCATTGGGCGTAACGAAATAACCCAACCCACGTTTGTTGTAGATGACCTCATCGCGTGCGAGGGCATCATAGGCTTTAACAGCAGTATTTGTATTGACCTGTAATAGCACGGCGTATTCCCGGACGGAGGGTATGCGGTCATCGGCCGCATACTTCCCCGCCAGAATCTCGTCGCAAATACGGTCAGCCATTTGTATGTAGATGGCTTTGTCATTTGAGAACGTCATACGTTAAGCAGTTTATTGTGTATTACTTGTGTGTTTTTGAAAAGGCGGTATGCCCAGAAGACGAAGGCGACAGTCGCCAACGTATAGAATACAGCCATAACCGGTTTGCCAAGTCCAAGTGCATAGTCAGCGACAGCGAGCACAATGGTCAACACGAGAGATGCAATCCATGCGAATACCCAGGGAGCCGTACGGAACAAGGCACCGCAAAGAAGGCACAACGACCAAGAGAAGAGCAGTGATGACAGTCCGAAATAGACATTGAATACACCCGCCTCTGCAAATGACTTCACATGGGTCAATTCCTCGGGCAATTCCATGGACTGACGTATTGCTTCGGCACTATCCATATTGACATTGACAGAGTCAGACATCTCACGGCTTGCCTGCATGCCCTGTAAGAAGATATCAACCGTCTCACCAGGTGATGTGGCCGAGGTGATCATCGACTGACAAGTCTCGACCATCGTGGGCGTAGCCCAATTCGCATTGGGAGACGAGAACCAACTGGCCGTCAAGACATGAACTGCGTCGGCCAGCAAGAATCCTGCCATCCATACGATAGCACAGAATATGGAAAGAAATACGACGCGCATGGTAAACTTCTGAGTCATAGACGCGGGCATCATGAGGAACTGCACCCTGCGATTTTTATTGGTCATAGGCGCAATCAGACGGCATACAGCGAAAAGCATGAATAACTGTGACACCGAGAAACAGAATGATACCGCTAATAACGTGCCGGCTTCAGACATATCCGTCACCGACACTACAGTAGCCTTATTAAAAAGGTAACTGCTGCCAAAGAGCACCAAAGAGTTCAGTATGAACGAGAAAATGAGTGTTTTGAGTATTTTCCCGGCATCTGTATCCAGTTGCCACTTACATATATTGAAGAATTGTGAACGATTCGACATATTATTGAACAATTAAACGTTAAACCATTTGTTTTGAATCACTTGAGTGCGCTTGAAGAAGCGGAAAGAGAGTCTGAAATTCAGGATGACAAACAGAGCCATAACAACACACAAGATGATGCGGTATAACGGCAGTTGGTCTTTATGTTCCATCAACCAAGTGGCCACCGAGCGCGCCCCCGTACCTGTAGCCCATGAAAGGAAGACTATCAATCCGAAGAGCAATATGACAGACACGAAAATCCACTGGAACTTGCGTAAGAAAGTGCCTCCGAACGCATAAATGGACTGGAACCATAACAGCAGAAGCCACAGAAAAAGCATGTGCATGAATGAGGTACTTCCATTGATGTTGAAAAACGCCACTTTCGTGTTGAGGATGTAACTGAACGTTCCCAGTTCGGCCTCGCGTCCGATGACAATAGAAGCAATAACATATTGCACCAAGTCAAAAACAAGGAATCCCACTATGAGGCAGCATCCCCATACGACCGTGACCAAGAGGAAACGTGAGAGATATTTCTCAAATGACGAAGCCGGCAGTGTGAGGTATGCCAACGCGCCTTGGCGTCGCTTGTAATTTGCCATCAAGAACGAGGGGCTGACAATCAAGAAAATGATGAACATGCCCATGGCCAATCCACTCATGCGCTCCAAGATGACATGGTAGTCTTTAAAATTCTCAGCACCCGTGATCGCCATACCCATGAGGAAGAGCAAGACACCGGTAAAGGATGCTGCGATGACAACCATGCTTTTCTTGCTTCGGGCAAGTGTCCAACGCATCAAAGAAACGAATCTTTTGAACTTGAAATCCATCATTTTGTGTTGTTAAGGTTGATTTTTCCCATTGCTGCAGCATTGAACAACAGTTCGAGGTTGACAGCGGTTTCTTCCCCACCTCTTCTTTCAGCCACCACAGCAGCACCTTGAAGAGAAGGCTCAGCATAGATGACATCATCGCCGAGGTTTTGGGGATTGCGGAACTCGAATGAGTATTTATCAGTGATTTCGGTTACCTCAGCATCGATGAGCAAGCGTGACTGCTCCATGATGATGACGTGATCGAGCAACGCCTCCACATCATGCACCTGATGAGTGGAAATGATGAGAGTACGGTCATCTGCCATATTCTCAGCCACCACCCGGCGGAATTGCGTCTTTGAGGGGATATCAAGTCCGTTGGTCGGTTCGTCCATCAACAACAGTTTTGTGCCAGCAGCAAGTGCGAAACTCATGAACACCTTTTTCTTCTGTCCCATGGAGAGAGAATTGAGTTTTAGGTTATCGCTCAATTCAAAGTCATTGAGGCATTTTTTCAACACTTCGGGATTGAAACGGGGATAGAAGGGGCGGTTGAGTTTGACATAGTGGTCGAGCGTCATGGCGGGGAAATCAAACTCCTCGGGCACGATGAACATCTCTTGCAACATTTCGGGCAAGCGTTTCTGGGCATCCATCCCATCAACGGTGATTGTTCCCTGAGAGGGGCGCAACATGCCACTGATTAAATATAATAATGTAGATTTGCCCGTACCGTTTTTTCCAAGCAAACCATAAATACGATTTTCGCCAAGCGAAAGACTGAAATCCTTAAATACGGGAGCAAAGCCACCGCCGTATTTGAACGAAACATTATTAACTTCTATCATAACTTATTGATATTAAATATTTTAACTCTCCTACTCTTATAGTGCATTAGTGTACTACTTTAATAGTACACTGCAAAAGTAATACATTTAAGAATGCAGTGCAAGAAAAAATACAATATTTAATAATATTTTACAGTATTTTACAAATATAGGGTGGTATAATGCTCATGAATGGAATCATCCCGGGGAAGGTGCCACCGAAAACGGAATGTACATAAAACACATTATTATAATATAGAAGGAAGACAGGTGGTTTATAGAATTGTTTCTTTACCGGCCTTTTTCCATGCAAGGATACCACCATCGAGGTTGACCATCTGATATCCTTCAGCAGCAAGCATCTCTGCTGCCATTGCACTGCGTCGCCCACTACGGCAATAGACTGCAACGGTTTTATCTTTTGGCAACTGTTCACGTGCAGCCATCATAAAAGAATCCGTCTTCACATCAATGAGGAGAGCATCTTTGATATGGCCTTCCTGATATTCAGCCAAGGTGCGCACATCGAGCACTACCACACTGGTATCGGCTATTAATTGTTCGAACTCATCGACGCCCACTGTCTTGAAAGCATCGTTGGTCACATTCGCTTTTCTACATGCCCATGAAACAGTAACAAGCGCAAGGAGCAAAATTACTAATAATAATTTATTCATGTCGGGGCTTTTGGTTGATTGTTCGTTTGCGTAATACGCTAAGTGTTTGTTTAATACCATCCCTCATCATCGTTGTTGTCCATATACCGCGACATACCATTGTCATCCATGTCATCTTCGGATGCGGGGTCAAAACCTCGCATATTGTCATATTGCGGTAGTGCATGGGCATTTGAAGCAGCGGGGCGTACTGGAGCGTTATTTTTAATCGCTGCCGACCTTGACGGTGGTTGAGGCTGCTGTTCTTGTTCTACACGAAGAGTATCAGCATTCTTTTCAGACCTAACCGAGTCCTTTTTAACGACAGGCGGAGGAGCGGTAGGGCGATAAGGTTTCTTCTCGTTGCAGGAAACAAGGAGAACGCATGCCAAAAGGATAAATGGTATTCGTTTCATACAATGACGGACGATATCAGAAGATGTTGGTGCAAAAATACAAAATATATTGCAAAGATAGACATATCTATTGAGAAAAAAATGTAACTTTGCATGTTGAACAAGAAATCATAAAACATGAAGGGATTACGTCATAAGATATTACCAGGAATAACAATGGCGCTGTTGATGCAGCCAATGATAACCCGGGCCCAAACTGTCGACGAAAGCACACGGGAAGGTATGAAACGCATGTCGTGCACGAGTATTATGGTAGGCAAAAACGCTTCGGCCGATGGTTCGGTGATGACCTCGCACACCTGCGACTCATGGTACCGCACATGGATGCAAATGGTGCCGGCACATGACTATGAGCGCGACACCGTAACCGCCATCTATGACGGCCGCATGCACACCCAAACGGCACAAGACAGCACAAAGATGTACCGCAAAGGTGTGATACCACAGGTTCGGCACACCTACCGCTATTTAGACACCGCCTACCCTTGCCTAAATGAACGGCAGTTGGGCATCGGTGAGACGACCATCTCTGGACGTGACACCTTGCGCAACAAAAACGGCATGTTCATGATAGAAGAGTTGGAACGTATCGCCTTGGAACGTTGCTCTACCGCGCGTGAAGCCATCCGTCTAATGGGTGACCTGGTTAAACGTTATGGTTACGGAGACAGCGGCGAGTGCCTGACTATCGCCGACAAGAACGAGGTGTGGATATTTGAGGTTTTCGGTGAAGGTCCGAAGACCATCGGAGGCGTATGGGCAGCCGTTCGTATTCCAGATGACGAGATAGCCGTATCTGCTAACATCAGCCGCATCGGAAAACTGGATTTAAATGACAAAGACCATTACATGGCATCAGACAATGTGTTTGATGTGGCAAAGAAATTGAAATTATGGGACGGTAAAGAAGAGTTCAGTTTCTGGAAAGTATATAGTGGAAGTAATTATTTGAATGAGAAGAAAAACTATAGCGTACGCGAACATTATATTATGAATGCGCTGGCACCTTCGCTCCACTTGTCCGATACAGTTGAAGAATTGCCCCTAAGCGTTAAACCCGACGCCAAAGTGAGTGTGGAGCAGGTGATGCGCCTTTTGGGCAGTTACTATGAAGGAACAGACAAGAATCTGAGCGGCCGGCATAAAATACCCAACCCCAAACGTAAGGGGAAAAATGGTGAGATCGACAAGAATGAACCCGACAGCATCGTGTCGCCCTACTCTAACCCGTGGATGCGGCCAGATGAAATCAACATGTATTATGCTATGGGCGACTCGGTGATGAAAAACATCCGCACGGTGAGCGTGTCATGGTGCGCTTACAGCACGGTGATACAACTGCGCTCGTGGTTGCCCGACGAGGTGGGCGGTGTGGTATGGATTGCTTTGGACAATCCCGGCGAGAGTCCCCGATTCCCAATTTTCTGCGGTGTGACCGAATTGCCGAAGATGTTGCAAGTTTGCGGTCAGCATGATGTTCGCGACGATGCGGCATTGTGGCATTACAGAAAGACCAACCGCTTGGCTACCGTGCGATGGGGCACATACAGGAAACTGATAGAGTCTGCCCAAGAGTATTTCATCGAGAAAGGTCAACGCGAGATTCCTTTCGTGGAAAAGACATGGCAGGAATTACAGCGCCAAGACCCGAAGAAGGCAGAGAGGATGCTCAATGGCTATACTGCCGACTATTTCGGCGCCACAATACAAAAATGGGATGAGATAGGCAGAATCATCTGGCGCCAACAGTGGACTGGATTCTAACAGATTAAAAATGACATGTACATTTAGACACAAACGGACATGACGGAAATAATAACAAGTTTGCAGAACGCTAAGGTAAAACGTCTGGTGTTATTACAGCAGAAATCATCCGAACGCCGTAAAAGCGGTCTGTTTGCCGTGGAAGGACGACGGGAGTTGCGTCGCTGCATCGATGCCGGTTACGAAGTGGAGGAAGTGTTCACATGTAAAGAACTGATGAAAGCCTTCACTGATGACGAGGCGCTCCCTACCCTTCCGTCCTGCGCTTTGGCCTATGAGGTAAGCCGTACCGTATATGAGAAAATTGCCTACCGAGGAGGCACGGAAGGTATCATTGCCACGGTAAGATGCAAGGAACACACCTTGGAAGAATTGCCTAAGAAGGCTAACCCGTTGATCGTGGTGTTAGAGGGCGTGGAAAAGCCCGGCAATCTGGGTGCCATCCTTCGCAGCGCTGACGCGGCGGGAGCGGATGCCGTGGTGGTATGCGACCCTTTAACCGACCTGTATAATCCCAACTTGATACGGAGTTCGGTCGGTGCTTTTTTCAGTGTTCCCTGTGTGGTTTGTTCATCCGAAGAATGTATCGCCTATCTGAAAAAACGCGGAATTAGGATATTGACCGCCCAACTGCAAGACTCCGAAGTATATTATGACACCGACATGCAGCAAGGTACCGCTATCGTCATGGGCACGGAGGCGACGGGACTGACCGACCTTTGGCGTAAGGCTGCAAACGCCCATATCCGCATCCCGATGTTAGGACGTGTCGATTCGCTGAACGTGTCGGTGAGTGCTGCGATATTGATGTATGAGGCGGTGAGACAAAGACATGGAACGTTGAACATGGAACGTTGAACGTTGATGGTTGAACATTGAAAGTTGTATTTTGAATATCATTGAGATAAAGACATTAGAGGCGGAAGGGGTGCAGGTGTTTGCATCGCTGACGGAGGCGCAACTGCGGAATTGCGTAGAGCCGGAGAAAGGAATCTTCATCGTGGAGAGTCCAAAGGTGATACGCGTGGCACTGGATGCGGGTTATGAGCCCACTGCCCTTTTGTGCGAGAAGAAACACATTACAGGCGATGCCGCAGATATCATCGCCCGTTGCGGCAACATACCTGTTTATACCGGTGAGCGCAACCTCTTGGCACAGTTGACGGGATACACACTGACACGGGGGGTACTTTGCGCCATGCGACGACCCGTGATGAAGAGTGTGAACGACATATGCCGTGACGCTCATCGGGTGGTGGTTATAGACGGGGTAACCGACACGACTAATATCGGAGCCATCTTCCGTTCAGCAGCCGCATTGGGCATTGACGCGGTATTGTTGACACCCGACGCCTGCGACCCTTTAAACCGTCGAGCCGTGAGGGTATCTATGGGAAGCGTGTTCCTCGTGCCGTGGACGTGGTTAGAAGACGGTTATCCATCGCTAAAGGCATTGGGATTTAAGACTGCCGCCATGGCTTTGAGCGATGACTCCATCCGTCTGGACGACCCGCGATTAAAAAGCGTCGAACGATTGGCTCTTATCATGGGCACAGAGGGTGACGGTCTTCCAAAAGAAACCATTTCCGGGGCCGACTATGTGGTGCGCATACCGATGGCACATGGAGTGGATTCGCTGAATGTGGCTGCTGCCGCAGCAGTGGCTTTTTGGGAGTTGAGAGAGTGATTACGGCACGGATTTGAAAGACTGCGAAAGGAAAAAGATATTGTTATAATTTCTATGTTATTACGGTTGTTGCTTTTTTTGTTGATGATGTCAGGTTCCACACTGGCAACAGGCATCAGCAATGCGTCATCATTCACTGATGATGACAAAGCCTTCTTGATATCATCTGAGCAGGAAATACCGCGCAAAGACGGATTAACAGACGGCATCGACCACAGTGACCGGAATGAGCAAGCCACTCTGACCAACCGCTCTTCGACCAACCGCATCAACAACAGCCGTCCTCAACGTCTTCTCCCGAGCAACTGTCAAAAGCCCAGCCGTTCACCTGGGCGTTTCGGCAATATCGGAAACCATCGTAAACTTATTATTAATGTTCATGACAGCAGAAGGCGACAAGAAAGAGCGCCTTATGCGTCAGCCGCCCCATGTGAATATTATGTGTTTGCACTGAGGCGGATACTTTGTTAGTTGTTGAGTCACCTAATTGTATGAGGATTGAGGTTAGATTTTTCTTATTTCATCCAACTAACAAAGTAACAATCAATATGGCAAATATTAATAATTTAGAGATGGCCAGCGCTATCTCTGCAGATTCACGTATATCATTCAAGAAAGCACTATTTGGCAAGAAAGCATATTACAACCCTACCGGCAGCGAAATAAAACCGTACAAGAGAGAATACTCTACGGAAAACGGTGAAATAATCAAGAAAATGCTGAGTTGCCCATCTGATAAATTAGATTCTTTTTTTAGTAGCCATGAACGTCCCTCCAGTACAGGTGTAGGCCCGATTTTGGTGGAAATGTGTTCATCATCAGACAAACAATTTGCAGCAATACAGGCATTCACGTTCTATGATTTGGACTATCATCCTATTCAAGATATGCAAACATATGAGGGCGAAATGGCAAAAAAAGTGATTTCATTCATTATAGGATAAAACACTCACTATTCAGTTCGGCTGGGATATCTCGGCCGAACTCTCTTTTTTTGTATTTGAAAGTAAAAACGGTTTACGTAAACATTTGCGGAAGTTTTTCGAAGGATTGTGATGGCAGTATGGATGATTTGATTTATCTTTGCAAATGAATTGACGCTGTAGTGTCAGTATCAACTTTATCAGGAAAAGAAAAATAATATTATACATCAAAAAACAAACAACAAAACTAATGAAAAAATTACAAGCATTAAACAAACGTACCGCTCCTAAGAGTGTGATGCCTGAAAAGGTGATTCAATTTGGTGAAGGAAACTTTCTGCGTGCTTTCGTGGATTGGATTCTTTGGAACATGAACCAACGCACCGATTTCAACGGCAGTGTGGTGGTGGTGCAACCCATCGAACGCGGCATGGTTGACTGGCTGAATGGTCAGGACTGCCTTTACCACGTGAACTTGCAAGGCCGCGAGAACGGCGAAGCGGTGAACACGTTGGAGCGTATCGACGTCATCAGCCGCGCGCTGAATCCCTACAGCCAGAATCAGGCATTCTTGGCATTGGCCGACCAACCCGAGATTCGTTTCGTCATTTCGAACACTACCGAGGCCGGCATTGCATTCGACCCCGCCTGCAAGTTGGATGACAAACCCGCCTCGTCATATCCCGGCAAACTGGTGCAGTTGCTGTACCGTCGTTTCCAGACTTTCAACGGAGACCCGACAAAAGGTCTGATTATCATGCCGTGTGAATTGATATTCCTCAACGGTCATCATCTGAAGGAGTGCATCTATCAGTATATCGAGTTGTGGAAAGACGACTTTGGTGCCGACTACGAGGCATTCAAAGAGTGGTTCACAAAATACAATTATGTATGTGCCACGTTGGTTGACCGCATCGTACCCGGTTTCCCTCGCAAGGAAATCAAAGAGATACAAGAGAAAATCTCTTACGAGGACAATCTGGTGGTTCAGGCCGAGATTTTCCACTTGTGGGTGATTGAGAAAGCCGAGAACATGACCTGCGAAGAGTTACGCGCCGAGTTCCCCGCTGAAAAAGCCGGGCTGCATGTGCTCATCGCTGAGAGCGAGAAACCTTACCACGAGCGTAAGGTGACTCTGCTGAACGGTCCACATACCGTATTATCACCTGTCACCTATCTCTCAGGTGTGGATATCGTGCGCGACGCCTGCAATCATGAGGTATTGGGTAAATATATCCACAAGGTACAGTTTGAGGAGTTGATGCAGACATTGAACCTGCCTATGGATGAGTTGGAGAAGTTCGCCAACGATGTGTTGGAGCGATTCAACAACCCGTTTGTTGATCATCAGGTGACGAGCATCATGCTCAACTCATTCCCGAAGTTCCAAGCACGTGACCTGCCCGGTGTGAAGACTTATTTAGAGCGCAAGGGCGAACTGCCTCAGGGACTGGTGTTCGGTCTGGCAGCCATCATCACCTATTATAAAGGAGGCAAGCGCGCCGACGGAGCAGAGATTGTTCCCAATGACGACCAAAAGATTATGGATTTGTTGAAAGAGTTGTGGGCCACCGGTGACACCCAGAAGGTGACCGACGGTGTTTTGGGCGCAGAATTCATTTGGGGTGAAGACCTTCACAACGTGAAAGGCCTGGCAGAACTGGTGAAGAAAGACCTCGACTTGATTCAGGAAAAGGGAATGCTTGAAGCCGTTAAGACGATTTTGTAAAACCTTCCTTATACCCCCCACTGAGAGGGAACGAGGAACGGTTTGAGCAAATTTAATCAATGAACGGGAGGTGCCAGCAGGTGTCTCCCGTCATTTTGTTTAGAGTGGAAACAGTGACATCAATGGGAACGAGAAATCGTGTGCATGAGCTGATTAGTAATAATTTCGGATTTCGTAATTTGTAATTCGGAATTATTTTCTACCTTTGCAGCCGAAAAGATGAAAAAGGAAGATTTCAGATGGAAAGTGGCGTTGTTCGACCTGGACGGCGTGGTGTTTGACACCGAGCCACAATATAGTGTGTTCTGGGGCGGAGAATGCCGTCACTACCATCCAGAGCAGCCAGGATTGGAGCACATTATCAAGGGTCAGACTTTGACACAGATATTCGACCGCTACTTCAACGATGTGGTCGAAGAACAGCCAACCATCGTGGAACGCCTGAACGCGTTCGAAGCACAGATGCATTATGACTATATCACTGGTTTCGAGGCATTTATCAAGGACATCCGCGAACAAGGAGTGAAAACAGCCGTCGTGACCAGTTCCAATCAGGAAAAGATGAACAGTGTCTATCGACAGCGCCCCGAGTTCAAAACACTCTTCGATGCCGTGCTTACATCAGAAGACTTTGACGAGAGCAAGCCCTCCCCAGACTGTTACCTGAAAGGAGCCGCCCGTTTTGACGCCACACCCGATGAGTGCATTGTGTTTGAAGACAGTTTCAACGGTTTGAAATCGGGCCGTGCGGCAGGGATGTTTGTCGTGGGACTCTCTACGACCAATGCGGAAGAGGAGATAGCGTCTCTGTCAGATGTGGTGATAAAGGACTATTTGAGATTTGAGATTTGAGGTTTGAGATTTGAGGTTTATATTTACACAAAATTATTATTATGTCAGGTTATTTGGTAAGTGACACGCGTAAAGTGACTACGCTTCGCTTTTTCGAGATGAAACAAAAAGGTGAGAAGATTTCGATGCTCACCTCGTATGATTATACCACTGCAGGTATCGTGGACAAGGCCGGCGTGGATGCCATTCTGATAGGCGATTCCGCCTCGAACGTGATGATTGGCAATGCGACAACGCTGCCTATCACCGTGGATCAGATGATTTATCATGCCCGTTCGGTGGTGAATGCAGTGAAACGCGCGCTTGTGATATGCGACATGCCTTTCGGCAGTTATCAGGTTGACCGACATGACGGATTGAAAAACGCCATCCGCATCATGAAAGAGAGCGGTTGCGACGCCTTGAAACTGGAAGGCGGTGTGGAGATTATCGACACTGTGCGCGGCATACTTGACGCAGGCATTCCCGTATGCGGCCATTTGGGTCTCACGCCCCAGAGCATCAACAAATTCGGCACCTACGCTGTACGTGCGAAAGAAGAGGCAGAGGCACAGAAGTTGCTGTCAGACGCGAAGTTGTTGGCCGAAGCCGGTTGTTTCGCCATCGTACTGGAAAAAGTACCTGCAAAATTGGCCGCTGAAGTGACAGCCGCCGTCCCCTGCCCCACCATCGGCATCGGTGCCGGTAACGGTACTGACGGTCAAGTACTGGTGGTAGATGACATGTTAGGTATGACCCAGGGCTTCTCACCGAAGTTCTTACGCCGTTATGCCGACCTTGGCACCATCATGACCGACGCTATCGGTCAGTATGTCACCGATGTGAAGAGCGGTGATTTCCCCAACGAAAGTGAGTCCTATTAATGGAGAACACCCCCATACACCCCAAATTGTGGCATCGTGACTTCTGGTTGCTGGCAATAGCCAGTTTTCTTCTCACGATGCCCATGTATATGCTGATACCGCTGTTGCCGGAATGGTTATCACAGCGTACCTCCCTGTCATCTTCTGAGATAGGGTTGGTAATGTTGGCATACGGTTTGGGGTTGTTTGTTTTCGGTCCGATCTGCAATCACCTGATACAACGGTACCGAAGGAATACCGTGTTTATCTCGGCATCGGTTGGAGTGGTCTTGTTGCTGTTGTCATTTTTCGTGATGGAGCATAGTGCCGAAGGTTGGTCGCTTCCTTTCTGTGCGTTATTTGGCCTCCGTTTCGCCCTGGGAGCCTTGTTTGGCTTGGCTGAAATGATTTTGTTAAGCACGTTGATTATCGATGTGACCGAATCATCCTATCGCGATGACGCCAATTACGCCGTAGTGTGGTTCGGGCGTTTTCCTTTGGTCTTAGGTCCGCTTGTAGCCATTCAGTTGAACCGTTTTCTGTCGATAGACATCATTGTGATAATCATGTCGTCGATGGCATTCCTTTCAGCCATATTGGTATGGCTAATCCGCATTCCTTTCAAAGCCCCCGAAGACATCAATAGTCTTTTCAGTACCGACCGTTTTCTGTTGAAAGAGAGCATCTGGTGCTTTCTGAACCTGTTGTTGTTCACCGCCTTTTTCGGCATGATGCTTTTCTGGCAAATGAACATGACCATGTTCGGGATGTTAATGGTAGGTTTTTATTTTGCACTTCGATTCGGCAAAATCTTATTATCCGACTCAGAACTTCGACATGACATGTATCTGGCATTCGCCTTATCTGTGTTGTCGATGTTGATACCATACATATTTGACAGTGAGTGGGTATGGCAATTCGTCACACCGGTGCTGCTGGGTTTTGTGGCCGGTATCGTCTGCAATCGTTTCATGTATCTTTTTCTCAATATCAGCCATCATTGTCAGCGCGGCACCTCACAAAGTTCCTTCTTTTTGTCATGGGAGTTTGGCATCACCATCGGCGTGTTTCTCACCTTTGTCAGCAACGACCCGGAACAAGTGCTCCTTACAGGTCTTTCCTTGCTGATAGCGGCCTTTGCCATGTATTTTCTGTTTACACACAACTGGCATGTGAAACATAAAATACGCTGATTATTGGACAAAACACTTCATTTATGATATCCCCTTTCACCTGAAAAGGGAAGTTCAAATAAGCACAAAAAAAATTGATTGTCTCACGACAACCAATCTTTATTAACCTTAATAATCTAATACCATGAAAAACACGTTGCAAAGTTATGCATTTTCTGCATATTCACAACAATTTGTGCACAATAAATGCACAGATTTAACATTTTTCAAACATTTTACCACCCCATTTAACTTTTCTTTGCAATAAAATTGCATTTACTTGCGTTTTTTCTTCTTGGGTAAGCATGGGGGTAGACAGTGTGAAAACAATTTGTTGTAAGGACGGAATTATCTCCGCTTTCCATATAACGGGTTCAATCCATCGTTTCAGTTCATCAAACCGCTGATCAGTCATTGAATCTGGTTTAGCAAAGAACTCCTCTTCCTGAACCTGGGGCATGAAATCAGCATTGGACAAACGATTCCAATTAAGGTCATAAAATGAGATGACACTCTCGGCCTCGGGTCCATAATAAGTCTTTATCATACAAACGACCGTATCCGTCTTCTCATAAGGGAGTGCGAGCATCTGCACATGAAGAGTCTCGGCCATTGTGAGAGCAGCGTAATCATTTGAGATAGTATCTATTCTGGACGTATCATTAAAACGGTTTTTGACCTCAAACACAATCTCTCCGCCTAAGGGTTGGGATTTCCTCATTAATTGCACATACTCAGGTAATTCGGCGAACAACCTGTCCGGAATAAACTCAAACACATGTTCAGGAGTATGCGCAAGGAACCTGACCATCGTGTCTTGCGCGTTGGCAGGAGTGGTCAGGCAAAACGCAAGTGACAATATGTAAAGTATTTTTCTCATATATAGCAATGCTTAAAGCGGTGCAATATTAGCACAAAAATCCGACATAGACAACAATTCGTTGCTAAAAAGCGTCAAGATATTGTAAATCGGCATAAAACTTTTGCTATTTGAATAAATAATATTACTTTTGCAACATGATATTTTATCTGTCGTGCACAGGCAACACGAAGTGGGCTGCCGAACGTATCAGCGAGGTGACAGGCGAGCGTCTGTTGTTCATCCCCGACGAGATGAATCACATGGAGCCCTATCAATTAGCTGACGGTGAACGCATTGGCTTTTGCTTTCCCGTTCATGGTTGGCGTCCGCCAAAGAATGTGCGCGAGTTCATCTCGGGTCTGCGCTTGACGAATGCTGACGGGCATTATGTTTGGGCACTTTGCACAGCAGGTGACACAGTTGGCGAGGCGATGGACATCTTTTGCCAAGACATGCAAGCAGTTGGACTGACAGTGTCGAGCACTTACTCGCTGTTGATGCCCGAGAGTTATGTGGGCCTGCCATTCATGGATGTGGACAAAGCCACTAACGCAGCCAAGAAGATAAAGACCGCCGACGAGCAACTGGCTGAGTATGCTGAGCAGGTGCTTACCAGAAAGAGCGACGAGCATCATATTGTCCGAGGAAGGTGGCCGCGAATCAACAGTCGTGTGATAGGTGCATATTTTGTGAAGAGGTTGGTGACCGACACGCCGTTCCATGTGGTTGAGGACCGTTGTATCAGTTGTGGCAGATGTGTGGATGCCTGTCCTGTTGGAAATATGTCTCAAGACGAAAATGGCCGTCCACAGTGGCAGCATACAGGCAGGTGTCTGTCGTGCTTTGCATGTTACCACCACTGTCCCCTTCATGCCATTGAGTATGGCGGAAGGACCAAGAAAAAAGGGCAGTATTATTTCAAGGGGTAATATCCTCCCGAACTCTCTAGGGAATGGGATATTAATGTGGATAAAGGCATAACAAGAAGAGATTATAACAGATAACGAGATATGAATATGAAGAAGATTATACTTTTATTTTTAGCATCGGTACTTGTAAGTGTCAGCATGTCAGGTGCCCCTGTTTATCCGTTTCCTGTGACAGTGACGCAGAGCGACGGCACACAATTGACCATCAAGGGTTTTGGTGATGAGAATTTTCACTATCAAACCACTCTTGACGGGGTTCTGCTTGTGGAAGAAAACTTGAATTATTACATTGGCGAAGTGGATGCATTAACAGGCGAATTGCGCTCCACCGGCCAATTGGCGCATGAACCGTCACTGCGTACGGTAGCGGAGAAAAGGCTGATAGAAGCTCAAGACCGTGAGGTATTTTTCGACAAGGCAGAACAGTCATTGCGCCAGAAAGCCCCTCGTCACGAACCAGTTTCACAGTCAGGAACATTGTTCCCCCATACCGGCAGTCCGAAAGCCGTGGTGATTCTGGTGGAGTTCACCGACTCGGTGTTCTCATTACCCAACCCCCGCGCGTCGTTTGACCAATATCTGAATAGTCTGAAACAACCTGTTGATTACGGAGGCGGTGAGACGAGAAACGTTTCGAGCGTGAAGCATTATTTCAAGACAGTGAGTGACGGGAAATTCACCCCACAGTTTGATGTTTATGGCCCGGTGCAGTTACCTAATGAATTAAAACACTACGGAGGCAAGAATGACACAGGAAAAGACGAAAATATCAATGCTCTGGTTAATGACGCTTGCCTGCTGATGGATGACAGTCTGGATTTCTCACAATACGACTCAAACAACGACGGGAAAATCGATTTGGTATATATCATCTATGCCGGATATGCGCAGAGCATCACTGGCAACAGCAACCAGTGTATCTGGCCCAAAAGCGGCACAACGAGCAGCACCCAGAAATATGACGGCAAGGAAGTGAGCCGCTATGGTGTGAACAATGAGTTGAACGGTTTCCCCGGAGCCTTTGGTTTCACCGATGACACAAAGACCGCATATATCAAGAACATCAATGGTATTGGTCTGTTTTGTCATGAGTTCTCACACTGTATGGGTCTTCCCGACCTTTACCCCACCACCAAACCCTCTCAAGACCCCAACCATGAGTTATACAACAACCAAAGCATGGAATATTGGAGCGTGATGGATTTGGGTGAATATCTGGGTAATGGTTACAGTCCTTCGGAATACACCGCTTGGGAACGTGAGTGTTTCGGATGGACCGAGATAGAAGAGTTAGACCCAAGTCAAGAACTGGATTTCAAGACATTGGGCTCAGGCGGAAAAGCCTATCGGATCACCAATGAATATGATGCGACCGGTCATGAATATTATATATTGGAGAATATCCAGCAGGAGAGTTTCAATTACAACATGAAAGGTCACGGGTTGGTGGTGACCCACGTAAATTATGACCCGCAAGCCTTCTCTCTTAGCGGTTCTAACAGCAATACCGTGAACAACAACTGGGGACAGCCGCGCATGACGGTCATCCCCGCCGACGGATTACTGTTCAGCAATAAATATGTGGATAGGATCCAATATACTAATGCCTATTTCTATGAAGAATTGTCGGGCGACCCATTCCCGGGCAGCGATGGCGTAACAGAAGTGAATGAAGACAGCAACCTGCCGAATCTGGCACTGTGGACTTCTGCCCCCGCTTCTGCCACCATGCATGCGCCCTCAGCAACGGGCAACGCTTTAGAACGGCTTTGCTATGTGCTGTCGAACATCAGCGAGGACGAGAATGGCCTCATCAAACTGAGAGGGAAAACAACCGGTATTAGCGACATCAAGACTTCTGAAGCCGCTGACGGTAAAATATACACAATTGACGGCCGATACGTAGGCCGCGACATTGACCGTCTGAGCAAAGGCATATATGTGAAAGACGGAAAGAAAGTGACAAAGTAGTCTCTTTTTAACAATTATATCAGAACCGCGCCACTCAAGACACTTGGGTGGCGCGGTTCTTAATGTACTCTTTTACCTTATTGATAGACTCTCTCACCAAAGATGGCAGTGCCGATGCGTACCATGGTGGAATGATGCTGTATGGCTAATGGATAGTCATGGCTCATGCCCCAACTGCGCTGCGAGAAAGCAGGGTCGTCGGCAAAGAAATCACGCTTCACCTCATCAAAGAAATCGGATGCCAATTGGAACTCAGCATTGATTTGCGCCTCATCATCGACGTATGACGCCATCATCATCAATCCCACAATATGGACATGCGTCATCTGCCTCCATTCTCCATCTGCCAAGAACTGCCTGCATTGCTCTAAAGACCATCCATATTTGGTCTCCTCCTCCGCAATGTGCAGTTCGAGCAGCACGGGAATGACCCTGTCGCAATTCGCGGCCTGTTTCTCAATCTCCTTTAACAATTTGAACGAATCTACGGCATGTATCATGCTGACGAAGGGAGCGATATACTTAACCTTATTGGTCTGGAGGTGTCCGATGAAGTGCCACTGAATATCTTTTGGCAGCGCTTCGTATTTGCGGGTCATCTCCTGCACATGATTCTCGCCGAATACACGTTGCCCCGCCTCGTAAGCAGCCATCAATTTCTCTTCAGAATGAAATTTGCTGACCGCCACGAGCGTCACACCTTCGGGGAGGGAAGCGAGCACCTCTTTCAATGCGGATTGGATGTTCATTGTACTGGAAATTTTGAAGTAAAGCGCAACAACTATTGGATTATAATAGGGTTTAGAAGGGTATCGTTTGAGTGAATTTCAGATTATTCCTCAACTTCTGCTTTTTCCCCTTTCTTTTCCTTAAATGACTGGTGTTCAAACACATCCATGATTTGCGTCTCTTGGATGCTGGCAATGACGTAGTTATACATCGTTGTCCCCATCACCTCACCAATATATTTCACGGCTTGGGGAAGTGAACCAGCCTGAACGAGGAAATAATTGTTGGTTCGTTTCTCCTTCTCCGTTTTCTCATCGATGGTGATGAATTG
The DNA here is from genome assembly GCA_017548275.1 of Prevotella sp. Taxonomy (GTDB): domain Bacteria; phylum Bacteroidota; class Bacteroidia; order Bacteroidales; family Bacteroidaceae; genus Prevotella. The sequence goes on from JAFZAH010000034.1 coordinate 36,044, forward strand.
AAGTTTTGCCTTATACCAACGGTCATCACTGTCGGCATCGGAGAAAAAGACCTCTTGATATGAAGCCATCTTGATGTCGGTGACCTCGAAATCACCGCTGATATAAACTTTCATCTCTTCGATGATGGTGGCTTCCGCCTCAGTGAAACTCAACGCATCGACCGTATATTGTTCAGTGAGTTTTTTCTGCAATCCGTCGTCCATTGTTTTCTCGTAACGGACCTTTGTTTCAAACCATTTTGCTGTTCTTGATCTCATATTATCGTATATTTGTTAAAATTCGGAGGGCAAAAGTACGAAATAATCATGAAAAACGGAGCATTATCGGCATAAAATAAAAAAAATTATTACCTTTGCATGGTTAAAGAGAGGTGAAAAGAAAAAGGAATATCATTTATAAATATTTTATGCCAGATATATCAGTCAGAGGAATGGAGATGCCCGAATCTCCTATCCGTAAATTGGCACCCTTAGCAGTTGCGGCGAAGAAGCGCGGCATCAAGGTCTATCACTTAAATATCGGCCAGCCCGACCTCCCCACCCCGTCAGTGGGTTTGGAGGCGTTGAAGCATATCGACCGCGAGATTTTGGAGTATTCGCCCTCCCAAGGATATCAAAGTTACCGCGAGAAATTGGTGGGTTATTATGAGAAATACGACATTCATGTGAGTGCCGACGATATCATCATCACATCTGGCGGTAGCGAGGCTGTACTTTTTGCCTTTCTCTCGTGTCTGAATCCGGGCGATGAGATTATCGTGCCCGAACCAGCCTACGCCAACTACATGGCATTCGCGATCTCGGCAGGCGCCAAAATCCGCACGATAGCCACCACTATCGAGGAAGGCTTCTCACTGCCTAAAGTGGAGAAGTTTGAGGAGTTAATCAATGACCGCACCCGCGCCATCATGATTTGCAACCCCAACAATCCTACCGGTTATCTCTACACCCGTCGCGAGATGAAGCAGATACGTGACCTGGTGAAGAAATACGACCTCTATCTGTTTTCTGACGAGGTATATCGTGAATACATCTATACAGGTTCGCCCTATATCAGCGCGTGCCACTTGGAGGGTATCGAGCAGAATGTCATCCTCATCGACTCCGTGTCGAAACGCTATTCGGAATGTGGCATCCGTATCGGGGCGTTAATCACAAAGAACAAAGCCGTTCGTGCGGCTGTGATGAAATTCTGTCAGGCCCGCCTCTCCCCCCCCCTGATTGGTCAAATTGTGGCAGAGGCGTCACTCGATGCACCTGAAGAATACTACCGCGACGTTTATGACGAATATGTGGAACGCAGGAAATGCCTGATTGATGGACTGAACCGCATCCCGGGCGTGTATTCGCCGATACCCATGGGCGCATTCTACACAGTGGCGAAACTGCCGGTAGATGACGCGGAAAAATTCTGCCGTTGGTGTCTGGAAGAGTTCAACTATGAGGGAGAAACAGTGATGATGGCTCCCGCCTCGGGATTTTACACCACCCCGGGTGCCGGCATCGACCAGGTCCGTATCGCATACGTGCTGAAGAAAGAGGATTTGGTCAAAGCACTTGTCGTTTTGCGCAAAGCATTGGAGGCATACCCGGGAACTGTTCACAATTGACAATTCACAATTCACAATTATTCAATTCACAATTGACAATTTCTCTTTATTGTGCGCAGTGTTATAATTCAACATTCGACATTCATCATTCGTCACAACTAATACTTGAACTTTCCATTATTCATAGCACGACGCATCCATGCCGATGAGGGCGACGGCAAAAAAGTGAGCCGTCCCGCCATCAGAATAGCCACCATCGGGGTGGCTATCGGATTGGCCGTGATGATTATCTCCGTGTGTGTGGTGTTGGGGTTCAAGCACACCATCCGTGATAAAGCCGTGGGATTCGGCTGCCACATCGTGGTAAGCGAGTTCCAATCATTACAAGAGAATGTCTCGAACCCTGTCTGCATGACTGACAGCATGATGGAGATGATGCGGAGAATTGAAGGTGTGAACCATGTGCAGCGCTTCGCACTCAAGCAAGGCATTCTGAAGACCGACAGCGACTTTCTTGGTGTTTCATTGAAAGGTGTGGGACCAGAATTTGACCCGACGTTTCTTAAGAGCAATCTGGTAGAGGGAGAATTGCCGACGTTCAGTGACTCTACGAGCAGCAACCGTCTTGTCATTTCACGTCTTATTGCGAATAAACTTCGTCTGAAAACGGACGATAAGGTCTTTGCCTATTTTATGGGCGACGACGATGTTCGCACCCGCCGGTACACCATCGCCGGCATTTACGAGACCAACCTGAAACACTTCGACGAAACTTTTTGTTTCACTGACTTATATAGCACTGTTAAATTGAACGGCTGGCAAGCAGACCAAGTGAGCGGTGCCGAAGTGACATTGACAGATTACAACCAGATGGATGTGGTGGCAAGAGAGTTTATCCGCCGTGTGAACCGTACAACCGACCAATATGGCGCCACATACAGCAGCATCACCATCCGCGAGCAATATCCACAGATTTTCTCATGGCTCGATTTATTGGATATGAACGTTTGGATTATTTTAGCGCTGATGGTTGCCGTAGCAGGATTCACGATGATTTCGGGTTTACTTATCATCATTTTGGAGCGTACCAATATGATTGGTGTGATGAAAGCATTGGGTGCGAAAAACCGTACCATCCGCCATACATTCCTTTGGTTTTCTGCGTTTATCATCGGCCGCGGCATGTTGATAGGCAATATTATCGGCATCGGCCTGTGTGTATTGCAGAAATACACGGGTTTGGTACACCTTGACCCTGCAACCTATTATGTGAGCACGGTGCCGGTGGAATTGAACATCCCCCTGATAATATTGTTGAATATCGTCACATTGTTGGTCAATGTACTGGTATTGATTGCACCGAGTTACCTCATTTCACATATCCATCCTGCCAAGTCGATGCGGTATGAATAAAAATTGGATTGCCAATTGACATCAATTGAAGACGGAAGTCAATATAGATTTATAGGCATAAATGATGTTTTTGATAGCGCATTTATGTATATATTTTGACAAATATGGAGTAAAATTAAAAAAAAACATTTTTTTTCAATTAAAACAATAAAAATTGCACAAAACATTTTGGAATGTGCAAATTACTTATTACCTTTGCACAAAATTTGAATTTCTGTGCAATGAAAACCATACCGAGCTTTAATGCTTGTGTCGAAAAGAGTATCAAAGAGAATTGGAATCTCGACGCCTTGACCGATTATCAGGGAATCACCCTCCAATTCAAAGATGTGGCTCGCAAGATAGAAAAACTACATATCCTATTTGAACAGACAGGTATGCGCCGTGGCGACAAGATAGCCATATGCGGACGCAACAGTTCGAATTGGGCAGTGGTATTTCTCGCCACCTTGTCATATGGTGCCGTCGCCGTACCTATTCAGCATGAATTCAATGCCGAACAGATACACAACATCGTCAACCACAGTGAATCACGTCTGTTGTTTGTGGGAGACTATGTGGTGAAGCAGATTGATGCATCAGCCATGCCAGCTTTGGACGGCATACTCAACATCCCGGATTTTTCGTTGGTAATATCCCGCAAGGAAGAACTCACTTTTGCGCGCGAGCATCTGAACGAATTATTCGGCAAGAAATATCCGAAGATCTTCCTCCTTGAAGATATACATTATCATAATGATGACGCTGACGATTTGGCACTCATCAATTATACGAGCGGTACGACCGGTTTCTCCAAAGGTGTGATGGTTCCCTACCGTGCATTGTGGAGCAACGAAGAATACTGTGAAAGCATATTGGGTCCCAAGATGCCACGCGGCTGCAACACCCTTTGCATTTTGCCGATGGCACACATGTATGGCATGTCGATGGAATTTATCTACAGTTTCTGTCATGGCTGCCATATTTTCTTCCTGACGCGCCTTCCGTCTCCTGCCATCATTGCACAGGCTTTCGCTGACGTGAAACCCACCATAGTCATTTCTGTGCCGCTTGTGATTGAAAAAATCATCCGCAAGCGCGTCTTCCCCATCATACAAAGCAACCGTATGCGCATCTTGCTGAACATGCCTTTTGTGAGTAAGAAAGTAAAACAGACCATTTGCGCCCAAGTGCTTCAAGTATTTGGTGGCAATGCGTTTGAGGTGATTGTGGGCGGTGCGGCTTTGAACCAAGAGGTGGAAGCGTTCCTCAAGAGCATCGATTTCCCCGTGACGGTGGGTTACGGCACAACCGAGTGTGCTCCGCTTATTTCCTACAGCCCCCATGAACAATTCGTGCCAGGAAGTTGCGGGACACCTGTTGACCGCATGGAAGTGAAGATATTGAGCAATGACCCCGAGAACATTCCCGGCGAAATAGTGACACGTGGCACAAACGTGATGTTAGGTTACTACAAGAACGAGGAAGCGACACGCGAGGCGATAGACGATGACGGATGGTACCACACTGGTGATTTAGGAACAATGAGCGCAGACGGTCATATATTCATCCGCGGACGCTTAAAGAACATGCTGTTAGGTTCTAACGGTCAAAATATCTATCCTGAAGAGATTGAGGACAAGTTGAATTCTTTGGCACTGGTGACAGAGTGTTTGGTGGTACAACACGGCGAGAAACTGGTCGGTCTGGTTTATCCTGACTATGACGAGGCGCACTCAATGGGATTCACAAATGATGACATTTCAAAAGTCATGGAACAAAACCGCCAGCAATTGAACTCCATGCTTCCGGGATACTGCAAAATCTCATCAATCCAAATCCTTCATGAAGAGTTTGAGAAGACCCCGAAAAAGAGCATCAAACGATATCTGTATCAAAACATATAAAATACGAGGCTATGGAAAAAGTACCTTGTTTTAATGAGATATTAGAAAAGAGCATCATTGAGCATTGGAACCTTGACGCTCTGACTGATTATAAAGGCGTCACCTTGCAATATAAAGATGTGGCCCGTAAGATAGAGAAATTGCACATACTGTTCGAGAACAGCGGAGTGCAAAAAGGCGACAAGATTGCCATCTGCGGGCGTAACAGCGCGTCGTGGGCTGCCGCTTTTCTTGCCACTTTGGCATATGGAGCGGTAGCGGTGCCCATCCTGCATGAGTTCACCCCCGACCAGGTGCACAATATCGTGAACCATAGCGAAGCCAAGTTGTTGTTCGCAGGTGATGTGGTGTCAAAGTGCATCGACCCGACAAAGATGCCCGGATTGGAGGGTATCATTTTCAATCCCGACTACTCTGTGCTCTTCTCACGCAGCGACAAGTTGACTTACGCCCGTGAGCATCTGAATGAGATGTTCGGCAAGAAATATCCCAAATATTTCCGTCCTGAGCATGTTCATTACTACCACGAGGCTTACGGTGACGAACTGGCGATGATTAATTACACGAGCGGTACGACAGGTTTCTCGAAAGGTGTCATGATTCCTTACCGCGCCATGTGGAGCAATTACGATTTCGCTTGTAGCGTATTGGGTAAGAATATCCATTCCGGGGACAATGTGCTGAGCATCCTGCCTATGGCTCATATGTACGGCATGGCCTTTGAGTTCTTGTTTGAATTCTTGTCGGGTTGCCATATCTATTATCTGACACGTGTGCCATCACCCGCCATCATCGCACAAGCATTCGCCGACGTCAAACCCGCCATTGTGGTTTCCGTTCCATTGATTATTGAAAAGATCATCCGCAAAAAAGTGTTCCCGAAGATACAGAACAACAAGATGCGTCTGTTGCTGAACATGCCTGTGGTGAGCAAGAAAGTGAAGCAGATGATTTGCGACCAGGTAACAGAAGCCTTCGGCGGTAATTTCTATGAGGTGATTATCGGTGGCGCGGCATTCAACCAAGAAGTAGAGGCATTCCTCCGTTCCATCAATTTCAAATATACTGTAGGTTATGGCGCTACAGAGTGTGCCCCGATTATCACGTACAGCGACTACTCCACTTTCAAGAAAGGTTCTTGCGGCCGTGCCGTGGTACACATGGAAGTGAAGGTCAACAGCGCCGACCCGCAACATATCCCCGGTGAAATATTGGCAAGAGGTCTGAATGTAATGCTGGGTTATTACAAGAACGAAAAGGCCACCGCAGAGACACTTGATGCCGAAGGATGGTATCATACCGGCGATTTGGGCTTGATGGATGAAGAAGGTAACGTATTCATCAAAGGACGTTCAAAGAACATGCTGTTAGGTGCAAACGGCCAAAACATCTATCCTGAGGAGATTGAAGACAAATTGAATTCGATGACGATGGTGAACGAATGCGTAGTGATCCAAGAAGGCGAAAAACTGGTCGGTTTGGTACATCCCGATTATGACGTGGCAAAGAGCATGGGATTCACCAACGAAGACCTGAAGAATATCATGGAGCAAAACCGCCAAGAACTGAACGCGGTATTGCCTTCTTATAGCAAATTATCCTCTATCCGTTTGCAAGACGCTGAATTTGAGAAGACCCCGAAAAAGAGCATCAAGCGATTCTTGTATCAGAAAGCGTGCTTCTTCTGATAGGCATTTCCCTCTCAGAAAGGGAGAGTAAAACGATTGCAGGCGGGATGACAATTTGTCATCCCGCCTGCAATTATCTAGCCATCTCTAAAGACTCCGAGTCGAAAGAAAGTATTATCGCCTATCTTCTCTTAGGTTTTCCGGCTTAAGCCGGTTTTCCCAGGTTTCCCCAGGCTTTCGGTGTTCTACGATAAAACCGATTAGGCTTATTAATCAAGGAGCGTGGCTGCACGCACACGACTGAGTGTCTCCGGAGTCATCTGGAGATAGTTGGCGATATAGACCAGCGGAGCGCGAAGAACGACCTGCGGCATGAGTTTGCAGATTTTGCGGTAACGGTCTTGTGCCGTCTCAAAGCGCACGAGGTCAGCGTGTACTTGGGATAGCATGAGCGACTCCTCTAATATTTTCCTATATAATATTTGTATGTTGACATTGTGAAGAGCTACCTCTTCCAGCCGTTTTTTGGGCAAAGCATATATCATGGTAGGTTCAAGCGCCTCCATCTGCAGTTTTGTGGGTTCCTCCCGGAAGAGACTTTCGATACACATGACGATGGAATTGTCAGTGCCGATATGCTCTGTGAGTTCTTTATCGGCCTTGTAATAGAACTGTCGTACCAGTCCCTTGTCGATGTGATAGATGTAACGGCAAATTTCCCCTTCTTTGAGAATCATTTCGCCCTTCGCGAATTTCATAGGCACAAGCACGCTCTCGAGGGCGTCGAGTTCATCATGAGTCATGGTGCTGTATTTTCTCGCCAACTCACGTGCTATGTCTCTTGTGTTTCTTGGTAATTCCTTCATAGGATGGTATCCTCCTTTGTTATTTTTATCTGATTTGATTGTTTAGATGGCTTTATTAAAAATCAGTCTAATTTGAGTACGGCAAGGAAGGCTTTTTGCGGCACCTCCACATTGCCGATTTGTTTCATGCGCTTCTTTCCTTTCTTCTGTTTCTCAAGCAGTTTACGCTTTCGGCTCACATCACCACCATAACATTTAGCTGTGACATCCTTGCGCACACATTTGATGGTCTCGCGTGCTACGATTTTCGCGCCTATAGCGGCTTGTATGGCAATATCAAATTGCTGACGCGGTATCAGTTCTTTCAATTTCTCGCACATTCTCCGTCCGAATGCCACCGCATTGTCCTGATGGGTCAACGTGGAGAGGGCATCGACAGGCTCTCCATTGAGCAGGATGTCAAGTTTAGCCAATCGCGATGGACGGAAGCCACAAATATGGTAGTCGAATGAGGCATATCCCTTAGAGATGCTCTTGAGTTTGTCATAGAAATCAATGACTATCTCGCCAAGCGGGAGGTAGAAATTGAGTTCCACCCGATTGCCGCTGACATATTCCTGATTGATGAGTTCACCACGCTTGTCAAGGCACAATTTCATAATCGGCCCGATGAAATTGGCATTGGTGATAATCGACGCCTTGATATACGGCTCCTCGATATGGTCTATCATGGTCTGTTCTGGCAGTCCCGAAGGATTATGCACCTCTTTCTCCCCACCCTGCTTATCGTAAACCATGTAGGAGACGTTAGGCACAGTGGTGATGACATCCATGTCGAACTCACGGTCCAAACGCTCCTGGATAATTTCCATGTGAAGCAGTCCGAGGAAACCGCAACGGAAGCCGAAGCCCAAAGCGACTGACGATTCGGGGGTGAACGACAGCGACGCGTCGTTGAGTTGCAGTTTTTCGAGTGAGGCTCTCAGATTCTCATAATCGGTGGGGTCAATAGGATAGACACCGGCGAAGACCATGGGTTTGACCTCTTGGAATCCCTCAATGGCTTTATCGCAGGGCCGTGCTATATGTGTAATGGTATCGCCCACCTTTACTTCTTTGGCGTCTTTGATACCGCTGATGATATAACCCACCTCGCCAGTGGTCATCTCTTTGCGGGGAATCATGTCCATTTTGAGCACACCCACCTCGTCGGCATCATACTCCATACCTGTATTGAAGAATTTCACCTTGTCGCCCTTGCGGATGGAACCGTTGAGAATTTTGAAATAGGCGATGATGCCACGGAAAGAATTGAACACCGAATCGAAAATCAACGCCTGGAGCGGAGCATTGGGGTCACCCACCGGATGGGGGATGCGCTCGATAACAGCCCGAAGAATTTCAGGCACTCCCTCGCCTGTTTTACCAGAGGCACGGATGATGTCCTCTCGATCACAACCGATGAGGTCGATGATTTCATCCTCCACCTCGTCGGGCATGGCCGAGGGCATGTCGATTTTATTGATAACGGGGATAATCTCGAGGTTATGGTCAATGGCCATATAGAGATTAGAGATGGTCTGCGCCTGTACGCCCTGAGTGGCATCGACCACGAGCAGTGCGCCCTCACAAGCGGCAATACTACGTGATACCTCGTAAGAGAAATCAACGTGTCCCGGAGTATCAATCAGGTTAAGGATATATTTCTCGCCGTCGAGTTCATATTCCATCTGTATAGCGTGGCTTTTAATGGTGATGCCGCGCTCTTTCTCGAGGTCCATGTCGTCGAGCATCTGTCCCTCGGTGATTTGTATGGTGTTGGTATATTCGAGCAACCTATCGGCAATGGTTGATTTCCCATGGTCGATATGCGCGATAATACAGAAGTTTCGGATGTGATTCATCGTGATGAATAGACTTTTGTGCAAAATTACACAATTTCCCCGAAACAAACAAAAGTTTTTTCATTATCATCATTGTTGTATGAATAAATATACCAATTCGTAAGGAAAAGATTTGGTCGTTTTGGTATTTATAAGTACATTTGCACTATCTACAACGAATTATCATCACGAAAGGACAACATATATGAAGAACATTCTATGGGTCATCGCACTTTGTTTGACACTGACCGCCTGTTTTGAGAGTATGGAGGACCGTGCCGTACGCGAGGCTAAGGAATATACGGAAAGAAACTGCCCCACCCCACCTGACAACAATACAATATTAGACAGCCTGACGTTTGACAAGGCCACGAAAACGTTTTGCCACCACCAAAGACTGATTGGTGCGGCAGATGTCGGCGCTTATGTTTTTGAATCGAAGCGCGCCCAAATGCATGAGGGCTTGAGAAGTGAAGTCCGGGCAAGTCTTCACTATAAAATCTACGTGGAAGAAGGTTATCATTTTGCTTTCCTCTGCCGTTCAGGGAGTACAGGCGAGGTGGTTTTCGTGGATACCATCAAAAATGAGGAAATAAGGTAATTAACCTCAGTCCGAGCCTCCCGAGGGAGGAGGGAAGATATGAAACTATACGAAACCATCAACACTAAACATAAAAAAGCGGGCCTTAACCCGCTTTTTTAGTTTTTCATTAACTCATCGATGGCGCGTGTGAGTTGGTCGGGGCATGATGTGGGTTTGTACCAGCAACGAATGCCTTGGAGTTTCTCCTTCACCTTATCTACATGCATGCCACGGACAAGAGAGCAGATGCCTTGGAGATTGCCATTGCAACCACCAGTGAAATGCACCTGTTGGATGACACCGTTCTCATCCACATCGAGGTCGATGTACTGACTGCACGTGCCCTGTGTCTTGTAAGTAATGTGTCTGATTTCGGCCATGGTTTACTCGGCAGCAGGTTTCATGTTCGTGTAAACTGTCTGCACATCGTCGAACTCCTCAAGTTTTTCCACCATTTTGTCGATGGTCTCGCGCTGTTCGTCGGTCACATCTTTCAAGTCGTTGGGGATGCGGGTGAACTCAGCACCTGTCACCTCAAATCCCTGACTCTCAAGATGTTTCTGAATATCACCGAAACTCTTCGGGTCGCCGTAGATGGTGATTTCGCCTGCCTCCTCGTCCTCGTCGAACTCATCTTCCACACCATAGTCAATCAGGTCGAGAATCATCTCGTCCATATCCATGTCATCCTTCTTCTTGAAGGTGAACACGCACTTATGGTCAAACAAGAACGAGAGTGAGCCCTGTGTGCCAAGGTTTCCGCTGTACTTGTTGAAGACCGAACGCACATCGGCTACGGTGCGTGTGGTGTTGTCGGTCAAAGTATCTACAAAGATAGCCACTCCATGAGGTCCGTATCCTTCGTATGACACCTCTTTGTACTCACTCTGGTCTTTACCCATCGCATTTTTGATGGCACGCTCGATGTTGTCTTTCGGCATGTTCTCACGCTTGGCATTGGCAATGATGGCACGCAGAGTAGGATTGTTCTCCGGTTCCGGTCCACCAGCCTTGACAGCGATAGCGATTTGCTTACCAATTTTCGTGAATGTGCGGGCCATATGCCCCCATCTCTTCAGTTTTGATGCTTTACGATATTCAAATGCTCTTCCCATATTTAATTACAAATGTTGAATGACGAATGTTGAATTATGAATTATTACCGAAGTTCGGCGTTGAGTTGCTTTTTCAGATTGGCGATAAGTTTTTGCATGATAGCATCAATCTGCTTGTCATTGAGAGTGCGCTGCTCATCTTGGAGAATGAAATTGACCGCATAACTCTTTTTACCTTCAGGCAGGTTCTTGCCCTCATAGACATCAAAGAGTTCAACACTCTTGAGGAGTTTTCGCTCCGTCTGACGTGCAATCTGCTCAATTTGCTCAAACTCCACACACTTATCGATAAGCAGAGCCAGGTCACGACTGACAGCGGGATACTTGCTGATTTCCTCGAAATGAACTTTGTTCTTGCGCACAGCCTTCATGAGGGCTGTCCAATTGAGTTCAGCATAGTACACGGGGTTATCGATGCCGGCTGCCTTCAGTTGTTTTGTGCTGATGATGCCCATCTCACCAAGAAGTTTTCCGCCCCTGTTTTCGATAGCAATGGCTTTTGCGAACACATCGTTATCGCTTTTCTTCAACACCACCATGCCAGGTTTCAGACCGATGCGGCAGAAGATATTCTCGACATGGGCTTTCAACTCATAGAACGATGAGTCCTCATTGGGATGAGCCCAACTGCCGCTGACGCGCTTACCTGTAACCCAAAGGCCAAGATACTGCTCTTCAGTGTAAGCCTTCATGGGATTCTCCGTATCCTGTTTCTCGCTGTCAAACCTGTAGCAATTGCCAAATTCGAAGAAACGCAGGTCAGGATTTTTGCGGTTGGCATTGTGCGCAATGCTTTCCAATCCACCGAAAAGGAGTGTCTGCCGCATCACATTGAGGTCGCTGCTGAGAGGGTTCATAATGGGCACCAAACGATTGGCGGGATAACCGTTAAGTCCCTCATAATAAGCGGCTTTAGTGAGCGAGTTATTGAGAATCTCATTGAAACTGGCGCCGACGAGTTGCTCTGAAACAAGATTATGGAGGCGATGCTTGATATCCTCGTCGCCTTTAACCACGAGCGAACTCTTCAACTGTGTGGGAATCTCCACATTATTATAACCATAGATGCGGAGGATATCCTCGACAACGTCGCAGGGGCGCTGAACATCAACCCGGTAGGCGGGAACGAGGAGTTCCAGTCCCTGCTCATCCTCTTTGACTATTTTCATCTCCAAAGTGGTGACGATACTCTTGACCGTCTCAACAGGAATATCCTTGCCCACCAAACTATTCACATAGTCATATTTCAGTGAAACGGGGAAATCTGGCATGGGGTTGGGATATTCATCACGAATCTCCATCGACACCTTGCCGCCTGCAAGTTGTTTGCACAAAATGGCTGCCTGTTTGAGGGCATAGATGGTGCCATTGGGATCGATACCGCGCTCAAAACGGAAGGATGAGTCTGTGCTCAACCCGTGACGACGCGCAGATTTACGAATCCATGTGGGATGGAAATAGGCGCTTTCAAGCACCACATTCCGTGTGTTCTCGTAAGTACCACTACCTTTGCCGCCAAACACACCAGCGATGCACATCGGCTCTTCGGCATTGCAAATGGCCAAATCGTGCTCGCCCAGGATATGTTCCTCGCCGTCAAGGGTAATGAATTTCTTTCCCTCGTTCTTGTCCTTCACGATAATGTGACGACCAGTGACCATGTCAGCGTCGAAGCAATGAAGGGGTTGTCCGTATGCCATCATCACGTAGTTGGTGATATCCACTATGTTGTTGATGGGTCTCAGTCCGATGGTGGTGAGTTTGTTTTTCAGCCATTCAGGCGATTCTTTCACATCGCAATCGGTGATGCTGACGCAAGCATAACGTTTGCACGCCTCGGTATTCTCGATAGTAACGTCGATGGGCAAATAATGGTTGTCAACAACGAACTCGTCGCAAGAGGGACGATGCAACGCTGTCTTGTAACCATTTTGCACGAGCCATGCATAAAGGTCGCGCGCCACACCCCAATGCGAGAGAGCATCAGCGCGGTTGGCGGTAATATCCACCTCAATGAGCCAATCGCTCTCGAGATGATAATATTCGGCGGCAGGCGTTCCGACCACAGCGTCATCGGGAAGAACGATAATACCAGCATGGTCAGTGCCAATTCCTATCTCGTCCTCAGCACAAATCATACCACACGATTCCACGCCACGCAGTTTCGATTTTTTAATGACAAACTCGTTATCGCCATCATAAAGCACACAACCGAGGTCGGCCACGATAACTTTTTGTCCGGCAGCCACATTGGGAGCGCCACAAACAATTTGAGAAGGAGTTTCACGTCCGAGATCAACGGTGGTAACATGCAAGTGGTCGGAATTGGGATGAGGTTCACATGTGAGCACTTGTCCGACATAGAGTCCTTTAAGACCACCTTTGATGCTTTGCACCTCCTCGAGCGCGTCAACTTCGAGACCTCCCGAGGTGAGCGCAGCGCACACCTCCTCGGCAGAGAGGTTGAAATCAACGTATTCTTTCAACCATTTATAAGAAATATTCATATCTTAGAATTGTTTACACTCAAAAAATCGTGCAAAATTACGCATTTTTTGTCAGTTGACCAAATTTCGAGGTGAAAAGTGATGACAAAGAAACATATTTCTTGTTTCCAGACACAACAACATATTTGATATCGGGACATGAGGGAATAACACACTTAATTATTCATTTGTGTGTTAATTCAAAAATAGTCTTATATTTCGGGATTACTCGTCGGATATCATTTTCATTATGAAATCGACAGCACCATTGATGCCAAACTTGCCGACATCGAGGCATAAGTCATAGTTGCGGGCATCGTACCACTCCGAGCCGGTGAATGTTTTGGTATATAACTCACGGGTATAGTCATTATCCACAATCATGAGTTTTGCATCACTATCTGACACGCCATATCGTTCGACAATCCGTCGAATACGGGCTTCCATCTTACTGTGAATAAATATCTTAAGTGAGTTTTGGTAATCTTTGAAAATATCAAATGCGCACCGCCCAATAATGACACACGATTCTTGTTCGGCAATGCGCCGGATAATCTCAGCCTGCGCCTTAAATATCTGCCTTGATGTGGTATCACGGTCGCTGATGTGATATTCATGCTCGGTGATATAATGCTGGTAGAACTGGGTGAAATCGTCCCACCACGAAGGATTACGCGTTTGCAATTTCTCAATGGCCGAGTCATCAGCGTTAAGTTCTTTTGCAACCGCTGTAAGTATTTGTTTATCAAGGAGTTTTACACCAAGTCTTTTGGCTATCTCCGCTCCCACCTCATGTCCGCCTGTTCCGAACTGGCGGTTGATGGTTATGACGAAATGTTGACTCTTATCCATGGTAATATGATTTGTTTAGGTGAAACAATACGTCATATCAAACGGCATGTCATCGTAATGGCATCCATCTTGACAGTGCTTTTATGATATGGGCAAAGATAATAAAAATAGTCGAAATGAGCAAACAATCAGGCAGAAAATACGTGTTAAATTAGAAAAAAACGAGCATGTTGAAGAAAAAATGGAGAAAAAAGTTGTCTATTGAAAAAAAAAGCGTACATTTGCAAAAACAACCAAATAATCTTTATTAACATGGATTTAAACGGAAGAAGAGAAAGCGAGAATTTTGAAGATCGCCGAGGTATGAGTGGCGGCTCAAAAGCCGGTATGGGTATTGGTAGTCTGATACTCGTAGGTATCATCACATTGCTGATGGGCGGCAACCCGTTAGAGATATTACAAAATGCTGGCAGCATGGGACTTGGCTCTCAAGAGACCGAGGCCTCAACAGAACCCTATCAAGAAACAGCCGAGGAAGCGGAGCAGGTGAAATTCTGCAAGCAGATTTTAGCAAGTACTGAGGATGTATGGACTCAGATTTTCAAGAAGATGGGCAAGGAATACAAATATCCTACGATTGTCTTCTTCACCAACGCCGTGCAGAGCGCATGTGGTAGCGCCACCTCACAAGTCGGTCCGTTCTATTGCTCTGGCGACCAGAAATTGTACATCGACTTGTCGTTCTTCAAACAAATGGAGAACCAGTTGAAATCAGGTGGAGATTTTGCCCGTGCTTATGTCATAGCCCATGAGGTGGGTCACCACGTGGAGAACCTGTTGGGAACCTTGGGCAACGCCCATGCTCAAATGCAACGCGCTGACAAGGTAAAAGCCAATCAAATCAGTGTACGTCTGGAATTGCTGGCAGACTACTATGCCGGCGTATGGGCACATTATGAGGATGCCCGTTTCAATTCGCTCGACGACACTGACATGCGCGAGGCCATCAACTGCGCCCAGCACATCGGTGACGACTACCTGCAGAAACAGGCACAAGGTTACTCACAACCCGAGTCTTTCACCCACGGTACCGCAGAGCAGCGTATGAAATGGCTGAAACTCGGTTATGAGACCGGCAACATGAACACGACAACGTTTACCGGGAATTATTCAGATTTGTAAAATTTCTAGAAGGGCTAGAGTTCTAGATTTACTAGATAATAATTTTGCGCCGCTTACCTGTTGAGGTAGGCGGCGCATGCGTTTGCACATCTTTCACCATCGACACCGGCGGAGACGATGCCTCCGGCATATCCGGCCCCCTCGCCACAGGGGAAGAGCCCTTGCAAGCGGATGTGTTGGAGGGTATCGCGTTCGCGTAAAATACGCACAGGAGACGAGGTGCGCGTCTCGACAGCAATCAAGACCGCCTCGTTGGTCAAGAAACCACGACTCATCTGTCCGAACTTCTTGAACCCCATCTGCAACCGTTCAGAAATCATTTTAGGCAGCCAAAAATGCAATGGAGACGAAATTAGTCCGGGCGCATAAGAACTCTTCGGTAAATCATAACTCAATTTACCATTGACAAAATCAGCCATACGTTGTGCAGGTGCCGTCTGTCGCATATTACCCTGCTGCCAACAGGACAATTCCAACTGTTCCTGAAAAGCCATCATATCGAGCAAGTGAGAATCTGCATCATCGTGCAATTCCTTGTCCATGAAAAGCAAATCCCCTGCAATATCTTCTGGGTGAATTTCCACTACCATGCCGCTGTTTGACCATTGTGTACCACGGTTGGCAGGGCTCATGCCGTTGACGACAATCTGGTGAGGGCCTGTTGCCGCAGGAATCACAAATCCTCCGGGACACATACAGAAAGAATAAACACCACGTCCGTTGACTTGAGTGACAAAACTGTATTCCGCAGCAGGCAGATAGCGCCCGCGCCCCAGACGATTATGATATTGAATCTGGTCGATGAGCGCAGAGGGATGTTCGAGCCTGACACCTACGGCAATACCTTTCGGTTCAATCTCTATCTTCGCATGGTCAAGATACCGATAAACATCGCGCGCTGAATGCCCTGTAGCGAGGATGACCGGTCCCGTAAACCGACGTTCTTCACCAGTGGACAAATCTATCGCCTCGACACCCGCCACCGTATCGCCTTCGAGGATGAAACGGGTCATCTTCGTTTGGAAATGCACCTCACCGCCCTGTTTGAGAATCGTGTTGCGCATGTTCTCAATCACTCGCGGCAGACGGTCTGTACCGATATGGGGATGCGCATCGGCCAATATGTCGGTTGAGGCACCATGTTGACAGAACACATGCAAGATTTTCTCTGTGTCGCCCCGTTTTTTCGAGCGGGTATAGAGTTTTCCGTCAGAATAGGCTCCTGCCCCACCCTCTCCAAAACAATAGTTGCTCTCACCGTCCACCTTTTGTGTTTTGGAGATGAGAGCAAGGTCTTTTTTGCGCTCATGCACATTTTTGCCTCTTTCGATGACAATCGGACGCAAACCCAGTTCTATGAGTCTTAACGCAGCGAAAAGTCCACCTGGTCCGGCGCCAACGACCACTACTTGACGCGCATCAGCCACCTCCGGATAAACCGTCTTGGGACAGTCATCGTCTGTGGGTTGCTCATTGATATATACCCTTACAGACAGGTTGACGTATATCGTCCTCTGACGTGCGTCAATGCTCCTGCGCAGCACCCGGACATGATTAAGAGTGCGCACATCAACGCCTTTCTCTTGTGCGATATATGCCTTGATGCTGTCCATACCAGCAGCCTGTTGGGGCAGGACACGTAATTGGTATTCTTGTATCATCGGTTTAAAGGGGGCAAAAACAAATCATAGGGTGCCAATTGGCGACCCTATGATTGTCGTATATAATGATGATGTGAAAATTAGAAGTTAACACCGATATTGGCAAAGAAAGCATTGCCGTGTGCGGTGAAGTCATCAGTGTTGCTGATATTGGCCACACCAATCTGATAACCTAACTCGAGGTAGAGGTTGTTGTATTCAGCACCGCAACCAATTTTGAAACCCATATCGAGGTGATTGTAATATCCATCATTGAAAGAACTGTGTTTAGAACCAGCAACTTTGGTTTTACCACCGAAACCATATGAGAAATACGGGCCGAAGAGAGGAATGACTGCAATCTCATCAGTAGCCTGAATGCCGTATTTAATCAGCAAGGGGATTTCTAAATAGTTGATTCTTGCGTCTTTGCCGCTTCCATCGCCACCACGTTGTGTGAAGTACAATCCGCTTTCAAGGAATACCGGTGCGGAACTTGTCAATTTGATACCGACAACACCACCGAGCGTCATACCCACTTTAGAACCGTCTACCTTAGCCTCATTATCACCAGAGATACTGGCAGAAGTGATACCGAAGCGCACACCATAATACATATGTTCTTCATCGAGTTTGAAACCGCCGCTACTAAATTGTGCAAAGAGAGGTGCTGAAAGTACCAATGCTGCTAATGTTGCAAAAATTTTCTTCATAACTAATGATATTTTAAGTTTAACAATTCTCCGTTATCTTCAAAAATAGTTTTTATGATGATGCAAAGTAACATATTTTTCTCCGATTATCAAAGTAAAACGGTCTTTTTTTTAAGTATTTCATCTTCAATCATCCAAGGCAGATAACCGAAATCCCAAAATTCACAATTATTCATACAAAAATTTTGTGTGCGTGCTCTATTTGGCTTACTTTTGCACAAAAGAAAGAATAAAAGAAAATAAGATGAAATTTATAGCCATCATCCCGGCGCGATACGCGTCAACCCGTTTTCCAGGCAAACCTCTGGCCATTTTAGGTGGCAAGACAGTGATTGAAAGAGTATATGAACAAGTGCAGAAAGTGCTCGAGGATGTTTATGTCGCCACTGACGACGAACGAATCTTTGATGCGGTGATAGCATTTGGCGGTCATGCCGTGATGACATCCGCCAACCATAAGAGCGGAACCGACCGTATCGCCGAAGCCGTAATGAAAATCGGCGGCGATTACGATGTGGTGGTGAATGTCCAGGGAGACGAGCCCTTCATCCAGCCCGAGCAGATTGAAACACTCTGTCAATGCTTTGACGATCCATCAACCCAGATAGCCACCTTAGGCAAACGATTCACCGACATAGCAGGCATCGAGAATCCCAACTCGCCTAAGATTGTGGTAGATAACCGTGGATTTGCTATGTATTTCAGCCGTAGTGTCATCCCCTATATAAGAGGTGCTGCGCAAGAAACTTGGGCAGAGCATTATCCCTACCTGAAACATTTAGGCATTTACGCTTATCGTAAAGAGGTATTGGAAGAAGTGACACATCTGCCGCAGTCATCATTAGAGATAGCGGAGAGTCTGGAGCAACTGCGTTGGTTGCAGAACGGTTATCGTATTAAAGTGGCAGAAACGGAGTTTGAGACAGTGGGCATCGACACACCGGAGGATTTGCAAAAGGCTGAGGAATTTCTCAACCGTTGAGAAATTAATCAGACATCATCTCACATTCTATCATCAGGATGCGTTTTGTCGAAGGCGTGACACAATATCGGTTGTCAGGCCTTTGATTGACGAGCCAGATGACATTTCCGCCAGCCTCCGTCAAAACAAGTTGCTCCTGTTTTTCAAACAACGTCATTTTGCGGTCGGTCATATAGTCGCTGAGCAACTTCTTTCCTTTCATGCCAAAGGGTATGAACCAGTCACCCTGCGCCACTTGGCGGACAATGAGCGGAAAGGAGATTGCAGCCGCATCCAAACATGCATAATTCGCCTCCTTATAAGGCATCTTATGAAAGTCTTCGACCGACGCAAACGAAAATCTGAATTTCATTTTTCCTGCATATACGTACGTTCCCGACTCAGGAATACGCATAGGTTCAAGAGACAATTCAGGCTTTTTACGAATGAGTATCTCATTGCGGTCGAAAAGCAACTGATGTGTGGAAGATTCAAAACATGTGCCTGTCGGCGAATCGAGACGAGCATAAATCATCTCAATTTGTGCCGGTGAAAAACCGTAAGGAGACAAAAGGTAAAAAAGGAGATGTTCACTGTCAATCAAATCCTTTTTTAGCACTGTAACGAGAGAATTATTTTGTAAGTTTTTTTCAAAAAGCACTTTTTTTGCTTTTTCCGCCATCACATCGTTCAAAATGGCAGCAACCTCAACTAAGCGGCGGGATGTGGCGGCAATGGAGTCTGACACGGAAGGATTGATCTCACGCATCGCAGGAAGGATATTCAACCTGATTTTATTTCTCGCCACATCATCGACCAAGTTGGAACTGTCTGTGACGTAGTCCTGATGGATTTCAGCCAAATAACACAAGACATCATCTCTTCCCACGCAAAGCAACGGTCTGATAATCAATCCGTTGACGGGTTGAATGCCTCGCAAACCGTCAATACCCGTACCTCTAATAAGATTGAGCATAACCGTCTCGACTGAGTCATCGCGATGATGTGCCACACAGACACCATCCGCCCCAATATCGTGCGCCAACTGACCAAAATAATGGTAGCGAAGTTCACGGGCAGCCATCTCAATGCTGACATGATGAAGGTTGGCATATTCTACCGTATCGAAATGCGCCACATGAAAAGAGACATTATGTTTTTCACACAATTGTCTGCAAAATTGCTCATCATGGTCAGACTCTTTACCCCGAAGATGGAAGTTGCAGTGGACCGCCTCAACCTGATAACCCAACTGCCGGAGCACCAGGAGCAGAGCCACACTATCAGCCCCTCCCGACAAGGCCACGAGGTATTTGCCCTCAATTGTCAAGAGGTGGTATTTCCGGATATAATCAGCAACTCGCTTCATGGTATGGAAGGATGAACAATAAATCACTCCACATAAAGGACCAGCCCTTTGAGGTATTCGCCCTCGGGATGATAGATGTTGATGGGATGATCGGCCGGCTGATGCAATTGATGGAGAATGCGTACCTTACGTCCTGTTTTTGCCGCAGCGGTGAAGACGGCATTACGGAAATGGTCTTTCGTGACAACCTGAGAGCAACTGAAAGTAAAAAGGATGCCACCGCTTCGGATTTTTACGAACGCTTTGACATTGAGTCGTGTATATCCTTTCAACGCATTGGACAAGGCAGCCCTGTGCTTTGCGAATGCCGGCGGGTCAAGGATAACGAGGTCGTACTTGTCATCGGCTGCATCAAGGAAACGGAATGCGTCATCGCAAAAAGCCTCATGCCGTTTGTCACCCGGAAAATTGAGTTCCACATTCCGGTTAGTGAGTTCAATGGCCTTTGCGCTGCTGTCAACGGAGTGAACAAGATTGGCGCCCCCTCTCATGGCATAGACAGAGAAACCGCCTGTGTAGCAGAACATATTGAGCACCTTTTTCCCGTTCGCATAGCGCTCCAAGAGACTACGATTGTCACGTTGATCAACAAAGAAACCCGTTTTCTGCCCTTTCAACCAATCGACATAGAACCTCAACCCGTTTTCACATGCAGTGTTGTCTTCGCTCTGCCCAATGATAAAACCGTTTTCCTGTCCCAAATCGGCTTTATATGGCAATGTGGTCTCGCTCTTATAATAAACATGCGACACTCTCCCCTCCATTACCTCGACCAAAACTTTTGCAATCTGGTGTCTTGCCATATGCATACCTACACTATGTGCCTGCATCACAGCAGTCGAACCATAACAGTCGATGACCAGCCCCGGGAGATGATCACCTTCGCCATGCACGAGCCTATAGGTGTCATTATCTTTCTGATCGGCAATTCCAATCGACAACCGCATTTGCAGGGCAGCAGTCAATCGGCTTCTCCAAAAGTCATAGTCAATGGGAATATCCCTAAAAGAGAGAACCCGGACGGTGATGGAGCCTATTTGAAAATGACCTACCGCGATAAAATCGCCATTAGCGGTGAACACTTTGACTAAATCTCCCTCTTGAATGTCTTTGTCAATATGGTGAATAGCCCCGGAAAAAATCCAGGGGTGGAACCGTAAGAGGCTGTCCTCCTTGCCTTTTTTAAGATATACTGCTTTCATTTTTATGGGAGGGAATGGTTGAAACTATGGGAGTTATGGTAAATATGAGTTGTCTGTATCGTCAATTTCGGGTTCAGGAATGACGACCAATTCGTAATCACCAGTCTGCACCAGACGTAAATATTCGCGATACAGATTGATACATGCCCACGCATCGGTGGCAGCATAAATCTTTTGCCTGTCAGAGAGTATTTGTGCCTCCCAGTTGGTGAGGCGTTGGTTTTTGCTGATACGCAGTCCGAAGATGTTGGCATAAAGTTTTTGCAAACTGAGGTCTTCAATGCCTATTTCTCTCATGTGGTCTTGCAGGTCAATGAACAATCCAGGTGTAAACTGCGCGTTCCGATGGAGCGAAAGAATGTCATCATTGAGAGAAAGCCCGATTTTAGGAACAGTCGTATCTTCGAGCAATCGTATGACATCAGGTGTCATGCCCGTCTGATTAAGGCGGAACAAGAAACAAATATCCGGGGTGGAAACTTGCATGAGAGCCACCTTATGAACCGACCCTTTTTTGAAAGAAGGCCTTGTCTCCGTATCAAATCCGAGAATGGGTTGCGACAATAGGAAATCAACGGCCTTGCGTGTCTCTTTTTCTGAATAAACGACCACGATTCTCCCTTGGAATTCCACAACAGGCAGTTTCAGAATTTCTGTTTTGTCGTACTTATTATAGATGATTTTTTTCATATTTTCCGTTACGATGTGCAAAATTAGAAAAAAGTTCTGAAAATATCTCTTATTATGAGAAAAAACGTGTAATTTTGCATACTAAAATAAGACAAACATATAGAGTCAGACAAAATACATACTGCATCCATGGCAAAAAGTAAGAAAAAGAATACTCCCAAGAAATCAACGTCGTTTGCCGAAGCATTGGGAATCAATAATATATTTCAAAATGAGAGATTAAAATTTTTGATTGGTTTCACCCTTCTGTTGATATCGGTCTATCTGATAGTGGCCTTCATTTCATATTTCAGCAGCGGCGAGGCCGACCAAAGTCTGGTTTTGGCTCCTAAACCGGGTGAATTAGAAAATCCGAATCACGAGTTCCAAAACATTTGCGGTTCTATAGGAGCCTACCTGAGCCATTTCTTTATTGCCCGTTGTTTTGGAGTGGCAGCCTTTCTCATCCCGTCATTTTTAGGCCTTTGTGCGCTGAAAATGACCGGAGCCTACAAGAAACTCAATCTCTGGAAATGGTTCTTCGGTATGTCTGTGCTGTTGCTTTGGTGTTCTTTGGCCTTTGCCAAATTTTTAACGCCTATCTTCGGCGACCGTATCTTCAATCCTGGAGGCGACCATGGCATCAATGCCGTCAACTGGTTCGAAAACATAATTGGCGCTCCCGGCCTTATCGCTTTGCTTATTATAGTGGCGATTATCTATCTGACCTACCTGAGCAGCGAAACGATGTATAAGATTCAGAACATACTGAATCCCAGTCATATATTTAAGAAAATACCTTTCACCATTACTAACAACGAGCCGAAAGCAGAATTTGAAAGAGAAAACGGTTTGGAGCCTGACCCCGACGTTTTCGACGACCCTGCCACACAGACTGTAACATTCACCGACAATGGCATGACGGTAGATGAGCCAGTCTCTTCATCCTCAAGCAACCACGGGACAAGGAGGCGCAATGTCCAGACTGATGACGGAAAAGACCCCGTCATGGAGATACAAGTGGGAGAGGAAGAGGAGAAGGCCCACGGCAAGATCCTGACCACTGCGGATGCGCTGAGCACGCCCATCAACCCGAAAGAGCCATTTACTCGATACCAGTACCCCACGTTGAGTCTGCTGAAACATTACGAAAGCGACGGCAAGCCTTATATCGACGAGGCAGAACAGATGGCGAACAAACGTCGTATCGTTGAAGTGCTCAACAACTTCGGTGTGCAAATCCGTGAGATACGCGCTACGGTGGGTCCGACAATCACTCTTTACGAGATTACGCCAGCCGAAGGAGTCCGTATCGCCCGAATCCGTAATTTGGAAGACGACATCGCACTGAGCCTTGCCGCACTGGGCATCCGTATCATCGCGCCCATCCCCGGCAAAGGGACTATCGGTATCGAGGTGCCGAATAAGACCCCGAATATCGTGTCGATGGAAAGCATTTTGAATTCCAAGAAATTCCAAGAGACGAAGATGGAGTTACCCATTGCATTGGGTAAGACTATCACCAATGAGGTGTATATGGTTGATTTGGCAAAGATACCCCATCTGCTGGTTGCCGGTGCTACCGGTCAGGGTAAATCTGTGGGTCTGAATGCCATTATTACCTCCTTATTATATAAGAAACATCCGAACGAGTTGAAGTTCGTGCTGATAGACCCGAAAAAGGTGGAATTCAGCGTTTACAGCCGCATTGCCGACCATTTCATGGCGACCGTCGATGACGATGACGAACCTATCATCACCGATGTGACAAAGGTGGTGCGCACATTGAAGAGTCTCTGCACACTGATGGACCACCGCTATGACCTGTTGAAACAAGCAGGCACACGCAACATCAAAGAATACAACAACAAATACATCAACCATCAGTTGAATCTGACTGAGGGGCATGAATATATGCCCTATATCGTGGTCATCATTGATGAGTTCGGTGATTTGATTATGACCGCCGGCAAGGAGATAGAATTGCCCATTGCCCGTATTGCGCAGTTGGCACGTGCCGTGGGTATCCACATGGTGATTGCGACACAACGTCCGACGACGAACATTATCACCGGTACCATCAAAGCCAACTTCCCAGGCCGTATGGCATTTAAGGTGAGTGCTATGATTGACTCCCGCACCATTTTGGACCGTCCTGGCGCCAATCAGTTGGTTGGTCGAGGCGACATGTTGATTATCAACGGCACAGAGCCCGTACGTGTGCAATGCGCATTTATCGACACTCCTGAGGTGGAACGTATCAATGAATACATTGAGAATCAGCCGGGTCCGCAATCTCCGATGGAACTGCCCGAACCCGCAAGCGAAGACAGCGGCATGAACGGAGGCAGTGGTGGCGGAGGCGCTATGGACACAGGCAGTCTGGATCCTATCTTCGCCGAGGCTGCTCGCCATATTGTGATGACACAGCAAGGCAGCACAAGTATGATTCAGCGCAAATTCTCCATCGGCTATAACCGCGCCGGCCGTTTGATGGACCAGTTGGAGAAAGCCGGTATAGTGGGAGCCGCACAAGGCAGCAAACCCCGTGAAGTGCTGATTCAAGACGAGAACTCCCTGATGACGCTGCTTAGTGAATTGAGGGGTGTTTAGTTAAAGAAATAAAAGTTCAATTAACTATTTAGGCATCATAACGTCATAAGAATATACTTGATGACTTATATGTTTCAATTAATAAGGATAACTATGAAGAAAAGGATATTGATAACCGCAATAGTATCGGTATTGGCAATGGTGTGTTTCGGACAGCAACCTGCGAAAGCCAAGAAAATATTAGACAAGACCGCCGCTGCCCTTAACGCTCAAGGCGGTGCGAGTGCCAATTTCACCATGCAGAGTGACGGTGTAGGTAGCACTTCGGGCACCATAGCCATCAAAGGCAACAAATTCCGCGCGACTACCCCTGAAGCCTCGACATGGTATAATGGAACGACCCAGTGGACGTATATGAAAAAGACCGAAGAGGTGAATGTGAGCGACCCTGACGAGCGTCAGCAATCTCAACTGAATCCCTACAAGTTTATCACGATGTATAAGAGCGGTTATCGTCTTGGTGTAAAAGATGTGTCAGGCGGTTGGGAAGTACATTTGAAAGCGCTGAATATGGGCCGCAGCATTCAAGAAATGTATATCAATGTGAGCAATCAGTATCTGCCCACAAAAGTCCGCATCCGTGAGGGTCAGAAGTGGAGCACCATCACCATCAGTAATTTCCGCGCCGGAAATCAGAGTGATGACATATTCACTTTCCCCGCAAAAGACTATCCTGATGCTGAAATCATAGATTTGCGTTAAGTCATGGCCTCACATACATCCCGTTATTCTCTATACCGTGCACTTCGCCAACATTTAAAACTGGCGGACCGTCGTAACGTGGCTTTCGAGCAAAACAAAGCCGCAAAATATATTTTGTATATTGGTGTCGCCTTCGTCATCTTGTATCTGATGATGTTTGGTGTGATTTTCGCTTTAGCAGCGAACGATAGCAAATGGCTTTGCGCCAGTGAACTGATGTACGGTCTCTCGCCGCTTATTTTGACGGTAGATTTCTTCGTCCGCTTCATTGTACAGCAGACTCCCACCCAACTGGTAAAGCCTTATTCGTTGTTGCCCATATCCAAGTTTGCATGCATTGACTGTTTCATCGCCAATTCAGTGTTGAGTTTGGGCAATCTGACATGGTTTGCCATGTTCATCCCTTACGTGATTATGGCTGTGATTTTCAGCGAGGGAGTGCTTGCCACGATTGGATTCCTGTTTGGTTTTTATCTGCTTATCATCATCAACAGCCAGTGGTATTCATTGGCACGCACACTGATTAACACCCACATAGCCTGGTGGGCGCTTCCCGCAGCAATCTATGCTGTGATGTTCTCTCCTTGGTATATAGGTTCAGGGGCCGGTTTTGAACGTTTGTGCGACACTTATGCCCACTTAGGCGAGTGGTTGCCCGGTTGGAACATATTGGCTTATATCTGTCTGTTTGCGCTGCTGGCTTTACTCATATTTATCAACCGCCGTGTGCAGTATCGTCAGATTTGGGAAGAATTAGGCAAGGTGGAGCAGACGAAAATCCGTCATGCCTCGAAGTTGGCATTCTTCAACCGTTTCGGCGAGACAGGTGAATATTTGAAATTGGAGGCAAAAAGCATCATGCGCAACAAGAACCTCCGCAAAACATTTATCTTTGCCGGTATATTTGTTC
Organism: Prevotella sp.; assembly: GCA_017548275.1. Lineage (GTDB taxonomy): Bacteria > Bacteroidota > Bacteroidia > Bacteroidales > Bacteroidaceae > Prevotella. The sequence continues at coordinate 62,147 of JAFZAH010000034.1, forward strand.
TGATTATCAGTCTGATAGTGTCATACACCGATGTTTATTCCGGCGAGTATATGACCATATTCTGGTGCATCTACAACTTTGCCATCTTTGGTGCGATGATTCTGGTGAAGGTGATGTGTTACGAAGGCAATTACATAGAGTGTCTGATGATTCACAAGGAAAACATCATCTCACTGCTGAGTGCAAAGTTCTATTTTTACTGCGCGCTGTTGCTGATACCGTTCATATTGATGATACCCACCCTGATAACGGGCAAGTGCACCCTATTGATGTTGCTTGGCGTGATGATGTTTACTGCAGGTGTGGTTCATTGCCTGTTTTTCCAGATGGCCGTTTACAATAAGCAGACCATCCCCCTGAATACGAAATTAATAGGTAAGGGCGGCATGGAGAATAATTATTTGCAGATTGTAGTGGAAATGATTGTCTTCATCGTTCCTATTATCCTCATCAAAGTGTTAGAGGCTTTATTCGGCAGTACGGCAGCCTATACTATCATCCTTTGCATCGGCATTCTGTTCGTCCTCGGACATCCATTATGGATACGAAATATCTATAACCGTATGCAAAAGCGGAGATACGTGAATCTGGAAGGATTCAGGTCATCAAGATGATGCAGACAAAAGCTCTCACCCCGCCCCACCCTGAGGGGTGGGCGTAATTATTTCTCCATAGAGGAGAATCGCGCCCTCAATTTGGCAAGGAGGATTGGGCTAAGATGACAGGAGAGATGTAAACGTTTACGGCAGTTTTTTGCATAGAAATACGCATATTATCAACGGATTGGGGTACATTTGCAGAGGAAATACAAACTACAACAAAAAACGATGAAAAAACGATTCTTAACGACTGTTCTCATTGCAATGACGTTTGCCCTGGGCATCTATGCCGGGCAACGTCTGACCATCAATGGCGAAACAGTAGAAAAGGCTGTCACACAAATCACTTTTGATGGTGATCAGGCCGTACTGCATTTTGCTGACGACACCACTGAGTCTGTTGACATGAATTCCGTTATCATGGAATTTGTCATTACTACTGGCATTAACACGAAAAACAACGCCTTCATTCTGAAAGGAGCGGTAGATGGCGAATTGAACATCTCCGGTTTGGAGACAGACCGTATCAACATTTATGACGCTTCGGGACGCATTGCGCTCAGTACCCGTGTGTCAGGAAGTGATGTGCATATCGACGCAAGACATTTGCGTTCTGGCATGTATATCTTGCAAGCCGGCAATCAGATTGTCAAATTCATGAAACGATAGGAGGACTGCAAGATGAAGAAATCATTATTCAGCATCGTATTATTCAGTCTGTTCGCCATCACCGGCTATTCACAACAGACATGGGACTTCACAGGTGCATTCAGTGAAAGCGACCTGATCAACCTGCAAACGGATACCAAGAATTGGAAAGACGCCAATGGTGACCAGACCCGTTTCTCCAACCTTACTGAGATGTCAGGCGAATTAAAAGCCAATGGCAGTGTTATAGGCTGGACCGCAGGCCTGCAATTCGGAAAGATGGCAAAGGACAAACTACGCCTTGACCCGTCGAAGAGTTTATCACTTAACGGCAAGAACCTGAGCGTGATTATCCCCAATTTGAAGAAAGGTCAGACGGTGACTGTCGTGTGCAAAACCGCCAACACAAGTGAGGCCCGCGGGTTTACAGTAAGCAACCTGACCCCGACAAGCGGTTATTTCAATAGTGTATCGGCTGAAGAGCAAACCAATGTCGGCACCGTTGACGCAGCCGGCAGTGTGACACTGACCACCACAGCAGGCATGAGCATCATGAGCATCAAAGTGGAAGGCGAAGGAGAAGATGAAGGCGGTGGCGGCAGCGATGACCCCACCCCGGAATCGAGCGGCTTCTCCACCACCATGAATCTGACACAGAACCAAATGCACTTGACTTTGCAAGACGGCGATATCAAATATTACAACACAACCGATGTGAAAAGTGTTGACATCAACAACGATAATGTGACCGTTGTGCCTTTCAGCAGCACTATCTCCAGCGATGAATATGCAGGCAATGTGACTAAGATTGGCTTTGCCAAAAAGAGCGAATCGGGCAGCGACGGCGAATATACGAACGAAGACGGAAAAGTTGTCATCACAGCATCGAAAGGCTGGTTAGAGGCAGCATACGTGACTTGGACACCATTCAATAACGGCAGCCAGAACGCAGACAGTTATCACATATATGTAAAAGGCGGCCAATATGCTGACTTTACCCTGATAGACCAACCATTGGTGCGTAATTACGGCAGTTACGGTCGCGCCGACGTGGTCGGTTTGCAGAGCGGCACCTACACGCTGAAGGTAGTGCCCGTGTTTGGCGAGAACGAAAGTGCTAATGCCGCCAACGAGGCGAGCGCCATCAACGTGAAGAACTATAAACGCGAGGGATTCGCCTTCATGAACGGCTATTCCCCGGGAGCCTACAACAGTGACGGCACATTGAAGAGCGGCGCTGTAGTTGTATATGTGAACAAGGCCAATGCCAAGACCGTGACGGCAAAACTGCGCACCGGCACTTACAAGGGACTGCAAAACATATTGAGCGCATACGAATCACCAGCCGACAACACTCCGCTGGCCATACGTTTCATCGGTTTGATAGAGGCAGACGATGTTGATTCATTCGGCAGCAGCGAAGAGGGCATCCAAATCAAAGGAAAACGAGCCGACCACGAAATCAACGTGACATTGGAAGGAATCGGTGAAGATGCGGCTGTACGCGGTTTCGGATTCCTGGTACGTAACACAAAGGGACTGGAGATGCGCAATTTCGCCGTCATCAACTGCATGGACGACGGCATTTCGGTTGATACCGACAACTCCAATCTCTGGCTGCACCATCTCGACATGTTCTATGGACAGAATCATGGCGGCGATAAAGACAAAGGAGACGGAGCCATCGACGTGAAATCTGATTCTAAATATGTGACAGTCAACTACTGTCATTTCTGGGACACCGGCAAATCGAACATGTTTGGCATGAAGAGCGAGAGCGGTCCCAATTGGATTAGTTATGACCACAACTGGTTTGACCACAGCGACTCACGACATCCGCGCGTACGCACCATGAGCGTGCATGTATGGAACAACTACTTCGACAATGTGGCGAAATACGGAGTCGGAGCAACCACCGGGGCAAGCGTGTTTGTTGAAAACAACTACTTCCTGAAGACAAAGAAGCCCATCATGTCGTCAAATCAAGGAACCGACGCATTGGGCAGCGGCACGTTCTCCGGCGAAAACGGCGGTATGATTAAAGCCTACGGCAACTACTTTGACCGCAGTGCAGCCCATTTCAGGTATTACACCCAAAACAACCCTGCCTCTACAGGTTATGACGCATACGAGACTGACAACCGTGACGAGCAAGTGCCTGCCACAGAAAAAACACTAGCCGGCGGTACCACTTACAATAACTTTGATACCGACGCTTCGAAGATGTATGATTATACACCGGTAGCAGCAGCCGAAGTGCCTGCAGTGGTGACCGGTTGGGAAGGTGCCGGCCGTATGAACCATGGTGACATCCAATACACGTTCAAAGACAACACGGGTGATGAAGATGCTGACTCTCAAGCAGAAACAGCAATGATTAACCTCCTGAAGAATTACAAATCCTCACTTGTCGGCATTTTCGGAGGAGATGAGATAGGCGGAGGTGACGAACCGGGTGGTGGCGATGAGCCTGGAGGCGGTGACGAGCCTGGCGGTCAGACGATAGAAGCCTCGGTAGAGTGTCATTTCCAGAACAGTGCCCCCTCGAACAGCGCATTCACTGTAGTAGGTAACTACAGCAACTCGAAAGGCACAGCGACCGTGAACGGAGTGACCTATACGGTATGTCTCAAGATTGAGAGTTCGACCTCGGTGAAGTTCACGACAACGAAAGACATGAAAATGACCTTGGTATTCGGTGATAATGACACTAAATTCACCATGAAAGTGGATGGAACGAAACAAACCGGCAGCGACCACAGACTGACTATGAATCTGCCTGCGGGCAGCCATGAACTGACAAAACAAGACACAACCAATCTGTTCTGGATAGGACTGGAGGAACTTTGAGGAAGTGAAAGCGTGAAGGAGTGAAGACATATGCCATGTAATTGATATTACGCAACACGTGTCTTCACTCTTTTCTACAAAATAACAGGAAGGAACCCATCAAAATAAAAAAGCCGAAAATGAAGATTTTATTTGCTCTATTGAAAGTCATATTTCCATTGTCAGCAATGGGCGGCGATTATAATCACTATTATACGGATTTGCCAGTACCAATGACAGAGGTGTCGGCACCTGTCATTCCAGACAACAAAGTACTTTTGTCAGACTTCGGCGCAGAAGGCGATGGTCTGATGATGTGTACCGAGGCATTTGAGAAGGCCGTCAGCGCACTGACAAAACAAGGTGGCGGTCATCTGATTGTGCCTGCAGGAGTATGGCTGACCGGTCCCATCACGTTGAAAGACAATATCGACCTGCATGTGGAGCGTAATGCCATCATTCTGTTTTCTCCTGACAAAAAAGACGCTGCGAAAATAGACGCTGCGACAGGGAAACCAGCCAACCGTGCCACACCGGGCATCAGTGCCTCGAAACGTAAGAATATCAGCATTACCGGTGAGGGGACGATTGACGGCAACGGTAAATGGTGGCGTCCTGTGAAACGTAGCAAAGTGAGCGACTCTGAATGGTCACAATTTAAGAGTATGGGCGGCACTGTGACAGCCGACGGGCAATTGTGGTATCCCTTTGGTTTGAAACATTTTGATGACGTGGCTGACAGCCCGGAAGAGCAAGAACGCCTTCGCGCCCATTTGATACGATTAACAGATTGTGAGAACGTGCTGCTACAAGGAGTAACGGTTCAGAACTCTCCCAGGTTTCATATCGTGCCCCAGCGATGCAAGAACGTCATTATCGACGGAGTGACGGTCCGTTGTCCGTGGAATGCGCAAAATGGTGACGCCATTGACATCGGAAACAGTTGTAATGTGCTGATTGTTAACAATGTGATAGACGCCGGCGATGACGGCATCTGCATGAAAGGCGGAGCAGGAGCAGAAGGACAGAAAAACGGTCCCTGCGAGAACATCCTTATCATGCACAATAAGGTTTATCATGCACATGGCGGTTTTGTTATCGGCTCAGAGTTTTCCGGTGGCATGAAAAACATCGTGGTGCGCCATAACACGTTTAGCGGCACGGATACAGGTCTGCGCTTTAAGAGCGCTATCGGTCGTGGCGGAAAGACGGAGAATATCTTTATCGACCACATATACATGAATGATATCAAAGACGAGGCCATCGTATTTGAAACGACCTATTGGGACAACCATGCAGGTGCGACAAAGAAAGAAGAGCAAACAGAACGCGTGTTCGTGCCCGATATCACTGACATCCATATCAGCGACATCGTGTGCCGCGGAGCAAAGACAGGCATCTCGGCACATGGCGATAAAGGAATGATACATGGCATCACCATCCGCAATGCCACCATCTTCTATACCAAAACAGCCACCGATATTTCCGAAGAATGTGACATAAAGATGGAGAATGTGGTGATGAAGACGTTCTAAGAGATAGGGGCAAGGGGCAAGGTGCAAGGAGCAAGGTGCAAGGAGCAAGGTGCAAGGAGCAAGGTGCAAGGAGCAGGGAGCAAGAGAAATGCCAAGAGCACTCAACCTTAAACAGACTCTAAACACGAGAAACTAAACACAAGACACAAAACCATCAAACGATTTCTATGACGAAAAGAATGCCGTTTTCGACACGGAAACGGATGTCACGACCCTCAAAAGGCATACCATAGACCTTTTGAGGGTTGTTTTGGTACTGCGGTCTGGGGTCAAGACTCAATACTTGTGTCAACGACTGTACTTGTTCTTTGGTTAATTGGCGACTTAATTCATCGGGGAAGACCACCTCGAGCGTTTTCCACTCATTTTGATCGACGAATCCGCTTCTTGCATTTGGATGACAGTCCGCATAGGTGACATAAGGCTTGATATCATAAATGGGTGTGCCGTCCATAAGATCTGCCCCCAGCACATGGAGGATAGGACCATTGGCACTCTCCCACTCCACGCTTGCCAGTCGCACTGCAGACAATCCGATGGGATTCGGTCTGAATGGTGACCGTGAAGCGAATACACCCACCGATTTATTGCCTCCCAAACGAGGCGGTCTCACCACAGGGCTGGTTGCGACATGAGGATTGGCTGAGAATTCCCATATCAGCCAAAGGAAATCAAAATCCTCAATCCCTCTTAACGCGTCAGGATTCCGATATTGCGGCAAGAAGACAATCTTCCCTGGTAAGTCGGGCACCAATCCGCTTTGTTTGGGTATGCCGAACTTAGACGAGAACGGTGACCTGAATGTTGCTATGGGTTCAAATTTCATCATGCGGGACTCCAATTACATGCTGAAAGGACACAAAAGACAACCAACGTAGCCAACCATACGACAGCAGGCACCATCAGATGTCGCCAATGATTAACGTGCTGATAACCTGACAATTTCTTAACAATCAACCACACAAGCACTGCAGTTAAAGCCCCAATCAATCCCCCGACAAGCAAATCGCCAAAGAAATGCATGCCCAAATACATGCGCGAATAGCACATAAGCAGAGCCCACACAATCATGAGCAGAGAAAACCATTTTTTTCGGAAAATGAGGACGAGATAAACCGCCAATCCCCATGCGTTAGCAGCATGTGACGAGGGGAAACTCCATTTTCCGCCCCGTTTGCCAAAAACGATATGCACCATAGACGATATACTGTCATCGTGAGAAGGGCGATAACGGTCCACCCAAGACCTAAACACTTTTGCTGACAACTGGTCGCTGACAAACACGACGAGCACAGCGGCGGCGAGAATCATCAGAGCCACACGCCACGAGAAATTCTTTGCAATGACATAGACCAATGACACATAGAAAGGCACCCATACAATCTTTTCACTGTATAGGTACATCACGCCATCCCAAAACGTATTGTGACAACTGTTCACCCACAAGAGGAAGTCCTGATCAATCTGTATGAGATAATCTAACATCTGGAATATCGAATTGCTTTTTCAGTGCAAAGATAACATAGTATTTTGAATATAAAAAACTACGGATAAAAAAACTCACAAATTGCCGTCATTTCATAAATAATGTGTATTTTTGCAAGGCATAATGTATTGACCTTAAAAACATCATATGTATCAGATAAAATCCATCCACGATGAGCAGTCATTCCCCTATTCTCTCTCAACTGACGGGGAGAGTCTCGTGGGCATATTCATCACCGACTCAGAACGAGAGAGTTTCGGACGATTCAAACCCGAAACACGCCAACTGTTGCTGGACCGTTATCTTGACGGTATCGGAAATGGTTTGACAGACGGCAGCGACGAATTATTTCAATATGTGACCGAAGGTTTGTCAGTTGCTACTCCGTCAAAATTCAATCGGTATTTAAAACTCATTCAACACCTGTTTGCTAATCGCATATTGCTTTCTCGTGGAGAGACAAAAGCGACCAATATCATTTGTGAAGAGAGAGGCGGGTTAATCTCACTCAAACTCGGTAATGTTTCCATCGGAGACATCGTTTATAAAACGCCCGAAATAATCATCGATGAGAAGGAAGAGGAAAAAATAGAACAAGAGGTAACAATAGAGGAAATAGGAAAAGTTGATATAATTGAAGAAGAGAAAGAGGAACAGAAACAAGAACAGGAAGACAAAGAGGAGGAAAAAGACAAGAAAGAGGAGAAGAATGGACATGGCAGGCAACCTTGGTGGAACATCAACAAAACTGTTCTTTTCATTTTGGTATTTTTGTTAGCGGCGGTTGCCTTTTTTGTCACTCTTCTGTTGACAGGAAAACTGTCTTTAGGAAATAAAGGAGGGAATACGCAGAGGACAGAGCAAACTGACACGACTCAAGCCATTGGCATGCAATCTGATACTACGACAAAGTCAAAACTCACCAAAGAGCAAATTATCGAGATAGCCAAGTATCAAGAAGGATTGGCGAGAGTTAAAGGGCCTGATGGTTTGTATGGTTTTGCCGATAAAGCGGGGAAAGTCATTATACCTTGTCAATGGGCAGATGCACATCCATTTCATCAGGGTTTGGCCGTTGTGAAAGACGAATCCGGACTTTGGGGATATATCGACCCAAAAGGCAAACTGGTCATCCCCTGCAAATGGAAAGAAGCAAGCGACTTTGACGCATCAGGAACCGCCAGCGTCATCAACAAATACAATGAAAAATACAAAATAGACAAAGGTGGAGCCATTATGAGAAACACCGACAATCTAAAAAAATAAGCAACAATAATGCATACTATCTATCTGGAATGCCGCGACAGGGCATATATCATAGAGATGGATGAGGGCACCTCATCGCGTCGCCAAGGCATTTTGAGTGTCAACACCAATGACCGTGACGAATTATTGCGCATCGGGCGCCGTCCTACGCTCATCTCCCAAAGCGGTTATCAGTATGACCTGAGCACTTGCGTGAAAGACATCACACTGAAAGAACGGGCTAAAAATGAAACCTCAGATGGTGCTGACCGCCATATCGACATTGAAATAATACTTGGAGAGCCTGAAAATACACCCTTTCAGCCACATATCTCATCACCGTTGCTCCACATCGACGAGACTGCTGACGGTTATCTTCTGCGCGACGCAGACGGGAATGAGCAGGAGAACATCGTTTTTCATGTCATGCTCATTTACAAGGACTTACGTGGCTACATCGACATTTTCTGCGCCTCATCAGAGACCATCTATGACGTGGTGATAGATTTCGGAAGTGAAGCCTCGCAGATGCTTGTCAAGCGTCATCGAGACGCCTGGGGAGCGGGAGCCATCGTACAGTTATTCAATGGTTGTCTGCGTCATTTCTATCCCACGGCTTCGGCTCAATCGGATTATGACCAAAAAGACCGTGACCCCCGATTGATGCGCAGTCTCTTTTTCAAGAAACCAGCCGCCACATCACCTGTCACCACAGCCCATAAACAGGAGTTTCTCTGCTATCCGCCATCCGCCGATGACGGCTATCTGCAGTTTATTTCCCGTCGTGATGACGAACAGAAGGGTGAGCGTCTGCCCAACATCAAGATATCCTATTTGGCACAAATCAACCGCAGCGGTTTCGATTTAGAGATGTTGCATCACGCTTTGGTGTTGCGTTTCCTTCACGAGGCCATCCGTCAAGTAGCCGACAAAGAGCGGATACGCTGTAACACGAAAAAAGGAGTGGCCATCCGTGTGTCGCTGTTGGTTCCCAACGTGATGGGTCAGGAAGCCGTGTCGAAACTCATCGAAGAGGTTGCAGACACTGCTAACAGCGAAGAATTTCTCAAACATTTGCCCCAAGACTGTCCGCCATTGTTATTCACCGATGTAAAATCCTGTTCGGAGAGCGACGCCTCCTTCCTCTATTGGATGAATACCACAGCCATTAAGGCGGGCAAGGATTATCTGGTCATTGACGTAGGAAAAGGCACCACAGATTTCTCTGTAGTTCATGTCAAAGACGCCTCCAATGCCATCAGCAAATACCGCTCAGGTTTTTTGGGAGCCGGCAATGCCATCTCATACGCCATATTCGAGTATATGCTATTGCAGTTGACAGATGCCATCGAGACAAGCGACCGTATTCAAGAGATACGTCGCATACTACATTCAGACACAAAAACGCTCTATCAGTTAGAAGACATCATTGAGCATATCAAGCAGGGCATGGAATTGACAGGCACCACTGCCGACGAACTCCGTCGTATTGCTCATGCCGAACATTGGTCGGAAGATAACCTAAGCGATTTGCTTCAGCATTTCAAACTTGAAGATGAGGAAAAAATCATCGCAGGTATCATCCAGAAGATTGTCGCAGGTATTGCCCTCCGCACACAAGGGCTTCATTATGACGAGATTATGCTGAGCGGCCGCGGTTTCCTGTATGCGCCATTGGCCAATGAGGTGAAGACCATTTTCGGCAAACACCAAGACAGTCGCAGCACGACAGGCACCGGTTACAGCGACATCTATTATAAGCCAGAATACGCCAAGACAGGTTGCCTTTATGGAGCCATCGCCCCTGTTAAAATCAGTATGCAAAGTAATATGACTGGCATACCGCAATTTGTCGATGCCCGCAAATCGTCCGAAATGAATGAAGAAGAAGTTAACCGGATGATTAACGAGCAGGTGGAAGAAAATAAGGCCCTCAATGACACGCCGGAAGAGAATGAAGAGCGTCGCAAGGGTCTGTTGTCAATGGCCAAGCGCTGTTGGGATTATTTTTTCTCTGACGAGGAAAACGACGAGGACGACGAGGCAGATGAGAAGAAACCTGAGAATGCAGACAGCAAGGAGAAAACGAATCAACCAGAGGTCTCTGACAAGAAAAACCGTCAGGAGTTAGCACTGATGGGCGATGATAATATCCGCGCTATCATGCAGTCGCGGTATCCAGTCAAATTGTTTGGTGCCAACACCCGTGTTTATATCGGAGGCAACCAATACAAGATTGTCGGCGGAGACCATCTGCCCGACGGAGACGGATGCAGACTCTACTTCGACGGTGCCCATTTCTTCGTTCGCAGCAAAGATCATTCATACGAATTGGTGGAAGATGTGGCACGTATCCCGAACACCAATCTGTTGTTTGAGAGTCTGTTCCCCTTCTCATTGCAGATTTTAGGCGAAGATTATGAAATCCCGCGCAACTATGCCGTCATTGACACCATCTAACTCACATTCATTCTGAACCATGAACAAAAAGCAGACATCATCAGCAATCGTCATGATGCTGTTCATCGCCATCTTGGTGGTGATTAACCTGATATATCCCATCACATTCTCTATCTATTTTGTTATTTGTTCGGTGAGTCTCCTGATGTTGGTAGCGCTCCGCAAGAAAGAGAACAAACTGTCGCTCTTGTTTCCATGGGCGCTGACGATGGTATCCTCGGTGCTGGTCACACACAATTACCTGCATCCGGACATCGATGTATATAACAATTCCGACTATCATGTGTTGTCTCTTAAAAGCGTGGATGTGGCTGACGGAGTGACACTCATCGGTGAACCGCGCGAGAACTCGTTTTTCGATGACCCGTCATATCACGGCAAATTGTCGCTTCACGGCACAGAGATGAACTGCGAGATGAGCGACCAGCCACTTTATGTGGGCGACGGGACAAATTATCATCTGGCGAACAAAGAGCAATTACCCTCGCTGAAGGAATCGCTGTCAGTATGCACAGACAGCAGTCGTCTTGACATCAGCATCAAAAATTTCGAGCGGAACGAAAGGGTTGACAGCATCCAAGTGTATCTGACCTACAGCACGACCCAGCGTGACTTCGCCGACAGCCTTGACACCTCAAAGCCATACGAGCGGCGTGACACGTCACTATTCAAACGCTACATCACCGAGTCGTATAACTTATATGACATGGCTCGCAGCGGAGTATCTTTTGACCCCAATATCGGGCAGGATGCAGAGGAAGAGTACCTGCTGAGTGTGATACGCGATGTGGATGTGGTGAAGGAAAACATTGTGAAGGGAGGTCGTGGAACGAATCAAACCGACCACACGCTTTATGCCATTCTTCCACGTCAATTGCCTGAGAATATCACCATCCTTTGTGATAACAAAGAGGTAGTGAGCAGAGGAAAAGCCGTCAGGCCTTCCCAGCCTATTACCGTTTCCATGGGGCAAGGCGAATTGTTCTATGTCGGTTGCGGTGAGCGTGCCACCCGTCCCATGAGTTGTTCCTATCCAAGCACAAAATCGAATGGCACGGAGCAAGGAGCAGGGAGCATGATTCGGCTAAGTTATCACATGCCTCTTATGTATCATTTCCCCATTGAAGAGAGAGGTGAAGACGCTGAACATCAGCGTTTGAGTCGTCATCACATCGCCAATATCACCACCTCTTCCGAAGAATTGGTGCAGTCAGATGTGCGTCAGGCTTTTTTGTACGACCTGTTCCAACTTCCTGGTAACAGTTTTCACATCAACGGCATCGTGAGTTACGACATTGGAGACTCACATACAGTCTTCAAGGCAAAATTCATTGATTCAAACAAGGATAAAAGAAAGAATCATTCGGCAGATGCCAAACAAGAGGATGAAGGATTAACATTATGTTCCAAGAACGGCAGCATATGGCATTTCAGCGTTGATGACCTTCGCACAACCAGTCCTGTGACAGGTAAATCGAACATCTTTGTCCGTGACTGGTGGATTATGGGAATCATCTTGCTGATGTTTGCCTTTGCCCTTGTCGTGCCTTTGTCACAATGGCCTCATTCACGTAAGAGCAATTACGCTTTAGGTATTTGGATGTTTTTCGCCCCGATGATAGTCATGCGACTTTATCTGATGTGGCGCATCGCCGTATTCCCTCCTTTAGAGCAAATATCTCGCCGTGTGTTCATGCAATACCGCATGGAAAACGGAGGACTTCGCAATGCGATGGTCATCACGTTGATTGCTATCGGTTTGATGATGCTTCTGACCATCATCGCCAAACTGCGTGAAAAGAAAACGTTTCATGGACGCCTCCGCATGCTGGTGGACCAACAGAGCGACAAACGTCTGAAGATTGTCTTCTGCCTGTTATGGTTTTTCGCGTATGCATTCCATTTTGCGAGCAACTCGCCGTTTGCCAATTTATTCGCCCCGTTGGCTGTATTCTTCCTTAATGAATACTTATGCCTAAAGCGTCTTCCCATGCTTTGGCGCTTGATTAATATACTACTGACGTTGGGCGCTTTTTTGTCGGGCGACCCCGGCTATGCGGTAATGTTCTTCATCTTCTCCTGCCTCTACACCGCATATATCATGTTGGTTTACAAGCATTCGGTGAAACATGGCGAGCGTAAGTTTGCGCGTCAGATAGCGCTGGTATGCTTCATCTTGACGGCATTGTGCGTATGCCTTTCACCCTGGATTGTAGGACTCGCCTATGACGAGGCGCCCATATTTGGTTTGCGTTGGTTGACCGTCTCTCGTATAGCCATGACCGTCATTGGTTTGATGGTATTATGGTTGGCCTACAAAGCCTCAGAGCACCTGCCATTGATGCAAAAACGTCCGACTCTGAAATGGGGTTTGACAGGCATCGCAGCCATTGTGGTACTGTTGGCGTGTACGATAGCCGTACCTGCTTATATCAATAAAAACGGTCATTTCAAATACCGTTCGCTCATCCACACAAAAGAGGTGGGAGCGATAATGAACAACGAGAACATCCTGGAACGTAATAGCGACCGATTGCTCCAAGCCTCTCAGAATCAATGGTTCTTGCAATATCATGACAACAAAGGCAAACAAGACCGTTTCAATGGAGAAATTTTCACATTATCTCCTCATTTCCGCAAAGGTGTGACATGGCCTACGCAGGTGAGCGACGTGATTTTGTCGCGTTATGTGATCGGAGAGATATCTACCTTGTTGCCGGTGTTCATCATTGTCTTATCTTTGGTATTCCTTCTGTTGTTGTTCCGTTCCCCCAACCGTTCCGCACCAGGACGCATCTTAGCATGGGCTTTTGCCCTGCTGATAGCCATCCAGATGACATTTGTGTGGATGGCGAACACCAACCGCATGATTTTCTTCGGGCAAGATTTCCCGTTCTTAAGCCACAACGCACTGGTAACAACAACCCTGTTTGCCTTGTTATTGGGTATTGCCATCTGCCTGTACCGCTCACATGAGGACACCCATCTCCGCATCAACTACTTGCAAGGTCTGCACAAATTTGTGGGTTCACCCAATATGAAAATTTTCTTTGCTCTGTATATCATTCTTTTCGGCATCGTGTATTTCACCGGCAACCGTTACTCTTCGCTATATGGCGGTGAGGAAGCCGGCCGTTATAACCTGAACACGACAATGCAACAGGCACAGAGCGATTTGGATAAGATTAACGCATCGATAGCCTCCTATCCTGCCAAGAAGAATCATCAACTGAAGAATGACGAAGACCTAACCTTGCTGTGGAATGACATCGAGCATGACACAAACGTGAAAGAAGATGTTGACAGGATGCTGAGCGACACAACCATCTCACAATTCACCTACTCGCTGTTTGAGGCTTTCCGCAACAACCTGAAAAACCGCAACCGTTTCGACAATGTGATACATCTTAGGCATGTAGGCAATCATTACGAGTTAGCGTTGAACAACGGTTTCTACTCACTGCGCAGTCCGGATGAAGACCGTGAGAGTTGGTCTGGTAATATTTACACCGATGTGATAGACACCCAAGATGATTTGAAGGAATACCATCTTGGTCAAGAGGATGAGAATTTCCGTCAAATCATTATTCCGGCGGGTTGGGTAAAAGGCAATGAGCGTGTGGCAATTATTGATTGTCGTGACCGCCAAGCCAACCACTATGAGATGTACCTCCACCATCAGGGAGAGAGTTATGCGATGAAGAGTCTGGTGTATCCCTTGCATAAAGAAGACATCGTAGAGTTTACCTCAAAGAACACGAAAGAGCATCCGGAATTTACGGTTTCATTAAAAGCAGACGAGAACCGTCTGTTGGTGAAGAATATTCACGTGAACGGCCATGCCAAACCCGTCTATCTGAAACGCGACCGGTTGTATTGGCTTCGCGAGTACACCAACATGTTCGCCTACGTGAAAGACTCCTGCCGACACGAGAACCAACTCATCACCATCGACGGCATGTTGCAAGACTCTGTGACATTATCAATGCGTGAGCATCCGTCAGGTCTGTCAATGTCTGTCATAGGCATGGACGGTTACGGCAATGTACGTTTGATGGCCGACCATAAAGGACGCCACTATACACTCGACCCAAACGATGAGGCACGCATCAGTTCGTTGATAGAGCAGACCTATCTGAACCCCGTTCCCGGTGAGGAGCGCAAAGTGTTCGGCAATATGAACCTCTATTATATGTTGCCGGGTCCCGGTTCGTCGATGAAACCTTTGACCTATGCCGCCGTCACCTCCCAGACCATCGGTTTTGAAAGTCTGGACTGGGAGACTCTACGCTTGAGAGCAGCAGGTTCAGTAATACATAAATACGGAATAGAAGGTCTGGACTATGACAAAGGTAAACCCAAGGGCAAGGAAGGTTGGCGGTCTGTTGCCGGTGACGAAATCGGTGACGGCATGTGGATAGACAATCATTTCTATTTGCGGCGGTCAAGTAACTTCTACAACGCACTTGTCACCTATATCGGTATGATAGACATGACAGCCGAGAAAGCAAGGACGTTGGGCGACCTCTCAGCCAACTATTACCCGCAAATCAGCCTGAACAATAATCTGACAGGCTCAGGTTCGCTTCGTCATGGCATGGCCGATAAATTGGATGGCAATCTGCCACTGTTCAGCGGACTGAGCAATAATTTCGGACTTCAAGTCAACACGGGCGGCAGCAGTGCCAACTATCTGTTGGAAACACATCATCAATTTATCAACAGCGATGTGTTCCGTAATCTTGAGCATCCGTTTGAAGAGACGTTTGTCTGGGCCTATCCCAACCTTTCGTCCGCTTATTACTCCTCATATAATAAACTGGCCAAAAGACACCGTTTGCAGCAATATACATTAGGTGCCTCGCCCCTTCAAGTTACCCCGTTGAAGATGGCCGAGATGTACGGACGACTGTTCTCACAGAGCCGTGACTACCACGCCCATATCACCCCGCTATATGAATCGCCTGTCAAAGCGTGGGGCGCGTCGAACGGAATCTCTAAAGAACAATTGTTCCGTTTCTACCAACATACGTTGTTCACGGGTATGAAACAATGTGGTGAAAGCGGCACAGGTGTATCTATGGTTGACCGTTCACAATTGCCGTCAGGTTATTATCTCTATATGAAAACCGGCACATTGAACATCGACGAGAACCATCCCAACGACCGCCTGTTGGCCGTTATTATCACTGACCGCGACGTGTGCGAAGCGTCCTCTCCTGAAGACTACCGTTTTTATGTGGTTTATTTCCGATATGTGCAAGTACCGAAAGGAACGGACATCAGGACACAAACTACTGAAACCCTGAGGCAGATAATGAAGAGCAATAGTTTTAAAGATTATTTCAGACCCGCAAACACCCCTCATCATGAATCATAAAATAGCCATTCGTTTAGGCCTTTTCCTTGTGTTGGTCATGGCCGTATATGCTTTTTTGAGTCTTCGTCGCACAGCAGACTATACCAATGAGAGTCTGTCCGTACGTAGTGAAGCATTGCTGGTTGACATCCGCCAGGACTCGCTCATCCGCGCTATCAACCGTGTTTATGTGAATCGAGGCAAAACCGACATCACCTTAGACTCGATGCGCAATGATATGTTCGAGATTAAATTCCCCGCTAATTATGGCATCTTGGATTTAGCCTCAATCAATGAGAACCGAAAGGTGAAAGATGAAAATGAAGATATACTGAAAGCAGAAAGAATGATAGAAGTGGCCGATGAAGGTGACTATCATATTCTCCGACTGTTCAAACAAGACGGCTATGTGGCTTGTCCGGCATATATCTTGGTAGAACTTTTGAAAGAATGAGTTGAAGTTTGTAATTAAATTAAAATATATGGTTTACAACGAGATCGGAAAGACTGGCATGAAGGTGTCGAACTTGAGTTTTGGCGCTTCATCACTGGGCGGAGTGTTTCACAGCATCCGCGAAGAAGAAGGCATACAGGCCGTGTTTACAGCCGTGGAAAACGGCATCAATTTCATCGATGTTTCACCATACTATGGTCACTTGAAAGCCGAGACCGTATTAGGTAAGGCGTTGAAAGACATCGACCGCGACAAGTATTACCTCTCAACAAAAGTGGGACGCTACGGCAAAGACGGCGTGAATTATTGGGATTACTCTGCCAAGCGTGCCACTGAGAGCGTTTATGAGAGCATGGAGCGTTTGAATATCGATTATATCGATCTCATCAATGTGCATGACGTGGAGTTTTCCGATTTACATCAGGTGGCAGAAGAAACCCTTCCGGCTTTGGTGGATTTGCGCAAGAAAGGCGTGGTAAAGCATGTAGGTATCACCGACTTACAACCCGAAAACCTACGTTGGGTGATTGAGCATTCCGAGCCGGGAACAATCGAAAGCGTACTTTGTTTCTGCCATTACAGTCTGAATGATGACATGTTGCTTGACTATTTAGATTTTTTTGAGGAGCGCAGCATCGGTGTCATCAACGCCTCCCCTTTCTCTATGGGTCTGTTGTCAGAGCGAGGCACACCCGATTGGCATCCTGCACCAGAAGCACTGAAAGAAGCCTGTGCCCGTGCCGCAGCGCATTGTGCGGAGAAGGGCTATCCAATAGATAAGTTGGCCATTCAATACTCAACCAACTTGAATCCGCGTATCGCGACGACACTCTTCAGCAGTGCCAATCCGAAGAACGTGCTGAAAAACATCGCATACGTGAATGAGCCGATGGATGAGCAGTTGGTTGCCGAGGTGAAAGCCATTATCGGCGAGCAGATGCGCGTCAGGTGGGAAAATTCATAGAACACCTACCCCGTCCTAAAGAGGATGACACTAAATCAGTAATTGTGAATCATGAGTTGTGAATTTAAAATAATCGATGCACACAGTCATTTATGGCTGAGACAAGATACAGAATGGAACGGCATGGCCATCAAGCAAATGGAGAATGGCCGTTCGATGTTTCTCGGTGAAGAAGTGCAGATGTTGCCGCCATTTATGATAGACGGACGAAACAGCGCTGAGGTGTTTCTTTCGAATATGAACTATGCTCAAGTGTCGGCCGCCGTAGTGGTTCAAGAACTGATTGACGGCAATCAGAACAACTATCTGGAACAAGTCCGGGCAACCTACCCTACTCGTTTTCAGGTTTGCGGTATGGTCAACTGTTTTGGCAATGATATGGCCGAAGAGGTGAAGAAGTTGGCAGACAGAGGATTTCAAGGAATCGCTGTTCCCGGTCACCGTCTGATACTCAATCATCAACGGGTGTTGCTCAACTCTCCTGAGATGATGAAGATGTATCGTGTGATGACGGAGCGAGGTTTGTTCCTTTCCGTGACACTTGCAGACGGAGACCTGCAAACGGGCGAACTACGTGAAGTGATAGAGACGTACCCGGAATTACGGATTGCCATCGGTCACTTTGGTATGCCAACACGGGAAAAATGGACTGAGCAGGTGAAACTGGCGAGATATAAGAACGTCATGGTGGAATCAGGCGGTATCACATGGTTGTATAACAGTGAGTTCTACCCCTTCCTAGGAGCCATCCGCGCTATTCGTGAGGCTGCAGACTTGGTCGGTATGGACAAACTGATGTGGGGCAGCGACTATCCCCGTACTATCACCGCCATCACCTATCGCATGTCTTATGACTTTGTGGTGAAAAACCAAGAATTGTCAGAAGAGGATAAAAAACTATTCTTGGGTGAAAATGCCCGACGTTTCTATGGGTTTGAAGAATTGATTGAATTGCCATATATAAAGAATATGTCGGAGTAAAGATACCTTTATTCATGAAGATTTAATAAAACTATATTATGAAAGCAATACAAATAACCGCCGAGAGAGAGATGGCGGTGGTAAACATCGAAGAAGAGAAGTTGCTCGACAATGAGGTGCTGTTGCAATTGAACTATGTGGGTTTTTGCGGCAGTGACCTGAGCACATATCTAGGTAAGAATCCCATGGTGAAAATGCCCGTGATACCGGGTCATGAGGTGGGCGCAGTAATTGTAAAGACTGGAAAAGATGTTTCTGAGACGCTGAAAGCCGGTATGACGGTGACCGTGAATCCTTACACCAACTGCGGCAAATGCGCCTCGTGCAGAAACCTTCGAGTGAACGCTTGTCAACATAACGAGACCTTGGGAGTACAACGCAATGGTGCCATGCGCGAATATATCGCTCTGCCATGGGAGAAAATCATCCCAGCGGGAGAATTATCGCCCCGCACCTGTGCATTGATAGAACCCATGAGTGTAGGTTTCCATGCTGTATCACGTGCCCAAGTGACTGACATCGACGTGGTGATGGTCATTGGCTGTGGAATGGTCGGCATGGGAGCCATCGTACGTGCCGTTCAACGTGGAGCCACAGTCATCGCCGCCGATATCGATGAAGAGAAACTGGCATTGGCCAAGAAGATGGGCGCCAACCACGCCGTCAACACTTTGACCGAGGATGTACACACACGTTTGTTGGAAATGACTGGCGGTTTTGGTCCCGATGTGGTGATAGAGGCAGTGGGCAGCCCTGTGACCTATCAGATGGCCGTCAATGAAGTGGCCTTCACTGGGCGTGTCATCTGCATCGGTTATGCGAAATCGGAAGTGTCGTTCCAGACCAAGTTTTTTGTACAAAAAGAATTGGACATCCGCGGTTCGCGTAATGCCCAACCTTCTGATTTCCGCGCCGTCATCCATTATTTGGAGAAAGGCACCTGTCCTGTAGATACCCTCATCAGCAAAGTGGTATTACCCGAAGAGGCTCCCGCCGCAATGCAAGAATGGTCGGAAGCCCCCGGCAAAGTATTCCGCATCTTGGTATCATTCACCGGAGATACGAAATAAACAGATATCTTACGGCTATCATCAAAAAAGTGAGTCCCATGAGACTCACTTTTCTTAATATGAAGAGCAGATTTGTTTATTTCAGAATGACTTTCTTACCGTTTTGGATATAAACGCCCTTGACGGTGTTCTTCACCTCTACGCCTTGTAAGTTAAACCATTTTCCGTTCAGGGTATCGGTCGTAACAACGTTGATGCCATCGATGACCTGGAATGTTGCGGTGATGGTGACATCATTCTCAGGCATGATGAAGAAGTAGTTGAATTCCTGACCATGGTCAACACCTGTCTCGGCTCTTACTTCCACACTCTGGTTATCTGCCGATTTAATAGCAACCTCCTGAATCTCATATCCATCCTGTGGTGTGACCATCATGCAAATCCTCTTATCTTTCTTTGAATATGGATTAGATTCCATATTGACACTGATAACAGTGACGGAACCATTCTGTGTATCAGTAAGTGTGACTTTATACAATTTTTCGTATGTTACAGTGATAGTGACGCTGCTTGCAGGCATGACAAAGTAGTGTTTCTCCTCTTCGCCGTTTTCCTCAGTCACAGGAGTGATTTCCTCACCCGTTGTATCATTAATAATGGATATACCAGCCATCTCATATCCCGTGTCAGCAATCACATCCGCATAGACCTTCTCACCTTCCTTGTAGGATGATTTGTCGAGTATAACCTGTCCGTGCTCTGAATTGATATTGACTGCATAAGTTTCTTCCACAGATGAACCGGTCGGGGTCAATATGAAACCGAAGCAACCCAGTTTCGAACCAGTGCAGAATACATAGTATGTGTGATTAGCCTGCACATCAAACTCGACAGTTCCCGTGAGTTTATTTTGCACTTTTACGCCACCTTTACCACCGTCAAAGATACAATCTTCTCCTTCAGCATCCTGATAAGGCTGCTCAACACCATCAATGTTATAAACCTTGAACATGTCATGTGTGAAAACAGCGTCAGCATTGATGACGTTCATGGTATAATTGCCAGTTTCCTCACCATCATCATTAAGAACCGGGGTCTGTACAGCATCTGTTGCATCAACAATAAAGAATTCCTTGTCGCCGTTGAGAATGACACCGACACTCATCGAACCATCTAACTTCGGAGTAATGATGTAATAAGTGCCGCTTTGAGGCAGTTTTCCCTTTTCGCCACTACCATTGAATCCTCCACCTTTGTTGAGAAGGTCATCTTTCGGGTTATTACCGCCTGAGATGTAAACGATACGCTCTTTATCTTCCATTTCGCCCGTATCAGAATTCTGAATCTGAACGGTCTGAGTAAATGGAGCCAAGAATTCGGAAGAATTGGTTGCTTTCACGTCCCAACCGGCTGCTTTCTTGATGTCTTTACCGAGTTTGAGTGTCATGTTCTCGGTAGTGAATTCCTGTTCATCGACTATTGTAGTACCATTTTCGAACAGAATCTTTTCCTGTCCGTCTTCTGCTTCCACCCTCCAAGGGCTATTTGCTGCAAAAGCAGATGAAGCAACGAAAGCCAATGCAATTAGAGTAAATTTTTGTTTCATAAAGTAAAAATTAGTTAATAAATATTGATTCTTATTCAGTAGTTCGTTGTTTGGCTGCAAATATAGCGTAAAACTATGAGATTTGCAAACAATTAGGGGGCATATTTAAATATAGACGGAGGAAACTATTATTTGTAACCAGATAATTCTTGCGACTAAATTATTCTGAAAAACTATCAAAGTGGTTACAAAGGGGGATATATTGAGTCGAAGATATAGATAAAGGTGTTGGCGGTTTCGATAATTTGTCTTACCTTTGGGCCGTATCAGAAGTAGATTTTACGTACTCCACAAATACTTATGAGAGATATGAAGAGAAAATATATAACATTATTGTTTGCTTTGTGCGGTATGACATGTATGGGGCAAACGTTTGAGACCAAATATGAGCGGTCATTGCATGATGTGATGACGGATGTGGAGAATCGTTTTGGCGTCCGACTAAAATATGACGTAGACACGACGGGAATGAAAGTGACTTACGCCGATTTCCGCATCCGCCCCTATTCGGAACAAGAGACCTTAACCAATCTTTTATCACCATTGGACCTCGTCGCTGTACATCAAAAAGGTAATCAGTGGAGAATCAGACGATATGACTACCCCCGGCGACAACCTGAAGACGGAAAAAAACTCATTGCCTATCTTTCGTCATTATACCATGACCGCATCAGTTGGGAAGCCCGTCGTGACAGTTTGCGCCGCGAGGTGGCAGAGCGATTGGGAATCAATCCTTTGCGCCGTCTTGATGTAATTCAAAAGAACGAGTTAGGGTCAGTACGTCAACATGACGGTTATACAGTGCAGAACTTCCGTTTATCAACAGTGAACGGGCATACCATTTGCGGCAGTATCTATTCCCCGTCTGCCCTGTCATGGAATAAGAACAAGATGGACGTGGAAATTACGCGCAAGAAGGGCAAATACCCTTTGATAATCTGTCCGATTGGTCATTTCAAGGGAGGGCGATACAATGCGGATTTGCAGAAGCGTTACGGCACATTGGCACGTATGGGAGCAGTGTGTGTGAGTTATGACCTGTGGGGTTGGGGGCAGTCGGAAGACGAAGTGGGCGCAGAAGCGCACCAGACGAGCGAGGCTCATGTGATGCAAGCCTATAACGGTCTGCGAATCCTCGACCTGATGATGAAGCACAAGGATATCGACCCGCAGCGTGTGGGTGTGAACGGCGGTTCGGGTGGCGGCAGTCAAGCCGTGTTGCTTTCTGTGCTGGATGACCGTTTCACCGCCAGTTGTCCAGTAGTGAGTATGTCTTCATGGTTTGACGGCGGTTGTCCCTGTGAAAGCGGGAAACCCATCCAATTGGCAGGCGGCGGTACCTGCAATGTAGAATTGGCCGCCACCTTCGCCCCCAAACCGATGATGGTTGTGAGCGACGGCGGCGACTGGACCTCGACCACTCCAGAAAACGAATTTCCCTATCTTCAAAGGATTTACGGCTATTATGGCGCGACATCGAAAGTACAAAATGTACACCTTCCCGATGAACGGCATGATTTTGGCCCGAACAAACGACAGGCTGTCTATCAGTTCTTTATTGAGACTTTCGGGCTGGACGGTTCAAAATTGGACGAGGATAAGGTGACGATAGAGGATGAAGAGGTGTTGAAATTCACAATTCATAATTGACAATTCATAATTAACAATTCACAATCATAAATGTTTGATTGTTTCAAAAAAAGGCTTAAGGTTCAAATATCCATTCACTTAACAATATAAACAAAGAGAGAGACACTGTGTCCGTCAAGGGAAGGACCGCAGTGTCTCTCTGTTCTTGAGGTCTGGTATGGTCAATTGTTGACTGTACCTCCGACAATATCCAGCAATTCGCTAGTGATGGCTTGTTGCCTGCTCTTGTTGTATTGCAAGTTGAGTTGTCGCAGGAGTTCGTCAGCATTGTCCGTAGCCGTTTGCATAGCCACCATTCTTGCAGCATGCTCAGACGCGTTGCTGTCGAGCAAGGCAGTATAAAGCATGAGATGTAACAATTTCGGAATGAGCGCATCGAGCACCGATTCCATGTCGGGTTCCACGATGAAGTTGTCATTAAGGGGCTTCACTTGCTCCCTTTCTTGTTCCTCTTCGCGTTTTTTCCTTTTTCTCAGATATTCCTGTGCCTCTCTCGTCACGATATTTGAAGAAAGGTCTCGCTCGTGGTCGCGGTCAAGTTCTGTGGTGAGGTCGATAGGCAGGAAGGTTTTTCTTGTGAGCACCTGCGAACCTGCACTTTTGAAATGATGGTAAATCATTTCGACCTTATCCACTTCGCCTTCTCTGAACATCCTCCCTATTTCCACCGCCAAGTCGATACACTGGGCGACGTTGGGCTTATCAGCGAGGCTTGTGAAATCTCCCGCAGACCTGAGTCCTAATTTTGTCACTTTCTCCGCCACTTTTCTTCCAACCGGATAAATGAGAATATTCTCCTTGCCGAGGTGTTTGTATTCCTCGACAGCCTGAATCATCATTTTGATGACATTGGAGTTGAATCCCCCGCACAGGCTGCTGTTAGACGCATACACGATGAGCGCCACCTTCTTGACAGGTCTATCGACGTCATAAGGAGTTTGCGACTCAGCCTCAGCGGCGAGAAACACTTTGAGAATATGCTCAAGCATCGTCTCGTACGGCAACATGTTCTCAATCGCCACCTGCGCATGATGTAACTTCGAGGAAGCCACCATTTTCATGGCCGATGTGATTTTTCGTGTATTGTTGACCGAAGCGATACGGTTTTTTATTTCTTTAAGCGACGGCATAGGCTATTACTGTTTATATTGTCCGGCTATGTCGGCCATGACCTCTTCGACGACCTTCGTGGCGTTATCATCGATTTTTCCGCTTCCGAGGAAGTCGATGACCTCCTGGTGTGTGGAACGCAGTTTGTCGAGGAAAGCATCCTGACACTCTCTGACCTTATCGACGGGCACCTCATGCATGAGTCCTCTTGTTCCGCAATAAAGAATGGCAATCTGCTCGCCCACAGCCATAGGACTATATTGGGGCTGAATGAGCAACTGGTTGTTCTTTCGTCCGCGGTCAAGTGTCATGGCCGTGACAGCATCCATATCGCTTGAGAACTTGGAGAAAGCCTCAAGTTCGCGATACTGCGCCATATCGATTTTGAGTGTACCAGCCACTTTTTTCATACTCTTCACCTGTGCGGAACCACCGACACGGCTTACGGAGATACCTACGTTGATAGCAGGCCGGAAACCTTGGTTGAAAAGGTCGGTCTCAAGGTAAATCTGTCCGTCGGTAATAGAGATGACATTGGTGGGGATGTATGCGGACACGTCGCCCGCCTGTGTTTCGATGATAGGAAGAGCCGTGAGCGAACCGCCACCCTTGACATGTCCTTTCAGACATTCTGGCAGATCGTTCATAGCCTCGGCCACCTCTTGCTGGTCGTTGATACGTGCGGCTCTTTCAAGCAGACGGCTGTGCAGATAGAACACATCGCCCGGATAGGCCTCACGTCCAGAGGGTCGTCTCAAGATAAGAGACACCTCACGGTAAGCGACAGCCTGTTTAGAGAGGTCGTCATATACGACGAGCGCCGATTCGCCTCTGTCGCGGAAATACTCACCGATGGCCGCACCTGCGAAGGGTGCATAATACTGCATGGCAGCAGGGTCGGCAGCGGTAGCAGACACGACGATGGTGTAAGGCATGGCACCGTGCTCTTTGAGGTTTTGCACGAGTGCTGCTACGGTCGAAGCCTTCTGACCGATAGCGACATAGATACAATAGACTGGTTTTCCAGCCTCATAGAAACTCTTCTGGTTGATGATGGTATCGACAGCGATAGCCGTTTTACCGGTCTGTCTGTCGCCGATGATAAGTTCTCGCTGTCCTCGTCCGATAGGAATCATGGAGTCAACAGCCTTGAGTCCTGTTTGCAGGGGCTCCTTCACAGGCTGCCTGAAGATGACACCAGGTGCTTTTCTGTCGAGCGGCATCTCAAATGCATCAGAAAGGTCGATGTCACCCTTACCGTCAATGGGTTGTCCGAGCGGATTGATGACACGTCCGAGCATGTTGTCATTGACACGAATAGAAGCGATGCGCTTTGTCCTCTTGACAACCATACCCTCTTTAATGCCTGAGGTAGTACCGAGCAAGATACATCCGACGTTGTCCTCCTCGAGGTTCATGACGATAGCCATTGTGCCGTTTTCGAACTCGAGCAATTCGTTGGCCTCAGCGTTTTTGAGTCCATAGATACGTGCCACGCCATCGCTGACCTGTAGCACGGTACCAATCTCATCAAAGCGCTCA
This sequence comes from Prevotella sp., assembly GCA_017548275.1. Taxonomy (GTDB): domain Bacteria; phylum Bacteroidota; class Bacteroidia; order Bacteroidales; family Bacteroidaceae; genus Prevotella. The sequence goes on from JAFZAH010000034.1 coordinate 87,625, forward strand.
GCGTCGTTGAGTCCTCTTAGTTGTTTCAACAGCACCTCAGATACTTCGCTTGGTTTTATTTTGTCTGACATTCTGATTAAAATTATAAAATTACAAAATTAGAAGATGAAAAACATGTGTTTTCTATCTCTATTTCTTCAACTGTGTCAGGATATTCCGCAACTGACTTTGTACGCTTGCATCCATCCTGTACGTATCATATTCGAGAATGAATCCCCCGATGATGTCGGGATCAATCTCCGTCTGAAACTCCACAGTACCTTGAGTTCTACCCTCCACCATTTGCTTCATTTTCTTCTCTGTATCGGGAGAAACGGGTGCAGCGGTGATGAGTTTTCCGCGGGTGATGTTCTTTTGTTTCCGGTAAAGCGTGATATACGCAGCCGCCATGAACTGAATGTCTTTTTCTCTGTCCCCTTCGAGTACGAGACGGATGAATCTGTCGGTTAAATCAGAGACATCCCCTCCTGCCGCTGTTTTGAGGAGTTTGAATTTGTTTTCTTTGTCGAGCATCGGGTTGTCTATGGCAGTTCTGAGTTGAGGCACCTGAATGTATGCCGCTCCCAGGGATTGCATCTCCTGATAAACCCTTTGTTCGCATTTTTGTTCAGTAGCGCTTTTGAGCAATGCCCTCGCATATCTGACCGATATTACACCTAAATCCATAGGCATCAGTTTTTATTGTCTTTACCTATTGCGACATCGTCCAGCAGTCTTTCGATCATATCCATCTGTTTCTGCTCAGAATCGAGATTCTGTCGCAGAATTTTCTCGGCGATTAGAACGGAGAGTTCCGCCACTTGTGCACGGATATCGCGGATAGCGTTTTGCTTTTCGCTCTCTATTTCGGCTTTAGCCTCGTTGAGCAGCCGAGCGCTTTCGCCCCTTGCTTTCTCCTGTGCCTTTTCCACAATGGCGTCGCGTGTCTCAGCAGCCTCTTTCAGTATCAGGGCCTGCCTTTCTCTCGCCTCTTGCAGGATGGATTCACCTTCTTTCTGGATATTGGCGAGTCTCTCATTGGCCTCGTGGGCTTTTCTGAGACTCTCGTCGATATAATCCTTCCTCCCGTTCACCATTTTAATAATGGCGGGGAACCCCCACTTCCACAGTACAAACAGTACGATGAGGAAGACGACGGTCATCCAGAAGAGTAAACCGAAATCAGGAGTTATTAACGACATAATCTGCTGGTGAAATTATACGAAGAGGGCGAGCAGCGCGATAATAACGGCAAAGAAGGCCACACCCTCGACGAGGGCAGCGGCGATAATCATACTTGAACGCAGGTCGCCCATCTTTTCGGGCTGGCGTGCCATGGCATCCATAGCGTTACCGCCGATACGTCCAATACCAATACCTGCTCCAATAGCAGCCAAACTACCGCCGATAGCGGCACCTAATTTTGCGAGGCCGTCAGCGGCCAATAAAATTGATAACATAGTTTTTGAATTTTAAGTTATTGATTAATGAATTGATTTTTGTTGAGGGTAGAGGGTTTAGGGCTTTGTGTTCTGATTTATATCACACACTCTTTATCAAATTACGCCCTCCACTTGAGTTTATGCTTTTTCTACTGCGTGCTCTTCTTTTACATGCGCAAGTGAAATGAACACTGCACTAAGCATGGTAAAGACGAGAGCCTGAATGAAGCAGACCAGCAGTTCGAGCAGCATCATGAACACGCTCATGGCGACACTGACGGCAGTCATGGCCGTACCAGCGATGGCATTGATGGCGAACATGATGAAGATGATACACGTGAGCGAGATGGCGATAGCGTGTCCTGCCATCATATTGGCAAAAAGTCGAATCATCAGCGCCAACGGTTTTGTAAAGATGCTGAAGAACTCGATGAAGGGCATGAGGGGCACGGGCACCTTGAGCCATGTTGGCACATGCGGCCAGAAGATATCCTTCCAGTATGCCTTCGTGCCTGTGACATTGGTGATGATGAATGTGCAGAGTGCCAAGAGGAACGTGAAGGTAATATTACCTGTGAGGTTTCCACCTCCCGGCGGGAATGGCACCACGCCCATGATATTTGCCACGAAGATGAAGAAGAAACACGTGAGGAGATAGGGCGCATACTTGTCGGCCTCCTTTCCGAGGGAGGGCTTGATTACATCGTCGTAGATGTACATGACAAACATGTGCACCAGACCAGTGAACCCTTTTGGTGCGGGGTCATCGACCTTGTGTTTTTTACACCATCTGGCAGGTATGAGGATACATAAGATGAGAATGATGGCGTCGATGAAAAGAACCATCACCGTTTTTGTGATGGAGAAGTCGAGCGTCACCTTTTTCGCCTCACCATTGACCACCTCATATATTTTATTGTCGTCTTTTACCGACGATACATAGAGGTTGAGATTGGTGTCAGGCTGTCCGTTCTCATCGAGAGCCCATCTTCTTCCCTGTTCATCCTCGTGGTGCGAGAATTTTGAACTGCAGAAGAAATGCCATCCCGTAGAAGTCTTGACGATGACCGGCAGGTTGATAACGATGGGTTTCCCCCCGATATCAGCGATATGCCACGAGTAGGCGTCTTTGATATGTCCCCACAATACTTCTTGCAAGTCGATGCCCTTCTTCTCGCCGTCATGATGGCTGTCATCCTGTGCGACAGCCGGCAACGTACATAGTGCGAGCATCATTATGCAGAAGAGATGTCTGAGATATTTCATTATTGTTGTTTTTTATATTTTTTTTCTAACCGAGCGAAGAAAACGCTGTCGAAAACAAGAGTGACAAAATAGAAGATGAAGAAAATGATGACAAATTCCCTGATTTGTTCTCTCTGCCTGACCACGAGGCAATACCCCAACACGACAAGCGCAGCGATAATCATTCTCAGGGCAGGTGCTACGAGGTAGAACTTAGTAATGGTTTTCGGCGCTGACAATGCGACCGCCCTCCAAGCCACTCCATAAGCGATGCTCAAGACAAGCGAAGTGACAGCACTGATAATCAGCGGCGTCAGCATCGAAGGTCTGTACATGAGATTCATCACCAACAATCCTACGAGTGTAAGCCCCGCCACTATCCACAAAGAGTATTTGTAGTAGTTTTTAGCCGTGCGCTTGACAACGCATTTGTCGTAGGTAATCATTGCTGTTCATCAATTTCCACGCAGAGCGACACCTTGTTTTTCAACACCTCGACGAATCCACCCATGACCATGAGTTGCACTTTCCCCTCTTTCGTCGCATACTCCACCTTACCGGGTTGCAGCGAAGAGATGATAGGCGCATGGTCATTGAGTATTTCGAAACTGCCGAGCGTGCCAGGCACGAGTACGCTTTCCACTTCTCCGTCGAAGACGATTTTCTCCGGGGAGACTATTTTCAATCTCAACATACGCTTTATCCTTTAGCCTGTTCGAGCAGTTTCTTGCCTTTCGCGATAGCATCATCGATGGTACCGACATTGAGGAAGGCTTGTTCAGGCAAGTAATCCACCTCACCATCGAGAATTTTGTTGAATCCCTTGATGGTATCTTCGATGGAGACCATGACACCCGGCACGCCAGTGAACTGCTCAGCGACAGAGAACGGCTGTGAGAGGAAACGCTGCACACGACGTGCGCGGTTCACAGTCAGTTTGTCCTCATCAGAAAGTTCATCCATACCGAGGATGGCAATGATGTCTTGCAACTCGTTGTAACGTTGCAGAATCTGAATCACCCTCTGTGCGCAGTCATAATGCTCTTTGCCGACAATCAGCGGGTCGAGGATACGCGAAGTGGAACCTAACGGGTCAACGGCGGGATAGATACCAAGTTCGGTGATTTTACGTGAAAGCACGGTAGTAGCATCGAGGTGAGTGAAAGTCGTGGCCGGAGCCGGGTCGGTAAGGTCGTCGGCCGGCACATACACCGCCTGCACGGAAGTGATAGAGCCTTTCTTCGTAGAAGTGATACGTTCCTGCATGGCACCCATCTCCGAAGCCAGAGTGGGTTGATAACCCACGGCGCTCGGCATACGTCCGAGCAGTGCGGACACCTCAGAACCGGCCTGTGTGAAACGGAAGATGTTGTCGATGAAGAAGAGGATGTCGGCAGCGGCGCCGTCCTGTCCGCCATTGTCGCGGAAGGTCTCAGCGACGGTAAGTCCCGAGAGGGCGACGGAGGCACGCGCACCCGGCGGCTCATTCATCTGTCCATAGACAAGCGTAGCCTGACTCTTCTTGAGTTCCTCCGGGTCAACGAGGGAGAGGTCCCATTTACCCTCTTCCATGGCTTTCTGGAATTTCTCACCATATCTGACGACACCGCTCTCAATCATCTCGCGGATGAGATCGTTACCCTCACGAGTGCGCTCTCCTACACCTGCAAAGACTGAGAATCCATTGTGTCCTTTTGCGATGTTGTTAATCAATTCCATAATGAGCACCGTCTTTCCCACGCCAGCACCGCCAAAGAGTCCGATTTTACCACCCTTCATATAAGGCTCAAGCAAGTCAATGACCTTGATACCTGTAGCAAGCACTTCTTTCTGTGTAGAAAGTTCTTCAAACTTAGGAGCCTCTCTGTGGATGGGGTATGCCCCTTCCATGTCGAGTTGTTTCATACCGTCGATAGGCTGTCCGATGACGTTCAGCATACGACCTTTAATCTGGTCACCGGCGGGCATCAGGATAGGGAATCCTGTAGAGACAGCCTCCAGTCCACGTTGCAGTCCGTCGGTATTGTCCATAGCGACGCATCTGACGGTGTCCTCACCTATGTGCTGCTGCACTTCGATAACGAGTTCCCTTCCGTCAGGTCTGACCACTTTAAGCGCATCGTGAATTTTCGGCAGCACTTTCTCAGCATCGAGTCCTTTTGTGTCATAGAACACGTCGATAACGGGACCGATAATCTGTGAAATGTGTCCATTGATTTGTGACATAAGATAATGTTTTTATTATTAAATTTTGGTTTTCTTTATTTCAAAGGCAAATCATTTTTCATGATTTTGCAAAGATAGCAAATATCTCGGACAGAGACAAATTAAACTTGGAAAAAAATGAAATTATCATCGAGACGAGATAATTTGAGGATAGAATCTATAGCAACTATAGGGTGCTGTAGAAACTATAGATTCTATGAAAAATGATTATATGCTCAGTTCATCGAGAACTTTGATGAGTTTTTTGTCGAACGGTTTGTCGCTTCTGATGGCTTCACTGAGGGGGACATACACCACTTCATTGTTTCTCACACCAATCATGACATTTCTCTGTCCCTGCAAAATAGCCTCAATGGCTCCCACACCCGTTCGCGAAGCGAGAATGCGGTCATGAGCCGTCGGCCGTCCACCACGCTGCAGATGTCCAAGAATAGACACTCGCACATCGAAATTCGGAAATTCCTTCCTGACACGTTCGGCATAATAGAGAGCACCGCATTTGGGACTTTCAGAAACGATGACGATACAACTTTTCTTAGATTTTCTAATGCCGCGCTCCATGAATCTGGCCAACTGGTCCACATCGGTCGAGTCTTCTGGAATGATGGCCGCCTCTGCGCCGCAGGCGATAGCACTGTTTTGTGCAAGGAATCCGGCATCACGTCCCATGACCTCGACGAAGAAAATGCGCTCATGGCTCTGTGCCGTATCACGAATCCGGTCCACACACTCCATTATGGTATTCATGGTGGTGTCGTAGCCGATGGTAGAGTCTGTGCCATAAAGGTCATTGTCAATGGTGCCAGGCAATCCGATGCAACAGACATCATATTCTTGTGCAAAATGCATAGCTCCGGTGAGCGAGCCGTTTCCGCCTATGACGATGAGCGCATCGATACCCCTTTTCACCATGTTCTGATAGGCTTTCTCTTTGCCTTCCGGGGTCATAAACTCCTTGCTTCGCGCTGTTTTAAGAATGGTACCACCATTGAGAATGATACCACTGACATTTTCTGTCGAGAAAGGTTTGATTTCATCATTGATGAGTCCATCGTATCCGCGATAGATGCCCATAATGTTGAATCCATTGCTGATGCCTGCCCTTGTGACGGCGCGTATGGCCGCATTCATGCCCGGCGCGTCTCCGCCTGAGGTCAAGACACCAATCGTTTTAATTTTTGCCATATATTGTGATGTTTAGGTTTTGTCAAAAAGAGAAGAGGGAGTTGACGGGAGAGATGGGAGCAATAGGAAGAATGGGGGTATTAGGCGCGCTTATAAAGTAGCGTGCCAGTCGGCGGTGAAATAGAGCACTGCGAGACCGATGACTGCACCGAGCAGGGCTTTCCACCCCACATTGCGGAAGAACCACCCCATGCGCACATTCTCCATTTTCATCCATGCGATGCCGCTCAGCGAACCTATGAGGAGAGTATTTCCTCCCAATGCCGTGGCGTATGCGATGATTTTCCAATATTCACCGTTTTGTGTGAAAGCCTCCAAAGCACCAGTTTCAGAGATGTCTTTGAAAGTATGGAATGAGAAGAATGTCATGGCAGTGGCGAAATTGTCGAGCACGCAACTGATGCCTCCCGCCAAGACGCCGAGAATCCAAGGGCTATGCAACTGTTCGTCGTACATGGTGGCAAGCCATTTGATGGCACCAGTCTCCTGGACAGCACCTATGGCCAACATGATGCCAACAACAAAGAGTATCATCTGAATAACCCCATATTGGAGCACACGCGGTACACGACGCTGGCTCATCTTGTCCACATTCATCAGTTTGCGGTTGAAAATCTCGTTGACCACCCACAAAACAGACAACACACAGAGCGCTCCGATGAAAGGACTCAATTGCGTGATGCTGTGGAAAGAAGGAATGAACCATAATCCACCGATGCCCACGAAAAGCATGAGGAAACGCTGCCAGAGGTTGAGATTGGTGTCATCGCCCCGATATGGCATGGAGCGCCATTCTATGTCAACACGCTCGGGCAACATCCTGCCAAGCATATACACCGGTATGACACATGCCACGACACACGGTATAAGCAGCGAGAAGGAGAAATTGGAAGCGGTGACGGCCCCGATGTTCCACAGCACGAGACCCGCAGGGTCGCCAATGACTGTAAGCGCCCCCCCGGCATTGGCAGCAATGACGATTGCGCCACCATAAACAAGCCTGTGTTTGCGGTTGGTCACCAATTCACGCATGATGACGAGCATCATCACTGTGGTGGTGATATTATCCAGATTGGCAGAAATCAAGAATGTGCATGCAGTGAGTCTCCACAACAGCCGTCTGCTGCTTCGTGTCTTCACCCATTTGGCCAAATAGTCGAAACAACCGTTGTTGTTGAGGATTTCCACAATGGTCATAGTTGCCAACAAGAAGAGTGCTATTTCCGCCGCTCGTCCAATGTATTTGAGAAATACCTCTTGTGCGATGAATTGCTTGGCATTGAAGGCATCGGGTTGAGCTCCATTGAGAAACGCATCGTATTCCTGCTGATGCCATTGGGTGATATAATCGGCTCCCCACCCCACATACAGCATCCATCCGACGGTACCTGCAAAAATAGCGACAGCGGCACGATTAACATTCGTGATGTTTTCCGTAGAAATCAACACAAATGCCAATAATAAAATCACCGCTATAATAATCGTCATCATCATAGGCAGGTTCCTCTCTTCAATTAGGCTTCTATAGCCAAGAGATTTCTTTTGCAAAGATAATGCAAATCATCTTCAAGACAAAAAGAACTCCTTGTTTTTTTATAGTTTTTGCGTATTATGTCATCACTCGCCACCAAAAAGGATATTAATTGCACACAAAGCAATATATGTGCAATCACGAACATCCTTGAGCATCGAGCGGGATTATTCCCACTCGATGGTCGATGGCGGTTTTGACGAGATGTCGTAGCAGACGCGGTTGACACCTCTCACTTTGTTGATAATCTCGTTGGAGACCTTCGCCATGAAATCATAAGGCAGATGCGCCCAATCGGCAGTCATGGCGTCGGTAGAAGTGACGGCACGGAGTGCCACGGGATGTTCGTAAGTACGCTCGTCGCCCATGACGCCCACGCTTCTGACGGTGCTGAGCAAGATTGCTCCAGCCTGCCAAATCTGGTCGTAGAGAGACACCTCCACTTCTGAGGAAAGTGATGAGAGGTTGGAGGTATGAGGTGAACCGGCAGCCAAGACGCGACGAGCCTCTTCACCACTGAGTTTCACCTTATATTCTCTGAGTCCGCGGATATAGATATCGTCGGCGTCTTGAAGGATGCGCACCTTCTCAGGCGTGATGTCACCCAAGATACGTACAGCGAGTCCTGGTCCCGGGAAGGGATGCCGTGTGATGAGGTGTTCAGGCATGCCTAACTGCCGTCCCACACGCCTCACTTCGTCTTTGAAGAGCCATTTGAGAGGTTCGCAGAGTGAAAGATGCATCTCTTTCGGCAGTCCGCCCACATTGTGGTGGCTTTTGATGACTTTTCCTGTGATGTTGAGCGACTCGATGCGGTCGGGGTAGATGGTACCCTGCGCAAGCCATTTAGCACCTTCTATTTTTCTGGCCTCAGCATTGAACACTTCGATAAAGTCACGTCCGATGATTTTACGTTTCTGCTCAGGGTCGGTCACACCTAGGAGGTCGGCAAAGAAACGCTCGGAAGCATCCACACCTACCACATTCAATCCTAATCCCTGATAATCACGCATCACATCGCGGAACTCATTTTTACGCAGCATGCCATGATCGACAAAAATACAGGTAAGGTTGCTGCCAATAGCGCGATTGAGAAGCACCGCAGCCACCGATGAATCGACACCGCCCGAGAGCCCGAGAATGACGCGGTCGTCGCCTAACTGCGCTTTCAATTCCGCCACCGTAGTATCGACAAACGAGGCGGCACTCCAATCCTGGCGTGAACCGCAGATGTCAACCACGAAATTCTTGAGGAGCAGCGACCCCTGGAGCGTATGGAACACTTCAGGATGGAACTGCACTGCCCAAACACCTTTAGGATTTGAGGTTTGAGATTTAAGGTTTAAGGTTTGAGGTTTGCTTGCATAGGCGGCAAACTTCACGTCTGCGGTGGAAGCGATGATCTCGTATCCTTCGGGAATGGCTGTGATGGTGTCGCCATGGCTCATCCATACCTGTGAATGTTGCTCAAAACCACGGAACAGCGGATTTGATGTATCAACGGTCTGGAGGTGCGCCCGACCATACTCACGACTGTCAGTCTTCTCTACCTTACCTCCATTGCTGTAGGAGATGAATTGTGCGCCATAGCAAATGCCAAGCACTGGCAATCGTCCCACAAACTGACTGAGGTCAACCTTGAATGCCTCGGGGTCGTGCACGGAATAAGGTGACCCGCTGAGAATGACACCGATGACGTCGGGATCATCGTTAGGGAATTTATTATAAGGTAAGATTTCGCAGAAAGTGTCCAACTCACGCACACGGCGGCCGATGAGTTGAGTGGTTTGCGAACCGAAATCGAGGATGATGATTTTTTGCATGAAAAAAAGATATTATAATTGAAAAGTAAAATCGTTCAGAAACTGGTATGAATGCATGTGAGAGTGTTCTTCGCATTGACATCCTGTCCCATGGTACGAGTAGTGTTATCGATATCTATCGATTTGACATAACCATTGGTGAAGAAACGTACATTGGCATTCTCTTGAACGTCGAAACTCATCATGCCGCTGTCCACCATAGATGAGATATATTCGATTATCTCCTCACCCACTTCTTCCATATTTTCCTTAATCCGCTCAACGAGCATAAATTTTATATCTTCCTTTGACGCTTTGCTTTCGGAGGTCATTTCCACGTATCTTTCTTTAGCATCCATCTTTGTAACTGTCCGTTGCATGGGAATTCCGGTGGGATTGGTATATTCGCTCACGGCACCCAAAGAGAGTTCCAGACCATTGAAGGAAAAGAGGTTGGCTGTTGATTTCAGCGATTTGAGTTGTTCCTCTTCCGTTGTTTGGCTTTCGAGTTGGGTCATCATGACAGTCTGCTTGCTCATGACATCCCCCACCTCGGGATATTTAGCGAAAAAACGGTCGATTAACTTGTTGATTTGTGCCAACTGCGCCTCTTTTACCTCATCATAATTGATGATTCTCTGCAACCGCCCTTCCTTGTCCAGGGCAAGCACCATGTCACAACCCTCCACCATTTTTATGGACATGGCAAGAACCTCAGACAGAGGGTTACTATCGTCTGAATCCACATTCACATTGCTCATCATCAATTTCACGACATATCCCTCGCTAGTTTTCTCTTTCACCACGAGCGTCATATCCATAGCGGATTCCAAGGTCGTTTTCACCCCCATTGACGATATACTACTCACGCCGTTGTTGTGGTAAATAGCCGTGTCGTTTACCTGATACTGAGGCACCACTTTTATCACATCCTGAGCCTTCACAGCGATAGAGGATAAAGCCAATATAAAAAAGAGAATCTTATTTTTCATATCGAGAAATCGGTTTTGGTTACGATTTGATTGATTGATGACAGTTCAAAAACGACTCGGCCTGGTCGAGCGAATCGAGTTTGCCTACATCCAATAATTGGAGGTCATCTTTCACAATTCCATAAATCTCCGCACCGCCGCACACTTGCAAGTAAAAATCGATGATGCCGAACCGTTCCGGAAATGAGTCCATCAAAGGAAAGAGCAGAGGATCGAAGACGTGGATGCCGGAGAACGCATAAGGATAGTAATCTTGCGGACGTGCTATTACCTCTTTATAAGGTGATTTCACCTCGCCCGTTTTGATGTTTGTCCACCCCATGAGTCTCATGTCACTGTTGAAGAGCAGATAACGAGATGTCTGCCTCGGACTGACCAGTAGAGTTGCCGCTGCAGCATCGCTTGGGTGAGTCGGAGAGAGCAGCCTCTCCAAATCTGCATTACTGAAGATATCGACGTTATGGATAAGAATTGGACTGTCGGGGTCGAAGAGGTGACGTGCCTTTTTGATGCCGCCACCGGTCTCGAGCAACTGCTCACGCTCGTCGCTGATTCGTATGTCGAGGCCGAAAAAATCATTGGTCTTCAGGTAGTTGATGATTTGATCTGCGAAATGATGCACATTGACCACGACACGTTCCACGCCCGCTGCTTTTAGTCGGTCGATGACATGCAGCAGAAGGGGTTTCTCCCCCACCCTGACGAGCGCCTTTGGCATGGTGTCGGTCAGCGGTTTGAGACGTGTGCCCAATCCGGCAGCAAAAATCATAGCCTGTTTCATGAGTGCAAAGGTAGCGTAAATAAAGGTAAAAACCAAAATAATTCTGATTTTTATCGCTGACGAAGAAAACTCCACAAAAATTTGGAGATACCGATGAAAAGCAGTAATTTTGCAGCCGATTTGGAGGTCTCGTAGCTCAGCTGGATAGAGCAACTGCCTTCTAAGCAGTAGGTCTTGGGTTCGAGTCCCAACGAGATCACTGGTTCCACTCCGCAAGATACTGTCATTCAGCAACTTGCGGATTTTTGATTTAATTGTTTGTGCGACAAAACTTATATTTGGCTTTTATATAAAGAATGCAAGCAGATATCCCATTCTTTTGTGCACAATTGTGTAAAGGAACACAAATAATATAAAATAAGTGTTTTTCCAACTTAACTTTTCACGGTGATATCCGCTTATATTGCAGATGACGCAAGAAGAATTTGAACATATCATTCCAACGCTCCGCGAGTTGATGTTCTCGGTTGGCCGCAGTTTCTTCGGAAACGATGACGATGCCGAGGATGTTGCTCAGGAGGGATTGGTGGCTCTTCTTAAGTTTATCGACAGGATGGAACCCGGTGCCCGGCATGATGCCCTTGCCATCAGAGTGGCAAAACACTGTTGCTTGGATATCATGAGGAAAAGAAAAACCGACCTCTTTGTATCGGGCAAAATAAATGAGGAGACTACTCCTCCAGGCAGGGATATGGGCGCTTCACCCCATGAAGATTTAGAAGCAAGAGAACTGCATGAAGCCGTGAACAAGGCAGTGCAGCATCTGAAACCGGGTGAACGTCGCTTATTTGAAATGAGGCAAATTGAAGGTCTTGAACTCGATGACATCGCGGAGCAAACCAACATAGCGAAGACTTCGATAAAGAGCATTGTCTCTGCCGCGAGAAAGAAAGTGTTTGCAGAAATTAAAGAAAGGTTAAGGACATGACAGATAAAGACACAGAAATACTGATACAGAAATATCTCAACGGCGATACGACAGCCGAGGAGGAACGGTTGCTGGCTCTTGAGGTTTCTCGTGAGGATGCCCCTAAGGACTGGAAGATTATTGCCGGGATGCTTGGTGAACTGAATATTGACGAGGCACTCTTCGACCAAATCATGGCCGAGCGCAAACGAAAGCCTCGCATCTTAAGGCTATGGCCTTGGGTGGTTGCCGCTTGTGTTGCAGCATTGCTTATCGTTTTCCTCGCTCCTCCAAAAGAAGAAGTTTCTACCCAGCCTAAGATAGCGAAGGTAGAACCTCAGGAAGAAATAAAAGAGGAAAAGACTCATGTGGAGGCTGAGACTCATGTGGAGCCAAAGATGGGAGAACCACAAAATACGGAAGAAAAGCCTCTGCAAACTCGCAAGGTAAAACATCGGAATGTCTCTAAGAGAATTGCAAAAGCATCGGAAAAGACCGTGGCAAAGCAAGTTGTCGAGTCAGGGAACAGCGCAAAAGAATTTACAAAAGTGGAGGAAAGCGCCATTTTTCCCTATGAAGACGCACGTTTGCAATTTGCCGAACAGGCAAAAGCACTTCGTGAAAGAGGCAATCGCGTGATTCAACGAGTTTCAATGAATCGACTCCCGTCAAACAATTATCAATTAAACGATTTATAAATGATGAAAAGAATTATCACAATAGTATTATCAGCGATGCTGACAGTAGCCGTATCGGCACAAGAAAGGACACCAGTCGATCAGATTTGGGAAGACATCTCAAAGATAGTGCCAGGAGCACGTACAGATTCAAAATTAAAAGTCAATCATGGCGACGGTGTGTTAAGATACGTTCAGAACGGCATTGTTGGAAAGGATTTCCTATGTTCCACAGACTGCGATGGTGTTACGACTTCATTTGAAGATATGACACCAGAAGAAATTGAAGCGGCAAACGAAAGAAACCGCAAGGTCTTTGACGCAATTTTCGGCACGGTCCGACATCACCTTGACTCATTGATGGATTTCTCAGAAGAGAGTTATCACTTTGAGTCTCATAGTAATGGTACTGATACCATCACCTATTCGCTTTGCCTGAAGAACAGCAAAGAATCAGTCAGGAAATACAAGGCTGATGATGGTTCAATGGTTTATCCCGATGCTGCCGAGACCGTGTTCTTCGATTTCACTGCAAGTCTGAAACCGTGCGGGAAGCACGTCAGGGGCTTTGGAACGTTAGGATATAATAAGAATGTGTTTCTTCCTAACAGACAAAGTCACTATTTTGACAGGCAGTCCTATCTGGATAACATCATGCCAATCCTTAAACACAAGGACATTAAATCATGGAATTTCAAATGGTCACAAAGCGCAGATTATGACATAGAGAGTAACTATTCTCAAGAATTTGTGATTGGTGAAGTTGTCGGTAACAGTGGTCCTAAAAATACGGGACAAACCATAGGAACCATGTATTTTATTCCGCGAGAGAAAACCGAATTGGCAGAAGCAATCTTCACATCTATAGACGACATCACACAACAATACACAGACATTCACCCGGAACAGATATTCCTATATCGATATCATTTGAAAGAAGAGGTGATGCAATACACTGAAAGCAATTATATTACCCAATTATTTGAAGGAACTAAGAACATAGGTCATCTTACAACACGTGTATTCTTTGGCATTACCCCAGAAGGCTATTATGTCGCTGTCGCTGATGTTGAGAATAACTTCTGCATCCCAAAAGAATGGTATATTCTCAAAAGTTTTGCTGATGGCAAGAAGGAATATATAAAGGGGGTCAAGAAATAATAGTGCTTGACTCCAGATATACACCAAAGAAAAACCGGAAAGGTCTCAAGGTGCCGGTGCGGATAGTTTTTGATAGGCCAAGCGCGGGTCGCCTGACGCGAGGTATATGATGCCGCAATAGGTGAAACCGTGCTTGGTGATGTTGTGCCGCATGATGAAGTTGTCACGATGAGTATCGATACGGATGTTGTGATCTATCGCAAAACAAAAATCCATGATGTCGCTGAAGATGTGGTGTGCATGCGGGACACTCGCTATCCGGTGAATAACATGATACGGGAGCGTATCATCCAACCATTGCCCCTCGAAAATCTGATGATAAGTGGATTCGGGTGATGCCAAGCACGCAAAATAGGCGACAACTCCACCCTGTTCCTCAATGACAAAAGCACCATCACGGTCGATGTCGGCAAGGATAACTTCCTCAGAAGGATAACAGTCGCCCCATTGCGAGAGGTTACCCGACTGGCGCATGATACCCTTTGCGGCCTCCATCACACTCATTACAGCCGCCATATCCGCTAATGTCACTTTTCTGATGATTCTGGCCATGTCCGTTATTTAGCATTGAATCTGCATGCCGCAGGAAAAAGCCTGTAACCGTTCACCCATGACGCGTTTCATGGTTTGGAAGGCTTGGCAACCCGTGCAATGGCTGGTGTAGAATTGAGTGTGGGGGTATTGGTCAATCAACCTTTGTGCCATAAGGGTTAATTCTTCGTCCGACTCGAGACCGTCGAGAAGATGGAATCCCCCTACCACGGTATGTATAGGCCACGGGCAAGCGGCCAAGATGTTCTCCAGACCACTATGCGCACAACCGGTAAACAACAACCCATCAGCATAGAGTGCCAACTCATGCCGGAAATCATCTGGCACGAGATTGCCTGCTGCATCTTGAACATAAAGATGTTTATTGCCCCTCGGCAAGGGATAGATTTGAGGGATTTGAGTCAAAACCCGTAATCCACCATCCACCTCATACGTCTTCTCCACAGCAATCACCCTATCATGCAGGTCATCAGGCCATTGCGGGGTGATGCTATGGGGGAGATTGCGCTTGGAAAAAAACACACCTTTGAGTGCATCCGGAGAAACAATGACCTTTGCCTTCTGATTGATTTTCATGAAATATCGCAACCCTCCCGCATGGTCGTTATGGCCATGAGAGATGAAGACCACATCGACATGAGTAATGTCAATGCCTAAACAACTTGCATTTCGCATGAAGACATCGCTTGCCCCCGTGTCGAGCAATATCCTACTGCGAGGAGTCTCAAGTAAGACAGACAAACCGTGTTCAGCGAGGAGTTGCGGGTTATCAGATTGGTTGTCAGAGAGGACGATGATTTTCATTCGGAGCGAAAGGTCTGAGACAAGAGTGTTTGTAAAATTATTTGATATATTTCACCTTGGACTCATCACGTGGTTTTGCGTCGGGTGTTTCGTCTGGATATCCGATGGCGATGATGTAATTGAGCCGGTAATCATCAGGGATATCAAGGCTGTCTATGAAGAATTTTGCCTTCTCATTTGACAAAAGGAACCTGACGGGTCCGCCAAGGCAACAAGTGCCGAGACCAAGAGACTGTGCCGCCAGCATCATGTTTTCGCCCAACAATCCTGCATCGAGTTCGCCACCACCTTTAGCGGGAGTACACACACAAATCAGATTGGGTGCATTTCTGAACATGTTTTTGAAGTCTTTGTCGCGCTGCACCTGTCCCGGGTTTTCTTGCTTAAAAACCTCCGTCACATCATCGATGAGTTTCTGGTTTTCCACCACCCTGATAATCCAAGGCTGGGCGTTCATGCCACTGGGGGCATTGATGCCACATTTGACAACAGTGGCAAGCATCTCATGGGGAACAGGTTTGTTAAGATATTTCCTAATCGAGCGACGTGCCATAATGTTGTTAATCACTTCGTTTTCATACACACTTTGAGCAGACAACGACAAAACGCAAAGACCTGCCACAAGACTAATAATCAATCTTTTCATATCGTTTATTGTTTGAGAAGTTATGAGGGGAAGTTATGTGGGAGTTATAAGGAGGAGTTAAGAGGAGCCATTACCCAATGCTGCGGGACAGATAATATATTGGTACTTCCGCGTACAAAAATAGCGAAAAATATAGAATCTTGTATATTTTTAGATGATTATTCCTTAATTTTGCGGCAAATAACCACATATTACCTCATAACGGAAGACAAACTTCACTATATGAATAAACAGACCATCGATATCAGCACATGGGAGCGCCGTGAGTGGTTCGAGCATTTCTCACGTATGAAATCGCCCCACTATGCTGTGGCAGTGAACGCGGATGTAACCCGGTTGGTGGAATATAAACGACAGCATCATTTGTCGTTTTATTTCGCTCTTATCTATTTGTCAACCAAAGTGCTGAACAATATAGAGAATTTCCGTTTGAGAATATGTGACGGAGAAGTGGTGTTGTATGACATGATACATACGAACTTTACCCACAAACTGCCGGAAGAGCAACTGTTTCGGTATCACACGGCGCCCTTTACCGGAACACTGGAAGAGTATGTTATCGCCACGAGCAAAGCCATCAAAGAGCAGACGACGCTCTTTGGCGGTATGGGAGCCATTCCCAATGTAGCGTATTTCAGTTGCGCCCCAACTTTAGACACTACTTGTATCACCAATCCAGGATTGGACGATGTCGACGATGCCATTCCCCGCATCAATTGGGGCAAGTACATGGAGCGCGACGGCCGTCAGATACTTAATATCACCTTTACGGCTAACCATCGTTTTATCGACGGTTATCACATCGGACTGTTTTTTGAGGCGCTGCAAAAGGAGATTGATGCACTTGACTGCGAACCGAAATAGCGCAATCAAGCAGATTGCATATAGAAACAGATAAAATATTTGGAAAAACGGCTTATTCATTGTAATTTTGCACCACCCTCATTGTGCATATATTCCGTAAGACGGGTTTTATCAATTACGAGCGAAATCATCATTAACCATTCTATTATGAAAAAAATCTTTTTAACAATCATCTTGGCAGCCGCGCTTACATCCGTAAAAGCGCAGACGCAGCCACAGCCTCAGATTGAGACACCACAGTTAGAGTATGTCATGCAATTGAAAGTGACACTAGGTGAAGCCTATAGCGTAGGCGAAACACCTGAAGGCCGTCGACAGGTCATCCCTATCACAGGAGGCACGTTTGAGGGTCCGTTGTTGAAAGGCACCATCCTGAACGGCGGAGCAGATTATCAAATGGCTGACCCGAAGACCAATCGCACGAGTATCGAAGCCATCTACTCCATCAAGACTGATGACGGTGTTTATATCCATATCCGCAACAAAGGCATTATCTGCACCGGCCAAAACGAACAGGGTCAACCTTCGTTCTATTTCAAGGCGGCACCAAAGTTTGAGGCGCCAAACGACAGCAAATACGCTTGGTTGAACAACGCCATCTATGTCTGTTCGCCCACATTCGGAGGTAATTTCCAGGGCATTGTGCTGAATGTGTGGAAGGTGAAGTAATACACCCTAAAAAACACTTCTATCTTCTTTAGGAAGGCAGCACCCTTAGTTATCGTTAAGGATATTATTATCGTTGGAAAATATCAGACTATACGAATCTGCCCTCGCTCATTGAGAGTGGGGGCAGATTTGATTGATGACATAAATTTCGAGGAACACAGCCTAATAACGGTCACATTCTCTTGTGCTGACAAATACAGGGAGAGTCTTATTATCACAAAATAATGAAAAATCTTAATCCATTGGATTAAAAATCGAGTTTTTTGTATATATTTGCACCCACTTAGACCCTTGAAATGAGAAAACTTCCGGGTATTATCGTTGTTCTGATGCTCCTCCTCGTTGGTTGCGGAGGCAAGAAGACTTTGGCAGACTACGATTTGTCGTTTGACAGTATCGTGGTCGATACTGTTGTGGCGTTGAACAAAAACGCCAACTCACCTAAATGCATCATTCACCTGAACTTGAAGACCATCATCGGTCCAAACAGCGAGATGATAAACGACAGTGTATTGCGCGGTGGTGTGCTGCCCGCCGACTATCTGTCACTGACCAACGAGAAGATTGCTCCCCGAACCGCCGTCGATTCTTTTATCAAGCGCTATATCACGGATTACCGTACGTTCTACGGAAAAGTGTATGAGGAAGAACCGACCGAGGGGACAGCCACCCTGTCTTACTCTGTCGACACGGAGATCAGGATAGAGAAGGATGGCATCGTCAACTACATCGCCCATATCACAAACAAGGCTGGAGCAGAAGAAACGGTTTTCACGCTGGTATTGAACATCGACGCGGAGACCGGGCAGACGATTCATCTGTGGAATCTGTACGACGCTGAAGAATTGGATGAACTTGGCAAAGACCTTGCCCGGCAGTTGGCGAAAGACTTGTCATTGAGCGACACCATCGCCCTACGCGAACAGGGTTATTTCGTGCATACGGATTTCTATGCGCCGGAAAATTACCTTATCAGTGATGAGGGTGTGACCTTTATCTATGTGCCGGGAGAAATCACGGTGAGAGAAAAAGGAGAGGTGAGAATTACGAAATAGGAAATACGAATTACAAAAAATACAAATTGGGTTTGGAACAGATATTAAAATATTTTCAGGGATTGAGCGAAGTACAGCAACGGCAGTTGTCGATGCTGTATGCGCTGTATCATGACTGGAACGAGAAAATCAACGTGATTTCACGCAAAGACATTGACAACTTGTACGAGCATCATGTGCTTCACTCGTTGAGCATCGGCAAGGCCATCCATTTCCGTTCCGGCACTTCCGTGCTGGACTTCGGCACGGGTGGCGGATTTCCCGGCATCCCGCTTGCCATTCTTTTTCCTGAGACCCGTTTTCGCCTGATAGACGGCACGGGGAAGAAAATACGTGTAGCGACAGAAGTGGCGAACGCCATCGGGCTGAAGAATGTGGAAGCCGTGCATCTGCGCGGTGAAGAAGAGAAAGGCAAATACGACTTTGTTGTCAGCCGAGCGGTGATGCCCCTACCCGACTTGATGAAAATAGTGAAGAAAAACATCTCAAAGGAACAAAAGAACGCGATGATGAACGGTGTCATCTGTCTGAAGGGAGGAAACGTGGAAAGCGAGATACAACCCTTCCGCCGCACAGCCGAGGTGATACCTATCAGCACTTTTTTTGATGAAGAATGGTTTAAGGAGAAATACCTGATATATGTGGGAGTTTAATTTCCACAATACCCACCCCTACCCTCCCAAAGGGAGGGAGAACGGAGCAAAGGGTGAGAGGTGTGAGGTTGGAGGATATAATCAGTAAAATAGAATATTATTATGTTGAAGATAAGGACTTTTGTGTGCAACATGTTGCAGGAGAACTGCTATGTGGTCAGTGACGAGACGGGCGAATGTGTCATTATTGACTGCGGAGCCTTTTACGAAGAAGAGCGCCGTGCTATCGTGGATTATATCCAAGGTAACAGTTTGCAACTGAAACACCTGTTGTGCACACACGGTCATTTAGACCACAATTTCGGCAACAACACCATCTACGAGACCTTTGCGCTGGCTCCGGAAGTGAGCGAGGGCGACGCGAAAATGTTGCGTCACTTGGAACGCCAGGCAGAATCATTCTACGGCATGCAATTGAACTACGAGATGCCGCGAATAGGAAAGATACTGAGCGAGGAAGAGCCTGTGACCTTTGGCACTCACACATGGAAGGTCATTGCCACCCCTGGTCACTCGCGAGGAAGTGTCTGTTTCTACGACGAAGAAGAACATGTGCTGTTTTCCGGCGACACGCTGTTTCACTGCAGCATCGGGCGCACCGATTTCGAGGGCGGCAGTATGCTTCAAATCATCCAAAGCCTGCGCATGCTGGCCCAGTTGCCCGACGAGACAACCGTATATAGCGGCCATGGTCCGATGACGACCATCGGCGACGAACTGCGCATGAACCCCTATATGGACCGATGAACAAGGCTGAGAAAATCATATTAGGCATCGACCCCGGCACCAATGTGATGGGTTACGGGGTGATACGCGTTGAAGGGAACAAGGCCGAGATGGTTTCAATGGGCGTCATCGACCTCCGCAAGATGACCGACCCGTATCTCCGTCTGGGGCATATCTTCGAACGGGTGACCGGCATCATCGATTCGTTTCTGCCCGACGAGATGGCCATCGAGGCACCTTTTTTCGGGAAGAACGTGCAGTCGATGCTGAAATTAGGCCGTGCGCAGGGCGTTGCCATCGCGGCAGCCATTCAGCGCGACATCCCCATACATGAATACGCCCCGCTGAAAATCAAGATGGCCATCACGGGCAACGGTCAGGCATCAAAGGAACAAGTGGCAGGCATGCTGACACGCCTGTTGAAACTAAATGCTGAAGAATTGCCACAGTTTTTGGATGCCACCGACGCACTGGGAGCCGCCTATTGTCATTTCATGCAGATGGGCAAACCCGCATCGCTGGCCAGTTACCGTGGTTGGAAAGACTTTGTGAACAAGAACCAAGACCGTCTATGCAAAAGACCATCCACATCTGCGGAGGGGTAACCCGTATGCCTCAGTGGCGGATGAATGCCCCTGTTGACTTCGACATCTGCGATGGCGAACACATTGCAATTGTGGGTGAGAACGGCAGCGGCAAGACCATGTTGACCGACATACTCATCGGACGGCATCCACTGTTGATGAACGATGTGGAGTACGACTTCCGTCCGAGCACCAAAACGCTGGCGGCCGACAACATCAGATACATCACATTCCGTGACTGTTATGGCGTCGACAACGACCACGCCTATTATTTGCAACAGCGTTGGAACCAGCACGACATAGACGAGAGCACCCCTACCGTAGGGCAGTTGTTGGAAAGCGCCTTTATGCAGACCGGCGCTGATACGGAGGAACGGCGCAAGATGCAAAGCCACCTGTATGCGTTGTTTGGCTTGGAGCCGCTGTTAGACCAGTATATCATCCTGCTTTCGAGCGGTGAATTGCGGAAATTCCAACTGACATGTGCACTGTTCAGCGAACCTCGCATCCTGATATTGGACAACCCTTTTATCGGACTGGACGCAGACACTCGGGAACAGTTGCGCATATTGCTCCGCACACTGATTAACGACCGCCCGCTCCAATTGATACTCATATTGGCGAAACAAGACGACATGCCCAATATCATCACGCATGTGATAGAGGTGAAGGACATGGTTGCCGGTGAGAAGACACCCATCGCGGCGTATATGGAGAGACGCCCTCCCCTGCCCCTCCATGTGTTGGACGCCGAACGTGAACAGCAGATATTGTCATTGCCCGAGCGCAGTGATGATTACGCGGCGGAAGAGGTGGTTAAGATGCACAACGTGAGCATCCGTTACGGCAACCGCACGATATTAAAAGACCTGAACTGGACTGTCAGGAATGGCGAGCGGTGGGCGTTAAGCGGAGCCAACGGCAGCGGAAAATCAACCTTGTTGAGTCTCGTCTGCGCCGACAATCCGCAGGGTTATGCCTGCGACATCACCTTGTTCGGTCATCAGCGCGGCAGTGGTGAGACCATCTGGGACATCAAGAAACACATCGGCTATGTGTCGCCCGAGATGCACCGCGCCTATAAGAAAAATCTGCCCGCCATCCGTATTGTGGCCAGCGGGTTGAAAGACTCCGTGGGACTGTATGTCAAGCCGAGCGGTGATGATTACGATATTTGCAGGCAATGGATGCACATCTTCGGATTGGACGGGATGGAAGACCGCAACTTCCTGTCGCTCTCGAGTGGCGAACAGCGGTTGGTGCTCTTGGCACGGGCATTTGTCAAAGACCCCGAGTTGCTGATATTAGACGAGCCGCTGCACGGACTGGACGACCGCCGACGCAGGATGGTGAAAGACATCATCGAGACGTTCTGCCGACGCAAGAACAAAACGCTGATGATGGTGACGCATTACGAAGAGGAGTTGCCGGCATGTATCACCCACAGGATTCAATTAGAGGTTAGAGGTAAGAAGTGAGTGATATAAAGCGGTTATAGGCCCTGTATCGTGTGACGGGACGTCTTAGACAGTGTCTTGCGCTGAAAATGAGGGGAATAAACAAAAAAGAAAGAGTTTTTTTATCATATATGAATATTTTTTCTTTATCTTTGCAGCAATCATTATAAGGTACGGCTATTTTTCCCGTCATTAGCGCGGACGGAGATGCCTTACATACAATAAAAAAGAAAAAGAGCAGTTATCAAAAAAGAACAATAACAAATCACATAGCAATAAAGATGAAAAAAGTATTATTTGCGGTCATGCTGCTGTTTGCCGGACTGACCAGTGCTGTAGCACAAGACATCTACAAGGAAATCATCAACATGTCGGACTCTGTGGCCAACGACGCTCGCAAATCGATAGAGGTGCGCAAGATAGCCAAGTTCAAGAGCAACGCCATCAGATATTGGGCCGGCAAGGCACTGATGGAGCAGTTCCCCGAGAATACCGACGGCAATTTCGACCTGAAAAAGATTGAAGTGCCCGACGCTGTATGGAGCGAGATTGACAATCAGGCCATCGCTCTTTACAACTATGTCCATATCTTCCAGACCCGTCTGACCCGTGCTGAGAAGGAGAAGGACCGCCGCAACATCCTGTTGCTGTTCAAAGAGGCCAGCATCCTGTTCCCGCGCTTCAACGACCCCGACACGGAATTCACACAGAGTTACTGTAATGACAACCGATTCCTGACTCAGTTCTCTTTGGACACCGACTGGGTGAAGGCACTGGCCTACGTCCGCGAGAAACTGGGATTGCCCGCGAAATAAAACACGAATTTTACGAGACTACGAATTTGCGGACTACGAATTTCGCGAATTAAACGAATGATTTAGTATTTGCTTCTGCATTGCTTCAATTCGTTTCGTTCGTGAAATTCGTTGTTTATATGGTTAAGAGTTGAGAGTACAATCATGCCTTCCCTTGGGAGGGTCAAGGAGGGGGCGTTGGGGAAATCACTGTTTGGAGGGGTGATAGTGATAATAATAGAAATAGGTGTGGGGGAGTGAGTGGCGGGCGAAGTTTTCGAGTTGGCGGGGAGAACCTGTGGCGCCGTCCATATACTGCTTGTAGATACGGGCACGCTCGAGGGCAACGGAATCCATGCTGGTAGTAGGCGTGATATGGTTTTCCAGGCGATAGAGAGCCATGGCCTCACGATAATAAGGAGGCATGGTGGAGTCGTTATAAAGCGCGCCGACACTCTTGGCAAACAGGTCGAGGCGTCGGTCAAGGAGATGAGTGGCGAGGCGCATGTCGGCCTGCATGCCCTTGGTGATGTGCATCTTGACGACGCTGTCGGGAATCTGTAGCGTCTTGATGTTCTTTCCGTCGAAAGTCATGGCGTCAGACGAACCCGAGAGATGGTAGTCAAAGAGCCGTTCGCCCAACTGTTTTTTCTTCGCGAGTGCCGCGGCACGCAAGAAATCGAGATTGGCATCAGTGTTCTCTATGTGCGCCGCCACATTCAACGCATCATCGAAACGGCCCTGTTCGAGGAGCGTCTCCATGCGCATGCGATAATGGAACACATCATTGTGATTGCTGACCCAACCCGTGAGGATGAACATCACGAGCAAGGTGGCCACATTGATCCATGCGGGCCGGGAGACGAACGGTATGCCGACATAATCTTCCTCGTAGGGCTGCAAGAGATAGAGAAATCTGGCAGCGAACCCAAAAGCGACTAACAGCAACGGGAACACCCATAGCCACGCGCCGAAGGAGAAATGCTCGTCGATGGTAGGGCTCACATCGGTGATGACGGTGAGTATGAGCAGCGGCGGGAAGTAATTGAGCGCATAAGCCCTTTTTTTGAGTTGCGTGAGTTGTCGGACGGGTATATGAATAAGGTATAACGCGATGGTGAGCAGCACCGCCCCGACGGAACGGTTGAAATGCGTCTGTCCTTCAGACAACACATGCTGCCCCAGCGCAAGGATATCCGACTGATAGAAATAAATATAGCAAAACGTGAACAAGCAGAAAAGACCGGCGCACATCCAGTGCACCGGTTTATATAGTCTGTTGATGATACGGTCGTTTTGCATGTGATGAGTGAAGGCATCAAATGCCTCCGTACAAGGGACGATTCTTTTGTTAATGTCAATTTCAGTGCCACTTCGTGGCAGAAATCTATCAAATTATTTCAAATCTGACAGTATCTCATGCGAAACTCTTGAATGAGTTGTTATTAATTTGTAAAAATAGACTTCCGCCTCACACGTAGGCCGTTTGTTCTCGCCAAGGCGACTAACTGGAAAAGAATTAATTCTTTCTCAATACGACGGCTGAACGTGCGGGGATGTAGAGTTTGAGCCACTCTTTGTGGTCATTGACGTAAAGCGGGTCGTAGTTGGTGAGGTGGGTAACACTGTCGTCGGCGAAGCCGTTGCCACCGAAGTCTTTCGAGTCGGTATTAAGCACCACATCGTAACTGCCCGTGGGTACCAGGAAGCCGTAGTCGGTGAAGGAGCGTGTGGGGCTGAAATTGAATACGAAGACGAGGTCGCCGCGCATAAACGCGAGCACCTGGTCACCATCGTTGTGCCATATCTCCTGCACAGGTGTCTTCTGGAAATTCTTCTGACTCTTGATGACAGAGAGCATCTCACGGTCGAAGTCGCCCAACCAGTGATAGCACAACTCTTTGTTATCGACGAGGTTCCACTGACGGCGCGCATATTTATAACTCCATCCGTTGCCCTCTCGCGGAAAGTCAATCCATTCGGGATGTCCGAACTCATTGCCCATGAAGTTGAGGTAACCGCCATTGATGGCCGCGGCGGTGACGAGACGTATCATCTTATGTAGCGCGATGCCGCGGTGAGCCATCTCGTTTTCATCGCCTTTCTTGAAATGCCAGTACATATCGGCGTCGATGAGACGGAAGATGATGGTCTTGTCGCCCACGAGCGCCTGGTCGTGGCTCTCGCAGTAACTGATGGTCTTCTCGTCGCTGCGCCGGTTTTTCACCTCCCAGAAGATGCTGCTCGGTTTCCAGTTCTCATCACTTACCTCCTTGATGGTCTTAATCCAATAGTCGGGGATGTTCATGGCCATGCGATAGTCGAAGCCGTAGCCACCATCCTCGAATTTGGCAGCCAGTCCGGGCATACCGCTCACCTCTTCGGCGATGGTGATGGCATGAGGATTAACCTCGTGAATGAGTTTGTTGGCCAGTGTGAGATAGCAGATGGCGTTGTCGTCCTGATGGCCGTTGAAATAGTCACCGTAATCGCAGAACGCCTCACCCAGTCCGTGGCTGTAGTATAACATCGACGTGACACCATCGAAGCGGAAACCGTCGAAATGGAACTCATTGAGCCAGTATTTGCAGTTGGAGAGTAGGAAATGGATGACATCGTCCTTGCCATAGTCGAAACAAAGCGAATCCCAAGCGGGATGCTCATGTTTCTCGCCGGGATAGAAGAACTGGTTGGGGTCACCTGCGAGATTGCCCAATCCCTCGACCTCGTTTTTCACAGCATGCGAGTGGACAATATCCATGATGACGGCAATGCCGTTCTGGTGCGCGGTGTCGATGAGCGATTTCAATTCCTCGGGAGTACCGAAACGGCTTGAAGCGGCAAAAAACGAACTGACATGATAACCGAAGGAGCCGTAGTAGGGATGCTCCTGAATGGCCATGATCTGTATGCAGTTGTAGCCGTCTTTGATGACACGGGGGAGCACATTGTCGCGGAACTCGGTATATGAGCCCACTTTCTCCGCATCCTGTCCCATACCAATATGGCATTCATAGATGAGCAACGGGTTGACATTGGGTTTGAATGTCTTTTTCTTCCACTGATAGGGTTCCGGATTCCAGACCTGAGCGGAGAAAATCTTGGTGTCCTCGTCTTGCACTACTCTTTGTGCCCATGCGGGAATACGCTCCCCCTCGCCGCCGTCCCAATGAACGTGCATCTTGTAAAGGTCGCCATGCTTGACAGCCTTCTCGGAGAGTTTCAGTTCCCAGTTGCCGGTACCCGGTATTCTTTTAGCCTTATATCTGTCGGTCTCTTTCCAGTCGTTGAAATCACCCACGAGATAAATCTCTGTGGCAGTGGGCGCCCACTCGCGGAATACCCATCCGCGTGCGGTCTTATGGAGTCCGTAGAAGTCATATCCGGAAGCGAAATCAGTGAGGGTGGTTTTTCCGTTGCGTGTCAACTGGTTAATCATCCAGAGCGCATGGTCGTGACGACCTTGAATCGCCGCCTCGAAGGGTTCGAGATAGCCGTCATTTTGAACCAATCCGATGTGCTTGGGTGCTCTCACTCTGGGTTTTCTGGTTGTTTTTTTTACGTCTGCCATAATATTATGCTTTTACTTTGAAGATTGCTTTTTTGATATTTTCAGCAGCGATGCAGGGCGCGTGTCCGTCTTGGGGGAAGAAAACGACAAACATGCCGGGGCGGCAAGTGACATAACTCTGCGGAGCGACTCCAGGAATAAGCGTGAGGTCTTTTTCCTCGTCATAGGACGCCGGAGGCAAATCCTCGGCCGGGGTGTAGCCGTACGTCTCTTCGACAGATAACGGCATCTGTATGTCAATCATGACTCGGTGAGTCTCGAGCACCGCCTCATCAGCAGTTCGACCACTTGCCGTGGTGATATTGACAAAGAGGTCTTTCCCCATTATTTCATGTATTCCTTCTTCCATCTGGTTGAGGTCATTTTCCTGAAGGAATGCGGCCACTTCACGGAAGAGGGGGTTGAGGGTGATGTACTTTTCGAAATTGGTGATGGTGTCGAGAATCATTTTTAGGTTTGAGATTTGAGGTTTGAAATTTCGAAAGTAACGGGAAGGATGACTATTGGTCTATTCTCCGTCCGTTTTCGTATGTGCCTCGAGCGATGATTTGTCCGTTGCGGTCTTTTTCCACGAATTTTCCGTCGCGCTCACCGTTTTTGTAGGAGCCTTCAAAGCGTTTGCCGTCTTTTGTCTCCTCGATAGCGTCGCCGTTTCGTACTCCTTTTTTATATGTACCACGGAAGCGGGTGCCATCATGACCATGGAAGACAATCGTGCCGTCGGGCTGTCCGTTGCGGAACTCCCCGTCGAAGATGTCGCCATTTTTCTTGGTCAGTTTTCCTCTTCCATGCTGTTTGTCATTGGCCCAGTTGCCGACGTAGATATCACCATTGCTCCAGGTGAACGTGCCCATGCCCGAGCGGTCGCCATGATTGAAATGTCCGTTATAAACATCTCCATTGGCGAAACGGATGATACCCTCGCCCGTTCTCTCTCCCCTGACGTATGAGCCGTTGTACTCGTCACCGTTCTGGAACGTGTATTTTCCTTTTCCGTTTTGCAAATCGTGGATCCATGCACCGTTATAAATATCGCCGGAGGCATAGACATAGAGGCCCTGTCCTGAACGCTCGTTGTTTTCCCAATTACCGCGATAGGAGGAGCCGTCGGCCCAGTCGAAATATCCCTGGCCGTTTTTCATGTCGTTTTTCCATGCACCCTCATAATACTGTCCGGTGGCAAAGGTGTATCTCCCCTGCCCTTCGCGCTTGTCGCGATACCATCCACCTTCGTATCGGTCACCATTGAAATAATACATAGTGCCTTTCCCGTGCTGTTGGTCGCGATACCACATGCCCTCGTATTTGTTGTTGTTGAGGAAGTAGAAGGTGCCTTGTCCGTGGCGCTGGTTGTTCTGCCATTGTCCCTCATACCGCTCGCCGTCGGCAAACACATAGATGCCATGCCCCTGGCGCTTCCCTTTGATGAAATCGCCTTCGTACATGTCGCCGTTTTTAAAATTCATGACACCCTTCCCATGAGCCTTGCCCGCCACAATTTCACCTTGATATTGGTTACCTTCTTTTGTGACGAGCGAACCCAGAGAGATTTTCTGCGCCATGACCGTGAAGGGCATGAGAAATAAGAGAAGAAATGATATTTTGTATCTCACGTTGTCTTTTTTTAGAAATTACGCCCAAAGTTAGCAAAAAATTGTGATACATCGAAGATTTTTCCGTTTTTTTGCGAAATCGGGTTGTATTTTTGATATAAATTTGGTTTTTCAGCCGATTTTAGTCGTGTCTTTTAACATCAATAAAAGTGCTCAGAATCGTCTGCTAAATCGTAGTTTTGGCTTCGCCGAAAGTACTCACGCTCGGAAAAACTCAAATAAATTTGGTTTTTCGCTCGCTAAATCGTAGTTTTGGCTTCGCCGAAAGTACTCACGCTCGGAAAAACCCAAAAAAGTTTTGGTTTTTCGCTCGCTAAATCGTACTTTTGCACCCGTAAAAAACATAATTGGCAGAATCCCCTGTTGTGAAGGGGTACCAATGCACATAAAAATAACAATGAAAGTATTAAAATTTGGCGGAACATCCGTTGGTTCCGTGAAGAGCATCCAGTGCTTGAAACGAATTGTTGAGACTGAAGCCAAGCATCAGCCCGTAGTAGTGGTAGTGAGTGCCCTTGGAGGTATAACAGACAAGTTGATATCCACCTCTCAGATGGCGGTATCAGGTGATGAACGATACAAAGAAGAATTTGAGTCAATGGTCCTTCGCCATTATCAAATGATAGACACCATCATCACCGACCCCCAAAAACGTGAAGACTTATTCCGCAGTGTAGATTCGCTTTTCGACCAGTTGAAAAGCATCTTTTTCGGTGTGTATCTCGTTCATGACCTGAGTGAGAAGACGCTGGATGCGATAGTGAGTTATGGCGAGCGTCTGAGCAGCAAGATAGTAGCCACGTTGGTGAAAGGCGCGAAATGGTTTGACGCGCGCGATTTCATCAAAACAGAACGCAAGAACGGCAAGCACGTGTTGGACAGTGATTTGACCAACCGTCTGGTAAAAGAGGCCTTTTCCGAGATGCCAAAGATATCGCTTGTTCCGGGTTTCATCAGCCGCGACCGCGACAGCGGGGAAATCAGCAATCTGGGCCGTGGCGGCAGCGACTATACCGCTGCGATTATCGCCGCCGCACTCGATGCCGAGGTACTGGAGATTTGGACCGACGTTGACGGTTTTATGACCGCCGACCCGAAAGTGATCAAATCAGCCTACACCATCAACGAACTGAGTTATATCGAGGCGATGGAATTGTGCAACTTCGGTGCGAAAGTCATCTATCCCCCGACCATCTATCCCGTCTGTATCAAAAACATCCCCATTAAGGTTAAAAACACGTTCAATCCGTCATCGCCCGGCACGGTCATCAAGGAGAAAGTAGAGAACGACCGCAAGCCCATCAAGGGTATTTCGAGCATCAAGGGAACGACATTAATCACGGTGACGGGTCTGTCGATGGTGGGTGTGATTGGTGTGAACCGCCGCATCTTCACCGCGTTGGCTGACAACGGCATATCCGTGTTCATGGTGTCGCAAGCATCCTCAGAGAACTCTACGAGTATCGGTGTGAGAGACGAGGACGCCCTGTCGGCAGTGAATGTGCTGAACAATGAGTTTGCCAAAGAAATTCTGACCGGCGCGATGTTTCCCATGAATGCGGAGAGCGGCCTTGCCACCATCGCCATCGTGGGTGAGAACATGAAGCACACGCCCGGCATAGCGGGCAAACTATTCGGAACTTTGGGCCGCAGCGGTATCAGCGTCATTGCCTGTGCACAGGGAGCGAGCGAGACAAACATCTCGTTCGTGGTGGAATCACGATTCCTGCGGAAATCGTTGAACGTGCTCCACGACTCGTTCTTCCTGTCAGAATATAAAGTGCTGAACCTGTTTGTGTGCGGAACCGGCACCGTGGGCGGCAAACTGCTGGAGCAGATACGTTTGCAATACGAGGAGTTGAAAGAGCGTAACCGTCTGAAACTAAACGTAGTAGGCATAGCCAGTTCGAAGAATGCCATCTTCGACCGCGACGGCATTGACTTAGACAATTACCGCGAACAACTGAAAGCCTCCGCACCGAGCAACGCGACACATCTTCGTGATGAGATTCTGGGTATGAACATCTTCAACAGCGTGTTTGTAGATTGCACCGCCAGCAAAGAAGTGGCAAGCCTGTATCAGACATTTTTGGAGCATAACATCAATATCATCGCCGCAAACAAGATAGCCGCCTCGTCGGATTACGAGCAATATATGCGGTTGAAGCAGACTGCTTTGTCGCGCGGAGTGAAATACCGTTTCGAGACTAACGTGGGAGCCGGTCTGCCTATTATAGGCACCATCAACGACCTACGCAACTCAGGCGACCATATCCTCAAGATAGAAGCGGTGTTGAGCGGCACATTGAACTTCATTTTCAATGAGATAGCAGCCGATGTGCCTTTCTCTGAGACAGTCAGACGCGCACGTGAACAAGGTTATGCCGAACCTGACCCGCGTATAGACCTGAGCGGAACCGATGTGGTCAGGAAACTGGTGATTCTGACACGTGAGGCCGGTTATAAGATAGAGCAGGACGACGTGGAAAAACACCTGTTTGTGCCCGACCATTTGTTTGACGGCAGCGTAGAAGAGTTCTGGGAGCATCTGCCCGAGGTTGACGCCGACTTCGAATCACGCCGTGCATTGTTGGAGAAGGAAGGCAAGCGTTGGCGCTTTGTGGCTAAGATGGAAATGGGCAAAGCCTCTGTATCCCTTCAGGAAGTGGAGCAAGGACATCCCTTCTACAACTTGGAAGGTTCGAACAATATCGTGATGCTGACCACTGAGCGCTATAAGGAATACCCGATGCAGATACAAGGCTATGGCGCGGGCGCGAGCGTGACCGCTGCAGGCGTGTTCGCAAATATCATGTCGGTGGCGAATGTGTAAGTAGGGACAAGGGGCAAGGAGCAAGGGGCATGAGGTGAGAGGCAAGAGGTGAGAATGGAAAATGAGAGGCTGCGATAGATTGCAGTATACAAGAAAGAGTGGGCATTCAAATAACGAGAAAGAAAGAGGGGACGTTCAAAGACAAGAAGGAGGGCATTCATTTTACTGTTTATGAAGCACATCATTATATTAGGCGACGGGATGGCCGACCATGCCGTGGAGCGTTTGGGTGGAAAGACGTTGCTGCAATATGCAAACACGCCCTACATGGATTTGTTGGCAAAGGAAGGAAAAACAGGACGGTTGATGACTGTTCCCGAGGGTTTTCCTCCAGGTTCGGAGGTAGCCAACACGGCTATTTTGGGTTATGACTTGAACAAAATATATGAGGGTCGCGGTCCGTTGGAGGCCGCCTCCATCGGTTACGAGATGCGCCCCGACGACATGGCTATCCGTTGCAATATCATCACCCTCGAAAATGGTCGCATTATCACACATAATGGCGGTAATCTTCAGACGGTTGACGCTGATTTGCTCATCCGATACTTGAACGAGCATTTAGGTGATGAACGTGTGCAATTTATCACAGGAATCCAATACCGGCATCTGTTAGTGATACGCGGCGGCAGCAAACACATCGTGTGTTCCCCACCCCACGACCATCCCAACGAGGAATGGCGCCCATTGCTGGTAAAGCCTGAGGAGAACGCCCCGATAGAACCCGGACGTATGACCGCTGCAGAGACCGCAGATTTGATTAACGACTTGATTGTCCGCTCTCAGGAACTGTTGGTCAAACATCCTTATAACTTGGAGCGCAAATCAAGAGGCGAACGGCAAGCCAACTCTATCTGGCCGTGGAGCGGCGGTTACCGTCCTGAGATGCAGACCTTGCAAGAGCAGTTCCCGCAGGTAAAGAGCGGTTCGGTCATCTCCGCCGTGGATTTGATACGCGGCATCGGCCATTATGCTGGCCTTGACATCATCGAGGTGGAGGGAGCGACAGGATTGTTCGACACCAATTACGAGGGTAAAGCGGCAGCAACAATCGACGCACTGCGCCGACAGGACTTCGTGTTCGTGCATGTGGAAGCGAGTGACGAAGCCGGTCATGACGGAGATTTGGACTTGAAACTGCGGACTATCGAGAATTTAGACAGCCGCATGGTAGGCCCCATCTATGAAGAGGTGAAAACATGGGATGAGCCTGTGTGCATCACCGTTTTGCCCGACCATCCCACACCCGTAGAGATGCGCATCCACGTGAGTGAACCCGTGCCGTTCCTGATATGGCACCGAGGCATCAAGCCCGACGATGTGACAGCATACGACGAGGTAAGTTGTGTGAGCGGAGGTTACGGCTTACTACGTCTCCGCGAATTGATGGAGACGTTGATGGGGATTCAATAAGGGTGGGAATCCGCTTAAATAGACGGGGAATGGGCATTTTCGTCAAGGATTATTTCGCCCTGACCATATACATCGTTGTGGCATCCATGATTTCATCCGCATGGCTGAGATTGATTTCAATTTTCTCGCCAGTAATGTCAAGATAGACAGCAGCCGTCTGTATGACTTTATTATTCTTTTGTTTGAAGTCATTTGTGATGCTCGATGCCATTTTTTTACTATTTGCTATATAACTCTTGACAGAGTCTTTCATTTCCGGCGTATAAGTAATCTGGCTGTCGTCAATATCATATTCCAGATAGTTGTCATACGTTCTGACCAGCGAATCTCCCACAAACTCCCATGTGCCTTTCATCGTGTTCGAGGTGATGACATGCCCCGAATAGAAAGGATTGTTGATAAAATATTGATTATGAGAGACAAATGTGTGATCTTTCAAAAAATCCACCTCAAATTGTCGGTTCTCAGATTTGTTCTCCCATTTTCCAATCAGTTGACGTTCTTTGATGAGTTTTCCCGAGTGTCTGTTCATCTCGAGATAATGATTGAGTTCCTCGTCGGTTATTCCCATGATAAACTTCCCTTTATCGCTCATCATTTTCCATTCGTCGGCCAATGCCAAATAAGCCCTTGACCGGGCAGACGAGTAAAGCAAGAAGAACATTACCCTCTCATCTTTAAGCAAGTCTTTAAGGAGTATATTGGCACCTCCTACTATATCATAATTAGGCACTTTGAGCATCAATTCATATTGTTTTTCCCTCGAAATAGGCTCTATGAACCGTATGTCACTGTTAAACTCTTTCTCGTAGAGTTGCCGCTCATAGTAAAAATCCTGCACGAGGTCGATGAAATTGGCATTATCGATGTTTTTCCATGAGTCCTGGCTGCTATGGAAGACTTTCTCTTTGGAGTCGTTGAACTGTAAGCCTTCACCTCGAAGCAGATAGTTAATAACCATACCCAAAGTATCAATCGAGATGGCATCAATATTGTCAAGATGGTCGACAACATATTTCGAGGCTTCGTAACTATTATCCTCCATTTTTGCCATTTTCCTCATCATTTCCGCAGATTGGTCCATATCATGAATAATCATCATGGCGCTCTGTCTTCCGGCATTCTTTTTCTGTTTATTTTCAATCAGGTGAGCCGTACCGAATGTGAGTATGATGGAAATGGTGGTGGCAATGAAGGTTAAAAACAGTTCTTTCCAGAATGTCCCCTTGGTTAATTTCCGCCCGAATTTGGGCATTTTGAATTTTATGTTCATTTTGCCAGTGGTTTTATTTGTGTGCAAAGATATGAAAAAACACGAAAAGAGCCAAAAGATTCGGCTTTTTCCATAAAAAATGAGGAAGAGGGGGAAAGATACTGTTGTGCGGTGATATACATATAGCGATAGTGATGAAAGCCGAAAAATGTTTTTACGGGTTTGTTTGGATATGTTCGACAAAAGCGTTACCTTTGCACATCTAATTGCAGAAAGGGAAAAACGATGGAATTTTACAGCACCAACAAGCAAGCCCCCATGGCCACTTTACGTAAGGCTGTGGTGAAAGGTTTAGCCGAAGACCGTGGATTGTATATGCCCGAGCGCATCAAGACATTGCCAAAGGCATTTTATGACGATATCGCGCAACTGTCGTTCCAGGACATCGCCTATCAGGTGGCAGCCGCCTTCTTCGGTGAGGACGTTGACGGCGACGCACTCTACGATATCGTTCGTGACACATTGTCGTTTGACTGCCCCGTAGTGAAAGTGACCGACGACATTTGGTCGTTGGAATTGTTTCACGGTCCCACCCTTGCCTTCAAAGATGTAGGCGCACGTTTCATGGCGCGTCTGTTGCAATACTTCATCCGCATGGAGGGCAGCGAGCGTGTGAATGTGCTGGTGGCGACAAGCGGCGACACCGGCAGTGCTGTGGCCAACGGATTCCTCGGTGTGGAAGGTATCCATGTGTATGTGCTCTATCCGAAAGACAAGGTGAGCAAGATACAAGAGAGCCAGTTTACCACACTCGGCCAGAATATCACCGCATTGGAGATAGACGGCGTGTTCGACGACTGTCAGACGTTGGTGAAAAACGCCTTCATGGATAAGGAACTGAACGAGAAGATGCGTCTGACGAGTGCCAACAGCATCAACGTGGCACGTTTCGTGCCTCAGGCGTTCTATTATTTCAACGCATACGCCCGTATGTTGGAAAAAGGTGAATTGACCTTCGACGAAAATGGCATATCCAATCTTGTGGTGTGTGTACCGAGCGGCAACTTCGGCAATATCACCGCCGGTTTGTTCGGACAGCAGATGGGGTTACCCGTTAAGCGTTTCATCGCTGCCAACAACGCCAACGACATCTTCTACCAGTATCTGCAAAGCGGAGTGTATGACCCGAAGCCCAGCATACAAACACTGGCCAATGCCATGGATGTAGGCGACCCCAGCAATTTCGCACGCGTGCTTGACCTCTACGGCGGTGAGCATGAGCGCATTTGCGCCCATATCAGTGGAGCGACCTACAGCGACGAGCAGATTATGGCTGCCATGCGCGAGTGCCACGAGAGTACGGGATATATCCTCGACCCGCATGGCGCCTGCGGTTATCAGGCATTGAAAGAACAATTGCAGGAGGGCGAGAAAGGCGTGTTCTGCGAGACCGCCCATCCCGCGAAATTTAAAGAGAAAACCGACGCTATCCTCGACTGCGACGTGGAGATACCCGAACGGTTGGCGAAATTCATGGAAGGCGAGAAACAAAGCGTCCCCTTGAGCAAAGAATTTGAAGATTTTAAGGCGTTTTTGCTTAAAGAATAATAGCAATCGGGCCGTTTCAGAAACAATCTGAAACGGCCCGAAATTTATTTTGAAATAGGGGTATTTTTTCACTGGAAAAGGTTGGTGGGATGAGGATTTTTGAGTAAATTTGCAAACGGGGAAAAGAGGCGGTAACGAGATGCGGCAAATCACCGCTCACAAGGGAAGAGACGAAAGGGACTAAGAGCCAGGAGGGATATTGGCTATGAAATACATTGCGCTTCCAGAAGAAAAGACACGCCGGTTGAGTTTTTACCTTGCGATGGAAGAATATGCGGCCCGTCATATCAAGGAAGATGACGACCTGTTTTTCATGTGGCAGGTGGAACCCTCGGTTATCTTCGGCCGCAATCAACTGATCGAAGCGGAGGTCAACATCGCCTATTGTCGGGCTAACGGCATCAAGATGTATCGCAGGAAGAGCGGCGGAGGCTGTGTGTATGCCGACACGGGCAATGTGATGCTCTCATACATCACACACGACGAAAATGTGAACTTCACATTCAACCGTTATATCAACATGGTGGCGCTGGTGCTGTTTCGCTTAGGCGTCGAAGCACGAGCCACGGGACGCAATGACATACAGATAGACGGCAAAAAAGTGTCGGGCAATGCCTTTTACCATATCCCCGGCAGGAGTATCGTACATGGCACCCTGCTATACGACACCAACATGGCTCATATGACAGGTGCACTTACGCCATCTGACGACAAACTGAAGAGCAAAGGCGTAGAAAGCGTGCGCCAGCATATCGCACTGCTGAAAGATTATGTCAATATAGGTCTGGTCGAAGTGATATCTTCCATCCGCCAACAACTCTGCAACGGAGAGTTGACACTGAACGCGACGGATGTTGCTGCGATAGAAGCCATAGAGCAAGAATACCTGACCGACGAATTCATCTACGGCCGAAATCCCGGATATACGGTGGTGCGGCGAGGACGCATCGAAGGCGCAGGTGAGTTTGAGATACGCATGGAAGTGAAGAACAACCGTCTGCAATCGATGAACATCATGGGCGACTACTTCCAAACAGGCGACATTGACGCAGGCATCATCCGCCAGCTGAGAGGAACAGAAATGACCCCTGAGGCATTTCGTGCCGCCCTTCCGTCCCGCATTGACGACCTGATACTTCATTTAGAAAAAGAACCGTTTATCAACCTGATATTCAACCTTCAACAATATGGAAAACAAAAGAACCTGTCTCTATGACAAACACGTGGAATTGGGCGCGTTGATACAGCCGTTCGGCGGTTTCGACATGCCCATACAGTATTCAACGATTATCGACGAACACAACGCCGTGCGACAAGCCTGCGGCGTGTTCGACGTGTCTCACATGGGCGAGGTGACCGTCCGTGGCCGCGATGCGGAGAAATATGTGAACCACATCTTCACCAACGACGTGACAGGTGCCGAGGACGGCAAAGTGTTTTACGGCATGATGCTTTACGAGGACGGCGGCACGGTGGATGACCTGCTGGTGTATAAGATGGGCGAAAACGACTATTTTCTGGTTATCAACGCCGCCAACATCGACAAGGACGTGGCTTGGATGGAAGAGCACACTCAGGGTTTCGACATCGAGTTGAAGCATTGCTCTGACTACTATGGTCAAGTGGCGGTGCAAGGTCCCGAGTCAGAGGCAGTGACTGAGGAGGTGCTTGGCATTCCCTGTAAAGAACTGGTGTTCTATACGGCTAAGTATCTTGACATTGACGGTGAGACCATCGTCGTGAGCCGCACGGGTTACACCGGCGAGGACGGCTTTGAGATTTACGGTTCGCATGAATTTATCCGCCGTTGCTGGGACGAACTGATGGCCAGCGGAAGGTGCAAGCCCTGTGGACTGGGATGTCGCGACACCCTGCGTTTCGAGGTTGGTCTGCCTTTGTACGGCGACGAGTTGTCGGCAGAGATTTCACCCGTCATGGCCGGTCTCAGTATGTTCTGCAAACTTGACAAGGAAGAATTCATCGGCAAGGACGCTATTGTGAAGCAAAAAGCCGAGGGCGTGAAGCAACGGGTGGTAGGCATCGAATTGCAAGACCGCGCCATTCCCCGTCATGGCTATGCTGTACTGAAAGACGGCGAGACGATAGGCGAGGTGACCACAGGTTATCATACCATATCCACTGACAAGAGCGTGTGCATGGCGTTGATTGATTCCGCCTACGGGAAGTTGGGCACAGAAGTGGAGATACAAATCCGCAAGAAGACCTTCCCCGGAGTAGTGGTGAAAAAGAAATTCTACGAGAAGCACTATAAGAAGGATTGAGGATTGAGGTTTGAGGTTTGAGGTTTTTGATTAGACCACTCAACCCTAAACACTAAACACTCAACCTATAACGAATAAACATTAAAACAATAATATTATTATGGCAAAAGTAATTGAAGGACTCTATTATTCAGAGTCGCACGAGTATGTAAGAGTAGAAGGCGATTTTGGTTACATCGGCATTACCGATTATGCACAGCATGCGCTGGGCAATGTGGTGTATGTGGATATGCCCGAGGTGGATGACGAGGTAGAAGCCGGCAATGAGTTTGGCGCCGTTGAAAGTGTGAAAGCCGCCAGTGACCTGATTTCACCTGTCAGCGGGGTCGTCGTGGAAGTGAACGAGGCATTGGAAGACCAGCCCGAACTGTTGAATGAGGACGCTTTCGGCAACTGGATTATCAAGGTTGAGATGACCGACAAGACCGAACTCGACAACCTGATGGACGCAGCGGCCTACGAGGAGATAACGAAAGCATAAGACTGCGATTTCTTAGACAACAAATTTTTCAGATTATTCTGTGACTACGAATTACGCGAATTTAACGAATTTAGAATTTCAAATTTCGGATTTCAAATTTCGGATTTAAGACATGACCTATAAGTATTTTCCACAGACAGAGGAAGATATCCGCAAAATGCTGGACAAGATAGGCGTTGAGACCCTTGACGACCTGTTTGCGGAAATCCCCGAGAGCATCCGCTTCAAGGGCGACTTCCAACTGCCCTCAGCGAAGAGCGAACTGGAGGTGCGCCGCTATTTCGAGGAGTTATGCTCGAAGAACCAGCCGCTGACCGTTTTCGCCGGAGCCGGTGTCTATGACCATTATACCCCGAGCATCGTTCCCAATATTGTTGAGCGATCTGAATTTCTGACCTCATACACCCCATATCAGGCAGAAATATCACAAGGCACGTTGCATTACATCTTTGAATACCAAAGCATGATGTCGGCCCTGACAGGTCTGCCCATCGCCAACGCTTCGATGTATGACGGCAGCACAGCCACCGCCGAAGCCATGTTGATGGCTTTCGGCAATGCCAAAAAAGCCGACACGGTGTTGCTCTCCTCAACCATTGACCCGAAAATTAAACGAGTAGTCGAGACATACGCCCATTTTCACGGGGTTATCATCGACTATATCAAGGAGAATGATGGAGTGACTGACAAGGCAGACCTTGAATCCAAACTGTCGAAAGGCGGAGTGGCAGGCGTGATAGTACAACAGCCCAACTATTACGGCAACATAGAGGATTTCTCGGGCTTTGCCGATTTGTGTCATGACGCGAAAGCGCTGTTTGTCATCAACAGCGTGGCATCAGACTTGGCATTGCTGAA
Organism: Prevotella sp.; assembly: GCA_017548275.1. Classification (GTDB taxonomy): domain Bacteria; phylum Bacteroidota; class Bacteroidia; order Bacteroidales; family Bacteroidaceae; genus Prevotella. The sequence continues at coordinate 126,226 of JAFZAH010000034.1, forward strand.
GCCCCCGGGCGAATGGGGTGCTGATGTGGCAGTCGGCGACGGCCAATCGTTGGGCATCCCGATGTCGTATGGCGGTCCGTCGGTGGGTTATATGTGCTGCATAGAGAAACTGATGCGCAAGATGCCGGGCCGTATTGTAGGCATGACCAAAGACAGCCGTGGTCAGCGCGCATTTGTGCTGACCCTTCAGGCACGTGAGCAACATATCCGCCGCCAGAAAGCCACGTCGAACATCTGTTCGAATCAGAGTCTGATGGCCCTGTTTGTGACCATCTACCTCTCTGTCATGGGTAAAGAAGGTCTGAAGGAAGTGGCAAAGCGATCATACGACGGAGCGCATTATCTGTATGACGAACTGTTGAAGACTGGCAAGTTCAGCGCAGCCTTTAACCAGCCGTTCTTCAATGAGTTTTGTGTTAAATACACTGGTGACGTGGCTTCGTTGCAGCGAAGACTGTTAGAGCACGGCATCTTGTGCGGAGTGCGTCTGGCTGACGACATGCTGATGTTGGCCGTGACAGAGAAGCGCACGAAAGCGGAAATCGACCAGTTGGTAACTTTAATGAAGGAGGAGCAATCATGAACAACAGACTATACGGAAATCTGATTTTTGAGTTGTCGCACGCAGGACGTCGCGGCTATTCGCTTCCCGAGAGCGAGTTTGCCGACTATGCATTGCCGACGAACTTGTGCCGTGAGACAGACGCCGCTCTGCCTGAATGTGACGAGATGACCGTGGTGCGCCACTATACGAACCACAGCGCGAACAATTTCGGTGTGAACAATGGTTTCTATCCGCTGGGCAGTTGTACGATGAAGTACAACCCCGTCATCAACGAAGACATGGCCGCTCTGCCCTCGTTCCAGAATCTGCATCCTTCCCAGCCGGAGAGCACCTGTCAGGGCGCACTCAGACTGATGTACGAGTTGCAACACTCACTGGCGGAGTTGACCGGTCTGAGCGACTTTACCCTCAATCCGTTTGCCGGTGCGCACGGAGAATTGACAGGTCTGATGATCATCCGCGCCTACCACCAACGGAACGGTCAACCGCAACGCACGAAGGTCATCGTTCCCGACTCGGCTCACGGCACTAACCCCGCTTCCGCCGCCGTATGCGGACTGGATGTGATAGAGGTGAAAAGCACGGCGGAAGGCATCGTGGATGTGGAAGACCTGAAAGGATTGCTTGACGACACCATCGCCGCAGTGATGATGACCAACCCCAACACTTTAGGACTGTTTGAGACACAAATACCCGAAATTGCACAATTGGTGCATGCGAGCGGAGCGCTGTTGTATTACGACGGCGCGAACCTGAACCCCCTGTTGGGTAAATGCCGCCCCGGTGACATGGGCTTCGACGTGATGCACATCAACCTGCACAAGACATTCTCAACACCTCATGGCGGCGGCGGACCCGGCAGCGGTCCTGTAGGTGTGAGAGCCGGCATGGAAGACTTGTTGCCCACCTGTGTGGTCAAGGCCGATGATGCTTACACAGTTAAACGCAATGAAGGTATCAGTGTAGGATCCAACCTCGGCAATTTCGCCGTGATGGTACGCGCCTATACATATATCCTGAGTCTGGGACGTGAGAATTTGAAGATGGTTGGTCCGTTGGCTACGTTGAATGCGAATTACATCAAGGAGTCGCTGAAAGACGTGTATGAACTGCCGATTGATACGCTGTGCAAACATGAGTTTGTGTTTGATGGATTGAAGGACAAATCGACTGGAGTGACAACGATGGATGTGGCCAAACGGCTTTTAGACTACGGATATCATGCTCCCACGATTTACTTCCCGTTGCTGTTCCATGAGTCACTGATGATTGAGCCGACAGAGAACGAGAGCATCGATACCATTGACAGTTTCATCGACGTGATGCGGAAGATTGCCGAAGAGGCGAAAACCGACCCGGAGACAGTGAAAAGCGCTCCGCACAACACCCCGATAGGCCGTGTGGATGACGTGCTTGCCGCTAAACAGCCAGTGCTGACTTATTTTCACGTTGAACGTTGAACATGGAACGTTGAACGTTGAACATGGAACATGGAACATGGAACGTTGAACGTTGAACATGGAACATGGAACATGGAACGTTGAACATGGAACGTTGAACGTTGAGCGTTGAGCGTTGAAATTCAGACCCCACCCCTACCCCTCCCCTTGAAAGGGAGGGGAATGGGCGGACACCTTTGAGGGGGGATGAGTATTTTGTTCCCTAATTACTATTGTTCTTAACTTTTACTTCTTTTACTTCCATTAATTCTTTTTACGTCCTTAACTCATTAATAATGACATCTGATTTAATCATCATAGGCAGCGGACCTGGCGGATACCGCACTGCAGAACATGCCGCCCAAAAAGGCATGACAGTGACCATCTTCGAGAAAGGCGAGGCGGGCGGCACATGCTTGAACTGCGGTTGTATCCCTACGAAGACGCTCTGCCGTCATGCAGAAATTCTCGACACCCTGCGCGAGAGTGAGGTTTATGGGTTGGAGGGATTGAGTTATCAATTCAACTTCGCCCGCGTGATGGAACGTAAACGCGAAGTGACAGCCGCCTTGCGTCAAGGCGTGGAAACGCTGATGGGTGCACCCGGCATCACTTTCGTTCGAGCCGAGGCTCGTTTCAAAGACGCGCATACCATCATCGCCAATGGCGAGGAATACACCGCCAAAAACATCATCATCGCGACCGGATCACGCGCGAAGATGCCCCCCATCAAAGGCATCGACTTGCCGCATGTGCTGACCTCGACGGAGTTGTTAGAGATAGAATCACTGCCGAAACGGTTGTGCATCGTCGGTGCGGGCGTCATCGGGATGGAATTCGCCTCCATCTTCAACAGTTTCGGCGTTGAGGTGACAGTGGTGGAGTTTCTGAAGGAATGCCTTCCCGCGCTTGACAGTGACATTGCCAAACGGTTGCGCCAAACCATCGGTAAACGTGGCGTGAATTTCTTCATGCAATCGGGCGTGAAAGAGATCACGGCGGAGCACGTGATTTTTGAACGCAAGGGCAAGACAGAACAGGTAGAGGCTGACATGGTGTTGATAGCCACCGGTCGTGCCGCAAACACCGAGGGGTTGGGACTTGAAGATGCCGGTGTCATATTTGACCGCAATGGCATCCAGACCGACGAGCATCTGCAAACGAATGTTCCCGGCATTTATGCCATCGGCGATGCGAACGGCAAGTGTATGTTGGCCCATGCCGCCACGTTCCAGGGGTTGCATGTGGTGAACCATCTCATTGGTGAGGACGACGGCATACGGTTGGATCTTGTTCCCTCAGCCATATTCACCCATCCTGAGGCAGCGGGCGTAGGCATGACCGAAGACCTTTGCAAAGCAAAAGGCATCGAGTATGTTTGCAAGAAAGGTTACTACCGTGCGAATGGCAAAGCACTGGCCATGCACGAGACCGACGGGCTAGTGAAATTGCTTGCCAGAAACGACGGGCGCATCCTCGGCTGTCATATCTATGGTGCACATGCATCAGACATGGTGCAAGAAATCAGTTCGCTGATGACCAAGGGTGTGACCGTGAAAGAATTGGCCGACATGATTCACACCCACCCCACCCTGTCGGAGATATTGCAAGAGACGGCAATGACTTTCTTGTTACGTTGAACATGGAACATGGAACATGAAACGTTGGGGGAGAGGGGTAAGAGAAACGTTAAGAGTACTAAACCATATGAGAAAGACAATTTACGTGCTGCTGTGTATCCTTGTCGGCTGTGGAATCGCCGGTTGCAAGAGTAAGAAGCATCTGGTAGGAGAAGAGAATAAGCCTGTTTTGAAACCCATCATGAGACCCTCGAGTGGCGGTTTACGGCAATCGTTGATTTTATACAGCCAATGGAAAAATGACTACATCGCCGACTACAACCATCAGCACGATGCCGAACAGGTGATGTATGTGGATATCGACGGCGACGGTTTAGAGGAGATTTACCTGCGCGACACTGTCGATGCCGACTATGGCATTTTTACTTTTGCCGAAGGGAAGACTGAAGAAGTGACACAGGGCACATATAAGTCATGGGTGGATTTGTACGAGGGCGTTGTCAAGCGTAACATCTCATACGGTACAGGAACAAAGGCGGCCGATTATTACCGCATCAGCATGAGCCGGGTGATATTCCACCTGCATGAATACATCGAAGCACCTACGCCCGAAACGATGAAGGTGGAATACACTTGTGACGGTAAGCCTTACAGCGCCGCCGATGCGAAAGCATTTATCGACGGACTGACACCACTCACACCTATTGCAACATGGCGTAAAATCGGAAAACGGCCGCTACGCATCAATCCTCTTCAGGAATTGGATTCTATCCCGGAATTAATTTGACGGGAGAGGAGTAGTTCTCTTTGTTGCGGCAATGCCCCAACATACGGAACGAAGGTTAGACAAAACATGATTATGAGAAGGGCATCAACCGATTGGCTGATGCCCTTCTCATACTATGTGGATTAAGTGATGTGCCGAAGTCGAAACGGAGCGTTTTTGGGGTTAAAGGATGAGTTCAATAACCTGTAACGGTCTTACCATCGACTCTCACTTCACCATGTTTTTTATGAATAAATGGTTTAATGGAAAATGAACAAAATCATTGATGTCAGTTTCAGACAGATTAAAAAACACTATTCTCATTTCATCATCAACATATAAATAATGAAGTCTGTTCTCTTTTTACTTTTATGTGTAGAATATCGCTGTCTCCATGATTCTCAAGGAAACTTTAATAATTTAGATGTATATTTATTGGCATTGTTAATAATACATTGACGGGGTTGCCATTTTGTCTGCCGGCTTGCCAATCTTTCGTAAAACATAATGCTTTCAATACTGCTTTTTCAAAATCAGATAATGCATCAGATTCCTTGCCGAAAATTCTCGCACCAATTAGATGTCCTTTTTTGTCAATAACAAATTGTATCTGCACTCTTGTTTGGAGATTGTCATTTTCCGAAAAGACGTAATGGATATTATTAATAAGTTCTTTTGTGAACTCGACTTCACCACCTTTGTATATTTCAACACCTTTGTATTTAGGTAACTCTTCAACAAATATATATACATTTTTACGTGTTATCTTATCATATTGGGAATTTCCCTGTTTAAGTTCAAGAGTTTTGCAGGAAAGCACACCAGTTATTATTACAAAAAGCAAACAGAATCTACTGATTTTTGACAGGTATTCCTGGCAAATTGTACCAATAGTTGTAATCGTATTCTTGAAAATTTCTTGCGTTTTCTTCATCACTTGATGCTTTGTTATAATATCTGATTTCCTCATTATGGCGAGCGGAATGGGAATGTAGCAATTTCCCCGTTCTCTCGGTATACCACCTCAATATATGATATCATTAAACAGAACCATTTAAAGAAAAAGAAACGACACACTTTTGTTTCATGTCGATAAGAATATAGCCAAAAGCCTTTCCTCCATCATTATATACATACCAATTGTTCTTTAATTCGCCAGCCCATCCGTGGGGTGTTCGTTCGTCAGTGAGCATATTTACTACAATCGTGTTATGGCCTGTATCAGGATCTATATACCCTAAATATTGTTTGAAATAAAAATTATAAGGATATGGCTTATCCGAATCAGGATTATCATCAACACTGATTCCTTGAAAATAATCCTTCACAAGTTTTCTGGCCATATTAAAATCATCATCAGACAAAACAAAAATCGTATGACCTCTTTCTGTAAACGTACGTTTCAACATAGGAAGAGACAAATCGTCTATTCTAATGTCTATGGAGTCAACTGGAAAGTCTGTGGCATCAATCCATGGCCAACTTTCCATCTCCATCATTCTGGCTTCTCTTTCTGCCAACTCTATATCTAAAGAGTCCATTTCCTCCTCAACAGGGGCGGTCTTGACATCTATATGTTTATTTCCACAACAAATGAGAAAGCACATAGAAAATACTACACAAATCGTATAAATAAAATTATTTGATTTCATATCTCTCGAGATGTCCTTATTATTATCCTCAGTAAAGTTTCCGTTTCGGTCATAGGCGTATTCCGATGTATTGTCCGCCCCGTAGGGGAAATGGTATGATCCGTTTCCGTAATAGACAGACAATTCTGCTCAGCGTCATCCGCCTTGACCAGGTGATTGTCCTCGTAAGTGTAGTCCAGGTCATCTATCAGACCATCATCATCCTTTACCCTGAAGATGATATGACAATGCGGCGCCGATGGCTGTGCAGAACTCTGAATATTTCGGTATGCGGAAATGCACACCATAAAGACGTTCGAGATTCGGGAATACCTCTCGACACTGCGGCAGGAGTGTAAGATTGCCAATCATGACGAACTCACGGATATTGCTGTTGAGAGCCGAGAGCACCGACGCGCTGCCCACAGTCTGCAGCACCATGTGAATGAGTCCGAGCGCAATATCCTCGCGCGACATGTCGGCTTTGGCATTAGCAAAGAGCGACGCTGTGGCTTCCATGGGCAGTCCGGGCAACGGTTTCGCACTGATGTCGCCAATGAGGAGGTTGACATTTTTAATGTCGCCATGCATGGCAAGCGCGGAGACAGTGCGGATATCCGACGTCTGCAACATGATGCGGGAAAGTCCTGCAAGCGTGCCGCCACCAATGCCTATACCACCGATATGTCTGATTTCTTCCCCCTCACACTTGACAAGCGATGTGCCCGTACCGATACTGACGACAATGATGTTGTCCAACCCAGACTCAAACTTCGCTCCGAGACCATCGCAAAGAAATTCATCAGCCTTCTCAGTGGAAAGCCCGTATATCGGCTTGTCGATATATGCGCTACCAACACCAGTAAGCATCACCCGCTCTACTTGGTCCAACTCTACTTTGTTGTCATAGAGATATTTTCCGAAAGCGCCATATAATGATGTGACAGGATCTGCCGCGGTGATTCTAAGCGGTGAAAATACTTTTCCGTTTCTTAAACCAACTATTTTTGTGGTGCTGATGCCCACATCGATACCAATAACGATGCCCATGTTTTTGATTTGAGGTTTGAGGTTTGAGATTTGAGGTGGGAAGATGAGAGAGAGTGAGATAACACGAAATGTGTTGCAAATGTACAACAAAAAAGCGACACATCGTTGTATATAGATGAGAAAAGCACTTTTTTGTTAATTTTTATTATAAAATAGCAGTAAATCAATAGTTTTAAGATGATTATGCTTAAATTTGCAGTAGATAGTAAGACTATTTCTTTTATCATAATAACTAAAACCTTATCACCATGACGTACAAAATCATTGACATCGAAGGTATCGGCCCCGTATATGCCGAGAAACTGATTGCGGCAGGTATTGACACTGACGCTAAACTGCTTGAGAAATGTGCCAAACCCACTGGTCGTAAAGAATTGGCAGAAGCCACAGACATCTCGCCGAAACTGATTCTCACATGGACCAACCACTGCGACCTGATGCGTATACACGGCGTGGGTCCTCAGTTCTCCGAACTGCTTGAGGCAGCCGGTGTTGACACCATCAAAGAGTTCCGTCACCGTAAGGCCGAAAATCTGCAGCCCAAACTCGAAGAAGTGAATGCAGCCAAGAACCTGGTCAACCGTGTTCCCAGCCTGAAAGAAGTGGAGAAGATGATAGCCCAGGCCAACGAGTTGGAGCCGCTGATGGAATATTAAGTCTTAGGATAAAATCCGACGTATATGGGGAGCGGTTCGTCAACCGCTCCCCTTTTCATTTAATGACAGATGTCACGACATGGTTAAAGAGGGTAAAAATTCATAACTTATTGATTATAAACCTTTCTTTAAAACATGAAAATCAAAAAATCATCATGTTTTTTCTCAAAAAAAAGCAAATAAATTTTCATATCACGATAAAAAGCATTAACTTTGCACCCCCGAATGAAATATTAAGAATTTGGAATCGGGAATTGAGGAGATATTTGGATTTGAACATTTAAGATTAACAATATAATAAAACAGAACAATGACAAAGGCAGAAATCGTTAATGAGATAGTAACGAAGACAGGTGTGGCCAAACGTGATGTGACCACCACAGTAGAAGCATTTATGGACATTATCAAGTCCAGCCTTTTAGAGCAGAAGGAGAACGTTTATCTTCGTGGCTTCGGCAGTTTCATCGTGAAACACCGTGCAGAGAAGACAGCCCGCAACATTTCCAAGAACACGACCATCGTGATACCTGCTCATGATTTCCCCGCATTCAAGCCCGCCAAGAGTTTTGTGGCCAAGATGAAGGGTGAGGAAGTAGAAGACGAAGATTAATCTTCTATTGGGAGCCGATAAAATCAGTAAGTAAAAATAATCATTCAATTCAAGTAATTATGCCAAACGGAAAAAAGAAAAAAGGCCACAAGATGGCTACCCACAAGCGTAAAAAGAGACTGAGAAAGAACAGACATAAGAGCAAGTAATCACTTGTTTTCCAGCCTGTTCGGCTGTGAGGCATGTCTGGCGCATCCTGTGGGAGGAACGAGGCAGACATGCCTTTTTGGTAAACCAAAAGTAAAAACAACGAAGGAAGAGAAATGACCAGCGAAGTAGTAATTGATGTCAAGCCGAAAGAAATATCGATTGCTCTGCTGGAAGACAAGAATCTGGTAGAGTATCAGAATGAAACCCGGTCGGCATCTTTTTCTGTAGGAAACATCTACATTGCAAAAGTCAAAAAACTGATGCCAGGTCTTAATGCCTGCTTCGTAGATGTAGGATTTGAGCGCGACGCCTTTCTTCACTATTTAGACTTAGGTAACCAATTTGACTCATACACGAAATACCTGAAACAGGTACAGAGTGACAGGAAGAAACTTTATCCCATCTCTAAAGCATCACGTTTGCCCGACCTGAAGAAAGACGGCAGTATAGCGACCACATTGTCGTTGGGTCAAGAAGTGCTGGTGCAGATTGTAAAAGAACCCATATCCACGAAGGGTCCACGACTTACTGGCGAGTTGAGTTTTGCCGGACGTTATCTGGTACTCATGCCATTCAATGATAAAGTTTCTGTATCATCCAAAATCAAGAGCGGTGAAGAGCGTGCCCGCCTGAAGCAACTAATACAAAGCATCCGCCCGAAAAATTTCGGTGTCATCGTCCGCACGTCGGCAGAAGGAAAACGTGTAGCGGAGTTGGACAGTGAGTTGAAAGTGCTTCTGAAACGTTGGGAAGACGCTATCACGAAAGTGCAAAAGACACAAACCCGCCCACAGTTGGTGTTTGAGGAAACGGGACGCGCCGTAGCAATGCTACGCGATTTGTTTAACCCGTCGTACGAGAACATCTATGTTAACGACGAGTCGGTTTGTCAGGAAGTGAAGCACTACGTGACGCTGATTGCTCCGGATAAGGCCAACATTGTGAAGATGTACACGGGCAATGTGCCCATTTTCGACAATTTCAACGTGACGAAACAGTTGAAGTCGAGTTTTGGCAAGACCGTGAATTACAAACATGGTGCCTATCTGATTATCGAGCACACGGAGGCACTGCATGTGGTGGATGTGAACAGCGGCAACCGCACACGTTCGGCCAACGGTCAGGAGGCGAATGCCTTGCAGGTGAATTTAGGCGCTGCCGATGAGATAGCGCGGCAGTTGCGCCTTCGCGATATGGGCGGTATTATCGTTATCGACTTTATCGACATGAACCTTGCCGAGGACCGTCAGATGCTATACGAGCGGATGTGCAAGAACATGCAGAAAGACCGCGCCCGCCACAACATTTTGCCCCTGAGCAAATTCGGTTTGATGCAAATCACCCGCCAGCGAGTACGTCCAGCGATGGATGTGATGGTAGAAGAGACCTGTCCCACTTGTTTCGGCAAAGGAACAATCCGGTCAAGTATTTTGTTCACCGACCAGTTGGAGAGTAAAATTGATCACTTAGTCAACAAGATTGGCGTAAAGAGTTTCTACTTGCATGTCCACCCCTACGTGGCAGCCTATATCAATCAAGGCATTGTGTCATTGAAGCGTAAATGGCAGTTTAAGTATGGATTCGGCGTGCATGTGATACCTTCTCAAAAGATGGCTTTCTTGCA
>JAFZAH010000035.1 GCA_017548275.1 Prevotella sp.
CTTCGGCTGTATCTCCGTCGTCCTGTTTTTTGTGTTTGTTTTTCCGGAAAATCCGGAGACGTCAGTGTTTTGTCTTGTTGCCGCCTGTCAACCCTTATATCAGGTGTTTATTGCGGCGGGGTCCCACCTCTTCCCATCCCGAACAGAGAAGTTAAGCCCGCCTGCGCCGATGGTACTGCAATGCAATGCGGGAGAGTAGGAGGCCGCCTTTTTTACATGACACGCCAGCCGTCAGGGATGATTCCCCGGCGGCTGGTTTTTTTGTGCCCGTTCCGTTCCCTACCGGAGAGAGGATGAGGGGCAGGGAGCAAGGGGCAAGAGATTACTCCACTAATTACGCTCTCCCCCCCGAAAGGTTGCCTTCCCCTGACAAACGTGGGAGCATGAAGTGGGTTGATGGAGAAGAGGCTCCTCAATTTGCTGACGATTGTCTTAACTCCTTAACTCCTATACTCCTACACTCCAAAGTAATGTCTTTACCTTCCTCCACTGCTTTAACCACATCGCTTTAACATTTCTTTTCTTAAATTTAATTTTTCTTTACATTTACATTTATAACAATTTTGGATGTTTACAAATGTAAAATACTGATTTCCAATATGATATAAATCAATTTTTATCTTAAAAATGCTCAACGGAGAGCCGAAAACCGTGGCTGGATGTTTTTTTTTTCGTACCTTTGCACCGAGTTAATTAAATAATGATCATGTTCTGCTCATTTTTGTAGTCATGATTGAAGTTGAATCAAGAGTCTGACGGGTCTCATCTTATTTCTGACCCGACCCCTGGGATGAACAGCCATTCCGCAGGCTCTACAAATTAAACTAACAATGAAGAAATTTGTGAAAATTGTATTGTTAAGCGTAATGATGCTGATGTCTATGCCTGTGCTCGCTACAGGTGAAGGTGAAAATTCCGATTATGACTGGTCGCCAGTTATTGACGCCATTATCCAGGTTGAAAGTAAAGGTAACCCCAATGCCCGCTGCGGTATTTATTGCGGTGTGCTGCAGATTTCGCCCGTGCTCGTTCAGGAGTGCAACAATATCCTGAAGCGCCGCGGCAGCAGCAAGAGATATTCACTCAACGACCGCTTCAATGTGCAAAAGTCAAAAGAGATGTTCGTAGTCATCCAGTCGTACTACAATCCCAAGCACAATGTAGAGCGTGCCATCCGTATGTGGCAGGGTGGATGCAACTATAACGTACGCTCCACACAGCGCTATTACGAGAAAGTAATGAGCTATATGAAGTAAATAAATGTTAATTCATATTTGTAATCCGAATCGGAGTTTTTTCCGGTTCGGATTTTTTCTGCTCATTAAAAAATGTAAAATAATCCTTTTTTCTGCCAACGGATGAAAAAAACTATTAATTGTTTGGCGTTTTCATCATTTTTACCCTATCTTTGTAGAAAAATCTAACCTATTATTCATTAAAGTATTTTTGATTATGGTATTAATTATCGTTATTGTTATTGTTGTGTTGCTTGCCTTGGTTTTTATCAGCATTTACAACAAACTGGTGAGACTCCGCAACAACCGTGAGAATGCGTTCGCTAATGTCGATGTGCAGTTGAAACAGCGCTATGATTTGATACCGCAGTTGGTGGCTACCGTGAAAGGATACGCCGCACATGAGAAGGAAGTGCTCACAAGAGTGACCGAGGCCCGCGCCGCAGCCATGAGCGCACAGACCGTCAACGAGAAGGTGGCAGCCGAAAACCAGTTGTCGAGCGCACTCGCAGGGTTGAAGGTGTCGTTAGAGGCTTATCCCGACCTCAAGGCCAACCAGAACTTCCTCCAGTTGCAGAATGAGATGTCTGACATTGAGAACAAACTGGCCGCTTCACGCCGTTTCTTTAATTCAGCCACGAAAGAACTCAACACAGCCGTGGAGTCCTTCCCCGCCAACATTATCGCCGGCATGTTCGGTTTCACACGCCAGCCGATGTTCGAGATACCGAAGGAGGAGCGTCAGCAGTACGACCAGGCCCCCAAAGTAGAGTTCTAATCCGATAACTATTTCCGGGTCACATGAAATATGTAGGAATGCAAAGTCAGATCAGCAAGAACAATGCGCTCAGCGTGTTGCTCTTGCTGCTGTTCCCCGTGATTATTCTCGGGACCATTTATGTGTTCCTCGCCGTTCTCACCATGCTCGGGGGCAGTTATCACGACAGTTACGGCAATGTGCACAGTGGCGTTGACTGGGAGGCGGCCAACGAGATGTTTCTCCAAACCGTCCCCTGGGTCATAGGCATTGTCGGGCTGTGGTTCGTCATCGCATATTTCTACAACACGGCGATGATTAAGCATGCCACGGGAGCCCGTCCCCTCGAGCGACGCGAGAACCCCCGCGTATATAATATTGTGGAGAACCTGACCATCGCCTGCGGCATGGACATGCCACAAATCAATATCATCGACGACCCGCAGTTGAATGCCTTCGCCAGCGGTATCGACAAAAAGAGTTATACCGTCACGCTCACCACGGGCATCATCAACATGCTCGACGACAACGAACTGGCAGGTGTCGTAGGTCATGAACTGACCCATATACGCAACAAAGACACGCGGCTGCTCATCACCAGCATCATCTTCGTGGGCATACTCTCTACCATCATGACCGTAGCCGTGCGGCTCATGGTGCGCACTTTCCTTTGGGGCGGTTCCAGTTCGCGCAGCCGCGACGGGAAGAACAACGGAGCCTCGATGGTCATCATCCTGCTGGTGGCGGTCATCTGCAGTGCCATCGCCTATTTCTTCACCATGCTCACCCGGTTCGCCATCTCGCGCAAACGCGAATACATGGCCGATGCCGGAGGCGCCGAACTGTGCGGCAATCCCTGGGCGTTGGCGTCTGCCTTGCGCAAAATCTCCAACAATCCCGGTTTGAGCGACACTGGCCGTGAGGATGTGGCGCAGTTGTTTATCATACACCCCAAACTCACGAAACAGGGATTCATGAGTTTCTTCAACTCACTCTTCAGCACCCATCCCGACCCCGCCAAGCGCATCGCCATCCTCGAGCAGTTCTGACTACTATTTTATAGACTACGAATTTAGCGAATTATACGGATAGGCGTACTAATGTCTGAACCCCTGAACTCCTAAAGAAAGACTACGAATTTCTCGAATTTTTCGAATTCAAATAATGATAACGGATGTCGCTAATTTCACGAATTAGGATGAGGGACAAGGGAGAGCACTAAACCCTCTACCCTAAACCCTCAACCTATTTAGGACAGGTTATTAGAATTTGTATTTCACACCGGCGAGGATGATGCCCTGTTCGCCGATACCCACCTCGCAGAATCCTCTGAAGTTCTTGCTGCCAGCCTCGATGCCGAGGAGCGAAGCCTGCCACATGAAGAAGAGGTCGCTGTTGGTTTCCGACTTGTTGGTTTGCGTATCAGTCTGTTTGTCTGAAAGCATCATGACACCGGCACCGAGTTTGGAATAGAGGGCGAAGTTGTCCTTGTGCACCCAGTCGTATTTCACTGCCGGCATGACTGTGAAGTAGTTGCGGGTGCGATCACCGACTTTTCCACCGCCACGCTCGACCACGTCTTCTCCAAAATGTGCGAAAGCCAATATACCACCTACTGCGAGTCGCGGATTGTTAAGATGATAGAAATACTCAACGCCGATAGTACCGATCTGGACATCACCTTCCGAATCACATCCAGAAGCAGAGTCGAAAATTGCATTTGACAACTTCGGGCCGAACACGTCGATAATCGCGGAGGCTCCCAGTCCGTAACTGACGCCGATCTCGTGCTTGGGTTCATCACTCTGTGCGTTAACACTCACTGCCGCCATCAAGGCGACTGCGACCATTGCAAAAAACTTTTTCATTGTTGTACTTTTTTTATTTTGTTATTTTTGTTGTTTTGTTCTTGATTTCGATGCAAAAGTAATCGGGTTTTCGATATCACTCATCATTTTCATGCCATTTTTCGATAAAATAGATGCGACAACACCATGTATTAACGACATAAGGAGAGAGGGGCGGCGAAATGTGTCGTATACGTGGAACATTGAACGTTGAACGTTGAAGGTTGAACGTTGGAGTTACATACCCCGCCCCTGCCCCGCCCCTTAGAGTGGTGGGGAGTGGGCTGACGCCCTTGAGATAGTTTGATGTTATTTGCCGGACACCAATAAAAAAGTTTAGGGGTCGCATGTGAGAGTCCCCAAAACGAATGAAGCCCGACAGATGTCGGGCTTCTATAGTTGCGGAGGCAGGACTCGTTCTTCATCGAGCAACAGTCGGCAGTCGCGCAGCGGGGCCGACAATGTTTGTTGCGGAGGCAGGACTCGAACATGCGACCTCCAGGTTATGAGCCTGGCGAGCTACCAACTGCTCCACTCCGCGATATTCAAACCTCTTTTCGAGTTTTTCGGTGCAAAGGTACTGCTTTTTTGCTATTTTTCCAAATCTTTTTCGAAAAACTTTTAATTCTGGCCCCAAATCCCCCTTTTAATTGATTTAAAATAACGTGAGTTCGACGAATTCATTCGTTTTTTAGTGCCACTTCGTGTCAGAAATTCTGCAAATCAGTTCAAATCAAACAACAAAAGACTTGGTTGATTTGTGAGAATAGATTTCTGCCACGGAGTGGCACTAACCATTACCTCCCGTTGGTCGTCACTCAATTCCCACCCTTTCGACACGAAACCCCTGGGGTGTCGTGTGAGATGCCAAATAAAACTTGCAAACATCGCCCAATTGCTTTATCTTTGCAACATCAAACAACTAACCGATAATCATTCACTGTTATGAAACGACAAAAAGACTTTGGCCTGCTGTTTTTGGCAAGCATCATGATGGCACTCGTAGTCACGGGTTGTGGTGAGCAAAAAAGGACGTACTATACTGATTCGAAAATGTTGGTGGTAGAACGACAGTATGTCAAACTGGATGGCACCAGCACTTTTGAAAACGCAGAATTCGTCGCCGATGTGCCTGTCAAAGGACCGCAACCTTTGCTCGACTCCCTGATAGTGTTTTTTAACGAAGCACTTTACAGTATGTTCGAAGTCGGTGACGGAGAAGATTTCAATTTCAAATTATATTCCGCCGAAAAAGTCTATTCTGACGATTTGCCAAATTTGTTGGCATCATACACTGACAAATACCGCAAGCATATAAAAGAGAATCTGGATTGGTTTGTCACCAATAATATTTTCCTGATGGCTCAAACGGAGTCGTTCGTGACCTATGGCGTAGAATGTTATCACGGGTCGGCCAGTACGGGTTCTGAATTCTTATGTTATACGTTCGATAAGAAAGACGGGCATCGCGTCAGGAATCTCATCACATGGGATGATGTTAAGCGCTTGATTAGTGACCATCCAAAAGTTGCCCATCCTTTTTATGAATGGGACCTTGAATCCAAACCCGAATTCATGGATGACCGTTATGACGCGGGTATGCTCCACGACGGTATTCTGCTGGTTAACGAAGATGTGGCAAACCATTATCAGTTGGCAAAGATTGCATACGAGGATGTGCTTCCCTATCTGTCGGTAGAAGGGCAAAGTCTTGTTAAGAACATGGGCAAGTCCAGTGAATGGGAGGAGTGTTTCTTGGGTGAAAGGCTTGCAACCCTCAACACCGATGACAAAAGAGTCATCGCGTTGACAGTAAGGCCGGCAGAGCACGACTGGGCAGATGAGGGTAATTTTGACGTATTATTGCCGGAAGAGGATTCATCGGAAGACAAGGGATACAGCCTGACATCCAATCTCTGTTATAACGGCGACGATTTGCTTGCTTTTTATGTGGAAGACGGTGATTTCGTTCCCGCAAACGTACTTGACGGCGATTCTGTCATAACAGGAAATTGGGATGACTATAACACGACCAATCCCAAGAAAAGAGTTTTTGATTTCGACGCTGCCGGCAACAAACTGTATGTCCCGTCTGCGGAAAATGTGGCGATGGGGCATCATGAGTGTAACGACAGATACATGGTTTATCGTTATGACAAATCCGGTAAGTTCGTTTATGAGAGTGAGGACGGCGGCTATTGGCTTTACCCGGGTTTAAGGCAGTTTGGAAGGTTGCATTATGCGCTGAAAACCAAAGAATATCTCATCCGGATAGATGAGATGAGAATCTATGACGACCGTTACGACGATCAATATGAGAAATCAAAAACAGACACCCTCCGCTATCGCTATGCGGCATGGAAAAACAAAGACAACATGCTTGACAAACCTGATTTGGTGATCAATGAAGGGTATATGAGTGATAAAGGATATGTTTTTTCAAACGACGGATACAAATATGTCATTCAATTAATCGACGAAAGTGGTTCTTCTGAAGGTTGGTTGTTTGTATATAAAGGTGACAAACTCGTCTTAAAACAATGCCTGCGCGATTTTGATTTCAAAAGTACATTGTCATTTGATTGGGATTGTGATTGAAACGAGGAATTGTTCGAAATGTCACATTATTTGTTGCTTTTTTCTTGTTTTTTTGTTAAATCATTTGCATACTTCAAATAAATGCTATATTTTTGCACACGTTATTATGATGTGCAAAAATTTGGAGGAGTTATCATGTCTATATCAAAAACAAGACAAAAATTTGTGGATGTGGCCCGGCAACTCTTTGCCAAAAACGGCATAGAGAAGACATCGATGTATGATATCGCGGTGATGTCGGGCAAAGGCCGCCGCACGCTTTATACGTATTTCAAGGATAAGGATGAGGTTTATTCCGCAGTGATTGAGTCAGAACTGGAGCGGTTGTCTGACAAGTTAGATGAGGTTGCTGCCAAGAAAATCAGCCCCCAAGACAAAATCATCGAGTTAATTTACACTCATCTGAGCATGATCAAAGAGACCGTGTTCAGAAATGGTAACCTGCGCGCTGAGTTTTTCCGCAACATCTGGATGGTGGAGCGGGTGCGTAAGCATTTCGACGAGGAGGAGATAGAACTCTTCCGCAAGGTGTATGCCGACGGTAAAGCCGAGGGCGAGTTCGACATCGACGATGTCAATCTCGTGGCCGACATCACCCACTATTGTATCAAGGGATTGGAGGTGCCTTATATCTATGGCCGTCTGGGTCACGGACTGACCGAGGAGACCAGCCGTCCGTTGGTGGCCAAAGTGGTCTATGGCGCCCTGGGAAAGAGGTATGTGAGCAAGTAACTGAGATTGAGACATTGTAAAAAGACAATTATTATCCATAAAATCAATAATTAACAATGGGATTATTAGAAGGTAAAACAGCATTGGTGACGGGTGCAGCCCGTGGTATAGGTAAGGCTATCGCCTTGAAATTCGCAGAAGAAGGCGCTAACGTGGCATTCACCGACCTGGTGATTGACGAGAACGGTAAAGCCACAGAGGCAGAAATCGCCGCCAAAGGTGTGAAGGCGAAGGGCTATGCCAGCAACGCGGCCGACTTCGCACAGACCGAAGAAGTGGTCAATCAAGTGAAGGCCGAGTTCGGCAGCATCGATATCCTGGTCAACAATGCCGGTATCACCAAAGACGGACTGATGATGCGTATGACCGAGGCACAATGGGATGCCGTCATTGCGGTCAACCTGAAGTCAGCCTTTAACTTCATCCACGCCTGCACACCGATTATGATGCGCCAGCGTGGCGGTTCCATCATCAACATGGCGTCGGTGGTGGGTGTTCACGGCAATGCCGGACAATGTAACTATGCCGCCTCGAAAGCCGGTCTGATAGCACTGGCCAAGAGCATCGGTCAGGAGATTGGCAGCCGCGGTGTGCGCGCCAATGCCATCGCACCGGGATTCATCGACACAGCCATGACACAGGCTCTGCCCGACAATGTGCGTCAGGAGTGGATTCAGAAGATACCCCTGCGCCGTGGAGGCACTGTAGAGGACATCGCCAATGTGGCAACCTTCCTCGCTTCCGACATGTCGTCGTATGTCACTGGTCAGGTGATACAGGTCGATGGCGGAATGAACATGTGATGAATGTCGTTTACGAAGATAATCACATCATCATCGTCAACAAAGAGAGCGGGGAAATCGTGCAGGGCGACAAGACCGGCGACACCCCTCTTTCTGATACGGTGAAGGACTACATCAAGACGAAGTACGGCAAACCGGGCAATGTTTTTCTCGGGGTCGTGCATCGTCTTGACCGCCCTGTATCCGGACTCGTCGTCTTCGCACGTACGTCGAAAGCCCTCACACGTCTCAACGAGATGTTCCGCAAGGGCGAGGTGGAGAAGACCTATTGGGCCATCACCGTCAGCCAGCCCCAATCCGAAGAGGGCGAGGTGGTGAGTTGGCTCGTCAGAAACGAACGGCAAAACAAAAGTTACGCTTATGACCGTGAGGTGTCTGGCTCGAAAAAAGCCGTGTTGCACTACCGCGTCATCGGCTGTTCCGACCGTTATCACCTCGTAGAAGTGCGCCTGCTCACAGGTAGGCACCACCAGATACGGTGCCAGTTGGCGCACATCGGTTGCCCCATCAAGGGCGATTTGAAATACGGGGCGCCACGGTCCAACCCCGACGGCAGCATCTCGCTCCTGAGCCGGAAAATGCACCTCGTGCATCCCGTCTCGAAACAAGACATCACCGTCGAAGCGCCATTGCCTGATGACAGGCTCTGGCAAGCAATGCGAATCTGAACAAGCCCATGAAGAAACTGCTGAAGTGGTTGGGCGTCATCGTGCTCACGCCCATTCTGCTGTTCATCATTCTGGTGATACTGCTCTATATACCGCCCATACAGAATTGGGTGGCACAGAAGGTGGCGGCATACGCTTCAGAAGAAACAGGCATGGACATCAGCGTGGGGCATGTGTCGCTGAAGTTCCCGCTCGACCTCACGGTGGATGATTTCCTGATGATTAAGCCCGACTCCGTCACGGGAGCGCGCGACACCATAGCCGACGTGGGCCAATTGGTAGCCAGCGTGCAATTCATGCCTCTTTTAAAAGGAAAGGTTGAGGTGGATGCACTTGAATTCAACCGCCTCAAACTTTATACCAACGGTTTTATTCCTTCAGCCCGCATCAAGGGCGAACTCGACAGACTCTATGTGGAAAGTCACGGCATAGACCTGAATAACGACTCCGTCTTTGTCAATACAGCGCAACTGGACAACGCGCGCCTCAATGTGGAGTTGAGCGACACCGTGCCGCCCGACACCACCGTGAGCGACAACCGGTGGTGCATCGCGCTTGGCGAACTCAAAATCAACAAGAGCCAGGTTACTATCCACATGCCCGGCGACACGTTGCAACTGTCTGCCTATTTGGGCGATACGCAAGCCTCCGGAGGACAGTTCGATCTCGGTAGAGGTGAATTCAAGGTGAGCCAATTCAATCTGAACGACGGCGCATTCGACATGGATTACAATTATGAGCCGCAAGCCGACGGGCTGGACTTCAACCACCTGTCGCTCTCACAACTCCATATCAAGGCCGATTCGCTCTATTACAGCCCCGACAACACTTCCATCGCCCTGCGCGAACTGTCGTTCAAGGAAAAGAGCGGGCTCGAACTCAACCATCTGTCGGGCGATGTCCGTCTCGACGGAGAAAAACTGTCCATACCCGCCTTTGAACTCAAAACGTCCGAGTCGCGCCTGATGGCAGACATTGAGATGGACCTCAACGCCTTCGACTCGTTCCGCCCCGGGCAAATGTATGCGCGCCTCGACGGCTATGTGGGCAAGAATGACCTCATGCGCTTCGCCGGTGGAGCCATGCCGCGCGAGATGGCGCGACGCTGGCCCAATCGTCCCCTCACCGTCAACGGCATGGTGCGGGGCAATATGACTCATTTGGACGCCAAAGACCTCCATCTGTCACTGCCCGGCGCCTTCAATATCAAGACCACAGGTTCGGTCGACCATCTCGACGATACCTCGCGCCTGGCTGCCGACCTGCGACTGTCGGGCACGACGGGCGACGTGGGTTTCATCACCTCCTTGCTCGACCCCGAAGTGACCAAAACCGTCAATATTCCCAATGGCATAGGACTTGACGGACGCCTGAAAATCAACGGCGACAGGTATGCCGCCGACATGGTAGTGAAACAGGGTGGGGGCGTGATGGACGCCGACGTCTCCATCGACACCCGCACCATGCGTTATACTGCCGATATAAAGTCAAAGGCTTTCCCCTTGCAGAATTTCCTGCCGAAGATGGGGCTCAGTCCTTTTACCGGCACCGTCAAAGCCAATGGCGAGGGATTCGATATCATGTCGCCGAAGACCCGGATGCAGGCCGATGCCCAAATCACACAATTCCGATACGGCGATTTCAACCTTGACGGCATGAAGGTGAATGCTGATATCCGCAATGGAAATATCAATGCGAATATCGACAGCCGCAACCCCATGCTTACAGGAAACTTCAAATTGAATGCGCAAACATCGTCGAAAATCTTGAAAGCCACCATCGACTGCGACCTCGCACATACCGACCTTTACAAGATGAAACTGACCGACGAGCCTTTCGTCACGGGCGGATGTGCCTACCTCGATGTAGCCACCGACATGAAGGATTATTATGACATCGTGGGCACAGTCAGCGACCTGAGAGTTAAATACAAAGACGAGGAAATGCAACTCGATGAGGTGGCGCTCGACGTCTATCTCAACCGCGACACCACACATGCCCGAATCGAGAGCGGCGACTTGGCGCTCAGGGTCAACGGGCGTGGAGGATATGAGAAAATCCTCAGTCAGGTGAGCCGTTTCACCGATGAGTTGAACACCCAACTCAAAGGAAAGCGCATCGACCAGCAACTGCTCCGGCAAAAATTGCCCGACGCGCAGATTTACCTCAACAGCGGTCACGACAATATCCTCTCGAAACTGTTGCAGCGCGAGGGGCTGAATTTCCATTCCCTTAATGTGGACATGACGTCATCCCACATCGACGGACTCAATGGCATGGTCAGTGTCGATACCCTGCGTAATGACGATTTGCAGTTCGATGAAGTGCGCTTCCGAATCTCCACCGACGACGGAGGATTCAAATACAACGCGCAGGTCAAAAACGGACCCGACAACCCCTTCTATCAGTTCCGCGCCATGGTCGACGGCACTGTCTTAGAAGACGGTTCAGAACTGAACACACGCATCTACGACGCCAAAGACTCGCTCGGCGTGAAACTCGGACTGACAGCATCGGTGAAAGACAGTGTGCTCATGCTCAAACTCTCCGATACGCGCCCTGTCATCGGCTATAAGACCTTCACGGCCAACAAAGACAATTACCTCAGCCTGAGAAAGGGTAACCGCCTCTCTGCCGACCTCACACTCAAAGCCGACGATGGCACAGCCTTGCAACTGTACACCGACGATTCCAACTACGAGGCGAAACAAGACCTCACGCTCAGCCTACACAAACTCAATCTGGCGGAAATCGCCGGAGCCATGCCATTTTTGCCCGATGTGGCGGGAATCCTCGACGGCGACTTCCATATTGTAAAAACCGACAAGAACCTCACCATATCAAGCGATATGACCGTCAAGAAGATGATGTTCGAGAAAAACGCGTTCGGCGACCTCGGGGCGGAATTTGTCTATATGCCGAACGAGGACGGTTCGCACTATGTCGATGCGGTCATACACAGCAACGGCATAGAGGTGGGCAACATCGTGGGTACTTATTCGCCCGAGGGAAAGGGCAATCTGGCGGCCGAATTTACCTTGGCACGTATGCCGCTCGAACTGCTCAACGGATTCATGCCTGACCAAGTCCTCGGTTTCAAGGGATTCGCCGAAGGTACGCTCAGCATCAACGGACCGCTCTCGAGGCCCGACATCGATGGTGAACTGTTCCTCGACTCTTCTTATGTGATGAGCATTCCATACGGCATGGAGATGCGTATCGCCGATGACCCCGTGGCCATCAAAGACAGTAAAGTGTTGTTCGAGAATTTCCAGATTTTCGACCAGAACAAGACTCCGCTTGAACTCAACGGCGTATTCGACTTCTCCAACCTCGACAATATGAAGATGGACATGCGGATGCAGGCACGCAACTTTATGGTCATCAATGCGAAGAAGAACCCGCGCTCGGAGGCTTTCGGAAAGGCGTTCATCAATTTCACCGGACGTATCCAAGGACCTGTCGATGCCTTCGATTTGCGGGGTAGGGTAGATGTGCTGGGTAAAACCGACCTCACCTACGTCCTGCGCGACTCACCTTTGACTGTGGACACTCGAATGGACGAACTGGTCAAATTCGTCGATTTCACCGACTCTACGCAACTGGTGGTGGAGCGTCCTCCTATCTCAGGTCTGAACATGGACCTGACCATCAATATCGATGAGCAGGCGCGCATCATGTGTGATCTCAACAACGACCGTCACAACTATATCGACCTCACGGGCGGAGGTGAACTTAGAATGCGCTACAACCCCAATGATGATTTGCGCCTCACGGGCCGTTACACCCTCGCCAATGGTGAGATGAAATACTCGCTGCCAGTCATACCGCTTAAGACCTTTACCATTCAGGACGGCAGTTATATCGAGTTCACCGGCGACCCGGCCAACCCGAAACTCAACATCACGGCTACCGAGCATGTCAAATCGTCTGTCACTTCGGATGGAGGGGTTGGACGTAGCGTCGATTTCGAGTGCGGCGTGATTATCACCAAAACCCTGCAGGACATGGGCTTGGAGTTTATCATACGGGCACCCGATGACATGGTTGTCACCAACCAACTTAACACCATGTCGGTCGAGGACCGCGGAAAATTGGCTGTCACCATGCTCACCACGGGCATGTATCTCGCCGACGGCAATACCACCGGCCTGATGAACAGCGCACTCAGTTCGTTCCTGCAGAGTGAAATCAACAACATCACCGGTAACGCTTTGCGCACGCTCGACCTCAGCATCGGTGTCGATAATGCCACTGATGCCACCGGTGCCATGCACACCGACTATTCCTTCAAATTCTCCAAGCGTTTCTGGAACAACCGCTTGCGTATCGAAGTGGGAGGAAAAGTGTCGACCGGACCCGATGTGGCCAACCAGAACCAGTCGTTCTTCAACAACGTGACATTTGAATACCGGTTGAGTGATACCAGCAACAAATATCTCAAACTCTTCTACGACCGTTCCACATACGACTGGTTTGAGGGTGAGGTCGGGAAGTTCGGAGGAGGTTTCCTCTGGAAAAGAAAACTCAGCCACCTGAAAGATATCTTCAATTTCAAAAGCGATGACACGACGGACATGCCCGTCATGACACAGAGAAGAGATACCGTCGCTGTCGACTCGCTACAACGGATAATGCCTGTAAACGATGAGAAATAAGAACAACAGACGATATACGCTCTTTCCATGGCTCACGGCATTCATTGCCGCGGCGCTCATGACGGCATGCTCCACGACAAGCGGAGTGCCCGAGGGGGAACATCTGTATATAGGCATCGACAAGGTGACCTATGACAATTACGAGGACAACGACCACGCTTCATATACGAAGGAGGAGGTGAATGCCTCGCTCGATTGTGAGCCCAACGGAGCACTCTTCGGCAGTTCTTATCATCGTACGCCATTCCCCTATGCGCTCTGGGTTTACAACGCATTTTACAAATCCGATTCGCCCTTTGCCAAATGGATGATCAACACCTTCGGCAAAGAACCCGTGCTCATGAACACCGTCAATCCCGAAATGAGAAGTGCGGTGGCGAAATCAACGCTAAAAACCCACGGATACCTCCGCGGAGATGTCACCCATGAGATTATACAACGCAAGAATCCCAAGAAGCAAAAGGTCAGTTACCATGTCGATATGGGCCATCTCTTCACGGTCGACACGTTGGAATACCTCAATTTCCCGCCCTTGGCGCAACAACTGATTGACAGCACACGCAGCGAGAGTCTCGTCTATCCCGGAGTGCCTTTCGATGTGGAGACGCTCGACGCCGAGCGGACACGCATCACGAAATTATTCCGCAACAGAGGATATTTCTATTACCAGTCGGGCTATTCGTCCTATCTGGCCGACACCTTGGCTGTGCCGGGAAAGGTGCAACTGAAATTGCAGATGGCAGACAGCATCCCTCAAGAGGCGATGCATAAATGGTACATCGGGAATAGAAATGTCTATCTTAAGCGCCATTTCATGGAGAAAACCGACAGCGTAATCAGAAGGGGACGCTCTGCCACATCTATCTATTATAACGGCAGGAAACCGAAACTCAGACCTAATGTGCTGCTGCACGACCTCAGAATCAGGCACGGACGTGAATTCTGCTATGAGGATTACGAGGAGTCGGTCAATAAAATCACCGGCAATAACATCTTCAGCATGGTTGATTTCAAATTCACGCCACGCGACAGTACCGCTGCTTGCGACACCCTCGACCTCGATGTGACGTGCATCTTCGACAAACCCTACGATTTCTATGTGGAAACAAACCTGGCGGGAAAGACGACGGGATTTCTCGGACCGCAACTCGTCTTGGGTCTCACCAAGCGCAATGCGTTTCATAGCGGCGAGATTCTCAACTTCAATATCCACGGCAATTACGAGTGGCAGATAGGAAAGACGCAAGACAATAGCGGCAACGTCGATTCATATACCTATGGAGGCGACGTGTCACTTGAGTTCCCACGGTTGCTCATGCCCAACTTCATTTTCCCTGCGCGCAGAAGTGGTTCAGGACCACGACGCCCAAGATTCTATACCACACCGACCACGCTCATCAAAGCCAGCAGCGACATCGTCTGCCGGTCAGGGTTCTATACACGTCATATCGTCTCTGGAGAATTCACCTATACGTTCCAGACCTCAGAGACCATACGCCATCAGTTCTCGCCCCTCGTGCTGGAATACAACTATTTGCGCAAAGCGACAGAAAAGTTTGCGGAAATCATGGTTGAGAATCCCTATTTGTTCATATCGATGGCCGATGTTTTCATCCCGAAGATGAGATACACGTTCAGTTACTCCAGTCCGCGAAAATACCGCAACCCCATCTTCTGGGAAACGACGCTCAGCGAGTCGGGCAACCTCCTCTCGCTCGGCTACATGGCGTTCGGCAAAAAATGGAATGAGAAAGAC
This sequence comes from Prevotella sp., assembly GCA_017548275.1. Taxonomy (GTDB): domain Bacteria; phylum Bacteroidota; class Bacteroidia; order Bacteroidales; family Bacteroidaceae; genus Prevotella. The sequence continues at coordinate 15,055 of JAFZAH010000035.1, forward strand.
AAGGAGATGTTCAACAACCCCTATGCCCAGTTCTTCAAAGTCGAAACCGATTTCACCAAGACATGGAGACTGTCGGAAAATTCGCAATTTCTCGGGCATCTCAGTGCTGGAGTCATCTTCTATTACGGCAACTCTGACGCAAGCCCCTACACCGAGATGTTCTATGCCGGTGGAGCCAACAGTGTCAGGGCTTTCTCGCTGCGTTCGTTCGGCCCAGGAGGTATGGCTTTGGATGATGACCTTGGAAATTGGGGGTTCTTGCTCCGCACGGGCGATATGAAACTGTTGGGCAACATAGAGTATCGTACACGTCTCTTCGGCAATCTGCATGGGGCGGTATTCCTTGATGCGGGCAATGTATGGAGTGTTGACCCCGAAGACGATGAATACTTCTCGGGCGTTTGCTTCAAGCCGAAGAACCTGCCCAAACAGTTGGCTGTAGGAACGGGCGTGGGCTTACGCTATGACCTTGATTTCTTCGTCATACGTCTCGACTGGGGTATCGGTCTCCACTTGCCTTACGATACAGGCAAGAGCGGATTCTACAACATCCCGAAATTCCGCGACGGACAAGCCCTCCACCTCGCCATCGGTTATCCGTTCTGATAAAATAACTCCCTCCCGTACTCTCTCCAAAAAGCCTCACCCCCGACCCCTCTCCAAGGGGAGAGGGGAGTAAATAGCACAGTCAGAACGAACAATCTCCCTTCGAATAATTACAAAAAAATCCCAGAAATTATTTCTGGGATAATTATTTTAATTTCTTTCCGATACATGTTTTTATAAGCCCTACAATCATTTATGTATCTACTCCCCTCTCCCCTTGGAGAGGGGTCGGGGGTGAGGCTTTGGGGGCTCCTAGGTGGGGCTTAATTCCTAAACACAATCCCGTCGCCGAAGGAGTCGATGATGATGGTTTTCTCGTGCGTCACCTTGCCGGCAAGCAGTTGTTTCGACAGGTCGTTGAGCACCAGCCGTTGGATGGCTCGTTTCACAGGACGTGCGCCAAACTCCGGGTCGTAGCCCTCTTCGGCCAGATAGTCGATGGCTTGCGGTGTGGCTTCCAATTGGAATCCCTGCGGTGCGAGCATCTTCTTCAGGTTCTCCAGTTGCAGGCGCACCACGTCGGCTATCTGCGTGCGTGTCAGCGGCAGGAACATGATGGTCTCGTCGATACGGTTCAAAAACTCCGGACGGATGGTCTGTTTCAACAGGTTGAACACATTCCCTTGCAGTGTGTTCAGGTCCTTGTCTGTCAGCACCATGTCGGCTCCTTGGTCTTTGCTGCGCTCCTCCACAAATTCGCGTATCATCTGACTGCCCAGATTCGAGGTCATGATGATGATGGTGTTCTTGAAGTTCGCAGTGCGGCCCTTGTTATCGGTCAACCGCCCGTCGTCGAGCACTTGCAGCAGGATATTGAACACGTCGGGATGGGCTTTCTCTATCTCGTCGAACAGCACCACGGAGTAGGGTTTGCGCCTTACGGCCTCGGTCAACTGTCCGCCCTCGTCATAACCAACATATCCCGGAGGCGCGCCTATCAGTCGGCTTACCGTGTGCTTCTCCTGATACTCGCTCATGTCGATACGCGTCATCATGCTCTCGTCGTTGAAGAGGTAGTCAGCCAAAGCCTTCGCCAGTTCGGTCTTACCCACGCCCGTTGTTCCCACGAAAATGAACGATGCGATGGGGCGTTTTGGGTCTTGCAGTCCCGCACGGCTGCGGCGCACGGCGTCGGCCACGGCATTGATGGCCTCGTCCTGACCTATCACGCGTTTGTGCAATTCCTCTTCCAGATGGAGCAGTTTCTCGCGCTCGCTCTGCATCATACGTGTCACGGGGATGCCTGTCCATCGGCTCACCACCTCGGCGATGTCGTCGGCGGTCACCTCTTCGCGCACCATGGCGTTGCCGCTCTGCGAGTCGTGCAACTGTTGTTGTATCTGCTTGATGTCGTTCTCCAAGGCTTGTATCTTGCCATAGCGAATCTCCGCCACACGCTCGTAGTTGCCCTCGCGCTCGGCACGCTCAGCCTCGAAGCGCAGGTTCTCCATCTGCTGCTTGTCCTGTTGGATGCGGTTGATGAGTTCGCGCTCGCCTTCCCATTTCGCACGGAATTCATTCTCCTGCTCTTTCAGGTCGGCTATCTCCTTGTCCAGTTGCGCCAGTTTTGCGGAGTGTTCCACCGCGTCGTTGTCTTCGCCATGTTCCTCCTTGCGGATGGCCTCGCGCTCGATTTCCAACTGTGCCAGCCTACGGGTAATCTCGTCCAACTCCTCGGGCACACTGTCGCGCTCCATACGCAGTTTGGCGGCTGCCTCGTCCATCAGGTCGATGGCCTTGTCGGGCAGGAACCGGTCGCTGACATACCGTTCTGACAGTTGCACGGCGGCGATACATGCGTCGTCTTGGATACGCACCTTGTGGTGGTTCTCGTACCGCTCTTTCAGTCCACGCAGGATGGAGATGGCGCTCAACTCATCCGGCTCGTCCACCATCACCGTTTGGAAACGCCGCTCCAGCGCTTTGTCTTTCTCGAAATATTTCTGGTATTCGTTGAGCGTCGTCGCACCGATGGCACGCAGTTCGCCACGAGCCAGCGCAGGTTTCAGGATGTTCGCGGCATCCATGGCGCCCTCGCCGCCGCCGGCCCCTACCAGCGTGTGTATCTCGTCGATGAAGAGGATGATACGTCCGTCGCTCTTCGTCACCTCTTTGATGACGCTCTTCAGGCGCTCCTCAAACTCGCCCTTGTACTTCGCACCGGCGATGAGTTGGCCCATGTCGAGTGAGTAGAGTTGTTTCTCCTTCAGGTTCTCCGGCACGTCGCCGCGCACAATACGCTGCGCCAGTCCCTCCACGATGGCGGTCTTACCGGTACCCGGCTCGCCGATAAGGACGGGGTTGTTCTTCGTCCTTCGCGAGAGGATTTGCAGCACACGCCGTATCTCATCGTCACGGCCTATCACGGGGTCGAGTTTACCCTGACGGGCGTCTTCCACAAGGTTTTTAGCGTATTTTTGCAGACTCTGGTAGTTCTCGTCACCTGAGGCCGTCTGCACCTTCTCGCCCTGACGCAGTTCCTGCACCGCCTTGAGTGTGTCCTTGCCTGTGATGCCCGCGTCTTTCAGGATGCGGCTCGCTGTCGAGTTCACATCCACCAAGGCCAGCAGTATCGGCTCGATAGACACATATTCGTCGCCAAGTTTTTGCGAGAAATCCATCGCCCGTTGCAACACTTGGTTGCACGACGAAGAGAAATAGGGTTGTCCGCCCTGCACGTGCGGCAGGTGTTGGATGGCCTGGTCGGTCACCGTCTCTATCTGCGTGGGATTGAGCCCCGTCTTTTGGAAGACGAAGTTCACCACGTCGCGCCCTTTTTGCAGCACACCTTTCAACAGGTGCTCAGGCTCCACGGCTTGTTGGCCGTTACGCTCTGCGCTGTTGATGGCTTCTTGCACCGCTTCTTGCGCTTTAATCGTAAATTGGTCAAAAGTCATAATTTGCTCCTTTCTTATTTAGTTTGTTGTTTTCTGTCCTTATCCTTCCAAATACCGTGCCGAATCACAAAAACCGCCATTTTGTCACCTCCAAGCGACATTTTGACGGAAAGCAAGCAGTTTCACAAATAACGTTACCAATCTTTTTTTGAGCAAATATGATGATAATCTCTTTTTTTTATTATTTTTGTAGCAGATTATTCAACAAAGGACACATCTATTAACATAAACGACAATGAAAAAACTATTAACCTTGGCAGTGATGATGACGATAGCCGTCTCCGCCTCCGCGCTCCCATACTCGCAGGCCCGTACTGAAGCCTTGTTCTTGAGCGACAAGATGGCCTACGAACTGGGATTGAGTCCCGAGCAGTACAATGCCGTCTATGAAATCAATTTCGACTATTTCTACAGTGTCAACAGCCGCAACGCACTCTATGGCGTCTATTGGCAGCGGCGCAACATGGATCTACGTTATGTGCTCTCACCATTCCAGTATCAATGCTATCAGGTGGCATCCTATTTCTATCGTCCGCTGACATGGAATCGTGGTACTTGGCGTTTCGTCATCCGTTCGCGCTATACTGTCGGCACACGTATCTATATGGGAAGGCCTTCGGCATATCACTCTTACAGGGGCGGGCACAATAAACCCCGTAACAGTTATTATCAGGGGCGCTCGTTCAACCAGCCGGCCGCTCCTAATCCGCAAAACCCGTATCCCGGCAAGAACAAACCGACGAACGGAACGAGAAACCACGGACAGACCTCGTTCGACCATAATAACCAGAACAACCAGGCCCGCCCGGGCGGCAATAATCCCCCGCGTCCTAACGGTAACAACAACCAGACCCGCCCGAACAACAATAACAATCAGCCGCGTCCCAACGGTAACAACAACCAGACCCGCCCGAACAACAATAACAACCAGCCACGTCCCAACGGTAATAACAACCAGCCACGTCCAAGCGGCAATGTGGGGCGCCCGACAAATGGCTCAAATGGCAGTTCCTCACGACCGTCATCCTCTTCTCGACCGTCAGGCTCATCACACTCCAATGTGTCTCCGCATAAGTAACTGAATACTTAGATATGATAAGGAGGAAAAACGAATAGGAAAGAAATTCATATTTCTTTTCTATTCCTTTATTTATATATAGAAGCCCGCTAAACAACATCAAACTATCTCAAGGGCGTCAGCCCACTCCCCACCACTCTAAGGGGCGGGGCAGGGGCGGGGTATGTAACTCCAACGTTCAACCTTCCACGTTCCACGTTCCACGTTCCATGTTCCACGTTCCATGTTCCACGTTCCACGTTCAATGTTCCATGTTCCACGTTCAATGTTCAACGTATACGACGTTTTTCGCCGCCTCTCTCTCCTTTTGTCGCAAATACACATGTCTGTCGCATCTATTTTATCGAAAAATGGCATGAAAATGATGAGTGATATCGAAAACCCGATTACTTTTGCATCGAAATCAAGAACAAAACAACAAAAATAACAAAATAATAAAATTACAACAATGAAAAAGTTTTTAGCAATGGTCGCAGTCGCCTTGATGGCTGCAGTGAGTGTTAACGCACAGAGTGATGAACCCAAGCACGAGATCGGCGTCAGTTACGGACTGGGAGCCTCCGCGATTATCGACGTGTTCGGCCCGAAGTTGTCAAATGCAATTTTCGACTCTGCTTCTGGATGTGATTCTGAAGGTGATGTCCAGATCGGTACTATCGGCGTCGAGTATTTCTATCATCTTAACAATCCGCGACTCGCAGTAGGTGGTATATTGGCTTTCGCACATTACGGTGAAGATGTGGTGTATAAGAAAGATAAGGTCGGCGAGCGCACCCGCAACTACTTTACGGTGATGCCGGCGGTGAAATACGACTGGGTGCACAAGGACAACTTCGCCCTCTATTCCAAACTCGGTGCCGGTGTCATGATGCTTTCAGACAAACAGACTGATACGCAAACCAACAAGTCGGAAACCAACAGCGACCTTTTCTTCATGTGGCAGGCTTCGCTCCTCGGCATCGAGGCTGGCAGCAAAAACTTCAGAGGATTCTGCGAGGTGGGTATCGGCGAACAGGGCATCATCCTCGCCGGTGTGAAATACAAATTCTGACAACGCGCCGTCATCCCATCACTCGTGACGCTTCGAATGATGAACAATCGGGCGGACCAACTGGTCCGCCCGATTGTCATTCTTCAATGTTCAACTTTCAACATTCCACGTTCCACGTTCCACGTTCCACCTTCAACGTTCCATGTTCAACGTTCAACGTTCCACGTTCAACGTAACCGCTGGTGCAGTGGCTGTGTATTCCGGTGCGTAAGCGCACTGGGCGGTGCAGGTGCCGCTCTGGTAGGTGCCGGCGCGGTCTACGTAGAACTCCTTCTCGAACGTGTGGGTGCCTTTCGACAGCATTGAGATGAAATATTGCGTGCTGCAGTCACGGTTATAGACATAATATCCCCTGCGATATCCGCTCAGTGCGTCAACGGGTTCCAGACAAGCCGCCCGACGGTCGTTGATTTGCACGAAGTCGAGGTCGCGCTCCGCCGTCAGCGTGATACGCACGCGTATCTTGTCGCCCACATGCAATGCACCCTTGTGAGGCGTGATAATCTCACGTTTCACGGTCAACCCGTTGCCGGAAGCCTCCACCTCAGCCGACGCTTGCGTATATTGCGCATAAACGGCGCCCCAAGCGGTATGATTGTCAGATTTGTCGATGGTAAGGTTGAGGGCAGATGTCTTCGTGTCAGGTGTAGTATTTACGCCCCTCGCCCTTTGGAGAGGGGATGGGGGTGAGGCTTTCAGGTATCCCAGCGCTGAAGTCGCGGATGATGTATCGATGGGTTTTCCGTTGAATTGGATGTCGGGCATGGGTGTCGGGTTGAGCGCCTCCATGTTGCCGTTGAGGAACGCGTAGATGGCGTTGGCGCTGTTCACCTCGGTCACCCAGTATTGCGTGCGTTTCTCCTGCAACAGCCATTGCCGCATCTCGTCGACTGTCTTCGTGTCTTCGGGACGGATGCGTTGCAGTGCCTCCATCACCATCACATGCGTCGGTATCTTGTAGTCCAACCACGAGTAGGGTGCCAGATACGAGTCGAAGTAACGTCCTTTCTCTTTGTCATAAACGGTCAGCGAGAGTATCTCGTCGAGCAGGTTGCGTGCAGTGTCGCTGTATTTCTTATGCAGCACCATCGCCCGCATAGCGGAGTCATAGATGTCAGAAATATGGTTGCCCTGTTTTTTGAGGTGCTTCAACTCTTTCCGCACTTCGCGGTGGAGCGAGTCGGCGGGTTCACGCCCGTCGAGCATACAGAGATAGAGGTAATGCATGTCGGCACCGTATTTCGCGAGGTATTTGAATGCCTCGTCGAGCATCGGTTGGGTCGCTTTCTGATGACCGCCCAGCACATTGGCGCGTACCAGTTGCTCGGTCACCACACGTGTGATGAGGTAACTGCCGCCCATGCCCTTGAACCAACTCCACGAGCCGTCTTCGTTTTGCAACGAGCGCAACGCCAGGATGGCGCGGTTTTGCTTGTCTTTCAAACGCGTGTCGTCGAGCAGGTCGATTAATTGCTCTTTCTGCTCCGTTTCCGTGGTGGCAGCCAATGTCAGGGGCGACTCCTCCAACAGGATGTTCTTCAGTTCCTCATTGCGCATGAGCGACGATTGCAGGCTGATGCTGTCACCTTCTTCGCTCCATTGGCGGACGGCTGCTGCCACTTGTGGCTGAGCGGCGATGGCGCCTGTTGCGGTCTGTGAGAAGTAGGCCACGGCCTGGCATACGGCGCACTCGTCGTAAGGATGGTTATAGGTGTGCAGTGCCTGTACCATCAGCCAAGCGGGGTTGTTCGTGTATTCGAGGGTCAGCCGCTGGTCGGTCGAGCCATTGGGGAAGAGCGGGGCGACGTCGATGGTGGCCTGACCCGCCTCGCTCAGGGTAAACGAGCGTGCTTGCGTCAGCGTCTCATGGTCAGGCAACACGGGCAGGTAATGCTGTTCGCCGTCGCTCATGTTGCCTGCTGTCGCCATGATCTTGCAGGTGAGCAGCGAGGGTGTCGCGGCGGTGGGCTTGAAGGTGAAGGTCACTGCCGTGCTGTTGTCGGTTGCTGCGCTGAAATCCTTCGTCTGTGTATAAACTACTTGTTCGGTCTCGGGGTCGATGAGTTGCATCGTGGCTTTGCCGGTCAGCGCGTGGCCGGAGGTGTTGTTCACCCGTGCCGTGATGTTCGCCATGTCGCCGCAGCGGATGAATCGCGGCATATTGGGTTGCACCATCAGGTCTTTGTGCACAGTGGCGGTCGCCTCCACCATTGCCACATCCAAATTGCGCGTATGGGCCTCGCCTAAGAGTCTCCATGAGGTGAGACTCTCGGGCAACGTGAAGGCGATGGACACATTGCCGTTGGCATCGGTGCGCAGGGCAGGGTAGAAGAAGGCCGTTTCCTGCAAGTTCTCTCGCACGGACATGGTCATCGTTTCATCCTCCACGGCGTCGTATGTCTGTTGGTCTTTCTTTAACACAGGTTCTGTGTACTTTGTAGAACCCGTTGCCGTGGAGACTTCCAACCCGGCTACTCGGCCTGTGAGTATTGATTTTTTGTTTTCCATATTTTGAGGTGATCGAGCCCCATAAGCCTTGTCTCTCGCTACGCCATAGCCCACTACGACGACCTCTTCGAGAGCATCGTAGTCCTCTTCCAAACGGATGAATGTGAGGCGGTTGGTCAGCATCACTGTCTGTGATTTATAGCCGACGTATGCTACTGTAATCTTATCCCCGTAGGAGGCGGCGATGGAGAATTTCCCGTCGATGTCGGTCACGGTGCCTTGCCGTATCTTGCCCGCAACATATACCGATGCGCCGATAATCGGTTCGCCGTTCTCGTCTAACACCTGTCCGTGGAAATCAGTCCAAGCTCCGGACCATCCTGATGCCAGATAGGTCATGTCGAACGAAGGCTCTTTCAGATGCTTCAGCAGTCCTGAACCATAATTATGATAAAGTTTGTTTCGTACAAGATGGTCATACAACTCGATGGAGGATTGATTCAAGCGTGGACGGAATTCCCATCTGTGGTGTGTAAACTGGTCTAACGAGCGGTCGAAGAGCGTCACCATCATCTGTGCGTTGGCGGGTGTGCCGTCGGGATGGGTCAAACGCAATCGCCATTCCTCCTGTTGCCCGGGTACGAGTTTATCGCGGAAAGTGGTCCACTCGGCGTTGAGCTGTTTCTCTGGCAGCGGTTTGTGGAACTCGGTTTCATGATGGTGGTACTTGCCGTTTTTATACCAGGCGTGATACACCGCGATACCGTCACCGTAAGCCTCCTGATACGGGAACTCTTGGCTGACGATGGCGTCGCTCAGGTCGAGACGGCCGTGTGCCAGCAAGGTGTCAACGCCATAGACGGCATAATAGATGTGCACGTCCTTTTCTGACGAACCGATGCGGATGCGGAGCGGTTTCCCGCCCGTGAGGTCAAACGGCTCGTTGTCAGGGTCATACCAGTCATCGGTCTCAATGCAGGGACGGGTGGCATCGCGGTCGAAGATGACAAACTCCTCGCGCAACGTCTCACCTTGACAAGTGGAGGACAGTGCATAGCGGCCCGGCTGCAGGTTGGCAGGAAGGGTGAATGTGGTGTCGGTGGTCAGCCGCAGCACCTCCGTTCCCTTGCTGTCCTTCATGTCGCGCGGCAATAGGCAAAGACGGCTTTCTATCGGCATCTTTACCCGTTCACCGGCAAAATTGCGGGCGCTGACCGTGATTTGCTTGCCTTCAGCCTCTTTCTTCTCAATCCATTCTCCGAAGATATCGTTTGTCAGGTAAAAGCCATTTTGTGTGAAGGTGTAATAGCGCTTGGCATCGTGGCTCTCGCCTCCGGCATCGGTCACGGTGACGGTGACATCCATCCTTATTTCTTTGGTCTCATTGTCGGCCTCATCGTTGCTCTTCACGGGGATATTGACGGTAAAACGCCCCTGGTTGTCGGTTTGCACCGTGTCTCGACGTTCTGCGATGGTCTTGCCGTTATATCTTCCTAACATGAGCCGGCTGAAAACGACTGCCGTGGCGTTTCTCACAGGGTCGCCGGTCAACGTTTCGGCGTGGCCTTTCAATGGCAGGTTGTCGCCGACATGCACAATGTCTTTCGAGTCGTCGATGGCCATTTCAAACGTGGGGCGTTTGTACTCTTCCACGCGGAAAGTTGTCTCCCCGTCAATATCACCTTCTTCGTCATCTATTTCAAAGTGATACAATCCGAGCGGTGTGTGCTGGGGGATACGGTAATCGCAGTGGGCTGTACCAAATTCGTCGGTCGTGACATGCAACGTGTCGATGTCGTGGTATTGCGGATTCTGAACGGTGATGTCTATCTTGCGACCCTCTATCGGTTTGTTCACATCACTCTTCACCGAATATGCCACCAGTGCGAGATGCACCGTCTGCCCCGGACGGTAGATGCCGCGGTCGGTCATCAGTTCGGCGTACTCCTCATCTTCGTCGTTCGCGTCGGCATCATACTCCACATAAGCATCGTCGTCTTCATTCACGCAGAAAGAACCTTTGTTGATGTGATTGCCCAAAAGCCAGAGGTTACATTCATCGTCATCGCAGTCGTCCAAATCAGGCAACGTAGTTTCTGCCTGGGCGTTGAGGGGATAGTAATTGTCGTTGATACGCGTCTTCGCTTGTGGCAATGGTGCACCGCTGACGGCATCCACCACAGTCATTAAGATGCCTTCATCGGGTAACGGCATCATAATGGGTCTGATGTCGCTCACATGTAAGAGGGTCTTAAACCTGTCTTCGCGCTTGAACTTTGACTTGGATTTGAATTTGATTGAAACGGAGTAATCACCTACGGGCAGCGGCGGCAGAGTGATGGTGTCAGTCGTTGAGGAATATTCATCGAATGTCTTCTCTATCTTGTATTTGGTGCCGGATATCCGCAGTTTCATCCCCTGGGTGTTGCGTTGGTAAACGCGAATACGCACAGAGTCTGCTGTGGTCAGTTCTCGTTGGTAGAGTGTCGCGTCGTATGTGGGTCGTGTGAATTCGTTGAAGATATTGCGTAGCACATCCACGCGGTCATATTTCTTATAGCGTGTGATATATCGGCTCAGTTCGTCAATCTTCTCGCGGTCGCTCAGCAGGTCGCTGTTGATGACCTGCTGGTATTTCTCGATGGCGATTTCCGCACTCACGTCAAGGTCCTCATACAAGCGCATCAGCGAGTCGAGACGATGGATATAGCGTGGTAATGTCTTCACTCCTCCACTCCTGAACTCCTTCACTCCTTTTTCCTCGCGCAGCATCTCCAGAGCGGTGAGCATCGTGGCTTCGCGGTTGCCTTGCCGTTGGTAGTAGTCGTGCATCTCGCGGTAGGCCTTCAGTTCGTAGCCCATCGCACTGAGCATGTCATCGTTGAAGTAGCGGCCCATAGGTTGGCGTCTTGTCATGGTGGGGTAGTCCTGGACGCGGGCTTGCGCCAGTGCGTCCATGTCGCTGAGCACCAATGCACGGTAATCGATGCTGTCTTGCGGCAGATAACTGAGAAATGTCTCCAGAATGGCTGCTTTCACTCGGTCGGTATGGCGCAACCGCTCTTCCAGCCGTTTCACGTCCTGCAAAGCGGCGTTTAGGCTGTCTTCCGATACCGCTGCCCGTTTGCCCAGGTCTTTCAGCACTGCCAACTCATCTTGCGCACTCACCTGAAGTGTGCAAGACAGTATGATAAAAATAAATAAATATACTCGTTTCATTTTGATGTTATTTTGTCTATTATTTATATATGCAAAGATAGCCATTATTAAGTCAAAGAACCATAAATTAACAAACGTTAACTAATTGAATGCAAGTTTTGGTTACGGTTGAAGGTTGTGTGCTGTCAGAGTAGTTTTGATTTGTGTTCATTTGTTACTTCGTTGAACTGGCTTTCGCTTAGCAATTCAAACAAGTTTGATTGCACTCGCTTACTCGCCGCTTAGCGGCGGAAGATAGTAGACAATACTCTGTCTGTGGCATTTCTGCAGCAAAACTAATGTCTTTTATCTCCTTCTGTCTTCATCTAACTCCCTCTATCTACGGAGCAAGCGGAGTTTGCGAAAGTTGAGTAATATCTCCATTTCAAAATTTTATTGACAAATTTACGTCGAATAGTGTAAAAGAATAAAAATATTTCATATCTTTGCATACCAATTTTAATTACACTCAATTGCAAGGTGAAAGCGGATTGTCAGCGAGACATCGGCGGATGAACCTTGATGGAAAAATTATAAACATGAAGAAATCAATATTATTTGTCATCGCATGCCTCACTTCTATGGGGGCGTTTGCACAAAATGACAGTATTCTGACGTTGGATGAAGTGGTGGTGACCGGTACGCGCAACAGCGTTGACGTGCGCCATCTGCCGATGACCGTGAACGTCATCACACGTGAGAAACTCACCGAACAGCACCAGACTTCAGTGTTGCCCACCGTCTTGCAACGGGTGCCGGGTCTCTTCGTCACCAGCCGTTCGATGATGGGCTATGGCGTATCGACCGGTGCAGCCGGAGGCATCAATATGCGCGGCATTACCGGCGGGGCAGGGCAGATGCTTGTGCTCGTCGACGGACACCCACAGTATCAGGGCATCTACGGACACCCCATCTCCGACAGTTATCAGACGCTGATGGCCGACCGTGTGGAGGTGTTGCGTGGTCCCGCCTCCGTGCTCTACGGCTCGAATGCCATGGGCGGTGTCGTCAATATCGTCACCCGTGGGGCGCATACCCGTCCGCTTGAGGGTACACAGGTTCAAACCGACATCGTGCTCGGCGCAGGCAGTTACGGCACTGTTCAGGCCGAGGCTTCCAATCAGGTGCGCAGCGGTAAGTTCAGCAGCACTGTGGCAGCCCAGTACAACCGCACCGACAACCACCGTCCGCGCATGGGTTTTGAGCAGTACGGCGGATATATGAAACTGGGTTATGACTTCAACGATCATTGGAACGCCTATGTCGATGCCGACGTGACACACTTCAACGTCAGTTATCCCGGCTCGGTCAGCAGTCCGTTGTTCAGCGCAAACCAATGGATTACGCGTGGCGTGGTGTCTGCGGCGGTGGAGAACCGTTACGACCGTACCAGCGGCGCGCTCAGTGTCTATTCCAACTTCGGCCGCCATAAGATAGATGACGGCACTGCCGACCCCGACAAGCCCACACAGCGTTATTTCCGTTCGAAGGATGCGCTCACCGGCATATCATGGTATCAGAGTGCGCGACTCTTTGAGGGCAACCGCCTGACCGTCGGCATCGACTATCAACACATCTACGGACATGCTTACTACACCTCGAAAGAGACGGGCGAGGTACTTGACACGCCCAACAAACAGAGCGGCAAGTCCTACCGCAACGAGATAGCGGGATATGTCGATTTCCGTCAGGACCTGCTCGACTGGCTCACCGTCGATGCCGGACTGCGTGTCGATAACCACAGCATCACAGGCACCGAATGGATTCCGCAGGCGGGTATCGTGATTCGTCCCATCGCCACGGGTGAGATTAAAGCCATGGCAAGCAAGGGATTCCGCAACCCCACCATGCGCGAGATGTATCTTTATCCCCCGTCGAACACAGAACTGGAGCCCGAGCGCCTGTGGAACTACGAACTGTCGTGGCGTCACCGTGTCAATCTCGGTTCAAAAGCACTGACCTATGGGGCCAACTTCTTCTACATCATGGGCGACAATATGATACAGACTGTGCCCACCGACGGAAAGCCCAAGAATGTGAACACGGGCGAGATAGAAAACTACGGTGCCGAGGCTGAGGCTACGCTCTACATCAACCGTCACTGGACGCTCAGCACCAACCACTCGTTCCTCCACATGAAGAACGCCGTTATCGCGGCACCAGAGTACAAAGGCTTCCTCGGAGCCGATTTCCATTTCTGCAAATGGACGGTCAATGCTGGTGTGCAATACATCAGCGGACTCTATACCGCCGTGGGCGATAACGAGCAGAAAGAGAACTTCTGCCTCGTCAACCTCGCTGTCAACTATGCGCTGCTGAAAAACCTTAGCCTGTGGGCACGCGGCGAGAACCTGCTGGCACAGGACTACGAAATCAACCTCGGCTATCCCATGCCCCGTGCCACCTTCATGGCCGGCGTGAATGTCAGGTTCTAAGGCTTTGGGCACTTATCTTAAGAAGTTAAGGATAAAGTAGTTAAGGAAATTAAAGAAGTTAAGGAAGTTAAAGACATAACTCTGCGAATCATTCCCTCCCTTGGGAGGGTCAGGGTGGGTCCTTCCTCTATTAATTAATTACAATCATCATTATGCAAACAACAGCAAGACTTTACACTCTGAATTTTGACGAGGTGAAAACCTATCTGTGGGCGGCGGTGTTCGTGGCCTGCAATCTGGCGTTGCCTCGCTTGTTCCACCTCATTCCCGAAGGCGGTATCATCTTCTCACCCCTAACGTTGGTCATCTTGGCCGGTTCGTATAAATTTGGTTGGCGCGTAGGCCTGATAGCGGCCTTGGCGTCGCCTTTGGTCAATCATCTGGTGACGGGGATGCCCGCAACAGGCGTGTTGCCCGTCATGACTCTCAAACTGGCAGTCCTTGCCTTGATAGCCGGACTTACCGCTCAGCACTTCAAAAAATGCACGTTGTTGCTGCTCATCGGTGTGGTTTTGGCGACGAAACTTGTCGGCGGACTCGGCGAACTGGCAATTACCGGCGGCATCGAAGTCACCATCCAGGACTTCACAGTGGGATGGCCCGGACTGCTCATGGCGGTCATCGGCTCCTACCTCATCTGCAAGTACTTGTAATAACCCTTAACCCCTGCTCCAATACCCCTCTCTCGGGAGGGGGTGGAGTGGGATAATAAAACTATGGAACGTAAACTGTTTTGTGAGATTTCTCCTTTTACCTACCGGCTTTCTGTCGAAAAGGGAATACTGACGCGTCACCTGAAAGACTTGTTCGGGAAAGCGCGTTTTGCCCGTAAACGTACCGAGGAACGCCTGCCCGTGACCGTCTATAACCACAAGTCGCTCATTCGTCGTCGTTTGGGCAATGTCGATATGCAACTGCAAGAGAACAAGGCCGGCAATCTGGCCTTGGCGGTGAAACGTATTGACGGCGTGATGATTCGGCCCGGAGAGACCTTCTCCCTCTGGAAAATGGTGGGGAGGACCACAAAACGGAAAGGCTACAAAGAGGGCCTCGTCATTGCCAAGGGAGAACCCTCGAAAGGCATCGGCGGCGGCATGTGCCAACTGTCGAACCTCATCCACTGGATGGTGCTCCACAGCGACCTGACCATTACCGAGCATCACCATCACGACGGGCTGGACCTCTTCCCCGACTTTGGACGACAGATTCCTTTCGGTACAGGCACCAGCATCTCGTATAATTACCTCGACTATCGTTTCACGAACAACACCGACATCACCTACCAACTCCGTCTGTGTGTGGATGGCGAATACCTCTGCGGTGAACTGCGTGCAGCGGAGCACCAGCCACACACCTTCCACATCCATGCCGAAAACGAGTTCTTCTCGCGCGAAAAAGGTGTCATCTACCGAAACGGACAAGTCTTCCGCGATGTCATCGACCCCGAGACCGGCCGCTGCCTCGAAAGCCAACTTATCCGCACCAACCACGCCCGCGTCATGTACGAATGTCCCCCCTCAGTCATCATCCAAGAACAACCGGAGGCTTAGTCGTTTGGTGGCTTAGTCGTTTGGTTGTTTAGTCGTCTAGTCGTCTAGTCGTTTAGTCGTTTAGTGGTTTGGCCGTTTGGTAGTTTAGTGGTTTGGTCGTTTGGTCGGATTTGCAATCCGACCACATTGAGTATAAGCATTTTTAATGCGATAATTATATTGTAAACTCGTTTAATGGGTATAGTCGTCTAGTCGTCTGGTCCCACATTGAGTATAAGCATTTTTAATGCGACAATTATATTGTAGACTCGTTTGGTCATTTCGTTCCTTTCATGAACATAGAAGATTATCGCGCGTATTGCCTGTCGTTGGGTGCGGACGTGGAGGAAAAACTGCCTTTCACGGCTTTTCATCATGCCAGCGGTGTGTTGGTGTTTTATGTCCATGGCCACATGTTCTCGTTCTTCGATTGCGACAGTTTCAGCGTCATCACACTCAAGTGTCAGCCCGAACGCATCGGTGAACTCCAGGCAAACCACGATTGCATCGGCAAACCGCATAACATGTCACCCAAATATTGGATAGGCATCAACCCCGACACTGCTCCCGATGAACTCCTACGCGAACTGACACGAAATGCTTACGAGATAGTCAAAGCCAAATATAAACACCCTTGACCTTACTAGCCTAATCATAACGTATGAATCTACCCAAGTTTATCATCACAGTTGACGGCTATTTTCGGATGGGCATGGTCAACCAGCATAAGCATCTGCTGAAGCCGGGTGACCAATGCATTGGCGGCGGTTACTATTACATCGATTTCGTGTCCAACTGCATCATCCTCGACAGGGAATCCTATGATTTTGGCCGTCCCAAGTGGCACCTGATAGACACGCTGAAAGTCCCCTCCTCCTATCGCGGACTTCGGATAGTATATCAGTACGATGATGGCTTCCACGATGATTTCAACGTCACCGATGAACTGACCATCGAATATTATGATTGAATCACGGTTTAGCCGGGGGTTCTTACCCCTTAGCACGTAGTTCTTTGCCAGTTTCCGTTTTTTGTTTTTGTATCTACACCTTATAGTCATCCGGTGTTCTCCTTTCGTATTTGATTCTATCCCAAATTGCCTTCCGAAATCTTTGGAAATGTGGAAAGAATCCTATATCTTTGCAATCTGAGAACAGACCGATATGATACTCGACACACTATTTCAAATATTGCCCACTGCGAGATGGTTTTTCACGGCTGTCATTATAACCATGTTAAATATGAACCCCGACGACAAACAAATGCCCGCACCCAAAGTCAGACCGGCTACACAGGCGGGAAGTTTCTACGAGAGTGACCCTAAAGCGCTGGCCAAAGAGGTGGACGGCTATCTGGCGCGACACGCCAAAGACAGTACCTACGCCAATGTGGCAGCGGTCATCGTGCCCCATGCCGGGCATTATTTCTCAGGCAACGTGGCGGCTGCGGCTTATTCGGCCATCCCGCGCGACAAGCAGTATAAACGCATCTTCATGCTCGGCCCCAGTCATTATGAGTGGCTCAATGGGGCATCGGTCAACACCGAGGCAGATTATTACGCCACACCGCTGGGAAGGGTGAAGGTGGACCGTGAGACTGCCCGCCAGTTGACCTTGGCTGACACCGTGTTCACCTACCGCTCGAAGGCGCACGACCGCGAGCACTGTCTGGAGGTGCAATTGCCCTTCCTGCAACGCAGGATGAAAACTGTGCCGCCCATCGTGCCGATTATCATCTCCACCAACGACTTCATGCAGATGCGACGGATGGCTGAGGTGCTGAAACCTTATTTCAACGATGAGAACCTCTTCATCATCAGTAGCGATTTCTCGCATTATCCTGCCTATAAAGACGCTTACAAGGCTGACGGCAAGACACGCGACGCTATCCTGACCGGCGACGTGGAAAAGTTCATCCTCGCTGTTGAGGAGAACCGTCGCAGCGGCATACCCAACCTCTCGACCAGTGCCTGTGGAGAGGACCCCATTATCACACTGATGCTGATGCTCGACCAGAGTTATGATATCAAGCATCTGCTCTACCAAAACTCCGGCGACATCGACCATCACGACCCGCGGAGAGTCGTGGGTTACCACGCCTTTGCTATCTTGAGAAAAGCCGCTGAGAGCAAGCCTTCCGTCGAGAAAACCGCTGCCGCAGCATCGGAGCCGTTGACCACGGGCTTTACCCTGACCGAGTCTGACAAGAATATGCTCAAGCAGATAGCCCGCGAGAGCATCGTGGCAGGCTTTGAGGGAAAAACTTATCATCCCGACAGCAAAGCCATCGCTGCTTCCAATCCCACGCTCACGAAGAAATGCGGCGCCTTTGTCACACTCACCCAGCGCGGACAACTGCGCGGCTGCATTGGTCTGATGAGCGGTTCGCTGCCCCTGTATGAGACCGTGGCCGAGATGGCACATTCCGCCGCCTTCGAAGACCCGCGCTTCGACCCGCTGCGCCGTGGCGAATTTGACAAGACCGACATAGAAATCTCCGTCATCACTCCGATGCGCCGCATCAAGAGCATCGACGAGTTCGAATTGCACCGTCATGGCATCTACATCAAGAAAGGCTACCACAGCGGCACATTTCTTCCCCAAGTGGCGGACGAGGTGAACTGGACGAAAGAGGAATTTCTCGGCCATTGCTCGCGCGACAAGGCCGGACTCGGTTGGAACGGGTGGCGCGACGCCGAACTTTACATTTACGAGGCTATCGTGTTCTGACGATTGGTTGAGTGTTCTTATGGGTAATTAAAGAAGTTAAAGGCCATTACCGCACTTATTGCTCCCTCCCTTTGGGAGGGTTGGGGTGGGTATTATGAATTTATACGAATGTCGATATTACCAGATGCAAGATGACGGAGTGGCCCAGTGCCAACTCTGTCCTCACCACTGCCGCATATTACCCGGTAAAACGGGATTGTGTCTCAGTCGGCGCAATGTGGACGGACGGCTCGTAAGCGAGGTTTATGGACATCCCTGCGCCATCGCCGTTGACCCCATAGAGAAAAAGCCGCTCTATCATTTTCATCCCGGCACGACCTGCCTCTCCATTGCTTGCACTGGCTGTAATTTCCGCTGCCTGAACTGTCAGAACCACGATATCTCACAGGTGGCGCCCTCACAAGTACGGCACATCGACCTGACACCCGGACAAGTGGTCGATATCTGCATCGAACAACGCTGTCCGGGCATCGCTTACACCTACACCGAACCGCTCACTTGGTTAGAATACATGACCGACACCGCGCGGCTGGCACATGAGCGGGGACTGTGGAACATCCTTGTCACTGCGGGTTATGTCTGCCAAGAGCCGCTCCGCGACCTGTTACCTTATATCGACGCTGCCAATATCGACCTGAAATCTTTCAGTGACGATACCTATCGCAAGGTGAGCGGTGGCAGTCTGGCACCTGTGCTCAACACCATCCTCGCCATGCGCGATGCGGGCGTGTGGATAGAACTCACCAACCTCGTCATCCCCGGCATCAACGATTCCCCCGACAACATTCGTGCCCTCTGCCGTTGGATGGCCGACAACCGTCTTCAAGACACGCTGCTCCACTTCAGCCGTTTCTTCCCCCGCTATAGGATGAACGACACTCCTCCCACACCGCT
Source organism: Prevotella sp. (assembly GCA_017548275.1). Classification (GTDB taxonomy): domain Bacteria; phylum Bacteroidota; class Bacteroidia; order Bacteroidales; family Bacteroidaceae; genus Prevotella. The sequence goes on from JAFZAH010000035.1 coordinate 33,920, forward strand.
GAAAACATTAAAAATGGCCCGCCAAATCGCCCTCGATGAAGGCATCCAAAACGTATATCTGGGAAATGTTTAGAGCCCTTTAAGGGGCAAGGTGCAGGGGGCAAGGAGCAAAAGAATATTCCATTAATGGAACCCCGCAGTATCCTATAACTCTCAGAGTTCCCATCGTTCCCATTACTCCCATTCAAAGTAAACAACTAATTCCACGAATATGACAAAAATGAAACATCCGAGATTTCTAACCCATTATCGTTCAATCTCAAGTAGGTTCTCCCTTCCTTCGGAGGGGGGTAGGGGGAGGTTCCTCTTAACCGTCATCCTTCTGGCATTCTGCGTCGGTCTTCAGGCGCAAGAGTCAGAGAAGTATGTCGTGAAAACCGCCTCGGGTATGGTACGCGGCTTTGACCAGGAAGGCAGCATCGCATTTCTGGGCATCCCCTACGCCCAGACCGAGCGCTTCATGCCGCCCCAACCCGCGAAGCCTTGGAGCGACAAACGCGAATGCAACAAATGGGGACCTCAAGCCATGCAGCGGGTGTTCGGCAGAAAACTCGGCGAGGACGAGATGTCGGAACAATGCACGGTGCTCAATGTTTGGACAACCGATCTCCATGCTTGTAAACCCGTGATGGTGTGGTTGCACGGCGGCGGTTTTGACTCCGGCACCTCGGCGTGGAACCCCGGCATGAGTCTTGCGCAAAACGATGTGGTAGTGGTAAGCGTCAATCACCGTCTCAACATCCTCGGATTCCTCGACCTCAGCGCCTGTTCGCCACGTTATAAGGAGTCGGCCAACGTCGGTATGCTCGACGTGGTGGCTGCCCTGCAATGGGTGCGCGACAACATACGACAGTTTGGTGGCGATGCAGACAACATCACCATCTTCGGTGAGTCGGGTGGGGGTGGCAAGGTGGGCACACTGCTCTGTATGCCCGCTGCCCGTGGTCTCTTCCACAAGGCCATCATCATGAGCGGCACCATCCTCAACGTCAACACGAAGAGCATGAGCGAGGAGTTGGGAAAAGCCGTCCTGCGCGAACTGGGCATCGACGCGGCACACATCGACCTTATAAACGATGTGCCTTATGACACGCTCTATGCCGCTGGACAACGGGCCATGGCTGCCAGCATCGGCACACGTGCTCCCGGCACCCCGATGATGTGGGGCTTCGGACCCTCTCCCGACGGCGTCAATCTGCTGCAACAACCCTTCCAACCGGGTTTCGCAGCCATTTCCGACGATATCCCCATTCTCATTGGTACCACGTTCAATGAACTACAACGGTTGACATACGACCAGCCCATGAACGAGAAAAAGGCGCGCGAGGCGCTGCAAAAGACCTTTGGTGTCGACACGGACGATTATATCCGCACGTTCAAATCAACCTATCCAGACCGCACACCGCAAGACTGGTTGAGCATCGACTGGCTCTTCCGTCCGAAAACCATCATCACCGCCGACTACATCTCCACGCACCGCAATGCGAAGACCTTCATGTATATGTTCACTTGGCGCTCCCCAGTCAATAAAGGTTCCGTGCACGGACATGAACTGAAATTCTGCTTCAACACGCTACGTCATGGCAAAAACGAATTGCCTGAACCCACCTCCGCCGATCAGCAACTGGCAGACCGCATGAGCCGCGTTTGGGCGCAGTTCGCACACACTGGCGACCCCAACATACCAGAACTCCCTCTTTGGCATCCTTACAACCCTGATAATGGCGAGATGATGATTTTCGACTACAACTGCCGCATCACCAACAATCCCGACCGCGACCTGGAAGATATCATCAACAAGCATTGCTTCAAACAATTAGATGAGTTCAGACAGAAACATGCCCAATAAGTTCTATGGAAAAGCGAAAGAAAAGCGATTTTTCTTTCGCTTTTCATTCTTTTATTTATAACTTTGCACCTAAATACTGAAAAACCTAAAAAACATACATTTATGACCAACAAAAAGTACGGACATTTCGATGATGAGCATCGCGAATATGTCATTACCGACCCGCAAACGCCGTGGCCGTGGATTAACTATCTGGGCAATGAGGATTTCTTCTCGCTCATTTCCAACACCGCCGGAGGATATTCCTTCTACAAGGACGCGAAATTCCGCCGCCTGACACGTTACCGCTACAACGGGGTGCCGATGGACAATGGTGGACGTTATTTCTACATCAAAGACGGTGATACCGTGTGGTCGCCGGGATGGAAACCCTGCAAGACACCGCTCGATTTCTACGAGTGCCGTCATGGCATGAACTACACCCGCATCACCGGACGGAAAGACGGTGTTGAGGCGAGCGTCCTCTTTTTCGTGCCGCTCAAGACTTGGGGCGAGGTGCAGAAACTTACCCTCAAGAATGAGTCGAAGGACGTGAAGACCATCAAACTCTTCTCGTTTGAGGAGTGGTGCCTGTGGAACGCCGCCACCGACATGGAGAATTTCCAGCGCAATTTCTCGACCGGTGAGGTGGAGATAGAGGGCTCGGTCATCTATCACAAGACCGAATACCGCGAGCGCCGCAACCATTATGCCTTCTATGGCGTGAATGTGCCCATTCAGGGTTTCGACACCGACCGCGAGACCTTCATCGGCCTGTACAATGAGTTTGCCAATCCCGACGCCGTGATGGAAGGACGTCCGCGCAACAGCCATGCACACGGATGGAGCCCTATCGCCTCACATTACATCGAGGTGACGCTGCAACCGGGCGAGGCGAAAGATTTTATCTTCTTCTTAGGTTATGTCGAAAACGAGCAGGAGGAGAAGTTCGCCGAACATCAGGTCATCAACAAAGACAAGGCGAAAGCCATGCTGGAACGTTTCGACACGACCGAGAAAGTGGACGCCGCCTTTGCCGAACTCAACGCATATTGGGACAGTCTGCTCAATATCTACAACGTGGAAACGGGCAATGACAAACTCGACCGTATGGTCAACATATGGAACCAGTATCAGTGCATGGTCACCTTCTGTATGTCGCGCTCGGCATCGTTCTTCGAGAGCGGCATCGGACGTGGCATGGGATTCCGCGACTCCAACCAGGACCTCGTGGGATTCGTGCATCAGATACCTGAGCGTGCTCGTCAGCGCATCATCGACATCGCTTCGACGCAGTTCCCCGATGGTGGATGTTACCACCAGTACCAGCCGCTCACCAAGCGTGGCAACAATGATATCGGTGGCGGTTTCAACGATGACCCCTGCTGGCTGATTTTCGGCACCGTGGCTTATATCAAGGAGACGGGCGATTTCTCCATCCTTGACGAGATGGTGCCCTTTGATAACCAGCCCGGTTCGGAGGTGACATTGTTCGAGCACCTGCGCGTGTCGTTTGACCATGTGATTAACAACCTCGGTCCTCACAAGTTGCCCCTCATCGGACGCGCCGACTGGAACGACTGTCTCAACCTCAACTGCTTCTCATGGGATCCCAATGAGAGTTTCCAGACCACCGAGAACAAGAGCGAAGGTTCGAAGGCCGAATCCGTGATGATTGCCGGACTGTTTGTCGTCACCGGTAAGGATTATGTGGCGCTCTGCCGTCGCACAGGACGTGACGACGAGGCCAATCGTGCCCAGAAACACGTTGACGCGATGGCTGAGGCGGTGAAACAGCACGGATGGGACGGCGAATGGTATCTGCGCGCTTACGATTTCTTCGGCAATAAGATTGGTTCCGACGAGTGCGAGGAGGGTAAAATCTTCATCGAGTCCCAGGGCTGGTGCACCATGGCCGGTATCGGTCTGGAAGAGGGCCTCGTAGGCAAGTCGCTCGACAGCGTGAAAGAGCGTCTCGAGTGCGAGCATGGCATCGTGCTCAACAATCCCGCTTTCACTACCTATCATGTCGAGATGGGCGAGATATCGTCTTACCCCGAAGGATACAAGGAGAATGCCGGTATCTTCTGCCACAACAACCCGTGGGTCATCATCGGCGAGACGGTGGCTTCGCGTGGCGACGACGCATGGGAGCACTACAAGAAGATTCTTCCGTCATACGTGGAGGAAGACCGTCAGACGCTGCACAAGGTGGAGCCTTATGTCAACTGCCAGATGGTGGCGGGTAAGGATGCTTTCCGTCCCGGTGAGGGTAAGAACTCTTGGCTCACCGGCACTGCAGCATGGATGTGGTACACCGTTTCGGAGTTCATCCTTGGCATCAAGCCCGATTACGACGGCATCCTCATCGACCCCTGTCTGCCCAAGACTGCGAAGGAATACACCGTGCGTCGTAAGTTCCGCGGTGCGGAATACACCATTCATGTGCTCAATCCCGACGGCGTAAACAAAGGTGTGAAGAGCGTCACTCTCGATGGTAAAGCCCTCGACGGAGCAATCGTCCCCTTCACTCCCGGCAAACACACCGTTGAAGTAAGAATGTGACATACCTTACCTGGGGCATCTTAGGTCTTCCTATGATGCCCCAGTATATCGCCGGGCATACCCCGGAATCCCTAAGCCAACATAGAAAAACCTGTCAAAACCTTAAATACTAATGAACACAAACTATGAATTACAGATGAATGCCAACGCGCTGGTGGCATTCTTGCAAAAACCGTCTGCTGAGTTCACACGTGCCGATATCGTCCATTTCGCAGAGGAAAACGATATCCGTATGGTTAATTTCATGTATCCCGGTGGTGACGGTAAACTGAAAACACTCAATTTCGTCATTACCAACAAAGCATATCTGGAGACCATCCTCACCTGTGGCGAACGGGTGGATGGCAGCAGCCTCTTCTCATTCATTCAGGCGGGCAGCAGCGACCTCTATGTGTTGCCGCGCTATTGCACCGCATTCGTTGACCCATTTGCGGAGATACCCACACTGTGCATGCTCTGCTCCTTCTTCGACAAAGACGGCCATGCGCTAGAAAGTGCCCCGGAGCACACGTTGGCGAAGGCTTGCAAGGCTTTCCGCGAGGTCACTGGCATGGAGTTTCACGCCATGGGCGAACTGGAGTATTACGTCATTTTCCCCGACGACGAGATGTTTCCCGCCATCGACCAACACGGATACCATGAGTCGGCCCCGTATGCCAAGGCCAATGAGTTCCGTGCCAAGTGCATGAAATACATCGCACAGGCGGGCGGACAAATCAAATACGGACATTCCGAGGTGGGCAACTTCGTACACGACGGAATGGTATATGAGCAAAATGAGATAGAGTTCCTCCCCGTAAAGGCGGAACAGGCTGCCGACCAGTTGATGATTGCCAAATGGGTCATCCGCAATCTGGCCTATCAGATGGGGTTGAATGTGACGTTTGCCCCGAAGATTACGACGGGTAAGGCCGGTTCGGGTCTGCATATCCACATGCGGATGATGAAAGACGGGCATAACATGATGCTCAAAGACGGACAACTGAGCGATGATGCGCGTCGTATGATAGCCGGCATGATGGACTTGGCACCCAGCATCACGGCTTTCGGCAACAAGAATCCCATGTCGTATTTCCGGCTCGTGCCGCATCAGGAGGCACCGACTAATGTCTGCTGGGGCGACCGCAACCGCTCGGTGTTGGTGCGTGTGCCTCTAGGTTGGACCGCTAAGACTGACATGAGTTGCATCGCCAATCCGCTGGAGAAACCCTCCGACTACGACACCTCGCTCAAACAGACCGTGGAGATGCGCTCGCCCGACGGTTCTGCCGATCTCTATCAGTTGATTGCAGGATTGTGTGTGGCGTGCCGACACGGTTTTGAGATGCCAGATGCCCTTGAGGTGGCTGAACGTACTTATGTGAATGTCAATATCCACGACAAGGCTCACAAAGACCGCTTGGAACAGTTGGCGCAGTTGCCCGACAGTTGTGTGGCTTCGGCCGACTGTTTACAGCGTCAGCGCAGTGTGTTTGAGGAATACGGTGTGTTCAGTCCCGCCATGATTGACGGCATCATCGCCGCTCTCCGCAGTTGCAATGATGCCGCAATGCGTCATGACATTGAACGTCTCCCCGGCGAAATCGACAAACTCGTCCGCCGCTATTTCCATTGTGGATAGTATATGAAGAGGTGAGAAATAATGAGGTGAGAGGTTGGAGATATGTCAAGCAATTGAAAATGATTGCATGAGTATTCTCTTACCTCTCACCTCTTACCTCTCACCTCAAAATAGTCACTTCTCAATCAATATCCTCGCATCCACGGCGATGACATTCTTTTCGTCGGCGAGGAGCGGGTTGATGTCCATCTCTTTGATTTCCGTGGCGAAACGGAGCAGGGTGGACAGGCGCACAATAATCTCGGCATAACGTTTCTCGTTGATGCCCGCCTGACCGCGTGTGCCTTTGATAATCTTGTAACTGCGCAGGGAACGAATCATCGAATAAGCCTCGTCGTAGGTGAGGGGTGCCAAACCGCTCGACACATCTTTCAGCACCTCGACGAAGATACCGCCCAAGCCGCAGAGCACGATATGGCCGAATCGTGGCTCATATTTCGCGCCGATAAACAGTTCGGTGCCTTTTATCATCTTCTGAACCATCACGGCGGTGGCGTCAGGTATCTGCATCATGCGGTCAAACTCCAGTGCCAGATGCTTGTCGGTGCGCACGTTAAGCGCCACACCGCCCACGTCACTCTTATGCACGGGACCCACCACTTTCGCCACAACAGGATAACCCGTCTTTTGGGCAAAGGCTATCAAGTCCTCTTTCTTCGCGCTCACCATCTCCGGCACCATCGGAATGCCGGCACAAGAGAGCAGTTCATGCACCTTGTCGGGCGAGATATAACCGTTCTCTTTGATGCCTGAGATAATCTCGCGGATGCGCGGCACATCCACCCCGAACAACTCTATCTCGGTCGATGCGGGTTTGGGCGTGCGCATGATTTGTGTCAGGGCGGTGGCAAGGGTCACCTCGTCGCTGAAATTGACGTGTCCTTTCTTCAAAAACTCCTCCACTTCAGGTCCGGCGGTGTGGAGTGACGGCAGGATGGGGAAGACGGGTTTCTTGCACTCCAGAATCTTCTTGTGCAGCACATCATAGGTCTCGTAGAGTTGCACCAGTCCGGGTGTGCCGAAGATGACCATGATGGCGTCGATATCGTCGAATTTGTTTTCGCAGTAGTCGATGGCGATGCCCAGATGTTCGGGCGTGCCGGTGGCGAGGATGTCGATGGGGTTGGCGGTGGATGAACCGGGGAAGAGTTGGGCTTTCAACTCCTCTGCCAAAGGACCGCTCAGGGGCGGCACTTGCAGACCGCCTTTCGACAGCGCGTCGGTGAGCATCACGCCGGGACCGCCGGCATGGGTCACGATGGCGAAGTTCTTTCCCGTCAGCGGCGGCAGGGTGAAGATACATCCTACGGTGGTCAGTTCCTCGCGTGAGAAACAGCGCACGATACCCGCCTTACGGAACAATGCCTCGACGGCGGAGTCGCTCGATGCGATGGCGCCCGTGTGTGACGAGGCGGCACGGCTTCCGCTCTCGCTGCTGCCTGCTTTGATGGCTGCTATGCGGCACCCTTTCTTAATCAGCGATGAGGCGTGGAACAGCAGTTTGTCGGGATTGGAGATATTCTCGATATACAACAATTTCACCGGCGAATCGGTCTCGGGGTCGAAGTTCTCATCCATGTATTGCAGCACATCTTCGATACCTATTTGCTTGCCGTTGCCGATGCTCCAGACAGAGTTGAACTGCAAGCCCTTGATGACTGCCGACTCCAGAATGAAGACGGCCGTGGCACCCGAGCCGCTGATGAAATCCACGCCCTTGGGGTTGAGTTGAGGTATGGGTTTGGTGAACACGCTGTGGTGCCATGCCGTAAGCAGACCGATGCAGTTGGGACCGATGAGTGCAGCCCCGTATTGTTCGCAGGTGTCGAGGATTCTCTGTTCAAGAACGGCACCCGCTTTCGTCTCCTCGCCGAATCCGGCAGAGATGATGATGAATGCGCGCACCTCTTTGTCGCGGGCTAGCATCTCCACGTAGTCGGGGCAGAATTTGGCAGCCACCACGAGTATTGCCAGTTCCGTCGGAGGAATCTCTTTCACATCGTGAAACACTTTGATGCCCTGCACCTCATCTTCTTTGGGGTTGACGATGCGCAGCGTGCCTTGATAGCCGCCCTGCAACAGGTTTCTCACCACGGCTCCGCCCGGCTTATGCACGTTGTTGGAACCGCCGATAACCACAATACTCTCTGGTCGAAGCAATTGTCTGTTAATCATAGTTTGTCAAGGTTTAAGATTATTCTGAGGCAAAGGTACGAATAAGCGAGTAAAAAGCAAAATATTTTTTGCTTTTTCGAGCGTGAGAACCTTCGGACGAAGTTCAAAGGTACGATTAAGTGAGCGAAAAACCAAATTTTGAAGCAGCGAAAGCAGAATATGCTTGCATAATTCTGCAGAGTCGTGACAAAATTCGGTGGAACACCAAATTTATTTGAGTTTTTCCGAACGTGAGTACCTTAGCGCGAAACGCAAAGCACGAATAAGCGTGTAAAAAGCAAAATTATGTATTTCGTAATTCGTAATTCGTAATTCGTATTTCGTAATTCGTAATTCGTAATTCGTATTTCGTAATTCGTAATTCGTAATTCGTATTTCGTATTTCGTAATTCACTTTTCCCCCACCACTGTCGCCACGATGCGGCGTGGCCCCCCATAGTCGCGGAATTCGCAGAGATAGATACCTTGCCATGTTCCGAGGTTTACCCTGCCGCGTGTGATGGGGATGGTGAGGCTCACGCCTACGATGGTCGATTTGGCATGTGCGGGCATATCATCTGGTCCTTCGAGTGTGTGGTAATAATAGGGCTCGTTTTCACGCACCAGATGATTGAATATTTTCTCCATGTCGCTGCGCACGTCGGGGTCTGCGTTCTCGTTGATGCTGAGGGCGCACGACGTGTGTTTCACAAACAAGTGCAGCAGTCCCGTTTCGGGCAGGGGTGGCAACTGCCTGAGTATCTCATCCGTTACCAGATGAAATCCCCTTCGTTTCGCGCTTAATGTAAATTCCGTCTGTAACATATATCAAGGGTTTAGTGTAGAGGGTTTAGTGTTTAGTGCTCTCTCGTGTTCTCATCCTAATTCGTGAGATTTGCGATATCCGTTATCTTTATTTGAATTCGAATAATTCGCTTAATTCGTAGTCTTTATTTAGGAGTTCAGGATTCAGGAGTTCAGACGTTAGTTCGCCAATCCGCATTCGCTTAATTCGTTGTCCTAAATAAGTTTAAGGTTGAGTGTGGAGGGCTTAGTGTCTTGTCCCATCCGAATCCGTTAAATCCGTGCCATCCGTTGTTTTTTTCGAATAATTCGCTTAATTCGTAGTCCTAAAAAAGATTTAGTTGTCGAAAAGAGTCTCGTGCACTATTTATGCCCTCCCCTCGGGGAGGGTTAGGGTGGGGGCTTCGTTTCGCAATCATTCATCCCTCAGGGGTGGGGGCTAATATCTGTCTTGCGTGCTCTTTCGTTTTCACCTGTTTTGGAGTGATGATGCGTTCGATGATGCCTTCCTCGTTGATGATGAAGGTCGTACGGAAAGTGCCGAAGTATTTACGTCCGTACATGCTTTTTTCTCCCCATGTGCCGAAGGTCTGGTTGAGCGTCAGGTCGGTGTCGGCGATGAGGTGGAAGGGCAGGTCGTTCTTCTCGATGAATTTCGTGTGCGACTTCTCGTCCTGTACACTCACGCCTAATACTTCAAAACCGTGCGCCTGCAGTTCGCTGTAGTTGTCGCGCAGGTTGCATGCTTGTGCGGTGCATCCCGACGTCATGTCTTTCGGGTAGAAATACAGCACCAGTTTCTTACCACGGAAATCACTCAGACGGATTTCCTTTCCGTTCTCGTCGCGTCCCAGTATCTCGGGAGCCTTGTCGCCTATGTTCATGGGAATGATAGATTAAAAATTCAAGATATCTTTTTGCAAAAATAATCATAATGATTCTCATTGCCAAAAAAGATTACGTTTTTTTTGGCAATGAGAATATGGTTTTTCCGGGCAGGGTAAAAAACGCACGGCTTTTTTGGTTGTTTGCGACGTTATTTGTATATTTGCACACGTAGAACAACCTTTGCTATGTCACAAATCAATCTGTCACAGATGTTGCCCATCGGAGTCATCCTCGGTGGCCGTTACCGCATTGAGCGCTATTTGGCGTCGGGCGGTTTCGGCAACACATATGAGGTGATGCATACTCATTTGGGACAAAAAATGGCTCTCAAGGAGTTTTTCATGACGGGCGTCAACCACCGGGGCGTTGACCATGTCTCCGTGATGGTGAGCAACGAGGCCAATACGTCTGACTACACGCTGCAGATGGACAAGTTCCGACGTGAGGCGCAGCGGCTCAGTCAGTTGCATCATCCCAATATCGTGCACGTCACTGACTTGTTCGACGCAAACGGCACATCGTATTATGTGATGGATCTCATTCAGGGCGATGCGCTCTCCGCAAGATTGAAACGTGGACCGCTGACGGAGAACGAAGCGCGCAACGTGCTCACGCAGTTGCTCAACGCCTTGGAGACCGTCCACAATGCGGGGCTGACACATTTGGACATCAAGCCCGACAATATCATGGTCGACCGTACCTGGCACGCCACATTGATAGATTTTGGCGCCTCCAAACAATTATTCCAGAACCAACGATCCAGCATGTCAATGTCGGGTATGGCTTACACACCCGGCTATGCGCCGTATGAACAAGTGGCGCAGATGACGGACAAATTAGGTCCGTGGACTGATTTCTACGCTGTCGGAGCCACGATGTATCATCTCTTGACAGGGAATCGGCCACCTGAGGTGGAGCCTACCGCATTCACCGAATCCGCGCTCGTGTTCCCGCCACAGGTGAGCACACCGATGCGGCAGTTCGTCTTCCGTATGATGAATCCCGACCGCCACAGCCGTCCCCAAACCGTCAGTGAAGCACGCGCTCACCTGACATCCGATACGGTCGTCAGACCTAATAATACCACCCGGCCCTATCTTCAAAACGGGTCCACCCAACCTTATCCGACCAATAGACCCAATAGGCCCAATTCGCCTAATAAACCTAATCCTCCCAAGAAATCCCCTTTCGCGAAGGCTTTCCTTTATATCGTGCCTATAGCCATTATTTTGATCGTGGCTGGCATTATATTGTTGAACAACCTCAAAGAGAAACCGGGCGACAATCCTGAACCTCCTACGCCTCCCGAAAACCAAGACCCCAAGAAAGAACTGGATGAATCCATCACATATTCGGAATCCCCGTTCGATAATTGCGGAACCTTCCACGATGGCCTCGCTCCCGCTTTAATCAAAGGCAAATGGGGGTATGTCAACAAGGATGGGCAATGGGTGGTCAAGCCCAAATACGACAAGGCGTATGATTTCTCCGAGGGGATGGCATGGGTGATACAGAACAACCGCTCTGGCTACATCGACAAAGAAGGCAATGAGGTTGTGCCGCTTATTTACGAATCCGGCGGTTTTTTCGTGGATGGGCTGGCAGCAGTCAGACTCAACGGAAAAGTGGGATTTGTCAATCTTGACGGAAAATTGGTCATCGCCTGCAAATATGAGCGTGCGTGGAATTTCAAAGAAGGCATGGCGGCAGTCATGGCTGACGGCAAATGGGGCTACATTGATAAGGAGGGTGAAGAAGTCGTACCACGTATTTTTGACGATGCCGACGATTTCCATGATGGATATGCACGGGTGAAGAGGGACAGTGAATATTTACTGATTGACCAGTCGGGAAACAACGTCTTGAGTGAGACTGGCGCATATTTGGGCGAATACTCCGAAGGTCTGGTTTGTATCGGCATCAACAATCAATACGGCTTTATCAATATCGACGGAGGGGTGGTTGTGCAGCCGATATACGATTTTTGCGGTGCGTTTAAGGAAGGACTTGCTGCTTACCAGATGAACAACGAATGGGGTTTCATCGATAAGACCGGCGATGTCATCATACCTGCCAGATACCAAGATGTGGAGAATTTCGAGGATGGTCTGGCTCGTGTCAAACGTAACGGAAAATGGGGTTATATTGACAAAAACGGTGAAGAGGTCATCCCTGTAGAATATGACGATATAGGGGCTTTCTCCGAAGGACTGGCCTATTACAGACTTGACGGCAAATACGGCTATCTCGACAAACAAGGCAACAAACGAAAAATAAAAATCAACAAGTAATCTCAAACCTCAAATCTCAAACCTCAAACCTAAAAATATGAAAGATTTCAATTATTATGCTCCTACACAAGTGGTGTTCGGACGCGAATCAGAAGAGCAAGTGGCAGAACTGGTGAAAAAATACGGCGGAACGAAAGTGCTGGTCCATTATGGCGGTGGCAGTGCCCGACGCTCGGGACTGCTTGATAAGTTGTTCAGAATACTTGGCGATGCCGGCATCCCGTTCGTCGAACTGGGCGGCGTGGTGCCCAATCCCCGTCTGTCGCTGGTGCGCGAAGGCATTGACCTATGCCGCCGCGAACAGGTCGATTTCATCCTTGCCGTGGGTGGAGGCAGTGTCATCGACTCGTCGAAAGCCATCGGCTATGGCGTGCCCTTCGATGACGACGTTTGGAACTTCTGGATAGGGAAGGCCAAACCTCAGGCCTGTCTGCCCATCGGTGCTGTGCTCACCATACCTGCTGCGGGCAGCGAGATGAGCAACTCATGTGTCATCACCAACGACGATGGAGACCTGAAAATGGGCATCAACAGCGACCTATGCCGCTGCCGTTTCTGTATCATGAATCCTGAGCGCACCTTCACCCTGCCACCCTATCAGACGGCAGCGGGTGCCACCGACATCATGATGCACACCATGGAGCGTTATTTCACACCCCATACAGACATGACCCTGACCGATGCCATAGCAGAGGCCTTGATGCGCACGGTGAAAGACAGCGTGTTTGAGGTGCTCCGCAATCCCGAGGATTACCGCAACCGCGCACAAATCATGTGGGCGGGCAGTCTGTCGCACAACGACCTGACGGAATGTGGCACGTGTAAGGACTTTGCCACCCACCGCATCGAGCATGAGTTGAGTGCGATGTTTGATGTGACGCATGGCGCTGGCCTCGCTGCTCTCTGGGGCAGTTGGGCACGTTATGTCATGTCGGAGAATGTCAGCCGTTTTGTACAGTTCGCCGTCAATGTGATGGGTGTGCAGAACGACCTCGCCGACCCGCAGCGCACCGCCGAGAAAGGTATCGAGGCCATCGAGCGTTTCTACCGCGCCATCGGCATGCCCGTCAATATCCCCGAACTCTTAGGCCGCCCTGCCACCGAGGAGGAAATCGTGGAGATGGCCCGTAAGTGCTGCCACGACGGCAAAATCACCCAAGGCTCATTCAAGGTGCTCCGACAAGATGACGTCGCCGCCATCTACCGCATGGCGAATGTGGAGTGACGCATGGCGAAATGTGGAATGGTGAATGTTCGCATCCCGTTCGGTCGGATTTCAAATCCGACCGAATTGAATATAAGCATTTTTAATGCGCAAAAAACACCGACCCCCGACGCACTATTGTCTTTAACTTCCCATCTACCCTGACCTCCCAAATCCCCATCCTCCGCTTGGCGTTGCCGATGATTGTGACGAACATCACCGTGCCGCTGTTGGGACTGATAGATGTGGCTATCGTCGGACACATTGGCGATGCCACCTATATCAGTGCCATTGCTGTGGGGTCGATGATCTTCAATGTCATCTACTGGATTTTCGGTTTTCTCAGGATGGGAACGTCGGGTCTGACCTCGCAGGCCCTCGGACAGCGCGACTTGACGCAGACCACCCGCCAACTGGCCCGGTCTTCGGTGGTGGCTTTTGGCATCGCCGCTCTCGTCATCGTCTTGCAAGTTCCCCTCAAACATTTGGCCTTTGTCGTGATACGTCCTGATGCCGAGGTCATACCGCTCGTGTCTGTCTATTTCGACATCTGTGTGTGGGGCGCTCCCGCCATGTTGGTGCTCTACAGCCTGTCCGGATGGCTGGTAGGCATGCAAAACACCCGTTTGCCCATGTGGATTTCCATCACGCAAAACGTGGTCAATATCCTTGTCTCACTCGTGTTGGTGTTCGGATTGGGTTGGCGCATCGAGGGCGTGGCGGCAGGCACTCTCATCGCGCAATATGCCGGTCTGCTGATGGCTGTGGGGTTAATCGCATGGCATTACGGCCGATTGCGGCGCTATTTCACGTCAGAGGGCTTGTTGAGATGGAAGGAAATGTCAAGATTTTTCCGCGTCAACACCGACATCTTCTTACGTACGTTGTGTCTGGTTGCCGTCAATCTCTATTTCCTCGCGGCGGGCAGCCGGCAGGGGTCGCTCATCCTTGCGGCCAACACCCTGCTCATGCAGTTGTTCATGCTTTATTCCTATATCATGGACGGTTTTGCTTATGCGGGCGAGGCATTGAGTGGCAAATACCTGGGGGCAGGCAACCGCGCCGCCTTGAAAAAAACCATCCGCCATTTGTTCGGATGGGGTGGGGCGGTGGTCATCATTTTTACTGCCGTTTATGCGTTGTGGGGACCGTCATTCCTCACGCTGCTCACTGACGATGCGACGGTGGTCAGTACCGCCACCGGTTATTTCCCCTGGGCAGTGGCAGTGCCGCTGGCGGGCATGGCGGCCTTTATCTGGGATGGCGTCTTCATTGGCACCACCTACACGCGTGGCATGCTTATCTCTTCGGTCATCGCTGCCGCGGTCTTCTTCCTCGTCTATCTTCTGCTCCGACCTGTATGGGGCAATCATGCGCTATGGCTCGCATTTATTCTTTTTTTACTGATGAGAGGCCTCGTGCAGTCGGTTTTAGTTTTTTTTAGTAAGCGAAAATCGTCTGTTTAGGTAAAAATACATTATCTTTGCAAGCATATAGGTATCTCTTTTTATTCATTAAAGACATTCGCTTATGAAACGTATAGTAAAAATCCTGTTACTTATCACGCTTTTTATGCCTATGAAATTGTTTGGTCAGACATATAGCACACTTTGGAAACAAGTGGAGACGGCTCAAAAGAAAGACAAGCCACGTTCGGTCATGGCCGAACTTGACAAAATACGCAATAAAGCAGAGAAAGAGAAAGAATACGGCCATCTGCTTAAGGCGGAGTTACTTTATATTCGCACCGAGACGAGCATCACGCCCGATTCGTTGCAACCTTCCGTTGAGCGTTTGGTGGCTAAGGAAGCGAAAATACGTAAGAAAAGTCCGGCGTTTGCCGCAGTGTATCAAACGGTGTTGAGCCGTATCTACAACCGATACAGTACCCTCGGTTCCGATCACTACAAAATCAGCAGAGAATACAAGGAGTTGGCGATGCAGAATCCCGCTTTGCTGGCAGCCACAAAAGCGACGGAATATGAGCCGCTGCTCATAGAGGGGTATGACAGCCGCTGGTTTGACAACGACCTGCTCAGCGTCATTGGTTATGAACTGGATGAATACCAGAAAATGCATGACTATTACGTCAAAACGCCACTGCGTACTGCCGCCTGTCTCACCGCTCTGGAAATGGCCAATGAGCACCGGTGGTGGGGGAAGAGAGAGGTGAAGGATTCGAAGTACATCCACGAATTGGACTCCCTTATCAGTGAATACGGCGACCTGACCGTGGCAGGTGAGATTGCCATCTCAAAATATGAGTTCATGGAAAGGGCCACTGATGTGACCGTTGCAGATAGGGTCGATTACATCAATAACGCCATTAACAAATGGGGCGACTGGCCTCGGATGAACCAGTTACGCAATGATTTGAAAGACCTGACCCAACCCGAGTTTAACGTGGATTTCGGAATGAGCGTGATGCGGCCGGGCATGGAACGCAAAGTGGTGATAGAGAATTTGCGCCACATCGGACAACTGACCATGACCGTGACACAGTTGAATCTGGATGCCTCAAAAGATTATAATGTCTATGAAAAAGACACTTACGCTATTCTGAAAAAAGCGAAGATGGCGGGCACGGAACGCGTTGTGAGAAAAAAGTATAACGGAATGCCTGACTATCATATCGTGGAGAAAGACTCGGTGACCATCGAACCCCTTCCCATCGGTGTCTATCTTGCGGAGTTCACAACAGACAACAGCAGTGTCGAGCCGATGCGTTTCATGTTTTATGTCACCGATTTATATGTTATGCAGCAGGAGTTGCCCGGCGATAAACTGCGTATCGTGGTCGTGAATGCCACTACCGGCCAACCAGTGCCGAATGCCAACCTGAGGTTTCTTCCCGGCCGGTGGGCAAGTGACAAAACGGTCACCGAGGCAAAGTGCAACGCGAAGGGCGAGTATGTGACCAACTATAACAACAATAACTTTGAAATATTCGCTTACACCGCCCAAGACAAAGCGTTGCCAACCGTAGGCGCTAATGGCAATTACAGTTATTATCCAGAGAGTCAGAGCACACGATATATCCATCATGTATATACCGACCGCAGCATCTACCGCCCCGGGCAAACTGTTCATGTGGCGGTGGTGGCCATGAAGAATAAAGGCGGACTGGAAACAGAAGCCAGTGCCAGAGAATTGATTAACGTCACCCTGCGCAATGCCAATTGGAAAGAAATCGCCGCAGAGACATTAACCGCTGATGAGTTCGGCACCGCCTATGTGGATTTCACACTGCCTAATGACGGTCTCAACGGCCGTTACTCCATCCGCACCGACAACGGTAGTTGCAGTTTCCGTGTCGAGGAATACAAGCGTCCCACGTTCCAAGTGGAATTTCCCAAAGTGGAACAACTCTACCATATCGGCGACACCGTCGTTGTGTCTGGCCATGCCCGTACCTACGCCGGTGTGCCTGTTCAGGGCGCTAATGTGAAATATACCATCACACGCCGGCAGTCGTGGTGGTGGCATCGCTATGGAGGCTCTTCCGATTATGGTACACAATTAGCCGAAGGCACCGCAGTTACTGATGCCGATGGCGCATTTCGGGTAGAGATACCTATCGAAGTGTCGGAATCGGAAATCAACAGCCGTTATCCTCAGTTCTATAACATCACCACTGTGGCTGAGGTGACCGACCAGGCTGGCGAAACCCGCACCGGCGAACTCGTGCTGCCTATTGGCACTCGCGAGACGGCGTTCAGTTGTGACATCCCCGACAAATTCGAGCAAGATTCCCTGAAGAATATCACCTTCGCACTTAATAACGCGGCGGGTGTGCCGGTCAAAGGAACTGTCAGTTATCAGTTCGACGACGGAAAGGTGATGAAGACCGAGGCCAACAAGGAAGTGACACTGCCGAAATTCACATCAGGCAAGCACCATCTCCATGCTGTTTGCGGTAAGGAGACGTTCGACCGCGATTTCGTCGTGTTCTCCCTTTCCGACAAGCGCCCTTGCATAGAGACTCACGACTGGTACTATCTCACAGATAATACATTCCCGAGAGACGGAGGCGCAGTGCACCAGCAGTTGGGCACGAGCGATGACCATGTGCATGTCATCTACACCATCATTTCGGGGAACAACCTCCTGGAGAGCGGTTCGTTTGAATTGAACAACGAGAATCAAAACCGCGACTTCAAATACAAAGAGGAGTGGGGGTCAGGCATTATTCTCAATTATGCATGGGTGCGCGATGGCATCCTCTACAAACATTCGCAGACCATAGCCCGGCCGCTGCCCGAAAAACGGCTCAAATTGGAGTGGACCACCTTCCGCGACCGCTTGACACCTGGTCAGGAGGAGACGTGGACCCTGCGCGTGACGAACCTCGACGGAACACCGGCCAAGGCGCAGATGCTGGCCGTGCTCTACGATCAGTCGCTCGACCAGATCGTGAAGCACCATTGGTCATTCGATCCGCAATTGCGACAGTCACTGCCCTCGAACTCTTGGGCGGGCATGTCATTCAGTTCCATGTCGTCTAAGAGTGTCGAACCCTATAAGCGGCTGTCGGTCAAAGACATCAAACTTTACCATTTCGATAGCGACCTGTTCGACTTCTTTTCAGGTCCGGTATTCTATCATATGAATGCCGCAGGCGGTGCTGTCAGGTTGAAATCGGCCATGGTGGAAGACATGGCCGTGGCGGAAGAATCGACGGATTATATGATGGCAACCCGGGCGGAAAAGGCCGAAAGACCCGCGAAGGAAGAAGACAGGTCGGACACGGCGAAGAGCGACGGTGTTCAACTGCGCGAGAATCTCAATGAGACGGCGTTCTTCTATCCTGCTTTACTTGCCAGTGACAACGGCGACGTGACCGTCAAATTCACGCTGCCCGAAAGCATCACCACCTGGCAGTTCATGGGAATGGCACATGACAAACAGATGAATTACGGATTCCTCAACGGCGAGTCGGTTGCGAAGAAAGATGTCATGGTGCAACCCAATATGCCGCGGTTCGTGCGTGCAGGCGACCAGGCGCAGATTACCACGAAGATTTTCAACACGTCGGATAAAGACCTCACCGGCACCGCCAAGATGGAACTGCTCGACCCCGAGAACGAGGCGGTCGTGTTCACACAGAGTCAACAGTATTCCGTGGCGGCCGGACAGACGGCAACCATCACCTATCCCTATCAGCCTGATGGTGAGCATCCCCTGCTTATCTGCCGCATGACAGCCAAAGGTGACGGTTACAGCGACGGTGAGCAGCATTATCTGCCCGTATTGCCCGACCGTGAGCAGGTGCTGAATACGCGTGTCATCACACAGCATCATCCCGGCATCAAGGAAATCGACATCAACCAGTTGTTCCCCGCAGGCACTTCTGACCGCAGCCTCACCGTGGAATATACCAACAACCCGGCTTGGATGATGATTCAGGCACTGCCTACGCTTGCTGTCGATGACAACGAGAATGCCATCTCGCAGGCTGCGGCGTTCTATGCCAATGCCATCGGACAGTATCTGATGAACCAGTCGCCGAAAATCAAAGAGACAGTCGAGGCATGGAACCTTGAGCAGGGCGACCAGACGTCGCTTAACAGCAATCTGGAGAAGAACCAGGAGTTGAAGAACATCGTGCTCAATGAGACTCCTTGGGTCATGGACGGTGACTTCGAGACCAATCAGCGCAGACAGTTGGCCGACTTCTTCAACGAGGAGAAAATCAACAACCGTTTGGCTGCCGCTGTCGATAAATTGAAATCACTGCAAAACGGCGAAGGTGCTTGGAGTTGGTGGAAAGGCATGATGAGCAGCCCCTACATCACCACTGAGGTGACAGAGATGCTTGTCAGGCTGAACACCATGACCGAGACGCGCGAGGAGACCGCCCGAATGCTCGAACGTTCTTTCAAATATCTTGGAAAAGAACTGGTCGAGGAGATGGAAGAGATGAAAAAAGCGGCGAAGAAAGGCGCGAAAGACGTACGACCGTCGGAATGGGCCGTGCAGACGCTCTATACCTTTGCCCTCGACGGACGCGAATTGCCTGCCAATGTGGCTCAGGCACGTCAGTATATGGTGAATATCTTGGCAAAACGCACCACCGAACTGACCATCTACGGAAAGTCTGTCGTGGCTGTCATCCTTGCCAAGAACGGAAAAGGGAAGAAAGCCGAAGATTATCTCGAGAGCATTTGGGAATACAGTGTGATGACCGAGGAGATGGGCCGTTATTATGACACACCGAAAGCCTATTATTCATGGTTCGATTATAAGATACCTTCACAGGTGGCTGCCGTTGAGGCCATACAACTGCTGCGGCCTTCTGATGAACAGACCATTGAGGAGATGCAGCGGTGGTTGCTTATGTCGAAACGGACACAGGCTTGGGATACGCCCATCAACAGTGTCAATGCCGTGTATGTCTTTATGAAGGGCAACAACAAATTGCTCGATGACCGTGAACCCGCTACCATCATGGCTGACGGACGCCAGTTGACCGTGGAGGCGAGAAATGCCGGACTGGGCAGCGAGAAACATCGTTTGACGGAGGGTGAGATACCCGCCAAGATTACCGTCGATAAACCTTCGACAGGCACATCGTGGGGCGCGGTCTATGCACAGTTCACACAAAAGACCACGGAGATTTCCGATGCTTCTACGGGGATGTCCGTCAAGCGTGAGATTATCGGCAAGGCTCCGTTCAAAGTGGGCGACCGTGTAAAGATACGTCTCACCATTGAGGCAACCCAGGACTTCGACTTCGTGCAGGTCATCGACAAGCGCGCGGCATGCCTGGAACCTGTCTCGCAACTCAGCGGTTACCATTACGGGTATTACTGCTCGCCCAAAGACCAAGTCACCAACTACTATTTCGACCGGATGCCGAAGGGCAAACATGTGATCGAGACAGAGTATTATATTGACCGTGAAGGCTCTTACACCACCGGTTCATGCACCGTGCAGTGCGCTTATGCACCGGAATACAGCGCAAGGGCTCATGCGGAAACCATTCAAGTCATCAAATGAGAAAAATCTTTATTACCATGCTGGCGGCGACAGCACTGCTGCCGCTGTCAGCACAAACTATCACCCCAACATCCAGTGTTATCGACTGCGGACAGGTAGTATATCAAAGTCCTGTCACAGCACAGTTTGAATTGCTCAATGAGAGCGACAAGGCCATCTATATTTCTGACGTGCAGACCAGTTGCGGATGCACCACGGTCAATTATCCCACGGGCAGCATCCCAAAAGGCAAACCGTTTGTCATCACGGCACAGTACGATGCCAAGATGCTCGGACACTTCGAGAAATATGTCGATGTGTTCACTTCGGGCAGTGAAGAGCCGCTCATGCTCACCATGAGAGGTGTGGTCGTGGCCGAACTGAAGGGCTATGTCGGCGAATACAACTTTGTCGTGGGACGGTTGAAGACCGATGCCCAGGATTTGCTCTACGATGATATCAACCGTGGCGAACGGCCAGTGCATGAGATTCACATCCTCAACTCTACCAGTGAAACCGTGAATCCTGTGTTCATGCACCTGCCCGATTATCTTAAGGCCGAGGTGTCGCCTTCGACACTCGCACCGGGACAGTCGGCTGTGGCACGCCTCACGCTCGAGTCGGACAAACTGCGCGACTTTGGTCTGACGCAGACGACCATCTATCTCGGACAATATCCCGGCGACCGCATCAGTCCTGAAAAGGAAATGGTCATTTCAACGATATTATTGCCTGATTTCACACATCTCACGGAGAATCAGTTGGCAAGGGCTCCGCAGGTGCAGGTTTCGACCTATAACCTCGATTTGGGACGTTTCGAAGGCAAAAAGAAGAAGAAGGGTTCGGTGGAGATTGAAAATACCGGTCAGACACCCCTTGAGATACGGTCGTTGCAGATGTTCACACCCGGACTTAAAGTGGAGTTGGGTACACAACGCCTTAGACCCGGAGAGAGCACGAAGTTGAAAGTCACTGCTGAACGCAATGTACTGCGTAATGTGAGAACACAACCGAGAATCCTCATGATTACCAACGACCCCACCAACCCCAAAGTCGTCATTAATATCGATGTGGAAGAGTAGGATTGAACGTTGAACATTGAACATTGAACATTGAACATTGAACGTTGACTTTAAGGTCGTTAATGCCCCTAAAGACCTTAATGGCCTTAAAGTCCTTAAAGACCCTACCATCATCAAATGTCTGAACTCCTGAACTCCCGACTTCTGAACTCCTAACAAACCTCCACTCCTTCACTCCTAAAAATAACACTATGGAACACCCGGAAAACAGCGAAGAATATAAAGGATTGACCGTCAACAGTGGCGTGGAACAACCGTCAATCATCAATCCCTATCTGAAGCGCAACCGTTTCAAAAGGCGCGAGATGACTGTGGCCGAGATGGTTGAAGGCATCACACGAGGTGATGTCACCATACTTAGTCAGGCGGTCACGCTTGTGGAAAGCGTCAACCCGACTCATCAGGCGAAAGCGCAGGAGGTGATTGAGAAATGCCTCCCCTTCAGCGGCAAATCCATACGCATAGGCATCAGCGGTGTGCCCGGCGCAGGAAAGAGCACGTCGATTGACGAATTCGGCTGTCATGTGCTCGACCGTACAGGCGGCAAACTCGCCGTGTTGGCTATCGACCCGTCATCGGAGCGCTCAAAAGGCAGCATCCTTGGCGATAAGACACGTATGGAGAAACTGTCCGTGAGAAAGGAGTCGTTTATACGCCCTTCGCCCACGGCAGGCTCACTCGGAGGCGTGGCGCGCAAGACTCGCGAGACCATCATCCTCTGCGAGGCGGCAGGATATGACAAGATTTTCGTCGAGACCGTAGGAGTAGGGCAGAGCGAGACGGCTTGCCACTCCATGGTTGATTTCTTCCTGCTCATTCAGTTGGCGGGAACGGGCGACGAGTTGCAGGGCATCAAGCGCGGCATTATGGAAATCAGCGATGGCATTGTCATCAACAAATGCGACGGCAACAATGTGGATAAATGCCACATGGCGGCTACTAATTTCCGCAACGCCCTGCATTTCTTCCCCATGCCTGAGAGCGGATGGTTGCCCAAGGTGCTCTGCTACAGCGGGTTCTACGGTACAGGCATCAAGGAGATTTGGGACATGATTTTTGAATATATCGATTTTGTCAAGGCCAACGGCTATTTCGACTACCGGCGCAACGAGCAAAGCAAATACTGGATGTATGAGACTATCAACGAACAGTTACGGCTCAGTTTCTACAACAATCCGGACATCGACAGTCAACTCGCCCAGGCCGAACAGACCGTATTGCAAGGGCACAAAACCTCCTTCGCTGCGGCGCAAGACCTCCTCAACCGCTATTTCGAAGGGTTGAGAAAGTGAGCCTCCCCCTATCCCCCTCCGAAGGAAGGGGAAACCTGCATGTGGAGGAGAATAGACGGTTTTGTGTACTGGGCACATCTCTTGCTCCTTGCCCCTCAAAGAATATGAAAGTAGAAATAGATAATGGCAGCGGCTTCTGCTTTGGTGTGACAACAGCCATCAAAAAAGCGGAAGAAGAATTGGCAAAGGGCACCACGCTCTATTGCCTCGGTGATATCGTGCACAACGGCATGGAGTGTGAGCGTCTGCGCGACATGGGACTCGTCACCATCAACCACGACGACCTCAACCGTCTGCATGATGCCAAGGTGCTGCTCAGGGCTCATGGCGAACCGCCAGAGACCTATGAGACGGCCAAA
This sequence comes from Prevotella sp., assembly GCA_017548275.1. GTDB lineage: Bacteria > Bacteroidota > Bacteroidia > Bacteroidales > Bacteroidaceae > Prevotella. Next base: position 56,986 of record JAFZAH010000035.1, read on the forward strand.
CGTAACAACATCGAAATCATCGACGCCACATGCCCCGTGGTGCTGCAGTTGCAACGCCGTATCAAACAGCGGTTTACGGAGAATCCCGACGCGCAAATCGTCATCTTCGGGAAAAACGGACATGCCGAGGTGCTCGGATTGGTAGGGCAGACCGAGAGCAAGGCTATCGTAGTGGAAAAACTCGATGATGTCAAATGCCTTGATTTCCAGCGTGATATCTTCCTCTACAGCCAGACAACAAAGTCGCTCGATGAGTTCCGGCGCATCATCACCTACATACAGGAGCATATCTCGGAAAAGGCGCAGTTTCGCAGTTTCGACACCATCTGCCGACAAGTGGCTAACCGTATGCCCAACATCTCGCAGTTTGCCGCGCGCCACGACCTCGTGCTCTTCGTCAGCGGAAAGAAAAGTTCCAACGGGCGTGTGCTCTTCAATGAGTGTCTGCGCGTCAATCCCAACAGTCATCAGATAGAGAGCGCGGCCGAGATTGACCCTTCTTGGTTGCAAGGGGTGAATGCCATTGGCATCTGCGGTGCCACTTCCACCCCCAAATGGCTTATGGAGGAATGTCGCGACGCCCTCGTCTGACATCGGCGGATGAACCAACCACATTCCCCGATGACGGACATCCTCAATTTCTAAAAAAGACTTACAATTATAATGAGACGAATACTCTTATTTCTCTTTGTCGCATGGTTGACGGTTTGCACCGTCGAGGCGCGCATATATGCTGTGTGCGTGGGACTGTCAGACTATCCCGGCAAACGCAATGACCTGACCGTGAGCGACAATGACGCGCGGTCGATGAGCAAACTGCTGAAAGATAACAGTTCCGCTCATGTGGTAAAACTTCTGACGAACCAAAATGCCACAGTCAGCAACGTGAAAAACACCATCTATCACACGTTTCTCGCCGCAGGTCCGAGCGACGATATCGTGTTCTATTTCAGCGGTCATGGTATTAAAGGCTCGTTCGTTTGTTACGACGGCATGCTCACCTATTCGTCTATTCTCTCCACAATGGGTCGCAGCCGAGCACGCAGCAAAGTGATTTATGCCGACGCATGTTTTGCTGGCGACATACGACAAAACCGCGGCAGGGCCAACAGCAATACCCCGAAAAATGTGATGTTCTTTCTGTCATCGCGCAGCAACGAGCGGTCACAGGAATGGTACGGACATCCCAACAGCAAATTCACCGCTTTCCTCCTCGAAGGATTGCGCGGGGCTGCCGACAACGATAAAAACAGGGTGGTCACGGCCATTGAACTCTACAACTATGTAAAAAGCCGTCTCAATGCCAACTCCCGTATCCAACACGCCGTGATGTGGGGCAATTTCGAACGCAATATGCCTCTCATGAGATGGCGATAAAACCACTCTGAAACCCGTCCCAACCCTCTTTAAAGGAAAGGGCGATTGGCAGAGTAATGTCTTTAACTTCTTTATCTTCTTGAACTCCACAACTAAAATACGAATAAAACGAATAAACACATCCAACCTCAAATAGAAACATCGGAAAGGGGTAGGGGGAGTCTCTCAGGTATCTTCCCCGTCATAGGCATGATGTGCGCCGTGTGTAGCGCTACCGTCGAGCGGAAACTGTCTTCGCTCGAGGGCGTCCATGCCGTGTCGGTCAGTCTGCCCTCGCGCACAGCGATGGTCGATTACGACCCTGAGGTCATTACGCCTGAGCAGATGAAGAAGGAATTGACGGTTGTTGGTTACGATATGGTCATCGAGGCCGACCGGAGCACCGAGGAGATTGAACATCGCAGCATGGTGCTCCTCCGCCGCAAGGTCATCCTGTCATGGGTCTTCGCGCTGCTCACGATGTCTATCTCGATGGGGTGGATACATATCGGCAATCGTGATGTGTCAAACCAGACGATGCTCATCATCGCCTTGGCCAACCTCGTGTATTGTGGTCGGCAGTTTTATGTTAACGCATGGCAGCAACTGCGCCATCTCTCCGCTGGCATGGATACATTGGTCGCCCTGTCCACTTGTGTGTCATTCTTGTTCAGCGCGTTCAACACGTTCTTTGGCGAACAGGTCTGGGGCAGTCGCGGCATCGAGTGGCATACCTATTTCGACGCATCCGTCATGATTATCACCTTTGTTCTCACGGGCAGGTTGTTGGAGGAACGTGCGAAAAACAGCACGGCCTCTGCCATCAGAGCACTGATGGGACTGGCTCCCAAAACCGCCCGTGTGGTCAACACTGACGGCTCGGTCGATGATGTGCCCGTCAGCACTCTGACCAAGGGCGACGTCATAGAAGTAAGTGCTGGACAGAAAATCCCGGTTGACGGAAAAACCATAGTGGAGCAAGGGGCAAGGTGCAAGGAGCAGGAGAATAGTCATGAGGGGCAAGGAGCAAGGTGCAAGGAGCAAGAGAATACCTCTGCGTTTGTAGGGGCGGTGCACCCGTGCCCGCCCGCACGAGCGGGAGCGAGTTCAACAAGTGCCAATGTTCATAATGACAACGTTCAATGTTCAACCTCCAACGTTCCACGTTCCACGTTCAATGTTCCACGTATTTCAGTTGATGAGTCGATGATTTCCGGCGAACCCGCTCCCGTGGAGAAACACGATGGCGACAAGGTCTTTGCTGGTACTATCGTCAAGGAGGGCACTCTGCGCTTCCGTGCCGAGGCGGTGGGCGAGAAAACCGTTTTGGCCAATATCATCCGCATGGTGCAACAGGCGCAAAACTCCAAGGCCCCTGTGCAGCGGACCGTTGACCGCGTTGCGCTCATTTTCGTTCCCGCAGTGCTGTGTCTGTCGTTGCTCACGTTTATCGTATGGTTTATCGTGGGCGGTCAACCCGCTTTACCGCGCGCCATTCTCTCAGCCGTGTCAGTGCTCGTCATCGCCTGTCCCTGCGCCATGGGGTTGGCCACGCCTACCGCCCTGATGGTGGGCATCGGCAAGGCGGCACAGCACAATATCCTCATCAAAGACGCCACGGCACTCGAACAAATCCGCCGCATCACCGCCCTCGTCATCGACAAGACCGGCACATTGACGGAGATTACAGATGAGCAAGACGCAGCGTGCAAGGCGCAAGAAAATACCCCATCACACATAGTGGCGGCGCCCCCTTGCCCGCCCGAACGAGCTGCAGCGAGTCCAACAAATGAAGAAAATCAGGATCAAACCAACCATAACCCCCAATGTTCAACGTTCAACGTTCAACGTTCCACGTTCAATGTTCAACGTGAATCCCTCAAGCCCCATGCTGCCGAGGCCATTTCGATGTTGCATGAAGCGGGAGTCGAGGTATATATGATGAGCGGCGATGTGGAGGAACATGCCCGTTATTGGGCAGAACAGGCAGGCATACGTCATTATCAGAGCCGTGTGATGCCCCAGGACAAGGAAGACCTCGTGCGTCGTCTTCAGACTGAGGGAAAGGTCGTGGCGATGGCGGGCGACGGCATCAATGACACACAGGCTTTGGCTGCCGCTGATGTGAGCATCGCCATGGGACAGGGTACCGACATTGCCATGGATGTGGCGCAAATGACGCTCATGGGCTCTGACCTGCGGCGCATCCCCGAGGCCATCTCTCTTTCACGGCGCACTGTCAACATGATTCATCAAAACCTCTTTTGGGCGTTTATCTACAATATCATCTGCATCCCATTGGCTGCCGGGGTCCTTCGTATCTTCGGCATCGATTTCCAAATCACACCTATGTGGGCCAGTGCGCTCATGGCGTTCTCCAGCGTCAGTGTCGTACTCAATAGTCTCAGACTAAAATTAAACAATTAAACAAATAATCCAATGAAACATTTATTCAGACTTTTCCTTATGTTTATGATGCTGCTGGCAACGAATACCGTTTCTGCGCAGCGCATCCAGGTAGTAGATGATGATGGCGATGCTATAGCCTACGCCTCGGTCATGACACAGGATGCCAAGTTTCTTGGCATTACTGACTTCGACGGCTATTTGGATGATGTCAAAGGAGCCAACGTCATTACCGTCAGCCATGTGGCTTACAAGACGCAGACTGTCGATCTCTCCAAACTGACCGAAAAACGTATCGTTCTCGAGGACTCCGATTTCGGACTCAAGGAGATTACAGTCACTCCTAAGCCCTATGTCTATGTGCAAACCTACTACCGCACGTATATGTACGACGATCATGAAGGCATCGTCTATTACCGTGCGGGTATCACTGACAATATTTATGAGCGGGCCACGCACAAATTGAAGACACACACTACCCATGTGTCGAAATCGTATAAAGGCATCATCAAGACAGTCATCAATATGCTTTTTGGCTCAAAGATTGACGGAACTAGCAAACTATCAGTGCGCGATAATGACGAAGATCGCAAGATGCCGCTCGAACAGTACTATAAGAAACGATGGAAAGAAAAATATGATATCGACGTGGATGTCACCGAGGTAGAACCCAATAAGATGTGTCTCAGCGACAGCATAGGAGTCATAGGTTATGTCATCTATGACAAGGAACTTGGGCAGCGCCACTACACCTATGACAGTGAGGGATGGGCCAATCGAAGGAGAGAGAAAGAGGGTACGAAAGCGGAGAAGAAACGCCATGCCAGAAATGAAGCCAAGACCACAAACAAAGTGGATGTGGATTACATCATCTATAAGATGGACGAGGATGGCAATGTGTTGCCCGAAGACTTCATGATGCGTATGAACTTCTCCTCGGACGACAAGGAGGAGAAAGACGGAATACACCACAATATCTTTGCCATACAAGCGTATGCCATTGACCGCGCCTATGTCGATAAGGACGAATTGAAACAAATCCGTAAAGACAACAAAATCAAGGCCTCCTACGCCAATATACGCCAGTTTGAGCGTGAACACAATATTCCTGAAATGGAACCTGCTGTGCAGCAAAAACTCGATGAACTCTGGAAAGCAGATTCAGGCGATTGATAATAAAGGATTGAGAACAATGAAAACTCGGAGCAATCGGCCGATTGCTCCGAGTTTTTTGTCGGTTATCTGGTCTGAGGGGGCAGTCAGTGAGAACTACTTACAGCATTTTTCACCATTTTCTCTTTACGGTTTCCTCTTATACTCAAACCGTTCAACGGGATAGTTGAAATGTGTGGGGTTGTCGTAATTCACTGCTTCCACTGACACCTGCATCGAGAATGAGGGCGACAAATTGTATCGCACAGCGGCGCCGATACGGTCGCCGATATCGCTGACGTCATACAGGGGCAGTGGATAGCGGTCGCCCCGGACAAGTGATTTCTGCGCATAGATATAGGCTTCCCAATGCTCGTCGAAACGATAGCCGAGCACTGCAGAGATGCCAGCGTTCTGATAGGAAGACCGTGCCCATAACAGGTTGCTGAAATAACCGCCGATGGCAAGCGACAGACGGTCGCTCAACGGGATGGCGTACATCATGGAGATGTTCTGCCCGAATCCTGTTCCGCTCGGAGCGTTCTTCCCGAAGAATCCGAACACCGACGCGCCGAGGCTCACGTTCAATCCTTGGTGCAGGTCCCATGCGTGCCAACCGCCCCAGTAATATGGCCATCCTCCTAAGCGCATCACCTGACCATGCGAGTTTAACTCGGGCAGATGCAATGCCTCGGCCTCGCGATAGCGGGCAAACATCTCGTCTGCGCTCAACGGCTCATAATACGACTGCAAGTCGCTCACCACCTCCGTCATGGGCTCGCTCTCGGTCATAGCAGCAGGTGCCGACAGAGGAAGGGTGTCGTTTACCGCTGTCGTCGTCACCTCTTGTGCGCTGACAGTCATATAGCCGCAAAGGGCTGCGAAGAATAGGAATAGTCGTTTCATCAGCGGCAAAAATAAAGTTTTTCCCTGATAACGACAAAACCCGTTAACGAAGTTTGAGATTTTTGACCCTTCTTTTTGCGATATTTTGCAAAAAATACAGCCATAAGGTACTCATGTTCGAAAAAGCAAGAATCTTTTTGCTTTTTGCTCGCTAAATCGTACCTTTGCAAAAAATTTTGATTATGGGCTTTTTCAAATCATTTTTCGGGCTGGAAGAGAAATCGCCCGAGCAGCAACAACAAGAAGACGAGGCACGCCGGTTCGACGTGCTCAAATACGATGGATTGCGCGCCATGCAGGCACGGCACGCAGACCATGCGCTGAAATGTTTCAAGGCGGCGCTGGAGATACACGATGACCTTGAGATACACGATTATCTCTCGCAGTTGTATATCCATACCGACGACCTGCATGAGGCGGTCGAGGAGATATGCCTGATGTCCAAGGCCCAGCCCGACAACGTGCAGATACCGCTCCGTCTGGCCCATGTGGCGTATATGATGGAGGATTACGACCTGTTGTTGGAGGCCTGCGGAAAAGCCGAGGCTCTTGATGCTGACAACGAGGAGATGCTTTTCCTCTATGCTCGTGCCTACATCGGCAAGCAGCAGCCGGAGAAAGCCGTGGAATACCTTGACCGTATCATCGACGACAAGCCTCATTTCGATGCCTTGCTCTTACGTGGCGACACCCTGATGAAGATGGGCGACACCGATGCTGCTGAGCGCGATGCCGACCTGTTGCTCGACGCGGTGCCCGGCCACGAGGATGTGCTGCTGCTCAAGGCCCGCATTTGTCGCGAGAAAGGACTGCTCGATGAAGCCAGGACAGTCTATGGTCAGGTCATCGACGCCAACCCCTTCTGCATCGCTGCTTTCCGCGAACGGGCAGAGGTGCGTCAGGCGTTGGGCGACGAGCAGGGTGCTGAGGAGGACAGGAACACGCTCATGGAACTGTCGCCCGATGAGATGGGCGAGGTGAAGAGCGTGGAAGAGATGATGAAAGAGCAGTCAGAACTCATCAATCCGCTCGGATTGTAAGAGTTTTTGCAATTTTTCTTGCAAAATGTTTGCAGGAACCGAAAAAATGTGATAATTTTGCACCCGATAACAAGAAAAAGCATCGATATGAGTCACTCTTATGCATTTTTTTACGGCTTCTACTATTACTTTGCAAGCAAATTGTGAAGCGGTGACGTGCATATGTATTCAAGATATCAGACAACATCAATTTCCCGCTTCACTACACAGTGAGCGGGATTTTTGAGTTTAATATGCTTATCTATTGAAAAATGTTCTTATGTCTTTATGTCTAATAAACATGTACATCTGTTAAGAATATGAAGAGAATCGCCATACAAGGAATCATCGGGTCGTTTCACGACATAGCATCGCATCAGTATTTCCAAGACGAGCAGGTGCAAATCATCTGCTGCTCCACCTTTGAGCAGGTCTTTGAGAATATCAAGCGCGACCCGACGGTCATAGGTATGATGGCCATCGAGAACACCATCGCTGGTTCGCTGTTGCATAATTATGAGTTGTTGCGCGACTCCGGCACCACCGTTGTGGGCGAGCATAAACTGCATATATGTCACAGCATCTGCTGTCTGCCCGAAGACGATTGGAGCACCATCACCGAGGTGCACTCCCATCCCGTGGCTCTGATGCAGTGCCGTCACTATCTGGCCAATCATCCTGAGTTGCGAGCCGTCGAGACCGAAGACACTGCTGGTGCCGCAGAATATATAAGCCGTCACCAGTGCCGGGGAATGGCTGCCATCTGCCATGCCGAGGCCGCACGGTTGTATGGCATGAAGGTGCTCGAGGACTCCATCGAGGACAACAAGCACAATTTCACGCGTTTCCTCGTCGTATGTCATCCGCGCAAGGCCGATTTCCTCCGTCCCCTCGAGAAAGCCAACAAAGCCAGTCTGGTCTTTTCGTTGCCGCATGAGGAGGGATCACTTTCGAAGGTGCTCACCATCTTGTCGTTTTACAACATCAACCTCACCAAGATACAGTCCTTGCCCATCATCGGGCATGAGTGGGAGTATATGTTCTACGTCGATGTCACCTATGACAACCTCACCCGATACCGTCAGTCCATCGACGCCATCGCTCCTCTCACCAAAGAACTCACCATCTTAGGAGAATACACAGAACGTTGAACATTGAACGTTGAACATTGAACGTTGAACATTGAACGTTATAATTTCCCCATTACTCCCATCGACTCCCATAGTTCCCATCAACTCCCATCTCTCCCATAGTTAGAACACTCAACCCTAAACCCTCAACCCTCAACCATGATATCAAGTGCAGACCGCCTGAATGAAGTGCAAGAATATTACTTCTCACGCAAATTGAAAGAAGTGGCCCGGCTCAATGCCGAGGGGCGCGACATCATCAGTCTCGCCATCGGCAGCCCTGACATGCCGCCATCGCCCCAAACCATCGAACGTTTGTGCGAGGTGGCTAAAAACCCCGACGCCCACGGTTACCAGCCCACCATGGGCACACCCGAACTGCGCGAGGCCATGGCTCGTTTCTATCAGCGCTGGTATGGTGTGACGCTCGACCCCAAAACTGAGATACAACCCCTCATCGGCTCTAAAGAGGGCATCCTCCATGTCACGCTCGCTTTCGTCAACCCGGGTGAAGAGGTGCTTGTGCCCAATCCCGGCTATCCCACCTATACCTCGCTCAGCAAGATTCTCGGCGCGAAGGTGCTCAATTACAACCTGCTTGAAGACGACGGCTGGCAACCCGATTTCGAGGCGTTGGAGCGCATGGACCTCAGCCGTGTTCGTCTGATGTGGACCAACTACCCCAATATGCCTACGGGCGGCAATGCGCGGCGTGCTACCTACGAGCGTCTGGTGCGCTTTGCCAAAGAACATGACATCGTGGTGGTCAATGACAATCCCTATTCGTTTATCCTCAACGACCAGCCTCTCTCGCTCTTACAGATTGACGGTGCGAAAGACTGCTGCATCGAGTTCAACTCCATGTCGAAAAGCCACAACATGCCCGGATGGCGTGTGGGGATGTGTGCCACAAACGCCACCTTCATCTCGTGGATTCTCAAAATCAAGAGCAACATCGACTCGGGCACCTTCCGCGGCATACAACTGGCTGCTGCCGCCGCTTACGACAACAGCGAGGAGTGGCACCGGCAAGCAAATATCGACACCTACCGCCGCCGCCGCGATGTGGCCGAGCAAATCATGCAGACCTTGGGATGCGCTTATGACCCCGATCAGGTGGGTATGTTCCTTTGGGGAAAGATACCCGACCATTATCAGGATGCCGAGCAACTCACTGAGCGTGTGCTCCACGAGGCAAGGGTATTTATCACCCCGGGATTCATCTTCGGCAGCAACGGCGCCCGCTATGTCCGCATCTCCCTCTGCGCCAAAGACGACCGCATGAAAGAGGCACTGGAAAGAATAAAATCAATTTTCAATTCATAATTCAAAATACTTTTCTCGTAGGTCGTGAATCTATCACGGCAAAAACCAATCTCAAATTCGTAACTCATAACCCGTAATTCAAAAATATGGAACTCGATTTAGAAAAAATCATATTGCCGAGCGACAACGAACGTCCGTTCATCATTGCCGGCCCGTGTTCGGCTGAGACCGAGGAACAAGTGATGACCACCGCCCAACAGTTGGCCAAAAAAGGATGCCACAACTTCCGTGCTGGCATCTGGAAACCGCGTACCAAACCTGGAGGTTTTGAGGGACATGGCGAGAAGGCACTGCCCTGGCTTAAAAGAGTGAAAGAGGAGACGGGCATGCTCGTTGCTACCGAGGTGGCAACACCCGAACACGTGGAATTGGCGTTGAAATATGGTGTCGATATCCTTTGGATTGGCGCGCGCACCACTGCCAACCCCTTCGCCATGCAGGCGTTGGCCGATTCGTTGCAGGGTGTGGATGTGCCGGTCTTCGTCAAAAACCCCGTCAATCCCGACCTTGAACTGTGGATTGGCGCCATGGAGCGACTCAATCAGGCTGGCATCAAGAAACTCGCTGCGGTGCACCGCGGATTCTCGTCCTACGATAAGAAGATTTACCGCAACCTGCCCATGTGGCAGATTCCCATCGAGTTGCGACGCCGTATCCCCGAATTGCCCATCATCTGCGACCCCAGCCACATCGGTGGACGACGTGAACTCATCGCGCCTCTCTGTCAGCAGGCCATGGACCTCGGTTTCGACGGACTGCTCGTTGAGAGCCATTGCGACCCCGACCGTGCATGGAGCGACGCCAAACAGCAGGTCACACCCGATGTGCTCGACTATATCCTCTCATTGCTCGTCATCCGCGATGAGACCGTCACCACCGAGGGCATCCATGAGTTGAGAAAACAAATCGATGAACTCGACAACCAACTGATGGACCTGCTGGCAAAACGTATGCGCGTATGCCGCGAAATCGGTCAATACAAGAAAGAGCACAACATGACCGTCCTGCAACATGCCCGTTACAGCGAGATTCTCGACAAACGCGGTGCACAAGGCTCTCTCTGCGGCATGGACAACGAGTTCGTCAAAAAAGTCTTCGAAAGCGTACACGAAGAGAGCGTCCGCCAACAAATGGAAATCATCAACCAAGGGTAGTTCAATTCATAATTCACAATTCACAATTATTCAATTCACAATTCACAATTGATTATTCAGAAACAACCTCAAGGGCGTTAGCCAGTTCCCCTCCCTGTAGGGGCGATTTAGTCCTTAAGCGGACAAAATCTTCAAGTAGGGGTGGGGTCTGTATTATAAACCTCAAATCTCAAACCTCAAACCTCAAATCTCAATGAGAATACTTGTCTTAGGCGCAGGAAAGATGGGGAGTTTCTTCCTCGACCTGCTCAGTTTTGACCACGAGACCGCCGTTTACGAGAAAGACCCGAAACGTATGCGGTTCACATACAACACACAGCGATTCACCCGGCTCGAGGAGATACGCGAGTTCCGTCCCGAGTTGGTCATCAATGCCGTCACAGTGAAATACACCATTTCGGCATTCAATGAGGTGTTGCCTTATCTGCCCGACGATTGCATCATCAGCGACATCGCGTCGGTGAAGACAGGACTGAAAGACTATTACGAGAGCACGGGGCGCCGTTATGTGTCATCGCACCCGATGTTCGGTCCCACTTTCGCCAATCTGCAACAGTTGAGCGAGGAGAACGCTATCATCATCACAGAGGGCGACTACATGGGGCGCATCTTCTTCAAAGACCTCTACCGTCGGCTTGACCTCAACATCTACGAATACAGTTTCGAAGAGCACGACCAGACGGTGGCTTACTCTTTGAGTATCCCCTTCGTCTCCACCTTCGTCTTCGCCGCCGTCATGAAGCATCAGGATGCGCCCGGCACCACTTTCAAACGCCACATGCGCATAGCCAAGGGTGTCCTCAATGAGGATGATTATCTCTTGCAGGAAATCCTTTTCAACCCCTATACCAGTGGACAGGTGGCGCAGATTCGCACCGAACTCAAGGAACTGCTCGACATCATCGACCACAAAGACCCTGACCGCATGGCGGCCTACCTCAAGAAAATCCGCGACAACGTACGCCGCGACATCGAAATAGCAAAATAAGAGTCCATGACTACCAACAGCCGACTATTCTGCCACCTGCTCGCCTTTGTGACCGTGGTGGTATGGGGCACTACCTTCGTCAGCACCAAAGTGTTGTTGATGGAGGGGTTGACGCCGGCGCAAATCTTCACCCTGCGTTTCGCGATGGCCTATGTGTTGTTGGCTGCATGGATGGGTATCAAAGCCCTTATCCGTAAACGGCATGGACGGAGGGTGGCTCCCGTCAGCAGGTCTTCCCGGACGCGGGAAAGGGGTTGGTCTCTTGTGAAACGTGAGTTGCTCATGCTTGCGCTCGGTGTGACGGGCGGCTCACTTTATTTCCTGGCCGAGAACGAGGCGCTCAACCACACCACCGCCACCAATACCTCGCTCATTGTCTGCTCGTGCCCGCTATTCGCCATGATGATTATCGCGCTGTTCTACCCGTCAGAAAAGGTGAGGCGCATACAGTGGATAGGTTCGCTCATCGCCTGTATCGGCATGGTTATCGTGGTGCTCAACGGACGGTTTGTGCTTCATCTTTCGCCTTTGGGCGACCTGCTTGCTTTTGTGGCATGCCTCTGCTGGGCTTTTTACTCGTTGCTCATGAAACCCGCCATAGAGCGCTATTCCACCTTGTTCGTCACGCGCAAGGTGTTTTTCTATGGTCTGCTCACCATCTTGCCTTACTTCATCTTTGTGCCTGACTGGCCTGCCATGGAGGTGTTGCTGCGCCCGCAGGTCATGGGAAACCTCCTTTTCCTCGGTGTGTTGGCTTCGATGGTCTGCTTCTTGGTATGGAACTGGGTTATCAGCCAGTTGGGTGCTATCGTCGCTACCAATTGGGTCTATTTCAATCCCATCAGCACCATGATATTCGCATGGTGGTTCCTCAACGAGACCATCACCGTCTTCTTCCTCCTCGGTGCCGCCCTCATCCTCATCGGCATGTACCTTGCAGATAAACGCCTCCGCTAACTTTTTACACGAATTACCATGAATGAAACATGAATTTTTCATCAATATTTTATGCACATGAATCCCATAGATTATAAAGATATCGTTTATCAGATTATTGGAGCAGCAATGGATGTGCACAATGAACTGAATTGGGGCTTGTTAGAGCCAGTCTACAATGAGGCTTTGCATTTGGAACTGCACGATCGAGGTATTGAGAGCGAACGAGAAAAACAACTTCCTTGTTTTTACAAACAACATCGATTGGATAAGTATTACCAGATGGATTTGGTTGTTGGAGATGTCGTGGTGGAGTTGAAATCTGTCAGTGAATTGAACTCGTCGCATCGTGCTCAACTTTTTAACTATTTGCGTTTAACAAAGATGCCGATAGGTTTGCTTATCAATTTTGGACAGGAGAGTCTGCAAGGTGAGCGTTATGCATATTTCGAAGAAACAAATGAATGTGTTTTACTTGACAAAAACATGAAACCAGTCCACAGTACATAATAATTCATGTAAAATTCATGTTCCATTCATGGTAATTCATGTTAAAGAAAATAGTATGAGAAAGTCGTTTTGCTTTTGGCGGTTTTCGGTGAATATTCTGTGAGGTTATGTGCTATTAAAATTCATGTTCCATTCATGATAATTCATGTTAAAGAAAAAGTATGAGAAGGTCGTTTTGCTTTTGGCAATTATTGTTGGTGTGCCTGTGCTGTCCTGCGCAGGCTCTGGGCCATTCTCTCACCTCTAACCTCCAACCTCTGACCACACCCTTTACCTTCGTGCAGTTGAATTGCGAGAACCTCTTCGACTGCGTCCACGACTCGTTGCGAAATGATTACGAATACCTGCCGTCGTCTGCGAAAAAATGGAACAAGACCCGTTATTGGCGAAAGGTCAACAACATTGCCCGGGAGATAGTTGCCTGTGGTGAGGGCGAGGGTAATTGGTCGTTGCCCGACATGGTGGCGCTATGTGAGATTGAAAACGACTCGGTCTGCAGAGATTTGGCTCGTCGTTCGTTGCTCCGTCAGGCGCGTTATGACTACGTCATGACTGAGAGCGACGATGAGCGAGGCATCGATGTGGCACTGCTCTATTCCCCCTTCTCGTTCCGACTCATCAACCATTATCCCCTCCGTGTGACTCCCGTCGAGGGTCGTCATGCCACGCGCGATGTGCTCTATGCCTCAGGCGTCATTGCCTCGGGCGATACCCTTCATGTCATGGTGGTCCATGCCCCCAGCAGAAGGTCCGATGCCAAACAGGCTGAGGCTTACCGCATGGAGGTGATGCGGCGCATCCTTGTGTCGGTCGATTCTATCTGTGCTATCACCCCTGATGCCCGTATCGTTGTGGCAGGCGATTTCAATGCCTATAACAATGAAAAAACCCTACAACTCCTGACTGTCGGCGGACTGACCGATGCGTCTGCTGAAGCCACAGGTCAAAACGGTGCAAAAGGCACATACAAATACATGGGCGAGTGGGGGAGTCTCGACCATATCTTCGTCAGTGAGGCGTTGAGCACAATTGTGCATGACTGTCGCATCGCCGATTTCCCTTTTCTTCTCGAAGATGACAAACGCTATGGCGGTGTCCGTCCCCGCCGCACCTACATTGGTCCCCGCTATCAAAAAAACGGCTTCAGCGACCACCTCCCACTTGTGCTAAGGCTAAACCTTTAATCCCTCTTAATAATCGTAGGGATATACTATATATCCATCCAACCCCCATTCTCCCTCCCCACCTTTTCCCGGAACTCCCAAAATTCCCATTTCTACGATTTGCGCCTTATTTGTGTGCGCACACATTTCGACCAATAAATAGCCTGTTGTAAAAATGAGGCTATAAATTTGTGAATGTCAACCTTTTTCTCTATTTTTGTGCAGAGAATGTGTCTTCAAGTCAAGATTGATTAAATTCAAATATACACTCAATATGGAAAGACGATTAACCTTAGTCCTTTTGCTGTTCACTTTCATGCAAACATGGGCTGACACATGGATCGACAGCAATGGAGTGACGTGGACTTATACGCTTAGTGGCGGAGAAGCAACCATCACAGCGTCATCTCAAACCAGTGGCGTTTTGGCGATACCAAGCGCGGTCAATGGGTATCCTGTTGTGAGCATCGGCGCTGATGCGTTCCGCGGCTGCTCCTCTCTGACGAGCGTGACCATCCCCGAGGGCGTGACGAGCATCGGCTATTGTGCATTCTCCGGCTGCACCGGTCTTACAAGTGTGACCCTTCCCTCAAGCCTGACGAACATTGGCGCTGAGGCGTTCTATGGTTGCACCGGCTTGACGGGCCTGATTATCCCTGCGGGTATGCAGTACATCGAAGATTATGCGTTCGATGCTTGCGAGGGCCTGACAAATATATGGGTGGAAGCGGATGAATGCCAACTTCAACCAACGGGATTCTCAGACACCACCTACGAGGAGGCTATGCTCATTGTCCCGGAGGGAAGACTGTCCTTCTATGAGAACGACCGGTATTGGGGACAATTCCAAAATATCGTGGAGTCCGGCAATCTCGTCGTTTTAGTCGATGACATTGCTTACCAGTTGAACAGTGACAACACTGCCACGGTCGTGCATGACGATTATGCGGACATGTCTAGAGTCCGCATCCCCGCCACAATTGATTATTCGGGCAAAACCTTCACCGTGACATCCATAGCAGAGAGGGCTTTCCGCAATTGTACCGAATTATCGGTTGTAGCCCTTCCTGCCACATTGACGAGCATTGGCGACTATGCTTTCGCTGACTGTCCGCCCTATTTGCAGGTCTATAGTCATAATCCAACGCCTCCGACCGTCAATTCCAATGCATTCCCGGAAAACACCTTGGCC
>JAFZAH010000036.1 GCA_017548275.1 Prevotella sp.
CCGCTTTTCAGCGGCAGAAGATAGAAGACAATACTCTGTCTATGGCGTTTCTGCAGCAAAACTAATGTCTTTTATCTCCTTCTATCTTCATCTAACTCCCTCTATCTACGGAGCAAGCGGAACTTGCGAAAGTTGAATTATAGTATTTAACCTCTGATGGTTTCTGACTTGTAGTTGTTTTTATTCTTGTTTTTCGTCTTCACTCCTAAAGATCAATTACTTGTCACCTTCAGTTCATTGCCGTTATATTCGTTGTAGTCGAGGTTGATTTTGCTCCAGGGATAACGGTCACGGAACAGTTCCGGATGAACGACAGAGAGTGTACATTTATCGAGTCCGTCGAATGCGTCGGGGGCACATTCGGGAGGAGTCGCTGAGCGCACCACGATGGAGCGCAGCATCTTGCAGTTGACGAAGGCAAGCGGTCCAATCTCCAACACCCATTTGGGAAGTCGGATCTGTTCAAGACGAGCGCAGTTGGCAAAGGCCATCATCTCTATCGACAGGAGTTGTTGAGGGAGAGGGATGATGCGCACGCCGGAATTCATGAAGGCTCCTTTCCCGATGCTCTGGATATGGCTATTGTAGATGTTGATTTTGTCCAACGAGATGCAGTCTTTCAACATATGCTCGGGAATAGTTTCCATATAATTTGAGAACTGGATGTTTGAGAGGTTGACACAACCCTCAAAGGCCGAACGCCCCAGACGTACCAGTTTCTTAGGTAAGCGTGCATATTCCAAAGTCGTCATGCCAAAGAAGGCTGAATCGCCAAGTTCTTTGTTCTTCAGTTTGTGCAAGTCGATTTTCTTTAACTTGGGAAGGGTGCGGATGAAACGCAGGTCATTGTTGTCAATCGTGCCTGTCAGAATCAGCCCTTCCACGTCCTGCCCGTTCACCACAAGGGCGTGCAGTGTACCCGGCGTACTCACATCGATTTTCATTTCCTGGGCTGTGACTATTGTAACCGCCAATGCCGAAGCCAATAGTGTAATTAGTCTAATCATATTGATAACGTGTTGATGTATGTATAATTTTTGTTTTCCGTTGCAAATATAGGGATAAAATTAGCACAAAAGTTGCTTAAAATGGTTCTGGCACCATAAATATTCACACTCTCCCCCTCGGAGGAGTTGGTGGGGGGCAAGTGGAGGCTAACTCTTCTGCCACGAGGTTGGTCAGGGCGACGAACTCGGGGATGGAGAGTTGTTCGGGACGGCGGGTCATCACGTCGCGGGCATAGAAGTCGGCGGAAGCGGGGCGCTCGGTGAACAGCGGGCGGAGACTGACGCGGAGCATCTTTCGGCGCTGGTTGAACACGGTCTTCACCACACGGCGGAAGAGCGTCTCGTCGCAACCCAGATTGCTCACATCATTGCGTGTCATGCGGATGACCGCGCTCTTTACCTTCGGCGGCGGGTTGAACACGTTCTCATCGACGGTGAAGAGGTATTCCACATCGTACCACGCCTGAATGAGCACGCTGAGAATGCCGTAAGCCTTGTTGCCGGGTTCGGAGGCGATGCGCAATGCCACCTCGCGCTGTATCATGCCCGTACAACAAGGTATAAGGTGGCGGTTGTCGAGCATCTTGAAAAAGATTTGCGTAGAGATGTCATAGGGATAATTGCCGGTGAGCACGAACTGGCGCCCGTCGAAAAGCCGCTCGAGGTCCATGCGGAGGAAATCCTCGCCGATGATGTTGTCGCGCAGTTTGGGGAAATGTTCGTTGAGGTATGCCACTGACTCGCGGTCAATCTCCACCACCTTCACCTCGCGGTCTTTCGGCACGAGATATTGTGTGAGCACACCCATGCCGGGTCCCACTTCGAGTACGGGTATGTCGGGACATGCATCGACGGTGTCGGCGATGCGTCTGGCGATGTCGAGGTCGGTCAGGAAATGCTGTCCGAGATTTTTCTTTGGTCTTACTTGTCGCATATTCTTTTGAGGGAGTTATGAGGAGGAGTTAAAAAGAGAAGTTATGAGGGGGAGTTATGAAGAGGAGTCATGAAGAGCCATTACTTCCACGCATAGAAGAGTTACGTGTAATTGATATATTTCATGGTGTTTTATTCACAGTTGACAGGTGCAAAGATAATATAAATCGAACAAAAAAACAACTAAAACCCAAATACCATTGTCACAGATTATTGTTAAAACGACAGAAATGCGCATATTTCTCTTATAAACCGTAAGGAAATGATTAAATATTCTTAAAAATTATCATACAAAAGAATAAATATGCGATAATTTGATTATATTTGTAGCACTACTAACAATTATTCAGGAGGAACTGCTATGAACACAAGAAGAGAAAAGTACGAAGAAGAGTACGAACAGGACAACATTTACAACTGCGACGCCGACGAGCAATATGCACACGGCGCTGAGCCTTCAATATGGTATAATTAAAACATTCATAATTGTGTTGATCAAGGCGGGTTTTCCAGTAAAAACTGAGAGACTCGCCTTTTTTGTCATAAAAAAACGCAGGCGGCTGCCGAAATGTCGCTTTTATTTAGTATTTTTGCAATCTGAAATTAACAAGCAACAAACACATGGAAACCAAGACGAATAAGTACATCGCCGCAGCATACAAACTGTATAGCGTGGAAGACGGCGAGAGTGAGTTGTTGGAAGAAGCCACCACAGAACAACCGTTTATCTACATCAGCCACATGGGCGCGACACTGCCCGCCTTTGAGGAGAAAATGGACGGACTGGCTCCCGGCGACGAGTTTGACTTCACCATCTCCAAAGACGACGCTTACGGCGACTACTATGACGAGCGTGTGCTGGAACTGGACAAACAACTGTTTTTCATCGACGGAAAATTTGACAGCGAGCGCATCTACGAAGACGCCGTCATTCCTCTGCAAAACGAGGAAGGACAGCAATTCCAGGGACTGGTGATGAAAGTGACCGACGATAAGGTGACGGTCGACCTGAACCATCCGCTGGCGGGTTGCGACCTGCATTTCGTCGGGTCGGTACTGGCATCGCGCGAGGCTACCAACCAGGAAATCGAACAGATGGCCAAACTGCTGAGCGGCGAGTTCGGTTGCGGCGGTTGCGGCGGAGGTAATTGCGGCGACTGCGGCGGTGGAGACTGCGGCGCCGGCGACTGCGAAGGCTGTAAGTAATATGTTGTTTCGGAAAGAAATTAGAACAATTGAGAAGTAATTATCTCAGAGTTCTTTGAAGTAATTATCTCAGTTTTTTTCATTTCTTTCCGATATAAACTTTCCGAGATACCATCTCTTAAAACCCCATCCAGATGAACACGTTCGGCCATCATTTCACACTGACCACCTTTGGCGAGAGCCATGGAGCCGCCATCGGAGGTGTGATAGACGGTATGCCCGCCGGCATAGACATCGACTTGGATTTCATCCAGTCGGAATTGAACCGCCGCAGGCCGGGGCAGAGCGCCCTGACCACATCGCGCAACGAAGTCGATCAGGTGGAGTTGCTCAGCGGTGTGTTCGAGGGCAAATCGACCGGCTGCCCCATCGGTTTCATCGTGCGCAACACCGACCATCACTCACAGGACTATGAGCACATGCGCTGCGTGTTCCGTCCGTCGCATGCCGATTTCACCTATCAGGCGCGCTATGGCATCCGCGACCATCGCGGCGGCGGCCGCTCTTCGGCACGCATCACCATCAGCCGGTGCGTGGGCGGCGCTTTGGCGAAACTGGCGCTACGGAAATACGGCATCACCATCGAGGCCTACACCTCGCAAGTGGGCAACATCGCCCTGGAGCACGGCTATCAGCATTATGACCTCGCGCTGACGGAACAGAATGCCGTCCGCTGTCCCGACCCTGAGAAGGCGGCTGAGATGGAACGATTGATACTGCAGGTGAAAAGCGAGGGCGACACCATCGGAGGCGTCATCTCGTGTGTGATACGCGGCTGCCCCCCGGGCATCGGCGAACCGGAGTTCGGCAAACTGCATGCGCAGTTGGGTGCCGCCATGCTGAGCATCAATGCTGTGAAAGGTTTTGAATACGGCGAGGGATTTGCCGGCGTATGTCATCGCGGCAGCGAGCAGAACGACGCATTCACCACCACCGACGACGGGCGCATTACCACCCTCACCAACCACAGCGGCGGCATACAGGGCGGCATCAGCAACGGCCAGGACATCTATTTCCGTGTGGCATTTAAACCGGTGGCCACTATCCTGCAAGAACAATCGACTGTCGATTTGGAGGGTAATCACACGTTGTTGAAAGCACATGGCCGTCATGACCCGTGCGTGCTGCCGAGAGCCGTTCCTTTGGTGGAATCTATGGCAGCGATGACATTAATCGACCAAATTTTGTCGACGAATGCCCGCCCTTAACAGCCAGTTGTTAATAATTGTAATTTTTACAACAATTAATACTTGAATATTTTTTTATTTCAAATACTATTCATATATTTGCATACGATTAACGCAGGTTTGTGAAAATCCCCGTTAATTTAGTTAAGTCTAGTTTAGTTTTTGTGTTGGTTGAGAGCGGCCGAGTGGTCGCTCTCAAATTTTTAAATAAGCCGTTCTTCCGCGAATGGTTGCAGGGGGACGCCTCTGAAACAAAAATGGCAGGGGGCAAGAGATCAGTCCGTCATTAGCGAACTATTCTCTTGCCCCTGCACCTTAAAGTCCTTAACAACCACGTCAATGCCAAGGTAATCTCCAACCTCTTACCTCTAACCTCCAACCCCTTACCTCTTACCTCTAACCTCCAACCCCATATCATCACACCGCCCCGATAATCTCTTGCACAGAGCGGCAACCGTGGGCGTCGAGCCATGCGTTGATGCCGTCGCGCACTTTGATGGTCACGGCTGGGTCGATGAAGTTGGCGGTGCCTATCTCTATGGCTGTGGCTCCCGCCATGAGGAACTCGATGGCATCTTCGGCAGTCATGATACCGCCCAGTCCCACAACGGGTATCTTCACGGCATGCGCAACCTGCCACACCATCCTTACCGCCACAGGCTTGACCGCCGGTCCGCTCAGTCCGCCAGTGCCGATGCTGAGCACGGGCTTACGCTTTTCAATGTCGATGGCCATGCCCATGAGCGTGTTGATGAGCGACACGCTGTCGGCCCCTTCGTCCTCGCAAGCGCGGGCGATATCGACGATATTGGTCACGTTGGGCGAGAGTTTCACGATGAGCGTCTTATGGTAACGCTCCCTAACGGCTCTGACCACGCTGGCGGCCCCTGAGGTGGTCACACCGAACGCCATGCCGCCCTGTTTCACGTTGGGGCAGGAGATATTCAGTTCGATGGCGGGAATGCGCTCCAGGGCGTCTATACGCGCCGCACACTCGGCGTAATCGTCGGGCGACGACCCGCTGACGTTGACAATCACGTTGGTGTCGATGTCCTTCACCTGCGGGTAGATATGTTGGCAGAAATAATCCACACCTTTGTTTTGCAGTCCCACGCAATTGAGCATGCCCTGCGCCGTCTCCGCCATGCGGGGGTAGTCATTGCCCTGACGGGGATGGAGCGTGGTGCCCTTGACGATGATGCCGCCAATCTGGTCGAGCGGCACGAAGTCGGCAAACTCCAGCCCGTAGCCGAAGGTACCCGAGGCGGTCATCACGGGGTTCTTCAACCGTAATGATTTGATGTTTACATTTAGAGAGGCCATAACAGTTTCTTGATATTTAACACCGGTCCTTCCTTACACACACAGATATTTCCGTCGGTGGTGCCCTCCACGCAACAGAGACAGGCACCCAGTCCGCAGGCCATCATATTCTCGAGCGACACCTCGCAATCGGTGTCGGTATGGCGGGCATAACGCGCCACCGCCATCATCATCGGCTTGGGACCGCAGGTGTAGATACGGTCGAAACGCTCCGTACCCAGCACGCTGTGATTGGTGACAAAGCCGCGCTCGCCCTGGCTGCCGTCCTCGGTGGTGACAAGCACGCGCCCCACGGCCTGGAAATGGTCGAGCATAAGCAAATCCTTGTCCGTACGCGCCCCTAAAAGGAACGTGGGTGTGATGCCCGCCCGGCGCATGCGTATGCCGAGATAGAGCAGCGGAGCCACGCCTACGCCTCCGCCCACAAACAGGTATTGACCGTCGGGACGCTCGGGCATGGTAAAGCCGTTGCCCAAAGGCAAAACGCAGTTGAGCGTGTCGCCCGGCTGCAAGCGTGCCAGCGTACGTGTGCCATCGCCTATGGCTGCCACGAGCAACCACAGTTCGTTGTCTGCTTCTGACACATTATTTATAGATATAGGACGTCGGAGGAATGTGGCGGGCGAACCGTCGACACGTACTTCGACGAACTGACCTGGCAACATCTCCGGCAGTGGTTGGTCGTGAGTCAGGCGCAACAGCACATATTTACCTGCCATCGGCTCCACCGACTTGACCTTCAGATCGAGTATATATTTCTTCATCTTTGACAGATTGACAAATTACTCTGCAAAGATAACACAAAAACTGCGACAAAAGAACTTTTTCCCGATATAAGAACATATTTTTTTCGACATAAAGACAGAAGAACATAAGTTATTTTAGACATAAGGACATAAGGACATTTTTTTGACATAAGAACATAAGTACATATTATCCGACATAGGAACATAAAAAACAAAAGAACATAAGAACAGGTATGATTACCTTGTGTTATTATGCCCTTATGTTCTTATGTCTAAAAAAGTCCTTGTGTCGGAGATTTGTGCTTATGTTTTGGGCACGAATGACTCGTAAGTCTGGTCATCGTAGAAGACACGGATTTCAGTGACGCGTCGGGGTGATTTGTCAAGAATTTTCACCTCATTTTTGGCCGTTTTTTTGAGTGTACGATTTACACCCTGATGAGAAGGTGCCGTCTGTGCCCCATCGGGTAGGGCAGGAGAAGACATATCGAAGTCCAAAACCTGCTCTTCAGGGGCAGAGTCAACCACGGGGACATCCGACTGAGGGTCAGCACCATGGAGGAACATATCGCCGGTGCCAAAAATCAGCCATTCGATGTTAATGTCGGGCAGTTTACTGCGGATGGCCTCGACAGTGTTGAGGGTGGCTTTGGTGCGTCCGTTGAAGATGCTGCTCAGCGCGGCGGTCGATACGCCGATGAACTGGGCGAAGTTTTGCTGGGTCATATGCTGCGACTCCATGACCTTTCTGATTCTGTCTTTCATACCAATATTACCTGTTAAGCCCTATTTGGGGGTATTTTTGAAATCGTTTACAAAGGTAAAGCGAATATTACAAATATGCAAATTTTCAAGAGTGAATTTTTCATATTAAAATTTGACTTTTAATTTTCAAGTGTAGATTTGTAAACCAAAATCGCTGATTTTTGTATGTAAAAGGAGTACGGATATCCACATAATAGCATATAGATAATAAAGTATTTATAGAGAATATTTTTTTATAACTTTGATAATAAAATACTTAAATAATAGACATGCGGTTAAAATCAGGTATTCTGCAATCAAATATGCCATTTCGGAGTGTAAATATGCTATAAACACTTTGAGTACATACGCATAACTAATTGATTTTATGTACATTATATTATATCTTGATTTTTGCATATTTATTCCTTTCGATTTGCAAACGTAATATTTATGTTTGTTTTCAGAAGGTTTACAAAATCATACACATACTGAGATTCTTTTGCGAAATCCCTATTCCACTCTACATCTTTGAATATAAATTTATATTTTGAAACTAAAATTAGAAACCGTAAATGCAAATAACCGTTAACGGAATTTTTCAAACCCGTCGAAATCGGCGATTTTCTGGCGTTTTGGGGATTTTCCGAATAACGGCTGGAACGAGGCTCGAATATGGAAGTTTTGAAGGGGTAGAAATCGCGTAAAGGGGCTAATTCTTAGCCGTTTAGGCATAAAAAAAGCATCCGCGGAGGATGCTTTTTTAGGGTCAACCAGATGGCGAAAAGCGGTTTTTTAGTGCAAAATGAAGTAAATTAACTCCTTCATCAACTCCCCCGCACCCGTATTTGGGTTGTCAAGCCCCTTACTTTTGGCGTCAATCTCTCTAATTTTATAAATTATCTGGAGAGTTTTCGTTCCGGTGTAGTTTCTCATACCTGTCATATAATCGCGCACGGACCATTTATTATTCAAATCGAGGAATTTTGCGACGTCTTCTTCTGTCCGTTTTCCAGGGGCATAATAGGCGATCATCAAATTCTGGAAATAATTGAACAGATTCGGGAGAATGGCATAAAGGGAACCGGCCTTCGGGTTGCTGTCAAAATATTTTACTATCTGGTTTGCCTTGAAAATATCCCTTGCGATGATGGCATTTTTCATTTCGAAGATATTGAAATCTTTGCTCACCCCTATCTCACGCTCCACGATATCGGGCGTGATGCGCCGGTTATTCTCGGGCAAGGAGATGAGCACCTTATCGAGTTCCGACACCAGACGCGACAGGTCGGCGCCCACATGGTCGGCAATCATCTGTCTCGACTTCTGGTCGGCAGTGGCTCCTTTCGAGCGCAGGTAGGCATCGATGAAAGCCGGCAACTCGTAGTCTTTCTTTTTTTTGCTCTCGAGCACCACCCCGGCCTTCTCGGCCCGTTGCACCCATTTCTGCCGCCGGTCAACCTTGCCGTTTTTATAGCAGATGACGAGCACGGTGGTGGGCATAGGTTTTTCCAAGTAATGCTCCATGGGTTCCCACGAACGGATGTTCTGCGCCTCCTTGACTACGAGCACCTGTCGTTCCGCCATCATGGGGTAGCCTTTCGCCATGTCGACGATCTGCGAACAGTTGGTATCGACGCCATAGAGCACGTTCTGGTTGAAATCGCGCTCATCGGGCTCGAGGGCATGCTCCATGATATAATCGGTGATGAGGTCGATGTAATACGGTTCGTCGCCCATAAGCAGGTAAACGGGTTTGTAGTTGCCCGCCTGGAGGTCGGCCATCACGCTGTCGAACGTATATGTTTGTTTTTCTGCCATAAGATTTCGTTTAGGAGATGGAAGGAGGCAAAAGGAGATATTGGAAGATAAAAGACATTTCCAAGATTTGAAGTTTGATAATTTTTGCGTATCTTTGCAACGATGATGCAAAGATAATAAAAACCGAGAGAAAACGAGAGATTTTATTCTCAAAGTTTTTCAAAGACGCCCTCCCCCATCAAATCATTAAACGCTAAACCCTCCTACCCTAAACCCTAAACCCTCCTACCCTAAACCCTAAACCCTCCTACCCTAAACCCTAAACCCTCCTACCCTAAACCTTAAACCCTCCTACCCTAAACCTTATATGATTCCCCTGAACCTTCCGCCATACGAGCATAAAGTCCGCAAAGAAAACGGGCGCCTGATGATATTCGACATCTTGCGCCGCAAATACGTAGCACTCACACCCGAGGAGTGGGTGCGCCAGCATTTCGTGCATTTCCTCACAGAACACAAAGGTTACCCCCCTGCCCTGCTTGCCAACGAGGTGGAACTGCGCATCGGCGAGAAGCGCCTTCGCTGCGACACGGTGCTCTACGACAACCGTCTGCAGCCGCGCATGATTATGGAATACAAAGCGCCCTCCGTAACCATCACCCAACAGGTGTTCGAACAGATACGGGCGTATAACCTGCAGATGCACGTCGATTATCTCATCGTGAGCAACGGCCTCGCCCATTACTGCCTCCACTACGACCGAGAGAACAATCAATATGTATTCTTAGACGATACCCCTACGTACGAGAGTATTTGAAGGTCCACCAGCCCCCTACCCCGCCAAATACAAAAAAGCCTCCCACAGGAGGCTTTTTATATGTGTGATGACCTGTTCGGTCATTCTGTCTCGAAGAGGTTGAGCGCATTGGCTTTCCAGTCAGGGACGCTCTCACCGGGATGAAAATAGGCCACGAGAGTGATGTCGAAGATAAGGGTGGAATAAGCCGGTATGTCAGATGACTCCGTATTTTTGTAGGCGAGTTCCTGCGGTATATAGACCTGCCAACGGTCGCCCACGTGCATGTTTTGCAGGGCTGTGCTGAATCCGTCAATGCATGAACTGGTGGTTGTGCCAGTAGATGTGGCGACATTGGTGAAATATACGCCCATCTTGGTAGGCGAGGCGGTGGCGGGATTGAACTCACCCTTCCACGAGCAATCGAACACTTTTCCCGAAGGGTAGTTCTTCGAGGGCAGCAGACGGCCCTCGTAATGGACAAGCACCGTGTCGGAGTAGAGAGGGCAACCGGCACCCGTGCCTTGATTGATGACGTGTACCACGATGAAGTCGGCAGGATTGTCTGCCAAACCCTCAATCTTGTCTTTCGAGAAGGTACGTATCACCTTCCACGAGTTATCGCCGGAAGCGATGCTCTGACTGGCACTGCTGTACAGTTTGTTGAAATACTCTGCATTGGTGTCCTGCCATGACGGCTGGCCAAACTCATCATCGTCGCCGTCGCTCTCACTGCATGAGACAAACAACAACGGCAGAGCCAAAAGGATATATTTCAGTTTCCGCATATTATTACAATTCATAATTGACAATTAACAATTCACTATTCGGAATTGACAATTCAGAATTGAGCGCCCCCTACCCTCTTGTGAGGGTCAGGACGGGCTCCTCTTACTGCAATTTCTTGAGCAGACTGGTGATGCTGACCTGGTCTTCGATGATAGCGCGCAGTTGGCTGATATCGACGCGTTCCTGCTGCATGGTGTCGCGGTGGCGGAGAGTCACCTTGCCGTCGGTGAGCGTGTCGTGGTCAACGGTGACGCAGTAAGGTGTGCCGATGGCGTCCTGACGGCGGTAGCGCTTACCGATGGAGTCCTTCTCCTCGTAGTGCGTGTTGAAGTGGAACTTCAGATCGTTGACAATCTCGCGTGCCTTCTCGGGCAGTCCGTCTTTCTTGACGAGGGGCAGCACGGCGCACTTCACAGGAGCGAGGGCTGCGGGCAGTTTAAGCACCACGCGGCTCTCACCATTCTCCAACTGCTCCTCGGTATAGGAGTGACACATCACTGAGAGGAACATACGGTCAACACCGATACTGGTCTCGATGACGAACGGAGTGTAACTCTCGTTGGTCTCGGGGTCGAAGTATTTAATCTGGCGGCCGCTGTATTTCTCGTGCTGCGACAGGTCGAAATTGGTGCGTGAGTGAATACCTTCCACCTCCTTGAATCCAAAGGGCATACGGAACTCGATGTCGGTGGCTGCGTTGGCGTAGTGGGCCAGTTTCTCGTGGTCGTGGAAACGGTAGTTCTCCGCGCCGAAACCGAGGGCCTGATGCCATGCCATACGCATCTGCTTCCATTTCGGGAACCACTCCAGTTCGGTGCCGGGCTTGACGAAGAACTGCATCTCCATCTGTTCGAACTCGCGCATGCGGAAGATAAACTGGCGTGCGACTATCTCGTTGCGGAAGGCTTTACCAATCTGTGCGATGCCGAAAGGCACTTTCATGCGGCCGGTCTTCTGCACGTTGAGGTAATTGACAAAGATGCCCTGTGCCGTCTCGGGACGGAGATAAACCTTCATCGACGCATCGGCAGAGGCACCCATCTCGGTGGAGAACATGAGGTTGAACTGACGCACGTCGGTCCAGTTGCGTGTGCCGCTGATGGGGCATACTATCTCTTCGTCGAGGATAATCTGCTTGAGTTCTTCGAGGTCCGGTCCCTGCATGGCGGCTGCAAAACGCTCGTGCAGCGCATCGCGCTTGGCTTTCGCCTCAGCCACACGCGGACTGGTCTCAAGGTATTTTTTCTCGTCGAAAGCGTCGCCGAAGCGCTTGCGTGCCTTGGCTACCTCTTTCTGAATCTTCTCGTCATATTTGGCTATCTGCTCTTCGATGAGCACATCGGCGCGATAACGTTTCTTCGAGTCGCGGTTGTCGATAAGGGGGTCATTGAACGCGTCAACGTGTCCGCTGGCCTTCCAAATGGTGGGGTGCATGAAAATCGCGGAGTCGATGCCCACGATATTCTCATGCAGCAGTACCATCGACTGCCACCAATACTGCTTGATATTGTTTTTCAACTCCACGCCGTTCTGCGCATAGTCATACACGGCGGCGAGTCCGTCGTAAATCTCACTGCTGGGGAAAACGAAGCCATATTCCTTGCAATGGCTCACAATTTTCTTGAAAACATCTTCTTGTGCCATAAAAAATATTGTAAATTTGCAAATTTGGGTGCAAAGTTAACGTTTCTACGTCACAACGCCAAAATATTCACAAAGATTTAGTTTTAAGGACAGGTACAAGGACTTTTAGACATAAGAACAAAAGTTTTTTTGACATAAGGACATAAGAACATATATTCTACTTTCGGCAGCAGATAAGGAGCCAATAGTTTAGTCGGTCAACAGTTAAGCCAAAACGGTATCAAACAAGCCCAAAGTATTAAGATGGTTTTAGCGGACACCAATAAAATAACTCTTAAAAGAGCGATTTCTCAATTTTTATGCTTACATTTGCAGTGCCTTTGATGAATAATTTGAATATACAATAATTCAACTTTCTGAAGTGGTTAAGCAGTCAGAAGTTAAGAAGTTAAACCAAATGTCTGTTGACTGAATATTGCCTGCCGGAGTTTTGACTTAAATACAGCCCGACAGGACGAGCGAAGCAATAACTTCCTAACTACAAAGAAGTTGAGCAAATCTGAAACTTGAATACGATAATTTACCGGAAACCATGACAAAAAATCAATTAGAACACCGTTACCACTCCACATCGTTGTTGGATGGCTGTAGGTCGGCCCTTCTCTTGCTTTTAGTTGGTTTACTAACCCTGACATCATCTTGCTCAGACGATGACGGAACCAACAGCGGACCGATGCTGGAAGGCAAGATTGTTTCGTACAACGAGTATGGCGGCGCCATGTTGAGCATAACGGAGGAAGACATGACAAATGCAGGATTCACTCTCGGCGATGTCCTCAGCGTCACCATCGCCGGCAAGGAATTGGCCGTCCCCTACTACGACGGTTACTACTCTGTCACAGGAGACTACCTGTTCGTGGCCTATCCTGGTTACCCATCCGTCTGCTTCACCGCCAACAACATCGGACTGCCTGAAGAACTCTCTGGGTTGGAAGGGGAGACTATCGTTGTCAGGATGAAGGAAAAGGGTGGAAAAATCGACGTGCAGAAGGCCCTGAGCATGAAATACACCAACATCCGTGAGAACTATCCTTCGGATGAGGTATTTGCCAATGCACGCGCAGTGAATGCCGGCAACATTGCAAGCGGAAGACTACACCGCACATCATCGCCGTTCAACAACAGCATCAACCGCGCCTATTATGTATCGGAGTATCTGGAACGGCAAAAGGTGAAGACGGTGCTCAACCTTGCCGACACCGAGGAGAATATGCTGAGTTATGACATGCCTCCTTACAGCCGTACATTATGGGAGAGCGGCCACGTGATACTGCGTCAACTGAAAGCCGACCCTACGGCAGACGACTTCAACAACCGACTGATAGATGCACTGAAAGAATTGCCGTCGCACCCGGCGCCCTACGTCGTTCATTGCATGGAGGGAAAAGACCGCACCGGATATGTGTGCGCATTGCTCGAAGGACTATGTGGAGCCACTTATGAGGAGATAGTGGCCGACTATCTGAAGACTTACGAAAACTATTATGAAATCACTCCGGAAAAAGACCCCGGTGTGTGCGACGCATTGGTGTCGTTGAGACTCAACATGTGCCTGACGTATTATGCAGGCGTTGACGACGAATCACTACTGAAAGACATAGACTATGAGAAAGCATTCTCTGCTTTTCTGCTCTCTCATGGCATGAGCCGGCAACAACTTGACGCGCTGGTTCAGGCTCTGACTGTTTCAGATTAACATTATTAAGCGGAAACATGATAAACCCTTTCATAACCAAAGACAAAATGAAAAAAACTCTAATGATGGGCGCAATCGTCATGATGACTACAACGACAGCGCTGGCACAACGCATTCAGGTGGTAGATGACAACGGTGACGCTGTGCCATGCGCTACGGTGATGACTACCGACGCGGTATTCATCGGCACCACCGACCTCGACGGCATAATCGCCGACGTGAAGGGAGCCAAGACCGTAGTCATTACCCACGTGGCCTACAAACCAATGACTGTCGCGGTTGATGCCGATGGCCAGAAAGTGACGCTCGAAGACGCTGTTTTCGACCTGCCCGAACTTGTCGTCACGAAGAAGGACTACACCTATCTGCAAGTCTATTACCGCATTGTGGGCATCGCCAAGGATGGAGTACTGTTTTACCGCGCCGGCCTTGTCGACAATTTCTACAACGAAGAGAAAGATAAGCAAGATGCGTCGAAACAGCATGTTACGAAGGCAAAGAACGCAGGTATGAAGATGGGAGCCAACATCGTATTGGGGTTCATCATCGATGACAAAGCGACCATCCATACCGAGCCCCTGGAAGAGAGGCTGTTGCAGAAATACAAAAGTCTTGGGTTAGAAATTGTCAGCGAAGGCGGCGGCAAAAAGAGTATCATCGACAATTACGGCACACTGGGCAGCATAACCGACCAGAACGGACAGCGGCGGATAATTATGGACGAGAATCTGGCCTACCTCCACCAGTTGGAAGCAGAAGGCAAGACGAAGAAACTGGAGAAAGAAAAGAGACAAGAAGCGAAGGTGGAGAATGCCGTAAGAAATTCATATTGCGCCTACAGCATCGACGAGAATGGCAACTACCGTCCGGAAGACTTCCTGGCGGAACAGCACTTATACTCGGGTGATTTTGAAAAACATGGCCACTGCGTCTTCATCATGGATTTCTTCGCCACCGACCGCGGCTACTACTCGAAAGAAGGCATGAAGCAGGTGAAGAAAGACAACAAGGTGAAGATGACATACGAATGGGCACAGCAGTTTGAACTTCAACACAACATTCCCGCCCTCGCTCCCGAAATACTCGCTAAGGTGAAGCAACTGGCCGAGGATGATTAAGGACATAAGAGCAATAGTTTTTTAGACATAAAGACATAAGGACATGCTTATTCAACTTTCGCAGGTTCCGCTTGCTCCGTAGATAGAGGGAGTTAGATGAAGATAGAAGAAGATAAAAGACATTAGTTTTGCTGCAGAAATGCCATAGACAGAGTATTGTCTTCTATCTTCCGCCGCTGAAAAGCGGCTATCTCCCTTTATCTTCCTATATCTTCTTAACATGCAAAACATGAGCATGTTTATTTGACATAAAGACAGAAGAACATATTTTTCCTGGTGTATATTCGGCATGTCCGATTTTTTATCTATTTTTGCAGTGGT
Organism: Prevotella sp.; assembly: GCA_017548275.1. Classification (GTDB taxonomy): domain Bacteria; phylum Bacteroidota; class Bacteroidia; order Bacteroidales; family Bacteroidaceae; genus Prevotella. The sequence continues at coordinate 15,272 of JAFZAH010000036.1, forward strand.
ATTCAATAACAGACCTCACACGGACGAGGGATTTCCTATCGTTCCTATAGCCTCAATTAGACAACTAATGTCTGAACTCCTCAACTCCTGACTTCTGAACTCCTCAAAAAAAACACTAACCCCTAAACTCTCAACCTATATCTATTCATGGGAATCATCGGATTTATCGGCGGATTTTTAGGCTTCATGCTCGGGGGACCGCTTGGTGCCCTGGCAGGATACTTTATCGGGTCGCTGTTTGAAAGCACCACCAAACCCACAACAAGCGACTACGGCGGTTACGGCAACGACACGACGGGCGGTTACGGCAACGGCGGATACAGCGCAGACCCCTACGAACAGGCACAAGGTCAGCGCAACAGTTTCCTTTTCTCAATGTTGGTGCTGGCCGCGTATATCGTCCGTGCCGACGGCAAGGTCATGCACTCCGAGATGGAATACGTGCGACTGTTCTTGCGCCAGAATTTCGGCGATACCGCTGAGCGACAAAGTAACGAGGTGATGCTGAAACTCTTCGAGGAACAGAAGAAGCAGGAGGCCGCCTCGCCGGGCAGTTGGTCACGCACCATCCGCGACTGCTGCCGGCAAATGTCGGCCAACATGAATGAGAGTGTGTTGCAAGAACTGCTGCACTTCCTCGTGATGATAGCGAAGGCCGATGGACAGGTGCACAACGCAGAACTGAATGCGCTCTATGAAGTGGCGGGTTATCTGGGACTCTCCTCCTCCGACGTCGACTCCATGCTACATCTCGACAGCGGAGGCACCAGCCTGGAAGACGCCTACAAGGTGCTGGGCATCTCGCCCGACGCCACCGACGACGAGGTGAAGGCCGCTTATCGCAAGATGGCGCTCAAGCATCACCCCGACCGCGTGTCCACCCTCGGCGAAGACGTGAAAAAAGCCGCCGAGAAGAAATTCCAAGAAATCAACGCCGCTAAAGATAAGATATTCAAAGCGAGAGGACTGTAGGACGTGGAACATGGAACTTTGAACGTTGAAAATTGAACGTAGAAAGTTAAACCTCTTCTTCTCTCCCAAATACCCAACTATCGTCTTTTACTTCTCCACTCCTAATTAGCGAACTAATGTCTGAACTCCTTCACTCCTAAACTCCTAAACTCCTAAATTAGCGAACTATTGTCTTTCAGTCCTCCACTCCTGGACTCCCAAATACAAATATCAACAAAAAAACAGATAAATATGGAGAAAAAATCATTAGAAGACTTAAGGATTGACTTTCTTTTGTCACTCCGTGAGGCGGTGAACAATAATCAGATGACAGTTATTATGTTTTTTGACCCGGATAGCGGAGAATGCACGTCATTAATCAACAATTATGGAGTGGATTTCGAGAATGTGAAGGGGGGTTTTAATCAGTTGACGTTTATCGGGAGGATATCAACTGATGAAGCATTTGAAGGGTGGAATTACTATTATGAAGATGTGGCGTTGGCCGAGATTTACGGTTTCGAGTTGGCCAACGGCACAGTTCAGATGTCCATCCTTGACGGTTATGTCATGCCTGGGACCGGAGATGAAGACGAAAACGAAGAGGAAGAAGACGAAGGTGAAGAACCGTTATCATGACAGTGCAGAATAGCACTCAATGATGAAGCCCCGGATATTGCGGTATCCGGGGCTTCATCATTATTGAGACAGAAAAGGGTTTATTGTATCCTCGTGGCTTTGCAGACGAACTCGTATTCGATGAGTTTTTCTCCCCAAATGGCGATGAGGCGTTTTCCTTTTTTGATGGTCACGAGCAGCGTGCCGTATTCCTCGGTAAAGCCGAAGTTGTCTTCCTCGGGAGAGTCGTAGAAGATGCGGAGTTCATTGTCAATAACGATGGCATAGACTTTGGCGCGCACCATGGTCTGGAAACCGTCGATGGCGAACGTGCCGACATAGTTATTGTCATCGTAACCCTTTGTCAGTTCAAAACTGAGGTCGAAACAGATGCCGGTGCCTCCGGCGGTTTTTCCTGCGCAGTGGTCGGCGATGTATGAGCCGGACCAGTCTTTCTTCTGCCCCTTCTGTGCATCGGCATTCACTGTGAAGGCGAACACACAGAGCAGCAGGAGTGCGGTTCTGAATAATGATAAATTGTTTTTCATTGTGGTTAGGTTTTTTGTAGATTGAGGATTGAAGATTATGGTTTCAGACCCCGACCCTACCCCTCCCACGAAGGGAGGGGAGCGGGCGGACGTCTTCATTTATTGTCAGTTGTGACTACTGATGAGTTGGCGAATAATTGTGAATTGTGAATTGTCAATCACTCAGCAGCCTCTTCTTTTTTCGCTGTCTTGCGGGAGGCACGTTTAGTGCCTTTGCCTTTACCCTTTTTGTCTTCGGTTGCAGTCTCGATTTTCACGCCTGCGAGTTCGGGGTCAATCATAATGCGTCCGCAATACTCGCAAACGATGATTTTCTTGTGCATCTTGATGTCGAGTTGTCTCTGAGGCGGAATCTTGTTGAAACATCCGCCGCAAGCGTCACGCTGCACATACACGATACCCAGTCCATTGCGTGCATTTTTGCGAATCCGCTTGAAACTTAAGAGGATTCTCGGGTCGATTTTCATTTCCAGTTCACGGGACTTTTCTTTGAGCTTCTCCTCTTCCTCGCGTGTCTCCTGCATGATTTCATCCAGTTCCTCGCGTTTTATGGCCAGGTCTTTGTTCCTGTCCTCGATGAGCGTACGTGTATTCTCAATGGCTTGTTTTTTCTCTGACACTTTGGTGTACGCCTCTTTGATTTTCTTCTCGCAGAGGTCCACGTCGGCCTGTTTCTCTTTGATTTCGCGGTCTAGGGTGTCCCATTCGCGGTTGTTGCGTACCTCCTGCAATTGTTCGGTGTATCTTTTGATGAAAATTTTAGCGGTCTCCATCTCGCCGTTTTTTTCGACGATAGCCTTTTCTATTTCACTCACCTCTTTCTGTATGTTCTCCATACGCGTCTCCAGTCCCTTGATTGTGTCTTCAAGGTCCTGCACCTCCAGAGGAAGTTCTCCGCGGAGTGTCTTTTTCTCGTCGATAGCCGAGAGTGTCGTTTGCAACTGATAAAGGAGTTCGAGTTTCTCCTCTACGGTCATGTCTTTCGGATCTTTCTTTGCCATAATATTTGAATTTTAATGTAACTTTCGAAGATTGGTTTATAAATAAATAATCGGATTGGTGTTCACCTGAGAGAGATGACAAGTCACGCCGGGACACTGCTCCTGAATGACGGATTGGAATATCTCTTTGGTGTATTGTTCGCTCTGATAATGACCGATGACGCAAATCTGTATCTGCTGCTCATGGTCGAAATAGTCGTGGTAGTGCATCTCGCCCGTGATGAAGGCGTCGGCACCCTCGGCCACGGCGTCACGCAAGAGGAACGAGCCTGCTCCGCCGCAAATCGCCACTTTCCGGATGGGTCGCCGCAACAGTTCGTTGGCCATCACACATTCCACGCCGAAGGTCTCCTTTACCTGTTTGATAAATGCTTCTGCCGCCACCGGCTCCGGCATCTCGCCTATCACGCCGCTGCCGCCCTCAACACCGGCCACTTGTTTAGTGGCGAAGAGCCGTGCATCGCAAAGTCCCAGTTTCTCGGCGATCTTGAAATTGACGCCTCCCGGAGCATTGTCGAGGTTGGTGTGCATGGCAATGATGGCGATATGCTCCTGGATGGCTCTCATCACGACGCGTTGCACATAGTTGGCATCGCTCACACACCTGAGGGGCCTGAAAATCAGGGGGTGATGAGCCACGATGAGGTTGCAGCCGAGACGAACGGCCTCATCGAGCACAGCCTCGGTCACATCTAAACACAATAAAGCCCCTGATACATCCGCTTCTGTTAATCCGATTTGCAGGCCGGCATTATCGTAGTCTTCCTGCAAGGGCAGAGGCGCGAATAGTTCAAGGGCGCGAAGCACTTCTTTTATTTTCACGCAAAATATGTTTTAGGCTGCAAAGATAGGGAATAAATATGATATATGAGATATGAATTACAAAATCGCCCTTGAAATTATACTTTTTTAACTTTACAGAGAAGGTATATAGGAGTGTCTGGGAATACCTAAAAACCTAATCCACAAACCTCTTCAAAATATCCCCATACTCATCGATGCGGCGGTCGCGGAGGAAGGGCCACCAGCGGCGCACCTGCTCGGCGCGGCCCATGTCGATATCTACGATGATGCTTTCCTCCTCGTCTTTTGAGGCGCGGTAATAGAGTTCGCCCTGCGGACCCGCCACAAAACTGCTGCCCCAGAATTCTATGCCGTTGGTTTGTCCGCTCGGGTCGGGTTCATGGCCCACACGGTTCACCGTCACCACGGGCAGTCCGTTGGCCACGGCATGTCCGCGCTGCACGGTGGTCCATGCCTCGCGTTGGCGCTCCTGCTCCTCGGGCGTGTCGCTGCTCTCATAACCGATGGCGGTGGGGTAAATGAGCAGTTCGGCTCCTTGCAGTGCCATGAGACGTGCTGCCTCGGGATACCATTGGTCCCAGCAGACCAATACGCCGAGCCGTCCCACACTGGTTTGGATGGGATGGAAACCGAGGTCGCCCGGCGTGAAATAGAATTTCTCGTAGTAAGCGGGGTCGTCGGGGATGTGCATCTTACGGTACTTGCCGGCGATGGTGCCATCGCTCTCTATCACCACGGCGGTATTGTGATACACCCCGGCGGTACGGCGCTCAAACAGCGAGGTGACAATCACCACGCCGTATGTCTTGGCCAGTTCGCCGAAAAATCCCGTCGATGGTCCGGGGATAGGCTCGGCAAGGTCGAAGTGATTCACATTCTCCGTCTGACAGAAGTAGAGCGAGTTGTGCAATTCCTGCAACACAATCAGTTCCGCTCCTCGTTGGGCGAGGTCGGCCACTCCCTCCGCCAACCGGCGCAGGTTGTCTTTCATGTCAGCGACATTATGCTGTTGTAAAAATCCTATTTTCATATTTTGAGGTTATTATAAGGTTTTAAAGAGCATTATTGTAATAAATATTTCGTGCATTTATTATTCATTTTCAAGGATATTCCGAAAAATAAATCATATTTTTGGATTATATTCCGAAATATAAATATCCCAACGTGTCATAAACACATTTTTAGGGGGTAATCACTCCATTCCGTGGAGAGGGTTAACATAGTGGGCTGGCACTTGCATCGTCAGGCAGTGGATGCTGCCGTGCTGACGGATGATGGTACGGGCGTCGAGGGCGATGAGCCGGTGTTGCGGGAAGGCCGTTTGTATGGCGATGCGGGCGGCCTCGTCATAGGCCGGTTGTGCGTAGGTTGGATAGACAACCGCCCCGTTGATAATCAGGAAGTTGGCGTAGGTGGCGGGCAAACGGTAACCGTCTTCATAGAGGGCGTCGGGCATGGGCAGACGGATGAGTCGGTAGGGTCGTCCGTCAGCGGTGCGGAGAGTGCGCAATTGCTCCTCCAGCAGGCGGAACGTCTCGTATTGCGGGTCAGCGGCATCGTCGCATCCCACGTAGAGCAACGTATCGTCGGGGGCGATGCGCACGATGGTGTCGATGTGTCCGTCGGTGTCGTCGCCCTCGAGCAGTCCGTGGTCTATCCACACGATTCTCCGGGCATGCAACCGCTGTTTCAGTTGCGTTTCAATCTCTTCCCGCGTGAGCGGCTGATTGCGGTGGGGGGCCAACAGGCATGTCGAGGTGGTGAGCACCGTGCCGCGACCGTCGCTCTCAATAGAGCCGCCCTCCAGCACGAAATCGTCATGGCACTCGTATTCGCCCTGCAACAACCCCAAACCATAAAGATGGCGGTTGACGGCATTGTCGTGCTCCGACGGGAATTTCTCGCCCCAACCGTTGAAACGGAAATCGAGCAACCGCAGCGGCGCACCGGCATCGTCGCTGACAAGCGTGATGAAGCCGTGGTCACGCGCCCAAGTGTCGTCGGTGGGACAGTGACAATACGTCACGCGCGACATCTGTTCCTCGTCCAACGCCTCGCCCAACAGCCGTTTCACTTGTTCGGGCTCGGGCGTGGCTATCAGCAGCGGCTCAGCCTGTGTGATGGCATCTGCCAATGCCACGAACGTGGCCGTGATGTCGTCGAGACAGTAGGCCCAGTCTGTGCCTGCGTGAGGCCATGTCAGCAACACGCACTGCTGTGGCTCCCACTCGGCGGGCAGACGGTGGGAATCAGACGCCTTGTCAGAGGATAAATGCATAGTCTCAGAATTTTTGCAAAAATACGAATTAAAACACATTATCACGCCTTTTGTTTGCTTTTCTTTTCGTTTTTTCTTATTTTTGCACAAAAATCAATACCAACCGATGATGAAACGACTCACATGGATAGGCTTTTTAGCCGTGCTGTTAGTGGGAATGACCGCTTGCCGAAGAGTGATGACGCCCGAGGAGGGCGGGGCTCAGACCTCTGCGACCGACAGTTTGGTCGTTGACAACACGGGATTCTTCGATACCGATGCCGCACAGAAAGCACAGGAGCGTGAACAAACACAGAAGCAGAAGGACAAGACCGACAAAAAGCGCCCGAAAGGGATGGAGATACCCGCACAAATCGACGGACGACCCGAGCAACTGCTCCTGCGCGACGGCTATTATGTGTCATACAATAAAGACTGGAAAATAGCCAACTGGGTGGCTTGGCACCTGACCAAAGCCCACACCTACGGTGACAACCTGCGCGACGATATGGAGTTCAAAGAAGACACCGAGGTGCCCTTCCCCCGCGCCACTGATGAAGATTACTACTCTTCGACCTACGACCGCGGCCACCTCTGCCCCTCTGGCGACAACAAATGGGACCGCCGTGCGCAGATACAGTCGTTTCTCTTTACCAATATCTGTCCGCAAAACCACGGTTTGAATAAAGGCGACTGGAATGACATCGAGATTCTTTGCCGGCAATGGGCAAGGAAATACGGCGATGTGTATATTGTCACAGGACCGGTATTCAACAACGGGGTGAAAAAGCGCATCGGCAAGCACGGTGTGGCAGTACCCGACTCACTGTTCAAGGTGGTTCTCTGCACCAATCCTTATGCACGCGCCATCGGATTCCTTGTGCCCAACAAGGGTGGGCATCGCGACCTGAGAACTTATGTCACCCCTGTGGATGAGATAGAGCGGTTGACGGGCATCGACTTCTTCCCCAACCTCAAAGACGATACGGAGAATAGAGTTGAGGCGGCCGATGACGACAACATGGTGAAAAACTGGAATGTGCCCGCCAAATATTATTACGAGGGCAACAACAGCCGCAACAATAACTCCCGCCGCAATTATCGATATTGAATCACAGGAAGTTCTAGGAAACCTGGGATCCCTTACGACAATCAAAATAACCCTAGGATTTTGCCACTAATACATCATCGATATCTGTGGTGTAACGGTGGGAGATATACTCGCGCTTCAGACCGAAGCGGATGTTGGCGCCTTGGACGGCTACGCGGACAGTGTCGTGGCCGTTTTTTTTGTTGATTTGGTCAATGGCCTCGATGAGGGCTGCCTGTTTCTTGCGGTCCACAGGGTCGAAGAGGTCCTGTTGCACGCCCTCATGGGTGACAATGTCCCAAAGGATGACACCCGCTTTTTTGTAGGCGAAATCGCCGTCGGCATAGCTCTCGCGCAACACGTGGAGGGCAGCGCGTATCAGTTCGCCACTGTCGCAGGTGGCTACGGGCAGGGTGAGCGACCCGTATATGACATGTCCGGGCACATCGGTGCGGAAACAGCTGGTATAGGCGAATGCCGTGATGCTGCGGCAGTAGGATTTCTGCTCACGCAGTTTCTTGGCGCTTCGCGAGGCGAAATTGGCCACAGCCTCCTCCAACACATTGCGGTCGGTAACGCCCTGATCGGCAAAACTGCGCGAGGTGCAGATGGATTTCTTGCGGGGCAGTTCGTCGATGCTGACACAACTCACACCGTTCAGTTCCTTCCATGTGCGCACTGTCGTGACATTGAAATGGCTACGCACCCACCGCTCGGACTTATTGGCGAAGTCGGCCGCCGTATGTATGCCATGATAGGCCAGTTTCTCAGCGATGCGACGACCGATGCCCCAAACGTCACCCACATCGAACAAGGCGAGTGCCTTCTGCCGCCGCTCGTCGGTGTCGATGATGCAACAGCACTTATATCCGGGGTATTTCTTGGCAAACTTACTCCCCACTTTGGCCAGCGTCTTCGTGGGAGCGATTCCGATGGAGATGGGGATGCCCGTGGCGCGCCCCACCCTCGCGGCAATCTCCTCACCATAGGTTTTCAGCGTGTCGCTGTCGCCCATACCCGAGAGGTCGAGAAACGCCTCGTCGATGGAGTAGATGTCGAGCACAGGCGTGTAGGATGCCAAGAGACTCATCACACGGCCCGACATCGACCCGTAGAGTGTGTAGTTGCTGCTGAACACCGCCACATGGTTTTGCTCCAACACCTCGCGCACCTGATAGAGCGGTGTGCCCATCTTGATGCCCAACGCCTTGCTCTCCTCGCTGCGCGCAATGACGCAACCGTCGTTGTTGGATAACACCACGACGGGCACACCATTCAGTTCCGGGTGAAACACGCGTTCACAGGAGCAGTAGAAATTATTGCAATCGGCAAGAGCGAACAATGTGATAACAAAAAAAGCCTCACCCCCGCCCCCCTCCCAAGGGCGAGGGGAGTAATTAGAATTCTATCATTTTATGACTACGAATTTCACAAATCATACGAATTATTCCTTAAACAACGGATTATACGAATTAAACGAATTATGGTCACATGTGCTTAATCCGTCAAATTCGTGAAATCCGTTGTTCAGAAAGCAGGGGGCACGTCCCAATCCGTCAAATCTGTGGAATCCGTTGTTCAGAAAGCAGGGGGCACGTCCCAATCCGTCAAATCTGTGAAATCCGTTGTTCAGAAAACAGGGGGAACGTCCCAATCCGTCAAATCTGTGGAATCCGTTGTTCGGTTTAGGGTTCTCCACCGTCCTTCATTCGAATCCGTGAAATTCGTTTAATCCGTTGTCTTAGATTAAATTCGTTTATTTCGTGAAATTCGTAGTTTTGAGGGTTTTGGGTAGAGGGTTGAAGGTTTGTGTTCCTCCCCTATCTCTAATCCGTGGAATCCGTTGTCTTATGAATCACTGTTTTTCGGGTATCTCCTCGAGGGTCTTTTTGAGGAACTCCCAGAATTTCGGGACGCTGGGGATAAAGGCGCGCTCATTGGCAGTGTGCGGTGAGCGGAGCGTGGGACCGAAGGAACAGATGTCGAGACCGGGATACTTGCCCAAGATGATGGAGCACTCCAGTCCGGCATGTACCACCTGAATGACAGGCTCGTTGCCGAAGAGGTCTTTGTAAATCTTCGCCATGACCTTCACAATCTCGCTGTCGGTGTTGGGGTTCCATCCGCTGTAACCTTTACTCAACGTCACTTTCATGCCAGCCATGTTGAAGCAACTCTCTATGGTCTCGGCGAGGTATTCCTTCATGCTTTCCGAAGCGCTGCGCGCAAGGATCTTCACGACAGCCTTCCCTTCGCCGATATTGACGATGGCGAGGTTGGACGACGTCTCCACAATGTTAGGGATGGTGGGGATGTAACGGATGACACCATCGTGGCAGGCGTAGATGGCATCCACGATGTTGTCTTGGATTTCCACGGGCACCTCGGTCTTCGGTGTCTCCACCTCCTCGGCAAAGAACTCGATACCATTCTCTATGCCTTTGTACTCCTCCTCGAACAGGTCACGCCAGTCGGCTACGGCCTCTTTCACCGCCTCCACATTGTCTTTCGGCAAGGTGAGCACCACTTCGCACTCGAAGGGGATGGCGTTGCGCATATTGCCGCCATTCCACGAAACGAGACGAGCGTCGTTCTCGCCGATGGCACTGCGCACGAAGCGCACCATCAGTTTGTTGGCATTGGCGCGTCCCTCGCCTATCTCCAGTCCGGAGTGCCCGCCTCTCAGTCCTTTGAGGGTCACTTTCAGCGCTGCATCGTCGGGGTCGGTCACTGCTTCTTTGTATTCCAAATTGGCGGTGATATCGAGACCACCGGCGCTGCCTATAATCATCTCGCCCTCATCCTCGGTGTCGAGGTTGAGCAGAATCTCGCCTTCCAATTCGCCGGCAGGCAGGTCATTGGCGCCATACATACCCGTCTCCTCGTCGGCGGTGCAAAGAGCCTCTATCGGTCCGTGCTTCAAGTTTTTATCCTCCATCACAGCCATAATGGCGGCGATGCCCAGTCCGTCGTCAGCGCCGAGGGTGGTACCTTTGGCTTTCACCCAGTCACCGTCAATCCATGTCTGGATGGGGTCGGTCTCGAAATTGTGTGTACTCTCTTTTGTTTTTTGCGGCACCATATCCATGTGAGCCTGCAAGATGACCGTCTTGCGGTTTTCCATGCCGGGAGAAGCGGGTTTACGCATCACAATATTGCCGGCAGGATCTTGGAAGGCTTCCACGCCTGCTTTCTTGGCAAACTCCAGCAGGAACTGCTGTATTTTCTCACGATGTCCTGATGGACGCGGCACCTTGGTTAGCGCGTCGAAATTGCGCCAGATGCATTTGGGTTCTAGGTTTTTAATCATAGTTTTATTATTTGAGGTTTAATGTTTTTCTTTTTAGGAGTGAAGGAGTGGAGGAGTGAAGACGATTGTCCGCAAATTCAATACTAGACATTTCTAAGTATTACTAAGTGAAGTATCGGCTTTAACTTCCTTAACTTCAGAATCTCCCTCACCTTTCCGTTTCACGCAGATTCCGCCGACGATGCCGAGGATTACCACGAGGAAGGTCTGGATGGTGTGCACGATGAGGACGAAGAAGAGGGCGGCATTGCTCTCCACGCCGTAGAGGATGAGCATGGTCTTCACAGCGAAATGCCAAGGTCCGGCACCGTTGGGCGTGGGAACGATAACCGCGATACTGCCTACGACAAACGACACGATGGCGGCGTCGAATCCTAATGATGACGTGGCCTCAAAGCATTTGAAGGTAAGCGAGAAGTGGAAGAAATAACTGAACCAGATGGCCACCGTGAAGAACAGGTAAAGCCACACATTATTGACATGACGCAGCGAGATGACTCCTTGCCAGAGATTGCGCACCACGTCTTTGACCTTATTATATATGGTCATTTTGCGTACCAGCAGGAAGACAAGCAACAGGGCAGCCAGTCCGCAGATGAGTGTGACGATATAGCCGGTGGTGGTGAACTGCCCGAAAAACGTGTCGAGACGTGTGCCCGTACGCGAGAAAAACGTCGTGAACACCGGCATATTGACCAACAAGGCGACAGCAGTAGCCACGAGCATCACGATGGTATCGACCGCCCGCTCGGTCACGACCGTGCCCAATGCCTTGGGGAAAGACACATCATCGTAGCGTTTCAACACACCGCAACGCGCGAACTCGCCGATACGCGGCACGACTAGACTGCTGGCGTAAGAAATGAAAATGGCGTAAATGGCGGTGGAGGTGCGGGCATGCTCGCCTAGCGGGTCGAGCGTCTGCCGCCAGCGGAGTCCGCGGAACACTTGTGCAAGCACCCCGAAAGGCAATGACAGCAACATCCACGACCAGTCCATCTCATCAAGCACTGACGAGAGTTGTGAAAAATCAAAACCACGATACATCCAATAGAGGATAGCCCCGCCCAAAAGGAGGGGCAGGGTTATTTTGAGGATGTAAGAGATTGTCTTTTTCATATACCTTTGCAAAATTAGTCAAAAATATTGAATCGTACGTCTTTTTTTAGAAAAACAACCCTCTTTCCAAAAAAAATTATTAACTTCGCCGCTTGAATAGACTAAAACATAAACGATGCAACGAAATATTGATTGCTTTCTGCCTTGTGACGACATGGCGGTGGCCGAAAAGACAGTCGCCAACCTGTGCAAGGACAACCATGTTCAACATATATGGCTGCTCGCCACAGAGGCTTTCGCCCAAGAGCAGACAGCACCGGCAGGCGCACAGTGGCTCGTCGTGGAGCAACTCCTGTCAACGGCGGCTATGAAGACCATTGCCATGACAGCCGAGTCGCCCTATGTGCTGCTGGGTCTGAAGACCTCGCCCGTGACAATGGGTTTATATGCTCTGGGACGTTGGCTGAAGGCAGCCACCGACACCGGTGCTGCCATGGTCTATGCCGACCATTACTCCATCGAAGGCAATGCCGTGGTGAAGCATCCCGTGATAGGCTATCAGACGGGCAGCCTGCGCGATGATTTCGATTTCGGATCGCTGCTGTTGATGAAAACCGACCTGTTGCAAGCCTTTGCCCAACAACCACGGCTGACGGAATACCGCTATGCGGGGTTTTACGACCTGCGTCTTTTCCTGAGCCGTCAGGGACAGTTGTTCCATCTCAATGAATATCTCTATACCGAACATGAGCATGACCTGCGCGCCTCGGGCGAGAAACAATTTGACTATGTGAACCCCCGCAACCGCGAGGTGCAGGTAGAGATGGAACTAGCCGTGACCGCCCATCTGACCGAAGTCGGCGGACTGGTAGACACCTCACGTTATCACTCGCTGGATTTCGACGAGGAGGAGTTCGAGGTCGAGGCATCAGTCGTCATCCCCGTATTCAACCGCGAGCGCACCATCTGCGATGCCGTCGATTCGGCGTTGTCGCAGAAAGCGCCGTTCAAATACAATGTGATTGTGGTGGACAATCACTCCACCGACCGCACCACCGAGTTGCTCGAGGCGTATGACAATCCGCGGTTAGTACACATCATTCCCGACCGCACCGACTTGGGCATCGGAGGTTGTTGGAACGTGGCTGTCAATGACCATCGTTGCGGGCGCTTTGCCGTGCAGTTAGACAGTGACGACCTCTATTCATCGCCCCGCACGTTACAGCAGGTGGTAGATGCTTTCCGCAAACAAAACGCAGCCATGGTCATCGGTTCCTACCGCATGTGCGACTTCGACCTGAACACTCTTCCGCCGGGACTCATCGACCATCGTGAGTGGACCGACGACAACGGTCCCAATAACGCCCTCCGTATCAACGGCCTCGGTGCTCCGCGCGCATTTTTCACCCCGCTGGTGCGCCGCATACAGTTCCCCAATACCTCATACGGTGAGGATTATGCCCTCGGACTGGCCTTCTGCCGGCAATACCGCATCGGAAGAATCTACAACGAGTTGTATCTCTGTCGCAGATGGGGCGGCAACAGCGACGCCGCGCTCAGCATCGACCGCGTGAATGCCAACAACCTGTATAAAGACCGTCTGCGCACGATGGAACTATCGGCACGCCAACGGATGAACAGCGGTTGTGGCGACGAGGAAGAGGATGACCAGTTGACCCGTTTCTTCCGCCGTCAGTTGGCACGGTGGGATGACGCGCGCCAGCGCTATGATGACCTGGCGCATGTGAAGACTCGCGAACTGATGGATTTCAAAGTGCAATGGAATCCGGCGCGGATGGTGTCAACGGGCGCGAAAATCGACGCGAAAGCCATCGCAGAGAGGCCTTGTTTCCTCTGCGGGGCAAACAGACCGCAACAGCAGATAGTGAAACCCTTTGAGGGGAAATTCGACATCTTGGTCAACCCCTACCCCATCCTGCCGGTGCATTTCACCATCCCTTATAAAAAGCACCAGCCGCAAACCATCGTCGGTTATTATGGCATCATCCATGAGTTGCTGACCGAATATCCCGGGTTGACCGTCTTTTATAACGGTCCGCACTGCGGTGCATCGGCACCCGACCACCTGCATTTCCAGGCAGGCACGAGCGGTGTGCTGCCCTTGCAGACCACATGGCCTCGGCTGAGCCGCAATCTGGAACCGCTGCTGACACTCAACGACGAGGAGGGGTTGTTTATCATCGCTGACTATCCGTGTCCGGCACTGCTCATCCGCAGCAGGAAACGTGAATCAGACGAACGGCTGTTCTCGTGCCTCGCCTCTCTGCCGACAGCCACCGACTCCGACCCCTCAACCCTAAACCCTAAACCTATAGACGACATCAATATCGTGAGTTGGCGCGACGGTGAGGATTATCTCTCCGTCATCTTCCCCCGCAGAAAACACCGTCCGGGATGCTACAGCGCAGAGGGCGACGAGCGAATGATGGTCAGTCCCGGCGCATTGGATATGTCAGGGCTTATTATCACACCGCGCCAGAAGGATTTTGAACGGATTACAGCCGACGATATCAGTCATATCTTGAGCGAAGTGGCAATGGACACCGAAGAATTCCGCTCATGGACCGACGATCTGCGCACACGTCAGGCAACCATGACAAAGAGCACTCCGCAGATGAAGAAAGAACCGTTGGTGAAAGTGGGTATCGTCAGCGCACAAAAGATACATTTCGTATTGAACGGTCCCTTCCTCGCCAAAGGCGAAGTGATAGACGGCGAGCAGACGGTTGAGTTACAGGAGGGCGGTATCGTCTGGCAAGGCAATCAATACCGCGAACTGGCATTCGTGCCGAAACAGGCCGACACGTCGTTCTCGTTGGATGATGTCACCATCGGTGTCAATTTCCATTGGCAACGGCAACAAACGCAGACCTTCCTCGGCACACTGCGGTTGGTGGTCGATGCCGACAAGATTTGCGCCATCAACGAACTGCCGGTGGAGACCTACCTCTCGAGCGTCATCTCCAGCGAGATGAGCGCTACCTCATCGCCTGAACTGCTGAAGGCCCATGCGGTCATCTCGCGCAGTTGGCTGCTCGCCCAGATGAAGAAACGTCAGGAGATGAGCGGAAACGCTGATAATTTCTTCTCGTTCGTGCGCAAGGATGACGAGTTGATACGGTGGTACGACCGCGAAGACCATACCATCTTCGACGTATGTGCCGATGACCATTGCCAGCGTTATCAAGGCATCACTCTCGCCTCGCGTCCCGAAGTGGTGGCTGCGGTGAAGGATACCCGCGGGCAGGTGCTCTACGACGACGGTGATATCTGCGACGCCCGTTTCAGCAAGTGTTGCGGCGGTATGTCGGAGGAATTTCAGTATTGTTGGGAAAACTTGTCCAAACCCTATTTGAGAGCCGTCAGAGACAATGCCCAGAGTATTCAAAATGACCAGGACACGCCTCTCAACCTGACCGACAACAACGAGGCGGAACGGTGGATACGCACATCGCCCGACGCCTTTTGCAACACCCATGACAAAGGGATACTGAGTCAGGTGCTTAACGATTATGACCAAGAGACCGCCGACTTCTACCGTTGGCAGGTGGAGTACACCCAAGAGGAACTGGCTGGGCTGATAGAGGAGAAACTGCATCTGGGAATGGGCGACATCATTGCCCTGGAACCGTTGGAGCGCGGCAAGAGCGGACGAATCTCGCGACTGAGAATCACAGGCAGCGAGCGCACTTTCACCATCGGCAAGGAATTGGAGATACGCCGCGCGCTCAGCCAGACACACCTCTATAGCAGTGCGTTCGTGGTGGATATCCTCGACGAGAAAGAGGGCATTCCGCAGCGTTTCCGTCTCACGGGTGCCGGTTGGGGCCACGGTGTGGGCCTGTGCCAGATAGGTGCCGCCATGATGGGCGAAAAAGGATATCATTACGATGAAATCCTCCTGCATTATTACCATGGGGCAGAAATCAAAAAAGTATATAAATAGTTTTGAGGAGCAAGGAGCGGGGGCAAGAGAATACCACAGAGCACCCTAAAACATGGGGACATTTAAACTCCTAATAATATATCAAATAAATGAAAGATACACCAGAGATAAAGAATAAGAGGAATGCGTGGGCATGGATACCGACTCTGTATTTCGCAGAGGGTCTGCCCAATGTGGTAGTGATGACCGTAGCCGTGGTGATGTATATGCAAATGGGCATGAGCGACACCGAGATAGCCCTCTATACCGGATGGCTGGGCCTGCCGTGGGTCATCAAACCGCTGTGGAGTCCGTTTGTCGATTTGTTTAAGACCAAGCGGTGGTGGGTGCTGGCCATGCAACTGCTGTTGGGTTCATCATTCGCGGGTGTGGCTTTCACGCTCAACACGGACTTTTGGTTCCAGGGCACGATGTTCTTTTTCTTTCTGATGGCCTTTTCCAGCGCCACGCACGACATTGCTGCCGACGGATTCTATATGTTGGAATTGGACAGCCACGGTCAGTCGTGGTTTGTGGGCATCCGCAACACGTGTTACCGCATCGCTGTCATCTTCGGACAAGGTGTGCTTGTGCCCGTGGCCGGTTTATTGCAGAAGACCTTCCCCGACCGCAACGCATATACCTGGAGTCTGGTGTTCTTCGGTCTGGCAGGCATCTTCATCGCCATTTGGCTGTACCACCGTTTTATCATGCCCAGACCCGCAGACCGCAAGAACGACGGACTGACAGCCCGCGAGGTGGCTCACGGATTATGGGAGATGCTCTCTTCCTTCTTCACGAAAGTGCCGCTGAAACAAATCATTTTCGTGCTTCTCTTCTTGTTGCTCTACCGTTTCCCCGAGGCGATGCTCACGAAGATGGCGAGCACCTTCCTGCTCCGTCCGCACGAAGAGGGCGGTTTGGGGCTGTCGCCTGAGGCTTTCGGATTGGCATACGGAACCGTCGGATTGGTGGGACTCTTACTGGGCGGTATCGTCGGTGGCATGTTGGCCAGCCGCGACGGTCTGAAGCGTTGGCTGTGGCCGTTTGTCTGCGCCATCACCTTGCCCGACATCGTGTACGTCTATCTCAGTTTCGCACAGCCCGACAGTCTGTGGCTCGTCAGTGCCTGCCTCTTTGTCGAACAGTTCGGCTATGGTTTGGGATTCACGGCGCTTACGCTCTACATGCTTTATTTCAGCCAGGGAGAATTCAAAACCTCGCACTATGCCATCTGCACCGGCCTGACCTATCTCGGCCTGATGTTGCCGGGCATGGTGTCGGGTTGGATTAAAGATGCTGTAGGATATCAGACATTCTTCATCTTAGTGATGTTCTTCTGCATCATCACCTTTGCCGTCACGGCGTTTATCAAGATTGACCCGGAATTCGGCAAGAAGAAAGACGGTGGAAAAGAATAACGTGTTACAAACATGAGCAATATCGAGAACAAGAAAATCCATTGGTACCGTCCGTGGGCGGGGCGCCATCCGTGGGCATGGATTCCCTCGTCGTTTTTAGCGAAGGGGTTATCCACGGTGGTGCTGATGACGCTGACACTAATAGCCTTTAAGCGTCTCGGGCTATACAATGCCGACATCACGCTCTATGTGTCGTGGCTCTATCTGCCGTGGGTGATGAAGCCCCTCTGGACACCGTTGGTGCGCATGGTGCTCACGCGTCGTTCGTGGATGCTGATTACCGAACTGGTCATTGGCGCTGCCTTGGGCGGTGTGGCCTTCTCCTTCCCTGCGCAAGGGTCGGTGCAATGGATATTGTTCCTGTTCTGGGTAATGTCGTTTGCCAGTGCCATTCATGACACAACCGCCGACAGCATGTTCCGTGTGGCGTCAACGCCTCGCGCCCGCTCATCTTACGGCGGCATCTCCAGCGTGTTCTACCGCTTGTCCATGTTGTTGGGACAGGGCGCGCTGGTCATGGTCGTAGGCAATATGGAGACCATCACCCGCAATGTGCGCGGTTCGTGGACATTCTTGTTCTGGCTGTTGGCCATTCTTTATCTGGTGCTGTTTGTAATCAACCTGCTGTTGTTGCCGGGTCACGTCGATACGGGCGACAAACGCAGGGTGCTTTTTGCCGATTACTGGCAGCGTGTAACCGAGCCCGTTGTGCATTTCTTCCGTCGGCCCGACTGGTGGCGCGTGGCGTTGTTCGTCGGTCTCTTTATCTTGCCCGAAGCCTTGTCGTGCAAGGTGTCGGTGCTGTTTTTCATCGACGCGGGTCATGCGGGCGGTTTGGGACTATCACCTCAGGAATACGGCTTTGCCATGGGTACCATCGGTGTGTTCGGCATGACCATCGGCGGCATCTTGGGCGGCATGGCTGTTCATCGCCGTGGCATCGGCTGGTGGCGGTGGTATATGGTGGCGGCGTTCACCTTGTGCAACGTGCTTTATCTCTATCTCGCATACGTGATGCCATCGAATCTGTTGGTGATAGCCGTCGTGGCGTTTCTCCGTCAGTTGGCGTTTGCTTTCGGCCTCACTTATTATGTCGTGTCCATGCTCCATCTGAGCCGCAACGAACAGGGTGAGATGCGTCCAGCCAACCTCTCTGTGCTGATGGCCATCGCCACGTTGGCGCTGATGGTGCCGGGATGGGTGTCGGGCTACCTGCAGGAAATCTTCGGCTATGTGACATTCTACAAAGGCGTGTTATGCACCAGCGTCTTCACGTTCTTCGCGGCATGGCTGTTGCGTGTTGACCCAATGGCGGGCAAACGGGAAAGGAGGCATCCGTGAAAGATGATGTCCGTCTGACATTTCATCCCGCCTCGACCGAGACCGAACTCTCCGTGCCGTTGGCTCAGAGCAGTGTGCGTGCGGGATTCCCCTCCCCTGCCCAGGATTATATGGGCGAGGAGATCGACCTCAACAAAGTGCTGGTGCATCATCGTGAGGCCACGTTCTATGTACGGGTGTCGGGCGAGTCGATGACCGACGCGGGCATCCTCGACGGCGACTTGGCGGTGGTGGATAAGGAGTTGCAGGCTCAAGACGGCGATTTTGTCATCGCCTTTGTCGATGGCGAGTTCACCATCAAGGAGTTCCGCAAAGACCCTGCCGGCGATTTCGGCTGGCTGGTGCCGTGGAACACGCAATATCCCAAGATCCGCGTCGATGCGTCGAACGAGTTTATCATCTGGGGTGTGGTCACGTATGTGATACATAGCCTTAAAGGGGCAAGGAAGAAACCCACCCCAACCCTCCCAAAGGGAGGGAGCAAGGAACAGGGGACAAGGGGCAAGAGGTCCGTTCAGAGGTAAGAGAATATAAGGAGCAAAAGTTTTAGTATTTTCTCTCGTTTTCGTGTAATAATTTGTTCTGCTGTCTGTCATAGTTATATATGAGCGATAAGGAATTGGTGCGAGAAGTGTTAGACAGCGGACGCACGAAAAGTTTTTCCACCGTGGTCAAGAGGTATTCGGGTATGCTTTATTCGAAGGCGATTGGCGTGGTGCACAGCAAAGAACTGGCAGCCGAGGTGGTACAGCAGACTTTTATCAAAGCCTACGCCAATCTTGACAGTTGGCAAGGTGAGCAGTTAGGACCGTGGCTGTCGATGATTGCCATGCACACAACCCTCAACCTGCTTGACAAGGAGCGGCGAAGGCGCACACTGAGCATCGACGACCACCCTCGTGCCGTAGAGAGCACCACGGAAGACTATTCGCCCGAACACGAGCAGAGGTTGCAACAGATGGAAAACGCCATCGGCCGTTTGCCGGAAACAGACCAGACTCTCATACGTCTGCATTACTATGAACACAAGAAAACCGACGAGATAGCGAAAAAAATGAAGTTAAGCCAAAGTAACGTGCTGGTGAAACTTCACCGTATCAGAGAACGATTAAGAAAGGAGATGAACCATGAATGAAATGAATGACCAGGAATTTGACGCGCTCATCATGGAGACATTGGAGCGCACAGAGACGATAGACGAGATTCATCAGGCGGTGATGAGCCAGTTGGAGCACGCAGCCCGTCGCGAGCGTTGTCGCCGATGGATACGTGCGGCGGCCTTCGCTTTCGGATTGCCCCTGTTGCTGTTCACATTTGTCTATATGATTATCAACGGTTGGTATGCCGGAGCCGGCACATCCCTGGCCATAATCTGTGTAGTGATACAGATGGCTGTGGTCGTGGGGGGTGGCTGGCATCTTCTCAAAAATTTTTCTTGGCAGAAGGTGTAATAATCCAAAGAAGAGCCGGTCTTATCAGTGAAGTTGAACCAATAAATTTAATTTTTAGTTATGCAAAGTTTAGTTTTAGCAAGTAATGTGGAACTTTTGATTCCTATCATTGGAGTAGTGATGTCATTGGCCATCCCGATGATTTTAATCTTTTACGTGGCGAAGATGTATATCAATGCAAAGAACCGCGACAAAGAAGTAAGACAGTTGATTATTGAGAACAATGTGGATTATGACCGCGCCAAACTGTTGATTGAAAAGCCGCAACGGAAAAACAAGAAGACTTTCGCGATGCTCCGCATCGGTTGTTTCTGCCTCGGCGCAGGCCTCGGCGCATTGTTCAATTACCTGCTCGGTCTCAGTGCCGAATCCCTCTATTTCTATCTCGTGCTTGCTTTCGGTTGCGGTTTGGGAATGATGGCTGAGTTTATCATCGAGTGGAAACTCCAAAAGAAAGAAACCTATACCAAGGAATAAAGGCTGAATTGACAATTATGAATTGTGAATTATCATTGGAACCGTCTTGGCGGTTCCATTTTTTGTATATAAGACAGGTCGCGTTTCGGAAATGAAAATGAAAATTTTTGTGATTTTCATTTTGCATTTCACTCAACTTGCACTACTTTGGATAAGATAGGCTACGTTTCGACAAAAAAAACAAAAACTCTCGTTTTTATTTTGTTTTGTTCTCAACTTGCACTACTTTGGATAAGATAGGCGGCGTTTCGGAAATGAAAATGAAAATTTTTGTGATTTTCATTTTGCATTTCACTCAACTTGCACTATCTTTGCACCCGAAAATCAATCATTCACATTTTTATGGACGATTATCATCCGGAAAACTTGAACTTGTAATCGCAGAGGTTGGCTTCAGAAGCACAGCCTCCGCCCTAAAAATCATTTTTGGAGGTCAAAGCAAATGAAGACGTATTGGAACACGACCAACGGGCTGACCAAACTCGAAGAATGGCAGCCGAACTGCTGGATACAGGTTACCTGTCCCACGGAAGAAGACCAGCGCGAACTGGAGAAACGATTTTCCATCCCCGACTATTTTATGTCTGACGTCAGCGATACCGACGAGCGTGCCCGTTATGAGTACGACGACGGTTGGATGCTGATTATCCTGCGTATCCCCTATGTGAAGGAGATACGTTCGCGCACGCCCTACACGACGGTGCCGCTGGGTATCATCCATAAGCGCGACGTGACCATCACCGTGTGCTATTACGAGACCAATATGATGATTGATTTCGTGTCGTTCCAGCAGAAGCGCGGCGAGGGCTTCACCGACTATGTGGATATGACCTTCCGCCTGTTCCTTTCCTCCTCAGTGTGGTATCTGAAACGGCTGAAGCAAATCAGCAGCCTGATAGACAAGGCCAAGCGCAACCTCGACCATGAGATCAACAACGAGTCGCTCATCGGACTGTCGCGTTTGCAAGACTCGCTCACCTATTTCATCACCTCCATCCGCGGCAACGAGAACTTGTTGGCCAAACTGAAGTTCAAGTTGCAGGTGGACGAATTGGACGCCGACCTGATTGAGGACGTCAACATTGAGATGAGCCAGGCCCGCGAGACGACCAACATCTACTCCGACATCTTGGAATCGACGATGGACACCTATTCGAGTATCATCAACAACAACATGAACACGGTGATGCGTACACTCACCTCCGTGTCCATTCTTATGATGTTCCCCACATTGATTGCGTCACTGTTCGGCATGAACCTCATCAACGGCATGGAGAACAATCCGGTGGGATTCCCCGTGGCCATGCTCATTTCTGTCGTTGTTTCAGTGGCCATTTGGTGGCTTTTCAGACACAAACGCCTCATTTAATCACTTTTTTTGAAAAAAAACGATTAATTTTAGGTCATTTCATTTCTTTTGTGTAAATTTGCAGTTCATTAGGTGTGTGCGCATGCATACGCACAGATAGGTGCACACTTTTTTGACAGTAAATAACCGAATCTATAACTAAAACGTTACATGATGGACTCTCAAGACAACACCCTGATCCAGGGAACACCAGAAGAAGAGAAAAAAGTAGAAGAAACCGCTCAGGAAGTAGAACAACCCCAACCCGAAGAGGCTGCTCCCGTTGAGGAGGAGGCTGCTCCCGCTGAGGAAGAGGCTGCTCCCGTTGAGGAGGAGGCTGCTCCCGCTGAGGAAGAGGCTGCCCCCGTTGAGGAAGAAGTCGCTCCCGTCGAGGAAGAGGCTGCTCCCGTTGAGGAAGAAGTCGCTCCCGTAGAGGAAGAGGCTGCTCCCGTTGAGGAAGAAGTCGCTCCCGCAGAGGAGGAGGCTGCCCCCGTTGAGGAGGAGGTTACTCCTGCCGAGGAGGAGGCTGCTCCCGTTGAGGAGGAGGCTGCTCCCGTCGAGGAGGAGGCTGCTCCCGTCGAGGAGGAGGCTGCTCCCGAAGAAAAAGTCTATGCCAACAAGGCAGAGATATTGGAGCGTGTCAAGGAATTGGCTCACGGCGACAGCATCCCCGAGAAAGACGAGGTTGAGCATCTGAAGACCCTCTTCTACAAAATGCATAACGCTGAGCGTGATGCACAGTTGAAAGAATATCTCGACAATGGTGGCGACCCCGAGGCTTATCAGGCTGTGCCCGACGCACTGGAAGAGACCTTCAAGGCCGAGATGGTGCTCATCAAGGAGATGCGCGCCCGCGCCTTCCAGGAATTGGAGAAAGAGAAGGAAGAGAACCTGAAAAGGAAACTCGCCATCATCGAGAAAATCAAGAATATGGCCACCTCACCCGAGGAAGCCAACCGTTCTTATCAGGAATTCAAACGCCTGCAGCAGGAATGGAAAGAGATTAAAGCCGTGCCCGCAGAGCGCTCAAGCGAACTGTGGCGTACCTATCAGCACAATGTGGAACAGTTCTACGACCTGCTGAAACTCAACAGCGAGGCTCGCGAATACGACTTCAAGAAAAACCTTGAAATGAAGACCCGTATCTGCGAGGCTGCCGAGCGATTGGCTGAGGAGCCTGATGTCATCAGCGCCTTCCACCAGTTGCAGGAGTTGCACCAGCAGTACCGCGAGATTGGTCCCGTGACCAAGGACTTGCGCGAGGAGATCTGGACCCGCTTCAAAGCCGCCTCGACGGTCATCAACAAGCGCCACCAGCAGCACTTTGAGGAATTGCGTTCGAAAGAGGAAGTGAACCTTGCACGCAAGACCGAACTGTGCGAGAAGGTGGAAGCCATCATCGCCGAGGAGAACAAGAGCGCGGCCGATTGGGAGCGCCATACACGTCAAATCATCGAGTTGCAGACCGAGTGGAAGACCATCGGTTTCGCACCTCAGAAGATGAACGTGAAAATCTTCGAGCGTTTCCGTGCCGCTTGCGACGATTTCTTCGGACGCAAGACACAGTTCTTCCGCGAGATGAAGGCTCAGTTTGCCGAGAACGCCGAGAAGAAACGTGCACTCGTGGCACAGGCACAGGCATTGCAGGACAGCACCGACTGGAAATCGACGTCGGACAAACTCATTGCACTGCAGAAGGAGTGGAAGAAAATCGGCACAGTGCCCAAGAAACAGGGCGACCAGTTGTGGAACGACTTCCTCACCGCCTGCAACAAGTTCTTTGAGGCCCGCAACGCCGCCAATGCCGGCACACGCAACGAAGAGCGAGAGAATCTGGCTAAGAAGCGCGACATCATCGCACAACTGAAAGCAGTAGCCGAAGAGGGTGGCGACGATGTCAGAGACAAGATTCACCAACTCGTGGACGAGTATCAGGCAGTGGGACACGTCCCCTACCGTGAGAAAGACAAACTCTACAAAGAGTATCACGAGGTGCTCGACAAAATCTACAAGGAGTTGAACATCTCCGTCAACCGCCGCCGTTTGGACAATTTCCGCAGCAACCTGAAGAGCGTGGCAGAAAAAGGCACCAATGCACTTGACAACGAGCGCTCACGCCTCATGCACCGCTACGAGACACTGAAGCAGGAAATTCAGACCTATGAGAACAATATCGGATTCCTCAGCGTATCGAGCAAGAAAGGCAGCAGCCTCATCGACGAAATGAACCGCAAGGTGGAAAAACTGAAAGACGACCTGAAACTCGTCTATGACAAAATCAAAGCCATCGACGAGAGCGCGGAGAAAGAAAACGAAGAGGCTTAATACCCAACAGGCCATAACAACCAAGAGGTGCAGTGTAACGTCTGCACCTCTTTTTTTATATTGGTGTCCGCTTTATGGCATCAACTGTTCAAAAGGCATCTGCCAGTTCCCCGCCCCTTGAAAGGGATGGGTCGGGGGTGGAATTTAATCAAATTGTTGTTCTTAAATTTGCGAAGACCAAGATTCTATATTATCTTTGCATCCGGGGGATTGTCACATTCACCCAGACAATAAGGAGGAACCCGGTTCCAAATATACGGGTCATCGTGACGGGTACGAATATCAGGTAAACCCCATCCATAAGATGTATGATGTATTAAAGGACTTCTAAAACAAATAATGTATATGAAAAAACTATTGACCTTGTTGTTGCTCAGCGCCATGGCGCTGACAGCCCAAGCCCAGAACCAACCCGCCGGTATGCGGGTGGAAGTGGCTGATGCCGAGACTGACCGCGGCGAGTACTCCATCTTTACTTATAAGGATACAAATGATGATGACAGTTTCGGCTACTACCTCAGCCTGGGGCGTGTTGCCGACTTCCTCGGAGCCGACGAGATTTTAGGCATGGAGGTTCAGAATATCCACGAGGTGACCATCTGTCTCGGTGGCACCACCGACGAAGCCCTGGCCACCATCGGTTCCATCCTTGACCTCTATGACAAGGATGTTGATACTACGGTCGAGTTTCAAGGCCGCGCCGCCACCAGCGGTTTCAACCTCGGCGAGCCCGTCACGACTACCTGCACGGTGGTGAAGAAGACACTCGGCGGCAAGCGTCTGCAGTTCCTCTTCCCCGAAGGCAAGCGCCAGGGTCGTGCCTACCTCACGAAATCCGTGCTCAAGGAACTCCGTACAAACTTCAAGTTCGATATTAAACTTCATCCGAAACAGCACCGCAAGCAATAAACGATTATGAAAAAATGCTTATCAACAATCGTTATCGTGTTGTTGTGTGGAGTAATCCGTGCAGCAGAGATTGACTTCATAAGCATGGAACCGCTGACACCAACGGATCCAGAGATGAAACCGGAACTGACCTGTAATGGGGAAGATACGCTTCGCTCTGAATTGGAGTTGCGACCGGACGAAAGGTTTCGGGTTCTTTCCCTGACAAGCGAACCAATCCGAGCGGATGACGGTACGTCGGGAATCCATGCGCCTTGGGGCAAGGAAAATTGGACATGGATGCGCACCAACCCTGATGTCAAGCCATATAAAGTGATGGATGACCTGAGTTTTGTGGGCATACCCCTGTTCGCTGCCGGATGGATCATCAAGGGCGAAAAGGCATCCTTCCGTCAGGACTATAACAATCCGCACAGCAACACCCGGTTGATTACTAACTTCAAAACGGGCATCGACGACTACACGCAGTTCTTCGGCCCTGCGATGACGGTCGGTCTGAAGTTGGGGGGGTACGAGGGTCGCAGCGACTGGGGACGCCTGTTGGGGTCGTCGCTGATGTCGTATGCCATCATGGCCGGCTTCGTCAATAGCATCAAATATACGGCCAGCGAGATGCGTCCGGACGGCTCAACAGCCAACTCATGGCCCTCAGGCCACACTGCCACCTCGTTCGTGGGTGCTACCATTCTGCACAAAGAGTACGGACTGACACGCTCACCATGGTTTTCTGTAGCCGGCTACGGTGTTGCCACTGCCACTGGTGTTATGCGCATCCTGAATAACCGTCATTGGATCAGTGATGTGCTGTCTGGTGCCGGTATCGGTATCATATCAACAGAACTGGGTTATGCTTTGGGCGACGTGCTTTTCAAGAAGCGGGGACTGCTACGCAACGATCTGGAGGGATTCAGCGATGACCCGTCGTTTTTCTCCATTTCAATGGGTATGAGTTTTGGTTCGAAGAGTTTCGATTTCGGATATGAAAATTTAAAAAACGTTGAGGATTTCGACTATGAAGTGGAAGATGATGACAGACTCCATATCGACTTCCATACGGCTACTACAGTAGATGCTGAGGGTGCCTATTTCTTCAATAAGTATGTGGGTATCGGCGGACGCCTCCGTGTGAGGGCGATGACCGCCAAGGGCTGGAGCGACTTCGTCTCCGATGCCCATGAAGACCGCGACCAGACCATCCAATTGATTAATGCCTGGTATAATATGTTCTCGTCGACACCCGTGACGGAAGCGCAAGTTGACGGACTCCTGCAAGGTATCGTCAGCGACGAGGAAATAACTGTGGAGAGCGACCACCTGACTGAGTTCTCAGCCAATGTCGGTCTCTATCTGAACCTGCCGTTGAGCAACCGTTTCTCACTGGGTACGAAATTCCTCGTGGGTCGCACGATGACTCAGGAACTTGACATCAATGCCGCCTACAAGGGTACAACCAAGAATATGGATACGCATATCGTGTTTGACAATGGGACTTTGTCCGACCTTGCTATCAGCAATCTCAGGGATGGTGAAAAATATGATATCGAGTGGGACTACCTGACACTGGGTGGTAATAACTCCACGACCTACGGCACGGGCTTGTCGCTGACGTATAAGTACAAGTCGAACTTCATGTGGAAGGTGTTCGTGGACTATGACTACTCCAAGAAGAAATTTACGCTGACTTACGACCCCCTGCGCTTTATGAAGGTGACCACCCCTGATCTGGGCGCACTCCTTGAAACGATAAACGTCCAACTTGACCCGTCGGTATATGAACGCGAGAAGAAGATGCATTATGTCACTATCGGAGGCTCGTTTGCCATATCATTTTAAGTGATTATTGGTATCTACTAAATGACATCAAACTATCTCAAGGGCGTCGGCCATGCGGCTGACGCCCTTGAGATAATTACTAAACTTTCATTATAGTAAAGATCTCAAATTACATGTATTTACTTGTAATTCCAGTGCGTTGAGTAAGTTTTAGCGGACACCATTTATTTTTTATCCCCCCTCCCAAGGAGGGAACATGAAATGAGCCCCATAAACGCTCAAAATAGCGATTTTGATAAAAAAACACCTTTGCTATAGGATATTCGGAAGTTTTTTAATATCTTTGTGACCAGTATAATAAAGTGCATTATCAAAACTCTCTCATCCACCATTCACCTGCATGAATTTCAACAAATTCTGCCTCAGTATACCAAGTATAGTCAATCCAATTTGTGCTATCACCATATTGATTCTTAAGAGATGAGTATTTTAACCAATGAGTAGAGCGCAAGATACCACCAAGATAATGGCAATATTGCTGTTCAACATCAGGTTCGCTTTTCAATATCTCAAGCATCTGCTCCGTCTTAATCCATTTCTTTTCCATTCCTTTTTTGGGCAAAAATATGAGATCTGGATGAAACTATAAAATTATTTAGATCAAGTTAGATCAAATTTTGAAACATTAGATCAATAGCAATTAGATATGTCAAAACAAAGCGTTTATAAGTTAACAGGCAAGTCACCTGAAGAGGTGAAAAAATCGTTCATTCATTATATGGGCGACAAAAACGCCACGTCAAAGCAGATAAAGGATGCGGCAAATAGTAGATATGCTAAAATTGACACTATTGAAGAAGTTTGTATTTTATGTCAAAAATACTGTGAAACTAAAAATGTTTTTAACGTTATCGACGTTAGTAAAATTGTGAAAATAAGCGAGTCTTTGACAAAGATTATTGAAGAAGGTAGTGAGCAAGGAGTGATTAAAGAGTTGAAGAACACACGCAGTTATATCAACAAATATCGCGATTTCCTTTTATTTTGTGCCAATCTGAGTGAGGAAACATTAGACTCAACTACACCTTACGAGTTTGCCGATGACCCCGATAAGCCCTTCATTGCTGAAGAAAAGTTCAACGAGATTGTAGAATTGCTTTTCCGCAAGAAGAACATCATTCTACAAGGTGCACCAGGTGTAGGCAAGACCTTCTTGGCAAAGAAAATTGCTTATCAGTTGATAGGCATGAAGAAAGATGAGAACATCGAAACTGTGCAATTCCATCAGTCTTATAGTTACGAAGATTTCATTCAGGGCATTCGCCCCACCACAACTGGTGAGTTTAAGGTACGAAACGGTATTTTCTATTATTTTTGTGAGATTGCCAAGGAACATCCTGATGAAACATACGTTTTCATTATTGATGAAATAAACCGAGGAAATTTGAGCAAGATATTTGGTGAACTAATGATGCTGATTGAGTTTGACAAACGTTCTCCCCGCTATGCGTTGAAATTGACATATGGCGAACAAGACAGTCCAAGATTTTATGTACCTGAAAACGTTTACCTCATAGGCTGCATGAATACAGCAGACCGTTCGATTGCCATCGTGGATTATGCATTGAGACGTAGGTTTGCATTTTGTGATGTTGAGCCAGAGTTTGGCGACTCGTTCAAACACTTTTTAGGTACATCTTTAAGTAAGGATTTTGTAGATGAATTGTGCAATAAAGTGAATCGAGTCAACGACATCATCCGCTCTTCATCATCTTTGGGAAAAGGTCTTGAGATAGGTCACAGTTATTTTTGTCAACTCGGTTCTTTAGATAATGAACAAGATTGGTGGCATTCAATCTGCAAGTTTGAGTTGTTTCCTTATTTGCGTGAAATATGCTTTGACAACGAGGAATTATGCAATGAGTTGTGCCATATTTTAAGCGACTAAATAATGAGCCAAATACCCATACAAAACATGTACTACATCCTGTGTTATGCATGGGGTATGGGGGAGATTCGTGGCAAGGTGAACGTTGGCGTAGAAAGATGTGATTCCATTGTCAATCTGCTTGTACATGTATTACTGAACGCAACAGACGATTTGCTGAGACGCGGAATGGCACAAGGCTACACTGTCTATGGCTCAGAAATAGAGGGAATCAAGAGCAAAATTAATATTGGCGAGACACTGAAACTAGGTCGATATCGTCAAGGAAAGTTATTTTGTTATTTCGATGATCTTTCATCCGATATTCTTATCAATCAAATCATCTATAGCACTTTGCGGGATTCGCTTAAGATTAAGGGATTGTCCGAACAAAACGGAAACAGGATATTGACAACGCTTCGTAGAATGCCCCAAGTAAAACGAATACAACTATCAGACAATGTGTTTCAGTCTGTTCGTCTTCATCGCAACAATACATATTATCAGTTTGCCATCAATGTTTGTCGTTTGCTTAATCAATCTTACTTACCAAATAACAGTCTTGCAGGGAAATGGGCCTTTACGGACTTAATAGATGACGAGCGCGCCATGAATCGTATCTTCGAAAAATTTTTGATGAACTTCTTTAAAAAGGAATGTCAACAAGATTTTCCTGAAATTGGCCGCTCGCATATTCGCTTTCAATTGACACCATTAGGTATGACATTTGCCAAAAGTACAAACGAAGCCTATTGTTTGTTGCCTATAATGGAGACGGATGTAACATTATATAATCCTCACACCAAGAAGAAAATAATCCTTGACGCTAAATACTACAAAGAGACATTAGTTGCAAGATATGGAGAAAGAGGAAAGATACGTCGTGAACATCTTTCACAAATACTTACTTATGTAATGAATCAAGAGAAAGAGGATATGCCCCAAACAAAAGAAACGAAAGGAATCCTGGTTTATCCTACCGTTGATAACGAACTAGATATCTCTTATGTATACAAAGACACAAAACACATTATCCGTGTCAGTACTGTTAATCTTAATCAGGACTGGCAGATGATTGAAAACAGATTGAAAGAAATAATACAGAATTAACATTATTCACCCTCTCAAAGAGCATTCTCTAACCACCCCCCTCTCCCGTTGGGAAGGCTACGGGGGGGGACGAGCATCGCTCGGGATGGAGGGGTTAGGGGTAAGGATAAAGAAAAGAGACGCTCCGAAAAGCGTCTCTTTCTTCGTTGGGATACTCGGACTCGAACCAAGAATGACAGGACCAGAATCTGTAGTGTTACCATTACACCATATCCCAATGACGGGCAATAATCCTTATTGCGTCTGCAAAGGTACGGCGGTTTTTTGAAACTTCCAAATAATTTGCCGTTTTTTTCTAAAAAAAATGAAAATAAATGCGTTTTTTCGTGATTTCCCAACCTTTTACCGTACCTTTGTAGCATGTAAGGGGGAGAGGGTCTCCCCCGTTGCTAATCAAGCGAAAAACAGTAGTTTTTATTAAACCCTATACATGGACGAAACAAAGAAATTAGTACGCTACATCACCAAAGGAATCCAAGAGAAAAAAGGTCACGGCATCGTGGTGGCCGACCTGAGTAAAATCGACGGCACCATCTGCCGGTATTTTGTCATTTGCGAGGGCAATTCACCCATGCAGGTGGAAGCCATCACCGACTCCATCGAGGAGACGGTGCGCCTGAAACTGGGCGAGAAGCCCACCCGCGTGGTGGGTCGTGAAAACGCCGTATGGGTGGCTATGGACTATGTGGACGTGATGGTCCATATCTTCCTGCCCGACATGCGCACTTTTTATGACCTGGAGACACTGTGGCAAGACGCCAAACTGACCACCATCCCCGATATAGATTAAAGTTGGCTGGAAAAAATCCACATAAAGACAAGCGAAATGGACAATAAAGGAAACAAAAACAACAATAAACAGCCTAAATTCAACCTCAGTTGGATTTACGTCATTATCCTCGTGGCTCTCGCCATCTTCTGGTACACGGGCGGCAGCAGTTCGCCGGACGGCATGGGCCGCGACGCCTCGTATGCCGAGTTCAAGGAATTTGTTGAC
This sequence comes from Prevotella sp., assembly GCA_017548275.1. Classification (GTDB taxonomy): domain Bacteria; phylum Bacteroidota; class Bacteroidia; order Bacteroidales; family Bacteroidaceae; genus Prevotella. The sequence goes on from JAFZAH010000036.1 coordinate 45,935, forward strand.
AGCGGCTGGGCTTCGGAGATTGTTGTCAACTCCGACGACAAGACGCTGAAGATGTACGTTCAGCCCGACCACATCCGCGACGTGTTCGACGCCGGCACCGACCGCATGGGTTCCAAGCCTTATATCAACGTGGAATTCGGTTCGGTGGACAAACTGGAGGAATATCTCGGCCAAGCGCAGAAAGACAACAAATTCAACGGCCAGTTGAGTTACGAGAACAAGCACGGCAGCGGATTCCTCGACATACTGCTCAATCTGGCACCCCTCATCTTCTTCATCGCCATCTGGATTTTCCTCATGCGCCGCATGAGCGGAGGTGGCAGTGGCGGAGGCGTGTTCAGCGTGGGCAAGAGCAAAGCCAAACTCTATGAGCAGGGCAACGAACTGGGCATCACGTTCAAAGACGTGGCGGGTCAGGAAGGCGCCAAGCAAGAGGTGCAGGAGATAGTGGAGTTTTTGAAGAACCCGCAGAAATACACCGACTTGGGCGGTAAGATACCCAAGGGCGCGCTGCTGGTAGGACCTCCGGGAACGGGTAAGACGCTGCTGGCCAAAGCCGTTGCAGGCGAGGCCGGTGTGCCGTTCTTCTCGATGAGCGGCAGCGACTTCGTCGAGATGTTCGTGGGTGTGGGCGCTTCGCGTGTGCGCGATTTGTTCCGTCAGGCGAAAGAGAAATCGCCCTGCATCATCTTCATCGACGAGATTGACGCTGTGGGCCGCGCCCGCAGCAAGAACCCCTCGATGGGCGGCAACGACGAGCGCGAGAACACGCTCAACGCGCTGCTTACCGAGATGGACGGTTTCGGCACCAATAGCGGTGTTATCATCCTCGCCGCCACCAACCGTGCCGACATGCTGGACAAGGCCCTGTTGCGCGCCGGACGTTTCGACCGACAGATCAATGTCGACCTGCCCGACCTCAACGAGCGCAAAGCCATCTTCGACGTACATCTGAAACCCGTCAAGATAGACGACAGCGTGGATGTGGACCTGCTGGCCCGCCAGACACCGGGATTCTCGGGCGCCGACATCGCCAATGTGTGCAACGAGGCCGCGCTGATAGCCGCCCGACGCGATGCGAAGTCTGTCTGCAAACAAGACTTCCTCGATGCTGTGGACCGTATCATCGGCGGACTGGAGAAGAAGACCAAGGTGATGACAGCACAGGAGAAGCGCGCCATCGCCATCCACGAGGCCGGCCACGCTACCATCTCATGGTTCTGCGAGCATGCCGCCCCGCTCATCAAGGTGACCATCGTGCCGCGCGGACGTGCGCTCGGCGCAGCATGGTATCTGCCCGAGGAGCGCCAGATTACGACCAAGGAAGCCATGCTCGACGAGATGTGCTCGCTCATGGGCGGACGCGCTGCTGAGGAACTGTTTATCGGACAGATTTCGACTGGCGCGATGAATGACCTGGAGCGTGCCACGAAGAGCGCTTACAGCATGATAGCCTATGCGGGTATGAGCGACTCCCTGCCCAACATCTGCTATTACAACAACCAGGAATACCAGTTCCAGCGCCCCTACTCCGAGACGACCGCCAAGGTGATTGACGACGAGGTGCTCAAGATGGTCAACGAGCAATACGAGCGCGCGAAACAAATCCTGACCGAGCATCAAGAGGGTCACAATGTGCTGGCTGAGATGCTGATACGAAGCGAGGTGATCTTCGCCGAGGACGTGGAGAAAATCTTCGGCAAGCGCCCCTGGGTAAGCCGCTCGCAAGAAATCATGGAAGCAGAAGAGGAAGCCAAGGGAGAAACCACGGAAGGAGCGGAAGAAACCCCGGAAGCCCCCGTACAAGCCCTCCCAGAGTAAGCCCCTACCCCAACCACCCCCTCCATGCTCCCCCGTTTGTCGGGGAGGGCGTGATTAGTGAAGTAATGACTTTAACTTCTTTAACTTCCTTAACTTCTTTAACTCCCTTAACTTCGAAACAATGTCAGAGAAGCAAAAAAACCTCATTGTCAGAACCATTACGGGCGTGCTCTTCGTGGCAGCCCTTGTGACTTGTTTTCTGAAACCCATAGCAATGGTCTTTCTGTTCGCGCTGATTACCGGCCTCACCATCTGGGAGTTTACGGGTCTGGTCAACCAGCAGGAAGAAGTGAAGACCAACCGTTTCATCTGCACGGCGGCAGGTGTGTATTTCTTCCTTGCCGTGGCTGGTTTTTGCACAGGTTTCACACCTGCGCTGTCGTTCACGCCGGCCGTGCTGTTCGTGCCCTACCTGATTACCATCATCTATCTGATGGTGTCGGAACTCTTCCTGATGGAGAAAAACCCCGTGCATGACTGGGCCTACACCATGCTGAGCCAGATGTACATCGCGCTGCCCTTCTCCACCATCAATGTGCTGGCATTTCAAAACACGCCTAACGGAGCGGTCTATAACTACCTGCTGCCGCTGAGCGTGTTCATCTTCCTTTGGGTGAACGACACGGGCGCTTACTGTACCGGCTCACTCTTCGGCCGTCATAAACTCTTCCCCCGCGTATCGCCGGGCAAGAGTTGGGAAGGCAGCATCGGCGGCGCCGTGTTTGTGATTATCGCAGCCATCGTCATCGGCTCTTTGTCAAGCGACAGCAACTCCCCGGTATCCATCGGCGTATGGATTGGTCTGGGACTGGTGGTCGTGGTATTCGGCACCCTCGGCGACTTGGTGGAATCGCTCTTCAAACGCACACTGGGCGTGAAAGACAGCGGCAACATCCTGCCCGGACACGGCGGCATGCTCGACCGTTTCGACTCCTCGCTGATGGCCATCCCCGCCTCAGTGGTGTATTTCTACACGCTGTCGATTATGTAAGATAGGTAGTTAAGGAAGTTAAAGAAGTTATCGCTCACTGCGTTCGCTAAGAAGTTAAAGACATTACTTCACTAATCACGCCCTCCCCGACAAACGGGGGAGCATGGAGGGGGTGGATGGGGAGGGGGTTAATGCCCTATTTGTATAACTTGCCTGTTAAGATTCTCTATTCGCGGACTATTGTCTTCACTCCTCCACTCTTTCACTCCTGAACTCCTTCTCTTTGAACCCACCAAATAATGAAAATGTTTTTTATTTTCTTTTTCATCATATTGATTGGCGGCCTCACCTACGTGTTGTGGCATATCTGGTGTGTGCTGCCGTTTCAGAGGGGGGTGAAGTTGGGCATTATCATACTGCTGTCGCTTTGTTTCCTGATGATGTTCCTCAATTTCGGCATCATCGACCGATTGCCGCTGAATCTGGGTTCCATCGTCTATAACGTCGGATGGTCGTCGCTCGTCGTGCTGCTTTATCTGGTGATGACCTTCCTGGTGCTCGATCTGGGCCGGTTGGTGCGGCTGGTACCCAAAGCATGGCTCCACAGCAACGGCATCACCGCCGCGGCCATTCTCGCGCTGATGCTCGGCGTGTTCATCTACGGCAATATCCATTACAACAACAAATACCGCGAGACGCTGTCATTCACAACCACTAAGCCGCTTGACAGCGGAAAGAAAATCGTGATGCTGAGCGACCTGCATCTGGGTTATCACAACCGGAGGGCAGAACTGGACCGCTGGATTGACCTCATCAACGCCGAGAAACCCGACCTGGTGCTCATCGCGGGCGACATCGTGGATATGAGTCTGCGACCGCTGGAAGAAGAGCAGATGGCGCAGTCGTTCCACCGACTCACAGCGCCCGTCTATGCCTGCTTGGGCAATCACGAGTATTTCAGCCGTTCGCCGGGCGTACAGCGTTTTTACGAAGAGGCGGGCATCCGTCTGTTGCGCGACACCGCCGTGGTCGCAGGCGACCTTTGTCTTATCGGGCGCGACGACCGCACCAACCGCAACCGCAAACCGCTGGCCGATATCATGGCACAGGCCGACACCACCCGCTATACCATCCTCATCGACCACCAGCCTTATCATCTGGAGGAGGCCGAACAGTGCGGCATTGATTTCCAGTTCAGCGGCCACACCCACCACGGACAGGTATGGCCCATCACATGGATTACGGAGAGCACCTACGAGTGTGCTTTCGGTCCGTGGCAGCGCGGCAACACCCGCTATTACATCACCAGCGGCTTGGGCATCTGGGGCGGCAAATACCGCATCGGCACACGCTCGGAATATGTGGTGTGCGAATTAGCCCCCTCCCGTAGCCTCCCCGAGGGGAGGGGCTCCCAGTCAGAAAATTTGTGATTCAAGTTCCGAAAGTTAAGTAGATACATGGAGATAAAGGGAGATAGCCGCTTTTCAGCGGCGAAGATAGAAGACGAGACTCTGCTGTACGGTCAATCTGTTGCCTGTACTGTTGCCTGTATTGTCTTTTATCTCCTACTATCTTCTTCTAACCCCTTCTATCTTCTTTTAATGATATAAACAATATTCCCCGTTGGCATCTACGCTCTCCCCTCGGGAGAGATGGAGAGGGGGCTTCTATTATGCAACAACGACATAAAGACAGAAAGCAATATTTCAACGAGTCGGCAGCCACCTCGCGCGACTACTACCTCGACTATCTGCGTGCGCATGTGACGCTCGGAGAAGGTTTGCGCGTGTTGGAGATAGGCTGCGGTGAGGGCGGCAACTTGCTGCCGTTTGCCGAACAGGGATGTGTGGTCACGGGCTTGGACCTCAGCGAAGACCGCATCCGTCAGGCACAGGAGTTTTTCAAGAAGGCGGGACAAGAAGGCACGTTCTTCGCCAGAAACTTCATCGAGGCCGACAAACCGCAGACCGAAGAGGAGCGTTTCGACCTGGTGCTCTGCCACGACGTCATCGAGCATATCGAACCGCCCTATAAGCCCGATTTCTTCACCCACATCAAACCCTTTGTCAAGCAGGGCGGCATCGTGTTTTTCGGATTCCCGGCATGGCAGAACCCCTTCGGCGGACACCAGCAGATAAGCCGCGGACTGGCATCGAAACTGCCTTGGTTGCACTTATGGCCCAATCCCCTCTACCGGGGTATGCTGCGGATGAGCGGCGCCTCTCAGGGTTGCATCGACGAACTGATGAGTATCAAACGCTCACGCATGCCCGTGGAGTGCTTTGAACGGCTGGCCCGTGAGACGGGTTACACCGTCATCGACCGCACATTGTGGTTCATCAACCCTCATTACAAGCAGAAATTCAACCTGAAACCCCGCCTGCTGTGGCGTCCCCTCGCCCGCATCCCCTGGCTCCGCAATTTCTACACCACCTCGGCATTTTATCTGATAGTTCAAGGGGCAAGGAGCAAGGAGCAAGGGGCAAGAGAATAGCCCTCCCCGAGGGGTTACCATCCCCCGACAAACGGGGGAGCATGGAGGGAGAGGATGGAGAGGGGCTCCCAAACGACCAAACGACCAATCTCCTAAACAACCAAATAACATGAAAAAATCATTAATTACACTCTTCCTCGCCTTGTCATGCGTCATGGGCATGAAGGCGTTCGACCCCGTGAAACAGTGGGGACAACTGAAAGTCATTGGCACCCAACTCTGCAGCCAGAGCGGCGAGCCCGTGGTGCTGCGCGGCGTCAGTTTCGGATGGCACAACATCTGGCCCCGCTTCTACAATAAGAAAGCCGTGAAATGCCTGAAACGCGACTGGCACGCCACCGTGGTGCGCGCGTCGATGGGTGTGACCACCGTCGAGGACAATTACATCGACAACCCCGACTTCGCCCTGCAATGCATCGAGCCCGTCATCAAGGCAGCCATCAAAAACAACCTCTACGTCATCGTCGATTGGCATTCGCACGAACTGCTGACCGACCAAGCCGTGAAATTCTTCCGTTACATCTCCCAGAAATACGGCAAATACCCCAACATCATCTACGAGATTTACAACGAGCCGGTAAATGACTCGTGGGATGCGCTGAAGGAATACTCCGCGAAGGTCATCAACACCATCCGCCAGAACGACCCCGATAACATCATTCTCGTGGGCTGTCCCCATTGGGACCAGGACATTCACCTCGTGGCCGACAGTCCGTTGCAGGGCTTCACCAACATCATGTACACCGTGCATTTCTACGCCGCCACGCACCATCAGTATCTGCGCGACCGCATGGTCGATGCCATCCGCCGAGGCATCCCCGTCTTCGTGAGTGAGAGCGCCGGCATGGAGGCATCCGGAAACGGGCCGCTCAACCCCGAGGAGTGGCAGGCATGGATTGACTGCATGGAACACCACAAGGTGAGTTGGGTGTGTTGGTCGCTCTCCGACAAAGACGAGACCTGCTCGATGCTCCTTCCCCGCGCCACCGCCACCGGTCCGTGGAAAGAAGACGTCATCAAGAAATCCGGCAGAATGACCCGCGACTATTTGGTGAAGTATAATCCGAAATAATACCCACCCCCACCCTCCCAAAGGGAGGGGGCTTGAGGAGTTCAGGAGTTCAGTAGTTTCAGAAGTTCAGACAATAGTCCGCGAATTGAGTATGTAGGGGCGGAGCCCATCCTCTCCTGCCTGAGGGGAGGTGGCCGAAGGCCGGAGGAGTGGGAGCCCTGCCTGAGGGGAGGCACACGAATCCACGATGTGTAAGAAGACAACAGGACAATTACAGACAACCAAACAACCAATTAGGACCTCTACCCCTCTATCTCATTTATTGGACGAAACAGTTGCACTTTTAATATAAAAAATGTATCTTTGCAACAATTATGAGTCGAGACTCTAACACAGACAAAAACACATAATACCTAACCATAAACAACCAAAAACACAATTATCATGAAAAATATGAATACAAACCTATCAAAAGCATTGACAGCCATTGATGGCGGTTAAGGCTATCTGCCCGAAAAGTTGAGGCAATCAGATATCGTTTTTTTTGACAACAATAACTACCCTAAATAATCAAAATCAATGAAGAAACAATTGTTTTTCACTTTTATTCTTCTCTTTTCATCGATGGTGGCACTAGCACAATCAGATGACATCCAAAACGGGCAAGCGATAGAAAGCCGACGTACGCCAGGTGTCATAGAATATGCCTGGAATCTTGTCGTATGGCATAAAGACGGCTCAAAGGTGATGTTCCTTTTAGACGAAGTGCCCCATATCATCCATGAAGGGGAGAGAGTTATCGTCAAATCATCTTCGACGGTGGAATATGATTATCAGGCCATCAAAAAGATGACTTATTCACTGGAAGAGATGACAGGCATCCGTGATTTGACGGTCAACAAAGAGGTACCTTTCTCTAGAAGCGGTGGTACCATCACGTTTGTGCCTGCCGAGAAAGATTTGCATGTGCAGATTTTCTTGACAAACGGCATGGTAGTCAAGGATTTTGTGGTACGGCAAGGCGATTCATCGACCATCTCGCTGAGTTCTTCTCTTGAGAAAATCTATTTGATCAATGTCAATGGTGTAACCTATAAAATCAAGATAAGATGAGAAAGTTCTTATTATTCCCTGTTCTTGCTCTCTGTCTGTTGTCCGTATCCACTTCGCTCTATGCCCAAGAAGACGGAGAGCAGAAGAAGGTCAGAATGTTTCTAAACGACGGAGATATTTTGGACTTCAATTATTCGGAGATTGATAGTATCACAGCCACGCCCACCATCCAAAAAGTGTGGAAGGATGGCAACTTTACCAGTATTTCCATCGAAAACATCGATAGTATTTGGTATGTGTTCCCAACATTACGAATAACCGCTAAAGATTTGGATTTCGGTAAAGTTGCTGTTGGCAATAGTAAGACCACGACCGTGACCTTGAACAATGACGGGCAATATCCCGAATCATATTTCTTATGGGCAGACGGTGTTTTCTCGGCAAAAGGTTCAGGAATGGAATTCACTATCGGGGCCGGTGAGGCACAAGATGTCGAATTAACGTTCAGCCCAGAATCTACCACATTCTATAGCGGTAAATTGATACTTTCTTCAAATGCTATAGATAATGGTCTTCTTGACATGCCTATATATGGTCGTGGGGTCGCCACTGAAAATGACGAGAAGTTAACAGTTCTTACACCTGAAGAAACAGACTTTGAAATCATCTTACCTGATGGCGTATCTGCCAATGACTTGGAGGGTTTCAAGATTGTAAACAGTTTTGGTGAGTTTCCCGCACAATATCAGCCAGAGGTCGGCAAACCACGTGGACGAAGAGTCGGTGGAGATTCCTACTATGTACCCGGGTTGATATCACCCAATTGGTTGCAGACCCATTTCCTTGTTGACAACAGTAACCACCCCTTCCTCTTCACCATTTCAATGCCCGGTGAAAACACTGCGTTATCGGTGGAGAATACCGCCATCGCCTTATTGATGACGGAACCCCTGCTCATCACCAGCGATGAGGCAGAATATCGCAATACAGTAAAAGCAATCAAAGGCTGTGGGCAGGCATATAAAGACTATGTGGCAGAAGTAAGACGTCTATATCTCAATGGGGTTAAAAACCAAATGTGCCCCGACTATTCTTCAATCAATACCAGTCCGGTTATCTACCAGTTGATCCGTAAAGTGTGGGACAATAGCGAATTATCGTTAGACGGAGTGTCATTGGCAGGATTGCAGCGGACTGGGGTGTCGGTCAAATTCCGTCTTCACAACAATTTAAAACGTGTAATTCATGCCTACCCAAGCAGAGTGAAAATGGCCGAAAACAATGTAGCCATCGCTGAGCAGAAAGGAACAGGATTCACACTTCTTGAATTGTTTGATTGGATGATGGCCGAATCCAACATACCTAAATCTGTTGAAGATATAGAATTCTTCACAGACATGAAGGCGTGGATTGGCGAGTTAGAGCAATTGCTTGTTCGATTTGGTTTTGCCGACCCTAATTCACATATACAAATGCCCATCATTGTAGAGTCCAAAGACGCCAACTATTGGAAGATAGTGAAAGGCAGTGTATACGGAGATAAGTCTTCAGTTTTTGAGGTAGAAAGTGAAAATATTGAGGTCCTATTGAAGGATCCTGACACCCAAAAGGAATATGACAAGGCGTTTGTCGATATTTATGGCATGGGACACCTGAGCGATGGCAAACATTGGGACGATTTCACTCCGAATGAAAAGTTTCGTTCTCTTCTTGCTTTGATACATAGTGCCTATAAAGACGTTGTAAAACCATTGATGGATTTAGCGGTCGGTATCAAGGAGGCATACAAGGCTACTGGTCCTGATAAATTCAACTATGATTTCAGGTATGGCGAACGCAAAAACCCTGAATTATTACTTGCAGGAAAACTATTGGAAGACTTCTTCAAGAGTGTGGAAAACAATAGTTTGGAGGATAATTGGGAAAACGCAAAAGAACTGAAAAAGAATATCGAAAATGGAGACTGGTTTGAACTTATCAAGCAGTTTACCTGTTTCGTCTGCGACCGTGTCTTGTCTTTTTCAGATGAGAATCCCGAAGACAAACGTACCTATATCAACTTAATATACAATATTTACAAAAAATACACGAATACCCCCGCAACGTCTGAGACATTCAGGGCTACATTCAAAGGAGTGGCTAATAATCTGACACAACTGAAACGAGCCAACTTTGTGGGACAATGGATAAAAATATCCGAGAATGCCCTTAACTTAGCGGGCATTATCGAAGCATTTGCCCGTTCTCAAATAAAACAGACCTTTGTGATAGACAAGTCTGACAATGCTTACATCAGCGTAATTACACCGAAAGAACCTTATCGTACCCGTTCCATCTCTTCGGCTGTTCATTTCGAGTGGGACGCATATATGGGCAGTGGTTTCGGTAATTATCTCTATGATCTTGAATTCTTAGTTGTAACCCCCGATAAGGAAACAAAAGTTAAGGTTGACGCATTGACCAATATCGATGGAAACTCTTGTGATTATAACATCACTGCCTTACCTGACTTCAACAAGGCGGTTAGGGTCATGTTCAGGATTATCGGCCATCATCCTGAATATCCTGATGTGGAATACGCCCGAAGCGATTTATTGACATTGATGACACTCCTTCCCGCAGATATGCCTGAATTCGTTGACATGGGATTTGAATCGGGCACCTTATGGGCAAACCGAAATCTCGGAGCGGCATCTTCTCACGATAACGGCAATTACTATGCATGGGGCGAACTGTCAGGGTTCAACGAGGGGAAAAATGGTTTTTCATGGAAGAACTATAAATACTGCAAGGGAACGAACAATACGCTGACGAAGTATTGCACTAAAGCCAACTATGGTAATAACAACTTTACCGATGGGAAAGAACAATTAGAAAGCGGCGATGACGTAGTCAGCCAACTTTATGGTAAAGGATTCAGTATCCCTTCTAAGGAAGATTGGGAGGAACTGATAAGAGAATGCTATTGGTCACGGTTTGACAATGGCGTGTTAATCAGAAGCAAGAAAAACGGCAACGTCATCTTCTTGCCGAAAGCGGGCTATCGAAGCGGACTAGTATTATATGACACAGGAGTGCAAGGTTATTACTGGTCTACGTCGCTCGACCCGAAGAGTCCTGACGACGCATGGTATCTGCTTGAGGATAAAGCCTCGGGCAGCCTCAATGATTACTATCGGAGTCAAGGTCGCAGCATACGACCTGTATTTCATAAAAACGAAACAGAAAGTACTCTTCCTTAAACAGTTTTAAAGAAACAAATAATAATAAACAAATAAAAACCTATCACTATGAAAAGAAAATTATTGATGGCTGTCGTGGCGATGATGAACATGACAGCATGGGCACAAAACATTGCGGTGGTCAACCAAAGTAATACCACAACGATTTGCCAGACACTTGACGAGGCTATTTCAAAAGCAACGTCTGGGAGTGTGATTTATCTGCCCGGCGGTGGATTCCAAATCAAGGATGAGACCAAGATTGACAAGAAAGTAACCATCATGGGTGTGAGTCATCGAGGAGACACAGATAATGTGGATGGAGCGACTATTATATCAGGAAACCTCAATTTCGACAAAGGTTCATCAGGAAGCGCTGTTCTTGGTGTATATGTATCAGGAAATATCAATGTGGGAACTGCGACGGATTCTGTTCTAAATCTTACTGTCAGGTATTGCAATGTAGGTTCTATTCAGGTAAAGCACAAACAGTCAAGTGGAATGGTAGTGAACCAATGTTATTTACGGGATTTATGTAATTTCGGAAATTGTAATGTACGTTTAGAAAATAACATCATTTCTTCCGCTAATTCCATCAATGGTGGGATAATTAATCATAATGTCGTTACAGATGCAGGTAATAGCGTTTATCATTCTACTTCTATGTCATATTATTATTCACATCATCCATTAAATAGCGTATCTAACTCTACCATTACCAATAATTTCTTCCTTGATATTTCTGGGGGTAATTCTGTAAGCAACTGCCAAATTTTCTCCAACTGTATAGGTGTTAATTCTTGGGGCGATGATCAAAGTCCTATTGTTTTGGATGAAGGCGAAACTTTTAACGATGTCTTTTATGCCCATAAAGGTGTAAAAATTAGTTCTGACTATCGAATAAAGGAAAAGAAAAACAATTTTATAGGAATAGACCACACATACATTGGCATCGAAGGAGGCGACACTGGCTTTGACCCCAATTCTCTTGCCCCCATCCCCCGTATCGTATCGAAGAAAGTTGACGAGCAGACTGATGGCTCAGGAAAATTGAATGTCAAGATTACGGTTAAATCCAAATAATAACGACAAAAAAACTGTGGTATGAACAAAAGACATCTATACCCCAGACTATTGAGTCTTTTGCTGTTGCTGCTATATGTGGCAGCAGCACGAGGACAGACCTATTCGCTGGAATATTGGTTTGACAAATATTCCAGTTCGGGTGCTAAATCTGTATCCATGTCGGGCACGTCATTTAACAAAAAAATCAGTGTCACGTCGTTGAAGGCAGGATTTCACACCATTTATATGCGTGTGAAGGCATCTGACGGAACCTACAGTCCCGTCACGTCATCCTCCTTCCTCAAGTTCAATGGCTCTGGCAGTTCCAAGTTAGAATATTGGTTTGACAATGATGTGAGCAAGCGCGCCACTACTGACGTAGATATAGCATCAGAGGTGGTACAAATACTGGATTTGGATTTGTCAGACGTGGAGAAGTTTCCGTTAGGCGTTCACCAACTCAACATGCGCGTGGCTGCCTACGGCGGTCATTACAGCCCTGTGTATAGCGCGATGGTGTTGCGATTGCCAAGTGGCACTGGCGACTCCGTACTGGAATACTGGTTTGACGATGACATCACCAAGATGGGCACCATTCCTGTCAATATTGAGTCAGGATTGATACAGCAACTGAATCTGGATATGACCAATATGGTCAACTTCCCGTTAGGTTTTCACCGGCTCAACATGCGCGTGGCTGCCTACGGCTGTCAGTATAGCCCCGTCTATAGTGCCTACGTGATGCGCTTGCCACAAGGGCGGGCAACGGAAATCATCTATTGGTTGGATGATGATTATAAGAATGGCCGTCATGTGTTGACGGGCAATTCATTGACTGCGACAACCACCATCTTTAACACCCAACTCAACCTCTCGACCGCACCTATCGGTATGCACCGCTTCAAGTATCGTGTCGCTTATAACGGCTTTGACGACGGGGTGGTTTACGAGGTGCCGGTACTGATAACGAAGAAGTATAACAGCATGGGTGAGGTGACTGTCGTAGCAGAGAGCCGTTGGTTGGACGAGGCGAGCCCCGCAGAATTTGCCGTGAGCAATCCGAACAGCATCGTCACACGGAGCTATACACTGGATCCCGCATCCTATACGGTAGGCCAACATGCTTTCCATGTGCAGTATAAGAACTCAGCCGATGTATGGGGTGAGCAGAATGTGACCTATTTCTACAAGGATGAAAGTGGCAAGTTGCGTGCCGGTCTCATACCCGACGATTCAGACGGGACAGACGGCATTGGCGAGGCAGACGTTGACGAGTTCTTCATTTGCACCTCAGAAAGAGGCTCGATTTTCATCGATTGTCAGTCACCACGGTTGGCTCCGACCGGCATTGTTCAGGTCTATGACATGACGGGCAAAATGGTGGCCCGGCAATCTGTCAACAACTCCGACGGCATCCATGCTGAAATCAGTGTTGAAGGCTATACAAAGCAGATTCTCATCGTCAGACTAATCTGCGGCGAGGTGGTGTTCAACAAGAAATTGGTAATACACTAGACTCTACATCGGAGTCATTATATGCAACTACGAATTTCGGCTAATTATACGAATAATCAACACCTGAAATCAGGGGAATTCGTATAATTAGCGTAATTCGTAGTTGATATGATTGAGGGGTGAGGGTTTAGAGTCCTCGCCCCTCAATCGAATCCGTGAAATCGGTGAAATCCGTTGTTAAAGAAATAATTCGTTTATTTAGCGAAATTCGTAGTCCGATTTCTAATTTCGGATTTCTTGTTTCGGATTTGGATTTATCCTCTCCCCTCTCTGAGGTCTTTTACTCGGACGGCCTTGCCTTCGCTGACGGGGAGGGAGCCTTTCTTGACGAGTTTGACACGCGGAGTGAGGAGTATTTCGTCTTTGAGGGCGCGTGCTATGTTGCGTGTCATCTTTTGCAGTTCGGGATAGACGTCGGAAGAAATCTCGTCGAGTTCCACCTCCACGGTCATGATGTCGTTGTCGTCCTCGGTGTCGAGGGTGATGAGGTAATTGCTGCCCAAACCGGGATACTGCACGAGAATCTTCTCGACCTGCATGGGGAAGACGTTCACGCCCTTGATGATGAACATATCGTCGGTGCGGCCCTTGATGCGGTCGATGCGGCGGTGTGTGCGTCCGCAGGGACACGGCTCGTTGATAATACGTGTGAGGTCGCGCGTGCGGTAGCGCAGAATGGGCATCATATCGCGGTCGAGCGTGGTGAGCACCATCTCGCCCATCTCGCCGTCGGGCACGGGTTCGAGCGTGTCGGGATTGACTATCTCGATGATATAATTATCCTCCCAGAGGTGCATGCCGTTCTGGTATTCGCATTCGAATGCCACGCCCGGTCCGTTCATCTCCGTCATGCCGAATGAGTTGTAGGCCTTGACGCCGAGCAGACGTTCGATGCGGCGGCGCTGCTCCTCGGTATGTGGCTCAGCACCGATGAAGAGTGTGTGCAGTTTGGTGTCTTTCGGGTCGATGCCCTCCTCGCGGAACACCTCTGCCAGACGTATGGCATACGAGGGGATGGCATGGAGGCAGGTGGTGCCGAAGTTGCGGATGAACTGTATCTGGCGCTTGCTGTTGCCCGCTGCTGCCGGCACGGTGGTACAGCCCAGCATCTCGGCGCCATATTGGAAACCGAGTCCGCCGGTAAACATGCCGTAGCCCGAACTGTTTTGGAACACATCGGTGTCGCGGCATCCCACCATATACATATTGCGCGCTATCATATTCGCCCACGAATCGATATCATGACGGCTATAGACCACGACAATAGGTATGCCCGTTGTGCCCGAGGTGGAGTGGATGCGGATGGCATCTTTCATGTCGCCGCCCACCAGTCCGAAGGGGTAGTTGTCGCGCAAGTCCTGTTTGGTGGTGAAAGGAATCTTGCGAATGTCGTCCACCGTCTTGATGCTGTCGGGCGTGATGCCCAAATCGCCAAGGCGCTTTTTGTAAAATGGTGAGTTGAGACACACTTTCAGTGTGGCCCTCAGTTTCTCTGCTTGTAACTCACGAAGCCGTTCGCGCGGCATCGTCTCCAATTCAGGTTGCCAATATTTTCCGTTCATTTGTTGTTGATATTTATATTATAAGTTTTTTCAGGAGTGGAGGAGTGGAGGAGTGTAGGAGTTTAGACAATAGTGTGCTAATCATTCCCTCCCCTTGGGGAGGGTCAGGGAGAGGGCTTGTTAGAGGCTGAGGCTTCTTATTATCAGCCTTGCGGCCTGGTCGGGAGCCACCTGTTCGCCGAGTGCCTGATGCACCTCGTCATAGCCTTGGAGCATGGTTTGGCGGTCGGGCTGTCCGGGCAGGATGCGCCCCAGTTCGGTGCGTATATTCTCCACCTTGAACGTGTCCGCCACCAGTTCGGTCACCACTTCGCGGTCGGCGATGAGGTTGACCAGCGATATGTATTTCACTTTGAGCAGATGTTTGCGCAGGAAATTGATGAACCAAGGCACAGGAGTCTCGTAGCAAACCACCTGAGGCACCCGGAAGAGCGCCGTCTCGAGGGTGGCTGTGCCGCTGGTGACGAGTGCCGCCGTAGCATGACTGAGCAGTGCGTAGGTGTCGTTATGCACCAGTTTGACGGGTTGTCCCTCGACGAATTTGGCGTAATAATCATCGTCGATGGCAGGCGCACCCGCAAGGACCAACTGATAGCCGTCGAAGGTCTTCGCCGCCTCAATCATCGCGGGCATATTGTCCTTGATTTCCTGTTTGCGGCTGCCCGCCAAAAGGGCGATGACGGGGCGTTCATCGAGGTTGTTTCTCTGACAGAATTGTCCGAAATTTTCCGAATATTCTTTTTGAAAAACGCGCACCTCATCGGCTGTCGGATTGCCAACGTAATGGATGGGATACTGGTGTTTCCCCTCATAAAAATCCACCTCGAAAGGCAGGATGGAATAGAGTTCGTCCACATCGCGTTTGATGTTTTTGATGCGATATTCTTTCCATGCCCAAATCTTCGGCGAGATGTAATAATAGACGGGTATCTGGAGTGCAGAATGCACGTATTTCGCTATCTTCAGGTTAAATCCCGGGTAATCGACGAGGACGACCACATCGGGGTGCCATTGCTCGATATCCTGCTTGCACTGCTTCATGTTGCGGAAGATGGTGCGCAGGTGCAGGAGCACGGGTATGAACCCCATGTATGCCATATCGCGGTAGTGACGCACGAGAGTACCTCCGACGGCCTTCATCAGGTCGCCGCCGAGGTATCGGAAGTCGGCTTCGTTGTCAATATTTTTCAGCGACTTCATCAAGTGCGACGCATGCAGGTCGCCACTCGCCTCTCCTGCTATCAGATAGTACTTCAAATTTGATTTGAGGTTTGAGTTTTATTTAGGAGTGTAGGAGTTAAGGAGTTGAGGAGTGAAGACATTAGTCCGCGAACTGAGGAATCTCTTCCCCATCCCGCCCCGAGGGGGAGGCGTGATTAGTAGAGTAATCCCTTGCCCCGTTAAGTATCTACTCCCCTCTCCCGTCGGAGAGGGGTCGGGGGTGAGGCTGACCTTACGTAAACCTTTTTTCCAGTTCCTCCATGGCCTCGTAGGCTGTCACATCGATGCGGGTGGGCGTGATGGCCACATAACCGTGGTTGAGTGCCCAGTTGTCGGTGTCGTCGCGGTCGGGCTCATCGTTGGTGTACGACCCCACCATCCAGAAATAGTCATATCCTCTGGGATGGTGCATTTTCACCACCTCGTTGCCCCATGTGCCGGCTGCCATACGGCAAATCCTCACCCCCCGGAAAGTCTCCGCCACGGGGAAATTCACATTGAGGCAGACACCGTGTGGCAGTCCGTCGTGCAATACTTTCTCTGTGATGCTCCTTATGTAGGGTCTCAGGGGCTCGAAGTCGGCATCCTCTTCGTGGTTGCACAAGGAAAACGCCACCGACGGGATGTATTTCATGCACCCCTCGAGCGTGACGCCCATCGTGCCCGAGTAGTGGGTATTGACCGACCCGTTGTCACCGTGGTTGATGCCCCCGATGACCATGTCGGGCTGCCGCTCGGCGCAAAACTGGTTGAGCGCCAGTTTCACGCAATCCACGGGTGTGCCGTTGCTCGACCATATCTCCAACCCCTCCTCCTGATGGCGCAGGGTGAGTCTCAGACAATCCACCGCCGAGAAGGCGCAGGCACTACCCGAGCGTGCCGAGTCGGGAGCGCAGACCAATAGGTCTGCCATATCCCTCAACATGTCGATCAGACAGTTGATACCCTTCGCCTGAAAGCCGTCATCATTTGAAATAAGTATTAACGGTTTCTTAATTTTCATAATTTTTTTTGTATTTGCGTGCAAAAGTACGAAAAAACGTTTAAATAATCGGTTTCTCGCATTAAATTATGTAACTTTGCAAAAGTTTTTATGCGGACAAGCCATCAAAGATATGCCAAGAAGCAACTATTTGGCTTGTTTGTTTAACAAAATGTAAGGTAAAAGATTCATATAGATAACCGAATGGGAAAAATCATAGCATTAGCCAATCAAAAAGGCGGTGTAGGAAAGACCACCACAGCCATCAACCTGGCTGCATCGCTGGCCACACTCGAAAAGAAAGTGCTGGTCATTGACGGCGACCCCCAGGCTAACGCCTCCAGCGGACTGGGCGTGGATGTGCAAAACGTGGAGACATCCATCTATGAATGCATCATCGACGGTATCGACGTGCGCGAAGCCATCTACACCACCGACATCGAAGGGCTTGACATCATACCCAGCCACATCGACCTGGTAGGAGCAGAGATAGAGATGCTGAACCTGCCTTCCCGCGAACGGGTCATCAGTAAGATGCTGGCACCGATAAAAGACGAATACGACTATATACTCATCGACTGCTCACCTTCATTGGGACTCATCACGGTCAACGCACTGACCGCCGCCGACTCGGTCATCATCCCCGTGCAATGTGAGTATTTCGCACTCGAAGGCATCAGCAAACTGCTCAACACCATCAAAATCATCAAGAGCAAACTCAACGCCCGACTGGAAATAGAGGGATTCCTGCTGACAATGTACGACAGCCGCCTGCGTTTGGCCAACCAAATCTACGACGAGGTGAAGCGCCACTTTCAGGAACTGGTGTTCAAGACCGTCATCCAGCGCAATGTGAAACTGAGTGAGAGCCCCAGCCACGGCATCCCCGTCATTCTCTACGACGCCGATTCGACCGGAAGCAAGAACTATCTAGCATTGGCCAAAGAGATTATTAACAGGAATTAAAAGTCGCCTCACCCCAACCGGCCTCACCCCCAACCCCTCTCCGAAGGGCGAGGGGCGTGATTACCTCAGAGTAAGGTCGTTAAGGACCTTAAAGCATTAAGGACCTTAATTGTAGTCCCTAAACGACCAAACGACCAATTCCCCAAACGACCAAACAACAAAAATGGCAGCAAAGAAAAAATATAACGCATTAGGCAGAGGCCTTGACGCACTTATCTCGACCGAGGAGGTGCACACACAAGGCAGCAGCACCATCAACGAGGTGGCGCTCGACGACATCGAAGCCAACCCTAACCAACCACGGCGCGAGTTCGACCCAGAATCACTGCAGGAACTGGCCAACAGCATCCGTGAATTGGGCATCGTACAGCCCATCACCCTTCGCCAACTGCCTAACGGCAAATACCAGATTGTGGCAGGCGAGCGCCGTTGGCGCGCCTCGCAACTGGCAGGCATCAACAGCATCCCCGCCTACATCCGCACCATCGACGACGAGAGCGTCATGGAACTGGCACTGGTGGAAAACATCCAGCGCGAAGACCTCAACGCCATCGAGATAGCCTTGGCTTACGCCCATCTCATGGAGAAAGAGGGCATGACACAGGAGCGGGTGGCCGAGCGTGTGGGCAAGAGCCGTGTGGCGGTGACCAACTACCTCCGCCTGCTGAAATTGCCCGCCGAGGTGCAGATAGCCATGCAGAAGCGCGAGATAGACATGGGTCACGCCCGTGCCTTGCTCTCACTCGACAGTCCCTCCATGCAACTCAAGGTATTCCGCGACATCCAGAAGAGCGGAGCCTCCGTGCGCCAAGTGGAGGAGATGGTGAAACGCATCAAGAATGGCGAAACAGCCAAACAACGCTCGAAAGCCAGTGGCAAAAGCAACCTGGCAGAGGAGTTTGACATGCTGAAAGACCGTCTGGCCACGTTCCTCGGCGCAAAAGTGTCGCTCAACATCAATCCCGACGGGAAAGGCAAGATTAGCATCCCCT
This sequence comes from Prevotella sp., assembly GCA_017548275.1. Classification (GTDB taxonomy): domain Bacteria; phylum Bacteroidota; class Bacteroidia; order Bacteroidales; family Bacteroidaceae; genus Prevotella. The sequence goes on from JAFZAH010000036.1 coordinate 64,770, forward strand.
TCGCCAACGAGGAGGAATTGGAGCATATCATGCTCATGTTCGACAAAATGAAGCGATAAGGTGAGACGGTTGTTGACAGGCATATTGACCCTCGTCCTCGCCATTGTGGCGGTCCAGACAGCGACAGCGCAGCAAGCAGACAGCCTAACGGTTGACTCCACTTTCATCCTGCCTGACATGTTCGCTGACACTATCCGTCTGGGCGAAGGCCGCCCGACACGCCACAAGGAACGGTTGGATCTGGCCACCCCTGACTCGACTGTCAAGAAAGGACGCGACTGGGCCACATGGCGCCCTAATCCGAAAAAGGCTCTCTGGTTGGCGGTGGTATTGCCCGGAGCGGGACAAATCTACAACCGCAAATACTGGAAATTGCCCATTATCTACGGAGGGTTCGTAGGCAGCATCTATGCCATGCGATGGAACAACCAGATGTACCGCGACTATTCGCAAGCCTACCTCGACATTATGGACGATGACCCCAACACGCAGAGTTACAACCAGTTTCTGCATCTGGGCATGACCATCGACAGTTCCAACGAGGCCCGCTTCATAACGCTGTTCAAAAAGAGAAAAGACTACTACCGCCGTTACCGCGACCTGAGTTTTTTCGTGCTCGTGGGCGTATATGCCCTCTCTATCATCGACGCATACGTTGACGCGTCGCTCTCGGAATTTGACATTTCCGACGACCTCAGCCTGCGCATCTCACCAGCCGTCATCAAAGACGACCTCTACCGGAACCCCGTGAAGGGAAGCGGCCTGGGAATACACTGCGCACTGACGTTTTAACCAGAATTCAAAAAATAACAAAAGTTTACCAAGAAAGTAATGAAGAAAAGTATCAGAAGCCTGATGGTCGGCCTGTTTTTAGGCTGTACTTGCGCATCCTACGCGCAATACTATGAAGACGACTCAGAAATCATCTTCACCGACGAACGAGGCAAGAAAGAGACGATTGAATTTCCACCTACAATGAACCCGATGTACAGTGAACTGGACAGTCTGCTGTCATCATACCACGCTATGACCTATCTGGGTCTTGACGAGACCTGCGACCCTGAATCCTATAGCCCTGAATACGGCCGCGAAGTGTATATCGACCGGTTGCAGCGCATGTCAACCATCATTGAGATGCCCTACAACGAAATCGTGCGCCGATTCATCGACCGCTATGTGCGCATGCGCCGTCAGGTAAGCGCCATGCTGGGAGCATCCAACTTCTACATGCCCATCTTTGAGCAGGCTCTCGAGTCATACGGAGTGCCCCTCGAACTGAAATACTTGCCCGTGATTGAGTCGGCCCTCAATCCGAAAGCCGTGTCGAGAGCAGGCGCCACCGGACTGTGGCAGTTCATGCTCGCCACCGGCAAGCAATACGGACTGCGCGTCAACTCATTGGTTGACGACCGCCGCGACCCCATCCGCTCGTCATACGCCGCAGCACGCTATCTGCGCGACCTGCACCGCATCTTCAACGACTGGACACTGGCTCTGGCTGCCTACAACTGCGGTCCGGAGAACGTGAACCGCGCCATCCGCCGCTCAGGTGGCCAGCGCGACTATTGGAAAATTTACCCCTATCTGCCCGCCGAGACCCGCGGATATGTGCCGGCATTCATCGCCGCCAACTATATCATGACCTACTACTGCGAGCACAATATCTGCCCCATGAGCGCCTCGTTGCCCGAGCACACCGACACCATCGTGGTGACGCGCGACCTGCCCATGCGGCAGATAGCACAAGTGTGCGACGTGGACATCAATATGCTGCGCGAACTCAATCCCCAATACCGGCGCGACATTATCAACGGCAACAGCGAGCCCGCAACGCTCCGTATGCCCATCGCAGCATGCAACAAGTTCGCAGAAAATGAGCAGTCTATATACAGTTCACGCTCCAGTTATGCCTCGAGCCACCGCCGCGAAGTGGAAGTAAACGAGACTCGCAGCGGACGCAGCAGCAGCCGTAGCGAGAACAGCAGCACAGAGAACAGCCGCTCGGCATACTCTAACAATTACACTTCGTCGGGCAGCAGCAGCCGTTACGGACGCAGCGGACGTAACCATCAGACGGCTCCCACACCGCCGCCTCCTGCCAGCAAGAAGAGCAAGAACCAGAAGGCGCCCACCCCACCGCCACCTCCTGCCAGCAAGAAAGGCAAGAACAACAAGGCTGCCACACCGCCGCCTCCACCACCTTCAAGCAAGAAAGGCAAGAACAATAAGGCTGCCACACCGCCGCCTCCACCCGCCAAAGGCAAGAACAGTAAACAGGAAGCACCCGCCAAGAACAACAAACAACAGGCTGCTCCCGCCAAGAACAATAAGCAGCAAGCCGCACCCGCCAAAAACAACAAGCAGCAAGCCGCTCCCGCCAAAAACAACAAGCAGCAAGCCGCACCCGCCAAAAACAATAAGCAGCAAGCCGCACCTGCCAAAAACAATAAGCAAGCCGCTCCCGCCAAAAACAACAAGCAACAGGCCAAGGCCGCACCCGCTCCGGCAAAAGGAAAAGGCAAGAAGAAGTAAGACCGTGTAAATCGAGGCGACCGACCTGTTAATATCAAGAAAGGCAACAGTGTATGGAAGAACTTAAGCCCGCCTATGACCAGGAGAAAGAGACCGCCGAGGAGAAGATGGTCAACGATGCCTTCCAAGAACTGCTCAACTCCTACATCTCATCTCCGCACAGGAAGAAATTAGACATCATCACCAAGGCATTCAACTTCGCCAAGAAAGCACATCAAGGAGTTCGACGCCTTTCGGGTGAGCCATACATCATGCATCCCATCTCCGTAGCCATGATAGCGTCGAAAGAGATGGGACTGGGTTCGACGAGTATCTGTTGCGCACTGCTTCACGACGTGGTGGAAGACACCGACTACACGGTCGATGACATAGCCAATATCTTCGGCGAGAAGATAGCACAAATCGTTGACGGACTGACCAAAATCTCAGGCGGCATCTTCGGCGACCAGGCATCGGCACAGGCCGAGAACTTCAAAAAACTGCTGCTCACGATGAGCACCGACATCCGCGTCATCCTCATCAAGATCTGCGACCGTCTGCACAACATGCGCACGCTCAGCAGCCAGCCCGCCAACAAACAATACAAGATAGCCGGAGAGACCATCTACCTCTACGCGCCGATCGCCAACCGACTGGGACTTAACAAAATCAAAAACGAACTGGAAGACCTCAGTTTCCGCTATGAACATCCCGACACTTATGCCGACATCAAGCGCAAACTGGCGAAGAAATCCAAATCGCTCGACGAACTCTTCGAGAACTTCACCAAACCCATCCGTGAAAAACTCGACGAGATGGGTATCAACTACATCATCAAGGGCAGGGTGAAATCGCCCTACTCCATTTGGACGAAGATGCAAAAGAAGCACGTCACCTTCGACGAGATTTATGACATCCTGGCGGTACGCATCATCTTCACCCCGCAAAACCCCAAGAAAGAGAAAGACGAGTGTTTCAGCATCTATTTGGCTTTGCAGGAATTATACACCGCCCACCCCGACCGTTTCCGCGACTGGGTGAGCACGCCAAAAGCCAACGGCTATCAGGCTCTGCATCTGACATTGATGTCGACGTTGAAATCAGAAGAGAATCTGCCCAACACCAATGACAACGAAGCGCAATGGGTCGAGGTACAGATACGCTCAGAGCGCATGAACGAGATAGCCGAACAGGGATTTGCAGCCCATTGGAAATACAAAGACAAGAACAAAGAAGGACAAACGGCCGACGAGCAAGACAACAACGCCGACGATGACGAAGATTTGCAGGAAGGAAGCGAGTTGAACGGCTGGTTGCGCACCATCAAGGAGATTCTCGACGACCCGCAACCCGACGCGATGGACTTCCTCGATGCCATCAAACTCAATCTCTTCGCGTCAGAGATTTTCGTGTTCACGCCGAAAGGAGAAATCAAACGCCTGCCCTTGGGGTGCACCGTGCTCGACTTCGCTTTCTCCATCCACACGTTCCTCGGAAGCCATTGCATCGGCGCAAAGGTCAACCATAAACTCGTGCCGCTGAGCCACCGCCTGTCAAGCGGCGACCAGGTGCAGATTCTCACCTCCAATTCGCAGCATGTGGAACCCAACTGGCTCGAATTCGCCACCACGGCAAAGGCAAAGGCAAAGATTGAAGCCGTCTTGAGAAAATACGGACGCGAGAAACAGAAAAACGGAGAAGACATCCTGACGGCATTCTTGGAAAAGAACGGATTGCAAATGACCACCTCGGTGATGGACAAACTGTGCGCGTTCCATGACATGGCCAAGCACGACATGTTGCTTGAAGCCATCGGCGAGCGGCGCATTCTGCTCAGCGACAAGGACATCGAGATGCTCCTCCAGAAAAAAGGCGGCGGATGGCGAAAATATGTGCCCTTCCTCAGCAGCGGCGACAGCAAAAAGAAAGACCAAGAAGGACAGAAGGGACAGAACGACCCCAACGGCCTCATCACCGTGGACAAGAGTTTCAACCGCAAGAAACCTATTTTTATCACCGAAAACAATATCCACCGCTATATCTTCCCGGTTTGTTGCCATGCTATTCCCGGCGACGACACGCTCGGGTTTATCGACAACAAAAACCACATCGAGATACACAAGCGCGACTGCCCGGTGGCAACAAAACTGAAATCCAGTTACGGCAACCGTATCATCGACGCCAAATGGGACATGCACAAGGTGATGCTCTTCGACGCGTCGATACAGATACGCGGCATCGACCGTATAGGACTGCTCAACGAGGTGACGCAGGTGCTCTCACGGCAGATGAGTGTCAACCTGCGCAAGGTGGTCATCTCCAGCAATGACGGCATCTTCGACGGCACCATCGACATGCGCGTCCATGACCGAGAAGACGTGAAGGCCATCATCATCAACCTCAAGACCATCCAAGGACTGCAAGAGATACTGCAAATAAGGTAAAGCCCCCACCCCATCCCTTCCCGGGGAGGGAATTGTCAAACCCTTCATTCATCAAGTAACATCATAACTCATTTTGAGAGACTGTTCATGCCCTTGGAATGGGCTCCTAATCTATTAAAACCATATTGTCTATGCAACGTTTCGTTTTTACCTTATTATTATATATCGGTGTGCTTGGCGTTTACGCTGCCAGACCATACGACAACCCCGACACGCTCGTCGTGGCGCGCGACGGCACAGGGCAGTTCCGCACCGTGGGCGAAGCCGTCGAGGTGTGCCGCGCGTTTATGGATTACCACAAGGTCATCTTCGTGAAATGCGGTGTGTATAAGGAAAAACTCATCATCCCCTCGTGGCTCGACAACATCGAGATATTGGGCGAGGATGTCAACCAGACCGTCATCACCTACGACGACCATGCCAACATCCGACTGGCGGGCACCGAGCAGGGTATGGGCACCTTCCGCACCTACACGCTGAAGGTGGAGGGCGACGCCATCACGCTGAAAAACATCACCATCGAGAACAATTCCGCACGGTTGGGACAAGCCGTGGCGCTACACACCGAGGGCGACCGCATCCGCATCATCGGTTGCCACCTGCTGGGACATCAGGACACTGTCTATACGGGCAAGGCGGGCACACGCCTCTATTTCCGTGACTGCTACATCGAGGGTACCACCGATTTCATCTTCGGACCCTCCACCGTATGGTTTGAGAACTGCGAGATACACAGCCGCATCAACTCCTACATCACAGCCGCATCAACCCCGCAGGACATCCCATACGGCTATGTGTTCAACCGCTGCCGCCTGACAGCCGACGAGGGCGTCAACAAGGTCTATCTGGGTCGTCCGTGGCGCCCCTACGCCTATACCTTGTTCATGAATTGCGAGATGGGCGGGCACATCCGTCCCGAAGGTTGGCACAACTGGGGCAACACCGCCAACGAGCAGACCGCCCGCTATTTGGAATACAACAACAGCGGTACCGGGGCTCCCACCACGCAGCGCGTTCCCTGGAGCCGCCAACTGACCAAGAAAGAGGCCGCACAAATCACCCCCGAAACCATTTTCGGCTTCGGAGCGCAAAAGTTTGAGTATCAGTGATTAAGGGATAATTTATTAGGCTAATGGGCAAATTGATTTAATGGGGCTAATAAAGCGGGACTGCCTGGCTTTTTAGGAGGGCCTTCCCCATGATTTTATCATTTTTTTAAATGAAAACAATTTGAATATTCCGTGCTTATCAATTCCATATTTGTTTTTCTTATTTTGTACCTGAATCTATACGTATTATCACACCCTTTTCTATACAATGTCCTTTTTATCTTCCATTTTTCTTTTCTATAATTTTCATTCTCCTTTAAAAATATGGCTTTCTCTACCTTATAAATATGGGGTATCTGAAAAATATCTTCTGCAAATAAAACCCAACTATCATTTACTTTTTTTTCTAAAGATATAGATATAATGACCTTTTCCTCGCAATTTTTTCTGAAATTAAAAGTAATTTCATCGTGTATGGCATACTCTGTTTTAATAGAATCAATTTCTAAACATGGTACTGCGGACTGAGCGTTTGCGTAGTATACAAAGCCTTGTAATACAAGAAGTACCAAGTATTTAATTGTTGTCAGGCCGCTCATGCGATCCAACTCCTTGTCATTGCTGCCATATGTCGTTTTTTTCCTCATAGGTTTGAGTTATTCCTCATTGTGGTGAATAATAAGTAGATGTGGCTATCTTTATCCCCTCAACACAATCTATTCTGTTCGCATAATAAGGATCGTCGTAACGACAATCTTTTCAAAAGGCTATATTTTTATGACAGTCCGTCGAGTTGGGCTTTGAGGGCTTTCAACTCATCGCGCACAACGATAAGACTGTCAATGATGCGGGCATTCTGGTCGCTGCCGTCGCGGTTCTCATTCAGCATTTTACGGGCAGCGGCAATCTTGAAACCGCGCACCTTCACGAGATTATAAATAAGACGTATCTGCTCAATATCCTTCTCGGTATATTGACGCACTTTATTGCCCGTGGTTTTCGGTTTGAGATGCGGAAACTCCGTCTCCCAATAGCGAAGCAGGCTCTCCTTCACGTCGAACATCTCGGCCACCTCCTTGATGGAGTAATACAATTTCAGATTCTTCTCGTTCTTTGCTGCCATAAGTTTCTAAATACGAAATCTTTTACCGTTGTCGGATGCAAAATTAAAGGTTTTTCTGTTAATACCCAAGTGAGAAGGATAAAAATATTTGCGCTACCCGATTTAGGGGCTTGGATTATGCCCGATAAATAAGGCATACATGAAACCCTTATAGAGCATTATAACACTCTGTTGGGCATAGCATAATGCACATTATGGTCACCAACCATCTTTCCATCCGAGGTTTCTTGTATGTTCACAATACTGTTTTTGGAACTTTATTGCAAACTTTACAGCCAAATCTAACAAAACAAATCTACTTTTGGAGCGAAAGTCTGCAGCTTTCTTTGCAAATCCAATAATTCTTATTACCTTTGCACCACATTCAAAAAGTCATTTGATATGGAGCAAGTACAAGACATCTTGATTGGCCGTGAAGCGGAAATAAAACATTTAGATGCGATCGTATCATCCAAGGAAGCGGAGTTAGTAGTTGTATATGGGCGCAGACGTGTAGGCAAGACCTTTCTTGTCAACACCTACTTTGATGACAAGTACACCTTCAAATTGACAGGTCTCGCCAAGAAGGGCAAGCGCGAACAGCTGGCAAGTTTTACAACATCGCTCAACAGGTATGCCAATGGCAAAAAATACACAAAGCCTCGCACATGGTATGAGGCTTTTGACAAACTACGAGATTTGTTGGAAACTGTACAAACAGACGGAAAACGTGTCATATTCATTGACGAGTTACCTTGGATGGATTCCAGAGGAGGCAATCTTGTCTCTGCCTTGGAACATTTTTGGAACGACTGGGCAGTAACTCAGAATGACATCATTCTGATTGTGTGCGGTTCAGCCACCTCATGGATGACGAAAAAGATTCTGAAGAACAGAGGCGGACTGCATAACAGAGTGACGCAGAAACTCTATATTCGTCCGTTTACGCTGGCTGAGTGCAGGCAGTATCTTGACAGCCGTGGTATATTGATGGAGGACAAGGAGATAGCCGAGTGCTATATGATAATGGGAGGAATACCTTTTTATTTGAAAAACATCCGGCGCGGAGCCAGTCTGTCGCAGAATGTGGATGAGATGTTCTTTGTTGAGAAAGGTCGCCTTGATGACGAGTTCAATGCCCTGTATGCCTCTTTGTTCGACAAATCAGAGAACTATATTAAGGTTATCTCTGCTTTGAGTTCAAAGAACAAGGGACTGACAAGGGATGAATTAATAAAGGCGACAAAGATGGAGAGCGGTGGTGAATTCACCACCATCTTGCAAGACCTTATCGACTGTGACTTCATCCGCTGCTATCATAGTTATGGAAACAAGTCTAAGATGAGCATCCACCAGTTGATAGACCCGTTCTCTCTTTTCTACTATAAGTTTATCAAGAAGTATGGAGGCACGGACAAGCCTTTCTGGCAATACCAAATAGGAACCCGACAGCATGACACTTGGGCAGGATTGGCTTTTGAACAACTATGCCTAAACCATCACAAACAAATAGAGCAGGCTTTGGGAATAGCTGGGGTAATCACCAATGTGTATTCATGGACAACGCCCCAAGCCGCAGAGGAAAAAGCACAGATAGATCTCATCATAAAAAGGGCAGACAAGGTTGTCAACGTATGTGAGATGAAATTCTATGACGGTGACTATTCCATGATGAAGAAAGACTATGACAACATTGAGCGACGAGTCAGGGCTTTCCGTGCAGCAAACAATGTACGAATGGCTATCCACCCGGTTCTTGTCACCACCTTCGGATTGGCAAACAATCAGTATAGCAGTATATTCCAAAATACTGTAACCCTAAAAGACTTGTTCATGTAAACTGGCATGAAGAATGGAACAGAGGATTATTCGGGTATTCGTATTCGAAAAAAATTCCTTCGTGTCTATTCGCACCATTCTTGTTCGGACATAAAAAACCGTTTATAGCATGCTGGGAATGAATGGATGTTTCGAGCACACTATAAACGGATAATGACATTCAACGATGATTTTATTTCACAATCACTTTCTTTGTGGTTCCATCGCTGTAACGGACGATGTTGATGCCAGGTAGCGGCGCATCGATCTGATGACCACCAATCGTATAACGCGTTATCTCTATGGTATCATCGCCATAAACATTTCGTCACACTCGAGGGGATGATTACGCTCGTCAAGCAATAGGACAAAGATACAAAAAAATATCAATACATCAAATAATTACGCGCCTTTTTCTGACATAAGAACTTTTTTATACATAAAGACATAAGAACATATATCTTATGACATAAAGACTTTTTTAGACATAAAGACATAAGAACATAAATATCTATTCATGGTCTATTCATGGTCGTTTATGGCAATTTGTGTTAAGTTCTTATGTACTTTTGTACTTTTGTCTAAATAACGTGAGTTCGACGAATTTTTAAGTAGTCGCCTTTGGCGAGAACCAACGGTCGACGTGAGAAGCGGAAGTCAAATTTTACAAATTTAAGCCAAATCTTTCAAAAGTTTTACATTAGGTACTATCAGATTTGAATAATATTTGAAAGATTTCTGCCATGGAGTGGCACAAAAAAAGAAACAAATAAATTCATCGAACTGACGTTAAATATCTATTCATGGTCAATTTATGGTCGTTTATGGCAATTTGTGTTTAGATTTTATGTACTTTTGTACTTATGTCGAAATAATATGTTCTTGTGTCCTTGTGTTCTTATGTCTAAATAACATGTACTTTTGTCCTTATGTCTAAATAACATGTACTTTTGTCCGCATCGAAGGTACTTTCACTCGGAAATGAAAAAGAAAAGACGTTTTTTCCTTTTCATTTCTCTCGTTTATTCGTACCTTTGACTGCGTCGAAGGTACTTTCGCTCGGAAAAAGCACAAAAAGTTTGCTTTTTCTCTCGCTTAATCGTACCTTTGCACCATATTTTTGAAAAAGAATAACAGTATCAATAATTTATGATGACAGCAAACGAAATCCGCGACTCCTTCAAGAAGTATTTTGAGTCGAAAGGACACGCCATTGTGCCCTCCGCACCGATGGTTATCAAAGACGACCCCACACTGATGTTCACCAACGCCGGCATGAACCAATGGAAAGACGTGATACTCGGCACCCGCGACCCCGAACCGCGCCGCCGGGCCGACTCACAGAAATGCCTGCGCGTGAGCGGCAAGCACAATGACCTGGAAGAGGTAGGCCATGACACCTATCACCACACCATGTTTGAGATGTTGGGTAACTGGAGTTTCGGCGACTACTTCAAAGAGGGTGCCATCGACATGGCATGGGAATATCTGGTGGATGTGCTCCACCTCGACCCCAAAGACCTCTATGTGACCGTGTTTGAAGGTTCCAAGGAGGAGAATCTGGAGCGCGATGACGAGGCTGCCGGCTACTGGGCCAAGCACGTGCCCGCCGACCATATCCTCAACGGCAACAAACACGACAATTTCTGGGAGATGGGCGACACAGGTCCCTGCGGCCCCTGCTCGGAGATACACCTTGACTCACGTACCGACGAGGAGAAGGCGAAAGTGCCCGGCCGCGAACTGGTCAACAAAGACGACCCGCAGGTCATCGAGATATGGAACCTCGTGTTCATGCAGTTCAACCGCAAGGCCGACGGCTCGCTGGAGAAACTGTCAATGAACGTCATCGACACAGGTATGGGCTTTGAGCGTCTGGTGCGCGCCATTCAGGGCAAACACTCCAACTACGACACCGACATTTTCCAGCCGTTCATCCTTGAGATATCCCGTCTGTCGGGCATGAACTACGGCGAGAAGGAAGAGACCGACGTGGCCATGCGTGTCATCGCCGACCATCTGCGCGCCGTGGCGTTCTCTATCGCCGACGGACAACTGCCGGGCAACGCCAAGGCCGGTTATGTCATCCGCCGCATCTTGCGCCGTGCCGTGCGCTATGCATACACCTTCCTCGGACAGAAAGAGGCGTTAATTTTCAAACTCATCCCCACGCTCGTGGCGGAGATGGGAGCCTCCTATCCCGAACTGCCCGCACAGCAGCAACTCATCAGCCGCGTCATCAAGGAAGAGGAAGACGCATTCCTCCGCACGCTTGACAAGGGTATCGCCCTCCTGGGCAATGCCATGGACGCGCTGAAGGCAGAGGGCAAGACCGAACTCGACGGTGTACAGGCGTTCCGTCTGTTCGACACCTACGGTTTCCCGCTCGACCTGACCCAACTCATCTGCCGTGAGAACGGTCTGACCGTCGATGAGAAACAGTTCGACGAGGAGATGCAGAAGCAGAAAGCCCGCGCCCGCAACGCCGCCGCCGTGGAAAGCAGCGACTGGACCGAATTGCAGGAAGGCGAGCAGCAATTTGTAGGTTATGACTATACGGAATACACCTGCCATATCCTGCGCTACCGTCAGGTGACACAGAAGAAGCAGACCTTCTACGAACTGGTGTTCGACTATACGCCGTTCTATGGCGAGATGGGCGGCCAGACTGGCGACCGCGGCGTCATCTGCAATGAGCAGGAGACCATCGACATTATCGACACCAAACGCGAGAACGGGCAGAGCATCCACATCGTGAAGCAACTGCCCAAAGACCCCGCAGCCGAGTTCATGGCATGTGTCGATACCGACCTGCGCGACGCTTCCGCCGCCAACCATACCGCCACCCACCTGTTGCATCAGGCACTGCGCGAGGTATTGGGCACTCACGTGGAGCAGAAAGGCTCGTTTGTCAGTCCCGACCTCTTGCGTTTCGACTTCTCTCACTTCCAGAAAGTGACCGACGAAGAGTTGCGTCAAGTGGAGCGTATTGTCAATGACCTCGTGCGTCAAGACCTGCCTCTCGACGAGCACCGCGACACTCCCATCGAGGAAGCGAAGAAACTCGGTGCGATGGCACTCTTCGGTGAGAAATACGGTGACAAGGTGCGCGTGGTGCGCTTCGGCGACAGTTGCGAACTCTGTGGCGGCATCCATGCAAGCAGCACAGGCCGCATCGGATTCTTCAAGATTGTGGCTGAGAGCAGCGTGGCTGCTGGCATCCGTCGTGTGGAAGCCAGAACCGGCAAGAACTGCGAGGAACTGATTTATCAGTTGGAAGACGGTCTGAAAGCCGTCCGCAACCTGTTCAACAATGCCAAGGACCTGCAGGGTGTCATCAAGAAATACATCGATGAGCATGACTCGATGAAGAAAGACATCGAGGCATTCCAAGCCCAGGCCGTGGAGCGCGCTAAAGACGCGTTACTGTCAAAAGCACAAGAGATAAACGGCATAAAGGTCATCAGAACTATTCTGCCGATGGAAGCCCAGGGAGCGAAAGACCTGGTGTTCAAAATCCGTCAAGCCGTGCCTGAGCGTCTGCTCTGCGTCGTCGGCACTACAGGCGGCAAACCCACCCTGAACGTGATGCTGAGCGACGACATGGTGAAGGACCTCGGACTGAATGCCGGCCAACTTGTGCGCGAGGCAGCCAAACTGATACAAGGCGGCGGTGGCGGCCAACCACACTTCGCCACGGCAGGCGGCAAGAACCCCGACGGGCTGTCCCCGGCCATCGACCAAGTCATCAAATTGGCAGGATTGTAATACGAGAATAACCCCCTCCCCTACCCATTAAGAAGGGAGGGGGCTCCTCCCCTAAGGGAGGGGGCTCGTTCATCGGGAACCAGCGGTCGGCAGCAGAAGGGAAAGTTAATTGCATTCCCGACGAACAAGGAATCAGTATTAGAACATACGTCTTTTATCTCCTTCTATCTCCTTTTATCTCCTTCTATCTTCCCTCAAAAACATTATACCTATGAAACGAATTATCCTTTTGACCATCGCCATTCTTACCTGTATAGGCATGTCGGCCATAGACATCAAAATACTGAAAAAGGACCGTGCTGCCGTTGATGGCGTTTATTACCAGTTTAACGCGAAGAAAGAGACAGCCATCGTGGTGAAACATCCCGACGGCTATATTGGCGACGTGATTATCCCGGAGAAAGTGGAGAAGGACTCCGTCACCTATTATGTGGAAGAAATCGCCTCGGGCGCCTTCTCAGGCAGTGTAGGAATGTCATCGATAGAGATACCGCGCACTGTGGAGAAAATCGGTCAGGGAGCCTTCGCCGACTGTGCCTCACTCCGTGAGATTACGATACCCGACAATATCAGTGAACTGCCATCGGATTTGTTCAAGGATTGCGCCTCGCTGACAGAAATCCATCTGCCTGCCGGTCTGAAAAAGATGGGCAGCGGTGTCTTCCGCGGTTGCAAATCATTGGAGTCGTTTGAGTTTCCCTCGACCATCGATGTCATCCCCGACGACACATTCGAGGGGTGCAGTAACCTTATCTACATCAACATCCCCATAAGCGTGAAAAAAATAGAGCACGACGCCTTCGCCGACTGCAGCAGCATGGAGACCATCGAGATACCATCGGGCGTGAAAGAGATTGGCAGCGGCGCCTTCCGCAACTGCACCTCGCTGCGCCATTTCACCTTCCCCGGGAGCGTGAAGAAAATAGAGTCGAATATGTTTCGCGACTGTTCGTCGCTCACCTCGGTCATCATCCCCAACTCCATTCATGAGTTAGGTCACGACGCATTCCGCGACTGCCACAGTCTGGACAGCATCTACTTGCCCAACTCCATCAAGAAAATCGGTTCGGCTGCCTTTAGAGGGTGCAGCAGCCTGCGCCGACTCAATCTGCCGGTGGGACTGAAAGAGATTGATTCCGACATGTTCCGCGATTGCACATCGCTGCTCGACATCACCTTCCCCAATGCCTTGAAAGAGATTGGCAGCAGCGCCTTTGAAAGTTGCTCTTCGCTGCAGGAGATAACCATTCCCGTCACTGTCAAGAGCATCGGCGGTTCGGCTTTCGACAAATGCGCCAGCCTGACCGATGTCTATGTCTTGAGCGTCACTCCCGTGAAAATCAGCGGCAGCACTTTCGCCAAATCCACCCTGAAAGGAGGAACACTGCATGTGAAACGGAGCGCCAAAGACAACTACACGAGCGATAAGCAGTGGAAGAAATTCACAAACATCAGCGGGGATTTGTAAAACTGATTAATTCGTATAAGATTAAACAACGGATTTCACGAGATTTACGGATCCGAATGAGAGATAAGAACACTAAACCCTAAACTCTAAACCCTTTCAATAAAGGATTTCACGGATTCGAATGAGGGATAAGAACACTAAACCCTCGACCCTAAACTCTCACATTTCGTATTTGTTTTCTGCCGTTTCGTTGAAAAATACTGAAAAAAAAAGATGAAATGTCAGTTTTTTCGAAATAATTGTTTATTTTTGCCAAAACAATCATACAACCATTAAAAACATAGTTATTATGAAGAAAATCAAAACATTAGTTGTGGCAGCGGCAACCGTGGTGTTGTCAGGCTGCGGAGGCGGTGATATCCTGACAGGTGTGCTTGGCGGATTGACCGGCACCGACGGTAATACTATCTCAGGTCTCGGCAATGTGATTATGTCAGTGCTGGGTGCCAACCAAGTGAGCGAGGCCGGACTGGTAGGCTCATGGCGCTATACCAATCCGGGCGTGGCTTTCACCAGTAGCAATGTGCTGGCTCAGGCTGGCGGTGAAGTGGTGGCCCAGCAGATTGAGAACAAACTGCTCAGCGTGTACAACAGCGTAGGCATCAAGTCGTCGAACACTTATTTCACTTTTGCCCAGAACAAACAATTTGAGGGCAAATTGCTCGGCACAGGTCTCTCTGGCACTTATACTTATGACCCCTCTTCGGGTGCCATCAACATGAAGACAGCATTGCTCGGCATCAACATCAACGGTTATATTACCGGCACGACCAACGGCATCTCACTGCTCTTCGAGGGTAAGAAACTGCTCACCCTGCTTCAGACAGTGGCTTCGCTCAGCGGCAACGGCACACTGAGTGCTATCGGTGACCTGAGCACCAACTACAACGGTCTGCGCATGGGCTTTGACATGAGCCGCTAAACTTCAAAAATAACGAATCAGACGGATTCTTATTTAGGACTACGTATTTCACGAATTAAACGAATAGTGTAATTACCTGGTTATCAGGAACTAATTCGTTCAATTCGTGAAATTCGTAGTTTAAATGGTTTAGGGTCGAGGGTTTAGGGTTTAGGGGTTTTAACCCTAATTCGAATCGATGAAATCCGTCGTCTTAGGAGGCTTTCGTTTATTCCAGTAACTACTCCCTCCCCTCGGGGAGGGTCAGGAAGGGGGCTATTCCGTCTGCGTCTTGGGCCAGTTGACAAGGAAGAGGGTGTCAGTGGCGCGGGTGAAAGCGGTGTAGAGCCAATGGATGTAATCGTTGGTGAGCATGTCGTCGGTCATGTAACCTTGGTCAACATATACGTGCTCCCACTGTCCGCCCTGCGCCTTATGACAAGTGACGGCGTATGCGAACTTGATTTGCAGGGCGTTGTAATAACTGTCATCGCGTATTTTCTTCATCCGCTCGGCTTTTTGCGCCACATCGGCATAATCTTCCTGCACGGCGGCAAACAACTGATCGCTCTGCTCACGGGTCAAGGCGGGCGCCTCGGTGGTAAGCGTATCGAGCATCACCGTGCACGACAATTCGTAATCATCGTAATCGGGAAACGAGAGGATGGCGTCAGCGAAATGAAAGCCGTAGAGTTCGCGCTGATGGCGCACGCGCAGCACCCGCATCCGGTCACCGTTGGCGATAAACGGGAAGGGTGCCTTCTCCTGCTCCGACCAATAATAGTTGTTGCGCACCACCATCAGACTGTCGCCCGTGGATAGTTGCTCCTCGCGCCCGAGCACGGTGTTGCGGATGCCGTGGTTGTAGATATTGGCGCGTTTGTTGCTGCGGGTGATGACGATGGTCTCATCCATGCCCACACGGCTGTAACTGCTGTTAAGCGACTCTATCAGTTCGTCGCCCGGCACCATGCGGATATCTGCGAAGCCATGAAAACGGATTCTCGGCAACTGCGTCATCTCATCTCGGGTAATCATCTGGCGCACGACGGTGGCATTGTAGAGGATGCCCGACTGTTCGGACTGACGCAGCACCTGATTGAGGTCGCTCTCATAGACCTTCATCCCGTAGCCATGCAAGACATCCGCCAACAAGGCGGGCGATTCCTCCTCGCCTACAGGCGGCAACTGCGCGCGGTCGCCTATCAGCACCATGCGGCAGTTCTGCCCACTATAGACGTATTTGACCAGGTCGTCGAGCAACCGCCCGCTGCCGAATGCCGCCTCACCGTAGGAGTCGTTGGCTATCATCGACGCCTCATCGACCATCACCAACAAATCGTGATATTGGTTGAAATTGAGTTGAAACCCCGTCATCTCGCCCGTGAACGTCTCCTGCCGATAGATGCGCCGATGGATGGTATAAGCATCATGACCGCTGTTGAGCGAGAACACCTTCGCCGCCCTGCCCGTGGGTGCCAAGAGCAGCAACTGCTGTTTCAACGCCGTCAACGCCCGCACAATGGCACTGGCCAATGCCGTCTTACCTGTTCCGGCGCTGCCGCGCATCACCATCACAGCCATGGGGTCACGGTCAGTGAGGAAGTCACAGAACGTGCGTATGGCCGCATCCTGCTCAGGCGTCGGCTCAAATGCGAAGGCCTGTAGTATTTGGTGTTTCAGTTCTTGAGCAATCATTTTATGCTATGGATGATAGTATTTCAGAAATTATGTGTACTTTTGCAAGCGGTTGGCACACAACGGCTGACAAAAGTAATCATTATTTTTCACTTCAGCAACTATTCGCGTGAGAATTAAGCGCAATCATATCCTGATAATCTGTGTCGTGGCTTTGGCTGTGGCATGTATTTGGAGTGTGAGCCGTCCCATGCGGTTCCAGCGGCAATGCGAGGAACGGGAAACTGTCGTGAAAGAGCGATTGCTGAAGATACGCCAAGCCGAGGAGCGCTATCTCCAAACCCAAGGTGAATATGCGCCCGACTTCGCCACGCTCATCCAAGGTGGTTATCTGGCCGACTCGTTGCAGTATGTCCCCTACTCCGACGGCGAGACGTTCGATCTGGCTGCCTCGGCGGCCATCACCCGTTCGGGCAAGGTCATCCCTCTCATGCAGTGCGGCGCGCTCTATCATCAATACCTCAAAGGGCTCGACGACAACAGCATCGGCAATCTGACCGAAGCAGCCGACGCGGCAGGCAGATACCCGGGACTGAAAATCGGTGACCTGACCCAAGACAACGGCAACAGCGGGAACTGGGAATGAAAAAGGATGGGGAGGGGCTCCCTAAACGACCAAACGACCAATTCCCAAAACAACCAAAAAAACATGAAACAACTTATCATCCGCATCAGCGAACAATCCATGGCATTTGCCACCGCCCACTACGACGAGGCGGACAAGATAGAATTTGAGCCGTTTCATCTGCGCAACGGCATCTCCGCCGCAGCCAATCTGCGCGAGGCGTTCAAGTCGTCACCGTTACTGTCGCGCCATTACGACCATGTGGAAGTGATGGTCAACAGTCCGGTATTGCTGGTGCCGCTCGATGAGTTTCAGGAGGAAGAGGCGCCGGTGCTCTATCGTCACACCTACTTGGGGCATGATGACGAAGACATTGCTCACGTCATCATCGCCGAACTGTATAGCGTGGCTGTGTTCGCGCTGCAAAAAGACCTAAAGACTGTGGTCGAGGACCATTTCACCGACATCCATTATCAGCCGGTCAGCCTGCCCGTATGGCGTCATCTGCGCATCGAGGCCAACAACGGGCAGCGCAAGAAACTATTTGCCTATTTCCACGACAAACAGGTGGAGATGTTCTACAGTTGGCAAAACCGCGTGAAGTTTTACAACACCTTCCAGACAGCCGAAGAATACGACTCGCTCTATTATCTGCTTTATGTGTGGCGCCAGACTGGACTGAATGCTGAGACCGACGAGTTGCGTCTGGTCGGAGAGATACCCCATGAGGAGTGGCTCACCGAGCGTTTGCGCCATTTCCTGAGAAATGTCAGTGTCATCAACCCGTCCGACAACCATACTAAGGACATGCCCTACGACATGGGGCTGATGGAATAAATAAAAAGCCTCACCCCCAACCCGGCCTCACCCCCAACCCCTCTCCAAAGGGCGAGGGGAGTAGATAGCCCAATAATGGAGCAGTATTGTCTGAACTCCTGAACTTCTGAACTTCTGAACTCCTAAGTATTGGCTTTAACTTCCTTAACTTCTTTAACTTCTTTAACTTCCACTTCAAAACTCCTTCCCCTCCAAAACTTAAAAGAATGCGTATCATCACCGGAAAATACAAAGGCCGTCATTTCGACATACCGCGCTCGTTTAAGGCGCGGCCCACGACCGATTTCGCCAAAGAGAACATTTTCAATGTGCTCAACGGTTACATCGATTTCGACGGGGCCATGGCCTTGGACCTCTTTGCCGGAACCGGCAGCATCTCGTTGGAACTGCTCTCACGCGGTTGCAGCCAGGTCATCAGCGTCGAGGCCGACCGCGACCACTGCGCCTTCATCCGCCAATGCTTGCAAAAACTGGGCACCGACGATGTGACGCTCATCCGTGGCGACGTGTTCCGTTTCGTGCGCTCATGCCGCCAACAGTTCGACCTTATTTTTGCCGACCCCCCCTATGCTTTGGAGCAATTGGAGAGCATCCCGTCGCTCATCTTCGAGCACGGATTATTGAAAGAAGACGGTATTCTGGTATTTGAGCACGGAAAGCGCAATGACTTCAGCGCCGACCCGCATTTTGTGGAGCACCGCGCCTACGGCAGCGTCAATTTCTCGCTGTTCAGAGCATCGGCGCAAACAGACGGACAAACGACTCCCACAGACGTTTGAGGAAACTGCGCTCCTTGATTTCCTTCACCTCCTCGAGCGGCACTGAATGACGCATATCTTCCTCAAACACCTCTTTCAATCGCAGCGCCATTGTCCGGTCATAGAAAAACACATTCGACTCGAAATTATTCTCAAAACTACGGAAGTCGATGTTCGTCGAACCGCACGAACACAGACTGTCGTCGCATATCAGCAATTTCGAGTGGTTGAACCCCTCCTTATATAAATAAATCTTCACCCCGTCATCGGCAGCCTGCATCAGAAACGAACGGCTCGCCCACTTCACCACTTTGGCATCGGCTTTCATCGGTATCATCAGCCTCACATCCACACCCGACTGGGCACACGAGCGCATGGCGAAGAGCACCGTCTCGGTAGGCAGGAAATAGGGGGTGGACATATACACGTATTTCTTCGCGTTGTGCAGGATGCTCACGTAGCCGTGCATCATCTCCGGCGACTCGCTCGTAGGGTTGCTGGTGACTATCTGCGCCAGACAGTTGTTCACGATGCTTCCGTCAAACTCCGGATAGAACGAACGGTCGGATATGAGTGTGCGGTCCACGAAGTACCAATCCACGAGGAAGGCACACTGTATGCCATAGACAGCGCCGCCGTGTATGCGCAGATGAGTGTCGCGCCAAGGCTGCACCTTCGTGCCTTTCACATAGCGCTGTGCGATATTCATGCCGCCGATAAAACCTACCTTGCCGTCGATGACGCACAGTTTGCGGTGATTACGGTAATTCACCTTGCTTGTGAATGCCGGGAATTTCACGGGCATGAACGCGTGCACGTCAATACCCGCCTCGCGCATCCGCTCAAAGAACGCCGACGGCACTTTCCAGCACCCCACATCGTCGTAGATGACCCGCACCTCGACTCCTTCCTCCGCCTTGGTAATGAGCGCGTCGCTGACCAGATAGCCCAGCGGGTCGTCCTCGAAGATATACGTATCGATATGAATATGGTGCTTCGCCTGTGCAATCTCGCTCAACAATGCGGGGAAGAACGTGTAACCGTCTGTATAGATATCTACCTCGTTGTTTTTGAAAGGCAGCGACCAACCGTTGCTCGCAAATAGACGGATAAGGTTGCGGTAATCCCCGGGCAACTGCAAACTGCGCTGCTCTACAAACCCCAGCATCGAGCGGTGAGTCAACTGGTCCAGGCTCTGCTTGCTGATGTAACGCTCGCGACGGGTGTTCTGGCCGAAAAAGAAATAAAGGATGACGCCGATGACCGGCAGGAAGACCAATGCCAACAACCAGACCAACGCCTTCGCCGGCTGACGGTTGTCCATCAGCATGGCAATGATGGTACCCAAGGTCACCACCACATAAACGACGAATATTATCCAGTGTATGTAGAGCATTTGTGAAACCTCCCCCTCTCCCCCTCCGAAGGAAGGGGAAACCTACTTGAGGTCAGATATTTGAGATTTGATGTTTATGATAACTTCTTTAACTTCCTAATAATGCGAACGCTGTGAGCGGTATCTCCCTTTACATACCCTTGAGCAGCGGGTCATTGGAACCCTCGTCGCTGAAATCGGGGATAATTTTGTTCAGATAGGCCAGTTCGTTGATAGCGAAATCGCTGTTTTCAGGCTCATCGAGCATTTTCTTGAGTATAGTGCGCACCTCCAAATAACTCTCCCGCTCAATGAGCAGATACACCTTGCGGCGACGGAGGAAATGGTAGAAGTTGCGCACATTGCTGTCGAGCAGCGGCCCTTCTTCCTCGTCATCCTCCTGATTTCCCTCCAACTCGCTGATTAGGCTGTCCACCATGTGCTCGGCGCGGAAGTCGTGCGAATTGACCATGCTGTTGACCATCTCCGTCGTATAGGTGATGCGCCGCAGGGGTGAGGTGAAGTCCAGGTAATACATCGCGCGGTCATATTGGCGCAGTTCGCTGTAGCAGAACCCGATGAGGTAGCACACCTCAAAGAATGTCTCTTTCTGACTGTTGCGCAGTTTGTGGAAATCCTGCATCAGTCGCCCAAATGCGCGCTCCAGATAGACCAACGCCTCGGCGTAGCAGTCGTTTCCGAACAACCGGCGGCCGTGATACAGGTCTTTCGCCAACGACTCCTGCGTAAACTCCCACACCAACTTCTGCTCGTCGGTCAGCGAGTCAGTATCGTCAGCCTTCCCCTTCTCTATCGCCTCTTTCCACATATAACGGAACTCGTCGTTGCGCTGTTTGTCGCTCACTTGGTCGATGGCGATAAGCACCGACACGGTCTGCGGCAGATTGGCTTGCTGACCGAAATGCACCCGATGAAAACTCGCCGACAGGGGTTCTATGGTCATGGTCAGACGGTAGTAGAGCGTCTTGTCGTCGCCCCCGTGATTGCTCAGCATCACCATCATCGTGCGCTGCTCTTTGATGCCAGGTTCAGTGTAGGTCACCACAGCCGTGGCGCGGGCTGCCTTGCTGATTTCCCCGATGACCAACTGACGTGGCGACAGATTCGCTGCGAAGTCATCCACGATGGTCATTCCACCCATCGAGCCTTCCATGATGCTGATAGCCTTGATATCCATGCCTTTCAGGCCGAAGGCTCTCAT
Organism: Prevotella sp.; assembly: GCA_017548275.1. Classification (GTDB taxonomy): domain Bacteria; phylum Bacteroidota; class Bacteroidia; order Bacteroidales; family Bacteroidaceae; genus Prevotella. The sequence continues at coordinate 86,286 of JAFZAH010000036.1, forward strand.
GGCGATGTCTTTCAGGATAACCCGTGTGCTGTCCTCGGCGGGGTCGCGCACACCCTCCTCAAACACGTGGGTCATCTCCATCTCTCTCAACAGCGACATCTCGTGTCCCCATGCCATCGCAGCCCGCTCCACATCGTGCTCCGGCGATTTGTCGGCATTCTGCAGTTCCTTGAAACGGCGGTCAAACGCGTTTTGCCAACTGAACATCGACTGCATGGCACGGGCCAGAGTATCGCGGGAATTATACCCCGTCAGCAGCACACCCGACATGGCGTGCACATCCACCTCGTTTTTCTCTTCATTAGTGGAATAGACGATGCGCTCGCACTCGCTGTTCAGGTTGCACTGGTTGCAGATATGCCTCACCAGTTGCAGGTTATCGGCCGAGGTGTTATAGAAAAAGAGGTACATCAGGCGGACATAGGGGGTATCCTTTTCTATACGGATACGGAAATGCCCGTTCTGATAGTCGAAAGCCACCACCCGCTCGTCCTGCTCGTCTTCCCAGCGAAAGTCACAGTTCATCTGCGTGAGCGTCTGGCTTACCAGCCGCTCTCGTTCTTTCATGTCGGTGGTCAGACTCACCGTTGCTTTCCGTTTGAATATATCGTGTATTTTCACTTTTTTCTGGTTTATTGGTTCACCCCTTTATAAATGATTTCCTGACACTCTCCCCCTGCCTCCTGCCACCCCCTCCAACTTAGAGAAGAAAGTGATTACCTCAGAACCTCAATCCTCAACGTCCCATGTTCAACGTTCAACGTTCAATGTTCAACGTGCCACCCGTCTCCCCACTTTCGAACCGAGCAGGTTGCGCAGTTCGCTCATCTCTTTGATATCCTTCAGCACCTGTGTCATCTTCTCCGCGTCGCCGGCGGCCAGACTCAGGTCACGTCGTAGTGACATGAGCCGTTGCTCCACCCAGTTCTGCTTGAAATCGAGCACCAGATGCTTTGCCAAGTTCCGCAGATACTCTTCCGTCGGGTTCAACTTCAAATGCTCGGTGAAGATGCCGTCGTCGGCGGTCAGGCGCGCCGCCAGGCTGCTCACCTCGAAATCGGAATGATGGTTGAAGTATGTCATCGCCACAAACCCTTGCTCGCCGGCATGAGTCACCGCCTCTTGCAGGATGCGCTGATACAGCGGGTTGGTGAACTCCAGATGGTCGCCCTCCAGGTCGTAATAGATGTATTGTGCCACCGTCACGTCTATCGTCTGGTTGTCGTCGGTCTCCACATTGTGGAAGATGACCGTCTCGCCGTGTCTGACCACCAGTTGGATGAGCATCTCCTCTATCTCCTGCACCTTCTGCGTCTGCTCCTTGGGTTGCAATCGCTGTTGGGTCTGCGGAGGTTGTTGGGCCTGCGCGGCTCTCGCCTCGCGCTCCGCCTCTTTGCCCTTCTCATCCACTTCTTGGCGGATGAATTTGTTCATCGACGTGATGAGCGTCTGTTCGGCGATGCCTATCCTTCGCGAGCACTCCTGTATGTAGGTGGCACGGATGATGGGGTCTTTGATGACGGAGATGCTCTTCACGATGCTGTTCACCGCCTCGCTGCGCTTGATGGGGTCGCTCACGCCATCGAGCAGCACACGCGTCTTAAACTCGATGAAGTCGGTCTGGTGGTCGGTGATGTACTTGCGGAAATCGGCAGCCGTATGCTTCCGGGCAAAACTGTCGGGGTCTTCCTTGTCGGGCAGCAGCAGCACTTTGATGTTCATGCCTTCGGCCAACAGCATATCCGTGCCTCGCATGGCCGCGTGGATGCCCGCCTCGTCGCCGTCGTAGAGCAGCACGATGTTCTGTGTGAAGCGACGCAGCAGTTTTATCTGATGCACGCTGAGCGCCGTGCCCGAGTTGGCCACCACGTTCTCAATGCCGCATTGGTGCATGGAGATGACGTCGGTGTAGCCCTCCACCATATACACGCAGTCTTCCTTCACGATGGCGCGCTTGGCCTGGAAGATGCCGTATAATTCGTGGTCCTTATGATAGATGTCGGAGTCGGGCGAGTTGACGTATTTTTGCGCCACGCCTTTGGTGCGCGAGTCGAGCAGGCGTCCGCCGAAGGCCGTCACCTTGCCGCCCACGCCTATCCAGGGGAAGATGACGCGACCCGAAAAACGGTCCAGGAGTTGGTTTTGTTCCTGCCCCGTCGTTTCGGGAGCGTCGGTGCCATGCTCACCATTGCCGTCGCGGCGGTCGGGTTGGGTCGTTCGCTCAAAGCACAGCCCTGTCTTTATCAGAAATTCGGGTTTATAGCCCGCTTTGAGTGCCGCCTGTGCCATGGCGTCGCGCTGTTTGGGGGCAAAACCGAGTTGGAAGCGCTCGATGATATCGTCGCGGAACCCGCGCGAACGGAAATACTGCATGCCAATGGCGCGCCCGTCAACGTCATCATGCAGAATTTTGGAGAAATACTTCGCCGCCCACTCGTTGATGATGAGCATCGACTCGCGTTCGCTCTGCTGGCGGCGCTCATCGTCGGTCTGTTCGCGTTCCTTTATCTCGATATGGTATTTGTTGGCCAGCCACCGCAACGCATCAGGATAGGTCATCTGCTCGTGCTCCATGATAAAGTTCACGGCATTGCCGGCTTTACCGCAGGAGAAGCATTTATACACCCCTTTTGCGGGAGAGACCGAGAACGATGGTGTGCGGTCGTCGTGGAAAGGGCACAATCCTTTGTAACTCGTACCGCGCTTGCGCAGCGACACGAAGTCGGAGACCACGTCAACGATGTTGACCGCGTCCATGATTCTGTCTATTGTTGCCCTGTCTATCATAATTATCAGCCCCCTCCCCATCCCTCCCCGGGGGGAGGGCGTGATTAGCGGGGTTATCTCTTGCCCCTTGCTCCCTTTTAATCAGTCGCTCTGCAAAATTAGGGAAAAATTTTGAGAAACAGATATAACCCGTATAAAAAAACTTTCGTATTTTTGCAGAAACATTCATTTATAGCCATCATGAACATTATCATATCTGTCATCTGCCTGATTCTCGGAGTCGTCATCGGCTATCTGGCAGCCCACAGCAAGAACGCCAGTCTCACCACACAGACGAAAATGCAACAAGAGCGCATCGATGCCATGCGGCAAAGGATGCAAGAGCGCGACGACAGCATCAGCGGCCTGACACAGGAGCGCACCACTCTGCTTGCCCGGCGCGATGTGCTCGAATCGCAAGTGCAAACACTCACAGGCGACATCGAGGAGCAAAAACAACTCTTCGACGACCAACTGTCACGGCTCAAAGAGCAGATGCAACAGGCGGAACGGCGCTATGAGGAGCAGTTGCAGCAGACCGAGCAGCGATACAACAACCTGATGCAGAAAGCCGAGGAACGGCAGAAGGAGTCAGAGCAACGGCAAGCCACGCTCATACGCGAGCAAATCAACTCCGCGTCGGAATCCATCCTCAAAAAACGCGCTGAAGAACTGTCGGCCAACAACCAAGAGCAGATGGCCACCATCCTCACTCCCCTGCAAGAGCACCTCAAGCAGATGCGCGAGGCCGTGGAGCGCAGCGACCGCGAGCACACCACGAGCATGGAGCGCCTCGACGCCTCTATCAAGGCCAACCTCAAACAAGCGAAAGAGGTGGGCGAAAGAGCCGACAAACTGGCACAGGCACTCATGAGCGAGAACAAGACACAAGGCAACTTCGGCGAACTGCGCCTGCGCACCATCCTCGAGAGCATGGGATTGGAAGAGGGCGTGCAGTTTGAGGAGCAGACCACACTGCGCGACGACAAGGGGCAGGCCATCGTCGGCGAGGACGGCGGGCAGCGCATGGTGCCCGACATCGTCCTCCACTTCCCCGACGAGCGCGACGTGATTATCGACTCGAAGATGTCGCTCAAAGCCTTCGAGGAGTATTTCAACACCGAGACCGAGAGTGCGAAGGAGGATGCGCTCAAACGCCATGTGGCTTCGGTGCGCGCCCACGTGAAGGAACTGGCGCATAAGAAATACAACCGCTACGTGCGGCAGGGCCACGGCCGGCTCGACTTCGTGGTCATGTACGTTTATAGCGAAAGTGCACTGCAACTGGCGCTTACCAATGAACCCACGCTCTGGAACGAGGCCTATGAGCAGGGGGTGGTCATCTCTGGCAGCCAAAACCTCTACATGATGTTGCGTGTGCTCGAAATGACATGGCGGCAGGTGCGACAGGCGGAAAACCAAGAGGAAATCATGAACACCGCCAACGAACTGGTCAACCGTGTGCAACAGTTCTACGAACGGTTTATCGCCGTCGATGAGCAACTGACGAAGACCCGCAACGCATTCGACCAACTGAAAAACACCACCTCACCTTCAGGTCAGGGCATCATCACCTCCGCCAACAAACTGCTGAAATTCGGCGCACAGGAAAACCCCAAGCGCAAAATGCGGTTGCCAAGAATTGAAGAGGAAAAAGACATAAAAAGCCTCACCCCCGACCCCTCTCCAAAGGGCGAGGGGAGTGATTACCTCAGAGGTGAGAGGTGAGAGATTACCTTGGCATTGACGTTAAGGTCCTTAACGACCCTAACGGGCAAGGAGGGGAGGGCGTGATTAGTGTAGTATTCTCTCACCCCTAACCTCTTACCTCTCACCTCTTATTGGTAATCTCTTGCCCCTTGCACCCTGCCCCTTGCCCCTTAAGGCTCTTCCCTATTCGCACACTATTGTCTAAACTCCTACACTCCTTCACTCCTAATTCCATTATAAAAAATTATCAAAATATTTTGCCGTTTTGTAATAAATTGTTATATTTGCACCCAAATATACCGTATTTCCAACCGACAGGGGCTTAATATTGCCATTGTCGGGGTAAATGAATGTTTCAACTATACCTTTTATTATTAATAATAAGGAGTTATGGAAAGTAGTAAAAACAGGGATTTAAAAATGGCTTCAACAAGAGCCGTTATTTCGGCGCCAACGCTGATTTCAGGCATTTGGCGTATCATGACTCTCCGTTTTAACTATGCATAATTCCATTCATCAATCCCCAAGACATCAATAAGAACCTATTTTTTTTATTTATTAACTAATTTATAACACTATGGGAAAAAGAAAATTACTTTACCTGCTGCTAATGGCATTCCTATTGCCACTGACAGCATCTGCCCAGCAAGCGATTCCATACTCCTATGGATTCGAGGACAACAACCTTGACACTGACGGTTGGACAACGGTTGATTGTCATGCGAATTCGAAAATCATTTCCAATGCCAAGCAGAATGGCTCCTATGGTTTTCGATTCTATTACACAACGACACCGCCCCAGTACCTTATCTCTCCGGAGTTGACCGGTACTGACCGTGGCGTGGAGGTGTCATTCTCGTACAAACAGGGTGGCTCCTCTTATCATGAGTCATTCCAAGTGGGTTATTCCACCACCACAGCCGATGTGACTGCTTTCACATGGGAAACCGAGTTAACGACAACTGACACCAGTTGGCATGTTTATGAGGCGTCTTTCCCCGCCGGCACGAAATATGTGGCAGTGAAATGCACATCTGACGACCAGTTATATCTCTACCTCGACGACTTCTCATTTGAGGCACCGGCATCTTGCCCGAAACCGACAAGTCTCGCTGCCAACAATGTTGAAGCAAGAAGCGCCATCATCAGTTGGACCAGCGATGCCGACGGATTCAACCTCCGTTTCAAGGCTGCCAATGATAATGAATACACCGTGGTAGAGGGTGTTACCAACCCCTACACACTCGAGGACCTGACTCCTGAGACCCAGTACGCTGTGTCGGTGCAGGCTGTATGCAGCGCCGAAGAGCAGAGTACCTGGACAGCAGATGTAACTTTCACCACTCCCGAAGCATGTCCCAAACCCACAAGTTGGGCTCAACCCATTACTACCGCACCCACACAATTGCAACTCGGATGGGTAGCAGGCTCAGACGAGCAAGACACATGGGAAGTGGCATATACCGATGATGCGAATTATACGACAAACAATACTCCTGACGAGTCATGGCAGTATGTCACTGTAAACCAGACAAATGTTACCGTCACTGATTTGGAACAAAATACAAAGTATTGGTTTGCCGTACGTGCCGTTTGCTCCGCAAAAGAAAAGAGTGCATGGCATGGCCCAGCATGGTTACAAACTGAGAAACTCTATCCCGAGCCCACAGAGGTGGAAGCAGATAATATCACTGCTAAATCTGCCGACATCTCCTGGACCAAAGGTCGCGACGAGAAGAAGTGGAACCTCCGCTACCGTCCTGTAAAAGAAGTTGAGATTGGCGACGATGCCATCGAATGGACCTTTAACGGTTCACTGGGCGACTGGACCTCTGTTGACAACGACGGCGACGGATACGAATGGGATGCAGAAACATTCGGTGATTATGGTGTTATTGGTTCCGCAAGTTACGTCAACAATGTTGGTGCGCTGTCCCCCGACAACTGGCTCATCTCTCCGCAGATCGACTTGGGCGGCACACTCGTTGTCAGCGCCTTTGGTATTGATGCCAATTACCCGTCTGAGGTGTTCGCTATCTATGTGTCAACTACCGATACCAATCCTTCGAGTTTCACAAAGGTTGCCGGTGACTTCACTGCCACTGCTTCAGCGACGAATTACACGGCCGACCTGAGCGCTTATTCAGGTAAAGGTTATGTGGCCATCCGCCACTACAACTGCTCCGACTGGTACTGGCTCGTTATTGATAAGATCTCGTATTCGGCTACAGCCATTGAAGAGGAGCCTTGGATTGAAGAGAACGGAATCACCGAGAACCCCTACACGATCACCGGACTCACACCCGAAACCGACTATGAGGCACAGGTGCAAGGCGTCTTTGGCGATACTTCCGACGCAGTGAGTGAATGGTCAGCAAGCGCTGAGTTCACCACACTTGATATCAAACCCGCCGACGTTGCTGTTACACCCGCTGCCACCACAGCAGAACTCACATGGAACGGTTCATCCTGCTCATACGATGTACGCATCGGTACCGTTGACCCGGATGCTGCCATGATCGAGACTGAGTTGAAATATGACGATGGAGAGTATCAAGGTGGTATCGGAACAGGCGGAGGCCAATTCTATTGGGCTTCTGTGTTCAATGGTGTAGCATCTATTTCTAAGGTTTCTGTCTATGACGGCAATTATCCAATGACCGGTACTGTCACCATTTACAATGGCGGCACCAACGCACCGGAAGGCAACCCCGTGGCAGAAATGGATATTGAACTTACAGGTGCTGGCGCATTCGTAGACGTCACCTCCAGAGACGCCATCGAACTCGATCCCTCTAAACCCACATGGGTTGTTGTCTATAACGAAAGCGGAGGGACATATCCTGCCGCTTATTCTACCGCAGCCGATGCCAATGGCCGTTGGGTAAGTATGGACGGTTCAAGTTGGTCGGATGTACAAAGCGCCGTGGCAAGTGTCGGTTCATGGATGATCCGCGTCACTGCCCTGGCTGCCGATCCTGACGCTATTATCTGGAATGAGACCGCTTCTACCAGCGAGACATCTTACACCTTCGAAGGTCTGGATCCTGAGACAAGTTACGTCGCTGAGGTACGCGCCAACTGCGAAGAAGATGATGAGATTTCTGATTGGGTAAGAACATCATTCACCACGCTTAATGCTGAGACTCCTGTTTCCGATATCGTGGCTGAGAACATCACCAAGAGTTCTGCCGACATCGACTGGACTGCCAACGGCGCTGAAGAGGAGTGGAACCTCCGCTACAGAAAGACCTTCGGAACCAAATGGGGCTTCGAAGACGGAATGGGAGACTGGTTCACAGTTGACGCCGACGGCGACGGATATGGTTGGAACTTGGCTTCTGAAATCGGTTTGACCGCACACAACGGTCAGGATATGGTTTACTCGCAGAGTTATGACAACAATGTCGGTCCATTGACACCTGACAACTGGCTCGTATCACCCGAGGTGACGCTCGGCGGAACATTGACATTCTGGGCGAAAGGACAGGATGCAAGTTGGGCTGCTGAAAACTTCGGTGTGTTCGTAACCACTACGAGCATGGATGAAGACAGTTTCAACGCTTCCGCCTTCACTCAGGTAGATGCTGATGTGACCGCCACCGGCGAATGGACGCTCTACACCTTCGACCTGTCCGGCAGTGGCACAGGCCGCTTCGCCATCCGCCACTATGAATGTACGGATATGTATTTCCTCGATGTCGACGACATCACTTACATCAGCCCCGATGACGTGGAAGAGGAGTGGACCGTCGTTAACGGCATCACCGAGCATCCTTACACCATCGAAGACCTGGAAGAAGATACCGAGTATGAGGTGCAGGTACAGAGCGTATTTGGCAAAGAGACCAGCGACTGGTCAGAGTCATGCATCTTCACCACTCCGCTTGAACTGATTGTTCTCGACAACGACTACAACCAGGCTGAGGGCGAGACCAACACTGACCTGCTGGAAGCAGCCAAGGGCAAGACCGTAGACTTCACCATCAGCGGACGTACTCTCTATAAGGACGGTTCATGGAACACCATCGCACTGCCGTTCGTCCTCTTGGAAGAGGATATTGAGAACTCACCGCTGGCTGGCGCCACCATCAAGACCGTCGATCCCGAGACCAGTGTCATTGAAGGCACTCACGTCACACTCAACATGATTGACTATAAAGACTGGTGTGAATACTATGATTTTAATTATAATCTGTTGTATCCCTCTTATCCTTACTTCGTGAAGTGGAATGATGGTGAAGACATCGTTGACCCGACCTTCAGAGGCGTATCTATCTATCAGTCAGAACCTGGCATCTGGGCTTTGAATGAAGAAGAGTCCATCATTGGTTACGGATTGTTCAGTTCCATCATGCTGCAGCCCGCATCTCAACTTGAAGAGGATGAGTCGCCCATCTACTACATGGGTGCTGACAACAAACTGAAGTTCACCGGTAAACAACGTCTGCTCAACGCATTCCGCGCAGGATTCTCATTCGAGACACCTGAAGACGCTGGCGCACTCGAATTCACCATCAACTTCGGTGACGAGACCACCACAGGTATCGCTGAAATCGACGGTGCCGACAGCAAGGTGAACACCGCTCATGAGGGTATCTACAACCTGCAGGGTGTGAAACTCAACAGCATGCCGAAGCAGAAGGGTGTTTATATCAACAACGGTAAGAAAGTCATTATCAAATAATTCAAGGAGGATATAATTATGAAACGTAAAGAATCAGATATGTTGAAACAAGCATATATCAGCCCTGAAGTCAAAGAGACTGAACTTCTGACCGAAGGTGAGACCATGTACATCAAGTACAGTGGCGGTGGCGACGACGTCGATATCGACGAAGAAGAAGACGATAGCGACGATAATCCCCGCGCACGTAAACACACTATCTGGGACTACGACTTCTAGAATCTCAATAGGTCTAATATTTCCCCCCGCCACAACACATGGCGGGGGGATTTTTTTTTAAAAGCCTCACCCCCGACCCGGCCTCACCCCCGACCCCTCAACAAAAAAAGCCTCACCCCCACCCCCTCTCCGACAGGAGAGGGGAGTGATTACCTCAGAGGTAAGTGGTAAGAGGTTGGAGGTGAAAGATCACCTTGGCATTGACGTTAAGGTCCTTAAGGTCTTTAAAGTCCTTAACGGCTTTAAGGAGCAAGGAGCAAGGGGCAAGAGATTACCATTAAGAGGTGAGAGGTTGGAGGTGAGAGGTAAGAGATTACTCCACTAATCACTCCCTCCCCTCGGGGAGGGACGGGGAGGGGGCTAATTCTCCTAGGAGGGTTGGGGAGGGGGCTTATATAATTGCACAAATCCCCCGAAATGTGCACAATCACCCTCCGATTGTGCACATTTTGCACGCTTTATTTTGCCACACGATAAAAAATGTGTACTTTTGCAGCCGAAAAAGGCCTCACCCCCTCTCCAAAGGAAGAGTGTTGAAGTATTGTAACCACTCCCCCTCCCCCTTCGGGAAGGCTCAGGATGGTGAGCACCGCTCGGGAAGGACGGGGCGAGGGTGAGGCCCTTATTTGTATTTTATATTTATATTTTATGGCATTAAAGATTGTTGTGCTGGCCAAGCAAGTGCCAGACACCCGTAATGTGGGCAAGGACGCCATGACTGCCGAAGGCACCGTCAACCGCGCCGCTCTGCCCGCTATCTTCAATCCCGAAGATTTGAACGCCCTGGAACAGGCACTCCGTCTCAAGGAGCAGCACCCAGGCTCTACTGTAGGCATCCTCACGATGGGTCCTCCCCGTGCAGGTGAGATTATCCGTCAAGGACTCTATCGCGGCGCCGACACCGGATGGCTGCTCACCGACCGCCTCTTCGCAGGCGCTGACACTTTGGCCACCTCATACGCTCTGGCCACCGCAATCAAGAAAATCGGCGACGTGGACATCGTCATCGGCGGACGTCAGGCCATCGACGGCGACACCGCACAGGTGGGTCCGCAGGTTGCCCAAAAACTGGGATTGAACCAAGTGACTTACGCTGAGGAGATTCTCAAGATAGAAGACGGCAAAGCAACTATCCGCCGACACATCGACGGTGGCGTGGAGACCGTGGAGGCACCCCTGCCCGTGGTCATCACCGTCAACGGAAGCGCCGCTCCCTGCCGCCCCTGCAATGCCAAACTCGTGATGAAGTACAAACGTGCCACATGTCCCATGGAACGCCCCTCTGAAGGCACCGCATACGACTTCCTCTACGACGAGCGCCCCTACCTGACACTGAACCAGTGGTCGGTGGCCGACGTGGATGGCGACGTGAACCAGTGCGGTCTGGCCGGCTCGCCCACTAAGGTGAAGGCCGTGAAGAACATCGTGTTCCAGGCGAAGGAGTCGAAAACTTTGACGGCTTCTGACGCAGACATCGAGGGAATGATCAAAGAATTGTTGGAAGAAAAGATAATAGGATAGGCCTCACCCCCAACCCCTCTCCAAAGGGAGAGGGGAGTAGATAGTCAAGAATTGAAGACCGACGATAATGGACGATAAGCCAAAGCCTTACGGATATGAGACTGCAGCACCAGACAGATACGTCATTCTGAAAGATTTCGCCAAGAAAAACAGGCGAGAGATGACAGAAAGCGAGACAATACTTTGGAACGCCCTGCGTAACAGTATTCAAGGTTTCAAATTCAGAAGGCAACATCCTATAGGTGACTTTATCGCAGACTTCATTTGCTTATCACAAAAGACAGTAATCGAGGTTGACGGCGGCTATCATAACGCTGACGAACAACAACGAGAAGACCAGTTTCGGACTGACTACCTACAGAAAATGGGATTTCGGATAATCCGTTTTACCAATGAAGAGGTCAACACGGATTTGAAAAAGGTTATCCTAACAATTAAAGAAGAATTAAACAAATAAACCAATATGAATACACAAGACAACAAGCAAAACACGGGAGTATCCACTCCCCTCTCCCCTCGGAGAGGGGCCGGGGGTGAGGCCGTTTTTGTATATTGTGAAATCGAAGGCACTCTGGTACAGGAAGTATCTCAAGAGTTGCTGACCAAAGGCCGCAAATTGGCCAACGAACTGGGCGTTGAACTGCATGCCGTGGTTATCGGAACAGACATCAAAGACAAGGTGGAAGAGCAGATTCTTCCCTACGGCGTGGATAAACTGTTCGTGTTCGACGCACCCGAACTGTTCCCCTACACCTCCGCACCCCACACCGACATCATGGTGAACCTCTTCAAGGAGGAGAAACCGCAAATCTGCCTTATGGGCGCAACCGTCATCGGACGCGACCTCGGACCCCGCGTGTCATCGTCGCTCACCAGCGGACTGACCGCCGACTGCACCCAACTGGAAATCGGCTCCTACGAGGACAAGAAAAACAACAAGGTGTATAACAACCTGCTCTACCAGATACGTCCCGCTTTCGGCGGTAACATCGTGGCGACCATCGTCAACCCCGACCACCGTCCGCAGATGGCTACCGTGCGCTCAGGCGTCATGCAGAAAGCCGTTTACGAGGGCGACTGCCGCAAAGAGGTGGTTTATCCCGAGGTGGGTAAATACGTCGGTCCCGAGGCTTTCGTGGTAAAGGTGCTCGACCACCATGTCGAGGCAGCCAAGCACAATCTGAAGGGTGCTCCCATCGTGGTGGCCGGCGGCTACGGCATGGGCTCGAAAGAGGGTTTCGACATGCTATTCGACCTGGCGAAGGTGCTCCACGGCGAGGTGGGCGGCTCACGCGCAGCCGTCGATGCAGGTTTCTGCGACCATGACCGTCAGATAGGTCAGACAGGTGTGACCGTGCACCCGAAGGTGTACATCGCCTGCGGCATCAGCGGCCAGATTCAGCACATCGCCGGCATGCAAGACTCCGGCATCATCATCAGCATCAACTCCGACCCCGACGCTCCCATCAACCGCATCGCCGACTACGTCATCGTCGGCACCGTGGAAGAGGTCGTCCCGAAATTGATTAAGTATTATAAGCAGAATTCGAAGTAATATATTAAAGGGAGACAGAAGGAGATAGTTGAAGATAAAAGAAGATAAAAGACAATAGTAAACAGGTTATATAATTTTGTAATCAGAATATTGAAGGTTCCAATTAGACAATGACGCGGAATTTTGATGATATTGTTGCATGGCAGAAAGCACATCAGTTTGTAATGATGGTATATCAAGCAACGAAGTGCTATCCTGAAGATGAAAAATACGGACTGTGTTCGCAGTTTCGTCGTGCGGCAGTATCTATCGCGGCAAATATCGCAGAAGGGTATAAAAAATTGAGCAAACAAGATAAACTCCGTTTTTTCAATATCTCACAAGGTAGTTTGGAAGAATGCAGGTATTACTGCATCTTGTCACGTGATCTTCATTATATAGACGACGATATATATCAGCAACTGAATCAAGCCATACTTAACACCAGTCTTTTGCTTAACGCTTACATCAAAGGAGTGGTGAACAATAATGGCATCCAAGACTAATGTCTTTTATCTCCTTCTATCTTCTTTTATCTTCCTTTATCTCCTAATAAATTTAACCATGGCAAATTATTATTCTGACCATCCCGAAATCGCGTTCTATCTGAATCATCCGTTGATGGAGCGCATCGTAGAACTCAAAGAGAAGGGCTACGAAGACAAAGACAAGTACGCCGACGCCCCCGTCGATTTGGGCGACGCCATCGAAAACTATAAGCAGATTCTCGACATCACGGGCGACGTGGCTGCCAACATCATCGCACCCAACTCGGAGAGCGTGGACCTCGAAGGACCGCACCTCGAGAACGGACGCATGATTTACGCCTCGAAAACCTTCGAGAACCTTGACAACACCCGCAAGGCAGGACTCCACGGCGTTTCTATGCCCCGCCGCTACGGTGGTCTGAACCTGCCCAACGTAGTCTTCTCCATGCTCTCAGAGGTCATCTCCGCCGCTGACGCCGGTTTCCAGAATATCTGGTCGCTCCAGTCGTGTATCGACACTCTGTATGAGTTCGGTTCCGAGGAGCAGCGCCAGAAGTACATCCCCCGCGTTTGTGCAGGCGAGACCATGTCGATGGACCTGACCGAGCCCGACGCAGGCTCTGACCTGCAGCGCGTGATGCTCAAAGCCACCTACGACGAGAAAGAGGACTGCTGGCGCCTGAACGGCGTGAAGCGCTTCATTACCAACGGCGACTCCGACATCCACCTGGTGCTGGCCCGCTCTGAGGAAGGCACAAAAGACGGCCGCGGACTGTCGATGTTTATCTACGACAAACGTCAGGGCGGTGTCAACGTGCGCCACATCGAGCACAAACTCGGTATCCACGGCTCACCCACCTGCGAACTGACCTATAAGAACGCTAAGGCCGAACTCTGCGGTTCGACACGTTTGGGCCTCATCAAGTATGTGATGTCGCTGATGAACGGCGCCCGTCTGGGCATCGCCGCACAAAGTGTGGGTCTGTCGCAGGAGGCCTACAACGAAGGTCTGGCCTATGCAAAGGAGCGCGCACAGTTTGGCGAGAAAATCATCAACTTCCCCGCAGTCTATGACATGCTCGCTCGCATGAAGGCGAAACTCGACGCCGGCCGCTCACTGCTTTACACCACAGCCAGTTACGTGGATATATACAAAGCACTGGAGGACATCGCACGCGACCGTGCCCTTACTCCCGAGGAGCGTCAGGAACTGAAGAAATATCAGCGGCTGGCCGATGCCTTCACCCCGCTGGCTAAAGGTATGAACTCGGAGTATGCCAACCAGAACGCTTACGATGCCATCAGCATCCACGGCGGTTCGGGCTTCATCATGGAGTACAAATGCCAGCGCCTCTACCGCGACGCACGTATCTTCTCCATCTACGAGGGTACGACACAGTTGCAGGTGGTGGCAGCCATCCGCTACATCACCAACGGCACCATGCTGGCCAACATCAAGGAAATGGCCGAGACACTGAACGCCGCTGCCGACCTGCAGCCGCTGGCCGACCGTGTGAACGCGCTCATCCCCGTGTATGAGGACGCTCTCGCCTACGTGAAGGGACTCGGCAACCAGGCCGCTCAGGACTTCCTGGCACGCCGCCTCTACGACATGACTTGCGAACTGGTGATGTCGCTGCTTATCCTCGCCGACGCGACGAAAGCACCCGAGTTGTTCACCAAGTCTGCCAATGTGTACGTGCGCATGGCTGAGGAGAACGTTCTCGGCAAGGCCGCCTACATCAAGGCCTTCCACGCAGAAGACCTGGAGAGTTTCAAGGCCGCAGAGCCCGAGACTGAGGAATAAACAGGCTATCCCCTAATATAATAGCCACGGATGCGCAAATGCACATCCGTGGCTATTTTTGATTATTGATAAGATCTAGAGTATCTAGAGTTTCTAGATTTTCTAGAGATTCTAGAAATTCTAGAAATTCTAGGATTACCTGATTCCCGTCATTTTGTGGGTCTGAAGTGACAGGCGCCAACGGGGATGGTTGAGGATATAGTCTATGCAGCGGGCGGTGATGGCGCGGTTGCGCTCATTGTCGCCCGTATCGCATGGTTGTAGAAAATAATGACCGGCCTCGATGCCATAGGCAGGGTCATCGGGTAAAGGTTCTTCTCCGAACACCGCCTTCACCTCATCGGCTTTTTTCAAAACCGGAAGACCCGCCTTGCCCACAAAGGCAGCCTTCGGACTGACCGTCACCCAATCGACATTTTCCGGCAAGGGACGTGTGCCGTTGGTTTCCACAGCCACCTCCTTTCCGGCGGCATGCAGTTTCTCTACCAGCGACGCGGTAAGTTGCAGGGCAGGTTCGCCGCCCGTCACCACCACCCATGAGGTGGGGTATTTTGCGGTCTCTATGACGATTTCCTCCTCACTCATCTCGGTAAACGACGCATGGTCGGTGTCGCAAAAGTCACACACCAGATTGCACCCGGACAGCCGGACGAACACCGCAGCCCTACCCGTGTGGAATCCCTCACCCTGCAAGGAGTAAAATATCTCGTTGACCCTCATCGTTTTCTTTCTTTACAATAGTTTTTCCAGAAAGAAATTGGAAAAATGAAGTCAGAAATTACAATTCATTGATTGGATAATTATTTAAATTATTCCAATTTCTTTCCGAAACATCCTTTTACTAATCGTCTTCCTCGTAAATCGCGATATTGCCGGCGCTCTCCTCCACAACGACTTTCCAACAAGTGTCTATCTGGTCGCAAATCCATTTAGCCAAGTTTTCCGCCGTGGGATTGAAGGGCAACAGTTCATTGAGGTTGCCGTGGTCGAGATAGCCGTGGATGCGCCGTTTTATCTCCGAGAAATCCACCACCATGCCGTTGCTGTCGAGTTCGCGCGAACGGCAATAGACCGTCACCGTCCAGTTGTGGCCGTGCAGTCCCGTGCATTTGCTCTCGTAGGGCAGGTCGAGGCGGTGACAACCCGCTATCTCCATCTTTTTAATGACGTGATACATATCAAATAACATTAGTAGATACAAGAGACGTACTTGTTTCCGCTGCAAAATTAGGGAAAAAAGCACAATTATCGGCAAAAAACAAGACCGTGATCACTTTTTTTCTATGGTTTGCGAGAAAAATGAGCGATTTTCAACGAAAAAGTTTGGCAATAACAGAAAAAGACGTACCTTTGCAATGGAATACAATTCCAACATTAACATTTGAACCCTCCAGGGGAGGTTCCCCCCTCCCCAACCTCAATCCCCAGGGGCGCACTTATGTGCGCCCCTCCTTTTTTTTACTATCCTACCCTACCAAAGAGAGGGCAGAGGGCATATCATCCAATCCTTGATTGATGCAGGTTATTTGTTGTGTTCATCTAACCGATCAATTCGACTGTTTAGCAGAAACCAATAGTCAGCCTTCATCTTTTCAGGCAGAAAAGATTGATTGATAAGAGCATTCCATTTAGGAAGATTGCCTTTCACACGCTCTATCAGTTTCTCTGCCACGGCAGCAGAGATACCACTTTGAGTGATCGCATCCATGAAATTATGACGGTCGAACCCCTTTTTATCGCCACCTACCACAAAACTCATTGCCATCTCTTCGGTATCCTCTGGATCGGCCAACAATACAGCCAGCAGATCGTATGCTGGAGCCAAAGCATACTCTCCATTTCCGGTATCAATCAAAGAGAAATTCTTGCAATGCATGTCAGAGTTGCCGGTAATCCATGAAAACAAGACAATTTCCCAAAAACGCTGAACATCCAGCATGGGAGCCGAAGAATACTTCTTAATAATTCCTGCCAATTGTTGGTAGGTTCCGTTGTACTTATGCTCAGTGAGACGATTGGATAACTGGCACATATCCAACATCGAAATCTTTTCGCCCTTTCGTCCACGGTCCATCCTGATGGTCAGATATCCCAACTCACCATCAGCAAGACGGATAAGCGTATGACGGGCAGTACGAATACCGGCGGCCTCAGCCATCTTCATCGTGAGATCTTCCAATTCTGGCAGACAAGGGTATCGTTTGCTCTGCGGTTTGAAGATATACTTGCCCCACAGACCTACGATGGTAAATTTGGCTGGCTCGTTCTTTCCTCCACGGTTCACATCTAATGACATCTTGGCCTGCACGCCTGTGACAGAAGTACTAGTGCGAATGACTTGACGGGCCAGTTCCGACATATTGGCACGCGTATAGGGAAGAAGAGGTGCCGTTTTGCTGCCAAAAAACCTACGAGCGCAAACGGGATGAAAGTCCACCTGACCTTCTTCCATTTCCCGATAACAAT
This sequence comes from Prevotella sp., assembly GCA_017548275.1. GTDB lineage: Bacteria > Bacteroidota > Bacteroidia > Bacteroidales > Bacteroidaceae > Prevotella. The sequence continues at coordinate 103,484 of JAFZAH010000036.1, forward strand.
ACAAACACTTACTCATTGTCTAAAGGTTTTACGCTAATGTTTCCGATACAGTCTTTGCAACAAGCCATCAAGAGGGACATCCTGTCGCGAGGATCAATCTTCCACGACGACGATGCGATATCCAAGAGCCAACCTTCAGGAATGAGTCCGTCGAAAACAGGAAACATCATTTCTTTATCATACATCTCATCCGTCAGAGGCATGGTGGGACTTATTGCGACAGCATTAGGTCTGACAAGAAATTCCTTGTCATAGGAGAAATGGAAACCCTCCTCATCTTCAGTTAAGATACCGCAGAAGACATCATCGACATAAATACCCGCCTGCTTCATACCATATCAGTTTTTACCGGTCCGAGATGTTCCCCAAACAGAGCAAGCACATCGTTTACTTTGTCCATTCTCAATGTCTGCTTACCTTGTTCGAGATCCCTCACAAACCTAAGACCCACTCCTGCCCTCTCTGCCAATTCTACCTGAGTAAGGCCGTTTTTATTCCGTTTTTGCTTAATATGCTCTGATAAATTCATAATAATTATACCTTAACGGGTGCAAAGATAAGCAATTACCAAAAATAATATATCATTTCGGGTATAACTTTTAATAAAATCGCTAAAATTATACCCGAAAAGGTGTATTATCAACTATCTCCAGCAACTTTTCTACCAACCGCGGCACGGCATAACGGTCTATTTCGCTTTCGGGAATCCAGATATAATCCTCAGGCAATACAGGCCGTTCATCTGTCTCCCACAGATAAAAATCTGCCAAAAGAATTCGGTGGGTGAGCACGTGCTTCACATTTTGCCGCAAAAGGAGAGCCTTCCCCGTAAGAGCCTCCAGAACCTCCCCCGTACCTCCTCCCAAGGAGGGGGACACAGATGGCGTATCGTGTGGTGAGGAGTAATCATTCCCTCCCCCTCGGGGGAGTTGGTGGGGGGCTTCCATAACCACCGGTTCCCACAACCCCTGCCAGATGTCGCCCGCACCGCGCCTACGAATGGCGGTCATGCCCTGGCAACGGATGTAAATATATATAAGGCACCGCGTCTGTATCTTCATCTTTTTCTCTTTCACAGGCAACTGCCCTACCCTGCCCTCACGCAATGCCACACACGATTCCGCCAAGGGACAATCCGCGCAACGCGGCGACGACGGTGTGCACCATGTGGCGCCGAAATCCATCATCGCCTGATTGTAATCGGCGGCACGGTCGCGGGGCAGGAGTTCGGCCGACAGCGCCGCGAACACTTTCTTCCCTTCCGTGGTATTGACAGGGGTGTCGATGCCGAAATGACGGGCCAGCACCCGGTAAGCGTTGCCGTCAATGGCTGCAGCAGGCAAACCGAAGGCAAACGAGCCGATGGCGGCTGCCGTATAGTCGCCCACGCCCTTCAACGAGCGGATGCCCTCTATTGTACGGGGGAAGCCGCCCATCGCCACTATCTGGCGTGCCGCGGCATGGAGATTGCGCGCCCGGCTGTAGTAGCCGAGTCCCTGCCAAAGGCGCAGCACCTCGTCCTCATCGGCTTCAGCCAACGCCTCGACTGTCGGGAAACGGCGCATGAAACGCTCCCAATAAGCCATGCCCTGCTGGATGCGCGTCTGTTGCAAGATGACCTCGCTCAGCCAAATGGGATAAGGGTCTCTCGTCTCGCGCCAAGGCAATGTGCGCCCGTGACGCGCGTACCAATCTAATAATGTCGCTGTAAAATCCATCGTTATCCTAATAACGGCGCACAACGTGCGATTATTGCATGAGAAAAGGGGCAGAAACAGCACTTTTCACCGCCTGTTGCGTTATATTTGAAATAAAATGCGTACCTTCGCAGCGGAAAAGTTACACTTTGACAGTTTTAGAACAATAATCATCACAAAACGTAGCGAAAACAGTATGATTTGGAACGAGAACATAGAATGTATGGACCGCGAGCAATTGCGCGAGATACAGAGCAGCCGACTGGTGAAAATGGCGGAATATGTGTATCACAACACACCCTTCTACCGTAAGAAATTTCATGAGATGGGGCTGGAACCGGGCGATATACGCAGTATCGACGATATCGTGAAACTGCCCTTCACCAACAAACTCGACCTGCGCGACAATTATCCCTTCGGACTCGCGGCCGTGCCCATGAGCCAGATTGTGCGTATTCACGCCTCGTCGGGAACGACAGGCAAACCCGTGGTGGTGCTCTACACTCGCCGCGACCTCGCCATGTGGGCTGAGGCCATCTCGCGCGCATTCAGCGCCTATGGTGCCACCAAAGATGACATCTTCCAGGTGTCATACGGCTACGGACTGTTCACCGGTGGTCTGGGCGCGCACGACGGTGCCACCAACATCGGCGCGAGTGTCATCCCCATGTCATCGGGCAACACCCAGAAACAAATCACGCTGATGCACGATTTCGGGGCGTCGGTGCTCTGCTGCACACCTTCTTACGCCATGTTCCTCGGCGAGGCCATGCGCGACTGCGAATGGCCGCGGCGCGATTTCAAACTGCGCGTCGGTGCTTTCGGCGCTGAGCCGTGGACCGAGGAGATGCGCCAGAAACTGGAGTCACTGCTTGGCATCAAGGCATACGATATCTACGGACTGAGCGAGGTGGCTGGTCCTGGCGTGGGCTATGAGTGCGAATGCCAAAACGGTACACACCTCAACGAGGACTATTTCTACCCGGAAATCGTCGACCCCAAAACCGGCGAACCCCTGCCCGAAGGCACTTACGGTGAACTGACCTTCACTCACCTCACCAAGGAGGGCATGCCCCTGCTGCGCTATCGCACACACGACCTCACCGCCCTGCATTATGACAAATGCGAATGCGGACGCACGCTGGTGCGCATGGACCGCATCCTGGGCCGTTGCGACGATATGCTCATCATCCGCGGCGTCAACGTGTTCCCGTCGCAAATCGAGGCGGTCATCCTCAGTCTGCCGGAGTTTGAGCCGCACTTCCTCCTCACCGTCGACCGTATCAACAACACCGACACCAGCGAACTGCAAGTCGAGGTGAAAGAGGAGTATTTCACCGATGCCATGTCAGAGATGGTGGGACTTCAGCGCAAACTCGAGTCAGAATTGCGCAGCGTCATCGGTCTGGGATTCAAGGTGCGCCTGGTAGAGCCGAAAGGCATAGAGCGTTCCACCGGCAAGGCCAAGCGTGTGATTGACAAGAGAAAACTGTAAATAGGGGCGTATTTCCTGAGTACTCCGAGTATTCTGACTCCGAGTTTTCCGAGTTCTCCAACATCCATCGATAAAATCACTAAACCCTCAATAACATGAAAACAATGAGACTATTACTGCTGACAGCCCTCTGCATCGTGGCAGGCGCAGCAAACGCACAAAAGATTACGGTGCTGGACACCGACGGGACCCCCATTCCCTACGCTTCCGTCATGACACAAGATGCCAAATTCATCGGCATCACTGACCTCAACGGTGTATTGGCCGATGCGAAAGGACACAAACACATCAGCATCACCCATGTGGCATATAAGACGAAAGAAGTGGATGTGGCTACGCTCAGCGACGGATGCGTTACCCTCGAAGACTCCGACTTCAGTCTGGACGAGATTACCGTCTCGCCCAAACCGTTCGTCTATGTGCAGACCTATTACCGTGCCATCTTCTACGACGACAAGGACGGTGTCATGTACTACCGCGCCGGACTGACCGACAATGTGCTGGACCGACAGAAGAAGGAAAACAAGGCCAAGACTCGCCATATTTCAAAAGCCTTCGTGGGTGTCGTGAAGACCCTGGTCAACATGTTGCTAGGTGGCATCTTCGACAGCCAGAGCGAGCTCAGAGTCAAGAAATATGAGGACATTCTCATCAGAAATGGAAAGAGCGTGAACCTGACCATCGACGAGGTGTCGCCCGGCAACAAAATCATCAGAGACACCTTTGGCATCGTAGGATCCATCACCGACGACCCGACTGCCGGTCAACGCCACTTCGCATACGACTCTCATCAGATATATCTACACAAATTGCAGGTTTCCGGCAATGAAAAGAAGATGAAGAAACAAGAGGCCAGAGAAGAAAAAAAGAAAAACCGCAAGGATGCTGACTTTGCCATATACCGCATTGATGAGGACGGCAACTATCTGCCGGAGGATTTCGTCATGTTGCAATATTTAACCGATTACGACTCTGTGGAAAAAGACGGATCGCTGAACCATGAGTTTTCCCTCGTTCAAGTCTTCTCCATCGAGCGCGCCTACGTGACAAAAGAAGAGGCGAAACAAATCAAGAAAGACAATAAACTGGAAAAATCGTACCAGGCCATCCAGCAGTTTGAGCGGCAGAACAAGATTCCCGACCTGCCAGAGGCCGTACAGCAGAAACTCAACGAACTGTGGAAAGTAGATAAAGATTAAAAGACTCGCCCAGCCTCACCCCCAACCTCTCCAGCCTCACCCCCAACTCCTCTCCCGTCGGAGAGAGGAGTTGGGGGTGAGGCTCTTTGGAACCGAGGCTGTTTTTTGTCGAAAGCAACCTGCCGTTTTGTCGAAGACGGTAAAATGATTTGTCCATTTGTCGAAACATTCACGGCGTTTCGTCGAAAATCAGTTTGAGGATATTCCGCCACACATTACCTTTGCAGCAGAAAAACAAATAAAAGCAAAGAAAGACATGAAAAAGATTGTTTCAATTATCGGCATGATGCTGCTTATCACACTTTCAGCAGCAGCCCAGACAACAACCATCAAAGGCGTGCTCACCGACTCTATCAGCGGCGAGACTGAACCTTTTGCCACCGTGCGTGTATTTAAGGATAACAACATGGAAAAACCCGTGGCCATGTCGGCCACTGACCTCGACGGCAACATCAAACAGGAAGTGGAAGGCGAAGGCGAATTTGTCATCACCTTCTCCGCAGTCGGCAAAAACACTGTCAGCCGTAAACTGACTCTTGGCGAAAACGCCGACATCGACCTCGGTGTGGTCTATATCACCGACGACTCGAAGATGCTCGAAGGTGTGGAGGTCGTGGCCCACAAGACCCTGGTCAAGATGGAAACCGACAAGATGAGTTACAACGTGCAGGATGACACCGAGTCGAAATCTGCCACGGTGCTCGACATGCTCCGCAAAGTGCCCATGGTGACTGTTGACGGTCAGGATAACATTAGTGTCAACGGTACATCGAGTTTCAAGGTCTATGTCGACGGCAAACCCAACGTGATGATGTCGTCGAACCCCTCGCAAGTGTTCAAGTCAATGCCCGCTTCCGTCGTGAAGAGCATTGAGGTGGTGACCAATCCCGGCGCGAAGTACGACGCTGAGGGTGCCGGTGGTGTGCTCAACATCATCATGAACAAGCAGAACCCCATGGCACAAGAGTCACTCAACGGCTACAGCGCCACTGCTCGTATGCAGGTCAGCACCAAGGGCGTCGGGGCTGGTCTGTTCGCCAATGCCCAGCAGGGCAAACTCTCTGTGGGCGTCAACGGATTCTACACCAAATCGAAGAATGAGACTGAAGTGGAGATGACACGCGAGCAATACAGCGACTTCGGCACCATGACCACCAAGTATTACCAGGATGGCACGACCAAGACACCTTTCCTGATGGGTAGCCTGACATTAGGCTATGAACTCGACCCGATGAGCAGCCTCAATGCCACATTCAGCGTCAACTCGTTCAACATGAAGAATACCGGCCACCCTGTCACCACCATGAGCGGCGGCATCTACGGCGACGGTTTCAGTTACGGCAACGAGATGATTGCGAAAAACAAGCGTACATCATTTACTGCCAGCGCAGACTACTCACGTTTCTTTAATGCCGAGCACACAAAACTGCTCACACTGACCTACCAGTTCACACAAAGTCCCACTAAGAGTCAGAACGAGACGATTTTCGACGCGGTCAACACCGAGGAAGGCAACCCCTTCGACGTTCAGGCAAACCGTTACACCGACAACCGCGAGAAATCGACCGAGCACACCGTGCAGGTGGATTACACCACTCCCCTCTCGGCCACACAGACGCTCAACACAGGTGTCAAATACCTGAACCGCAACAACTCATCCGACTCAAAATACTACCTCAACGACGTGTACAACGATGCCATGAGCATGGATTACCTCTACAAAAACAATATTCTGGCAGGGTATGCCGAGTTGGAGTCGAAATGGGGCACTAAATGGAGCACAAAAGCCGGTCTGCGCTATGAGCACACATGGCAGGATGTGGAATACAAGAAAGGCAACGGAGAAGACTTCTCGAAAGACTACGGAAGCCTCGTGCCCTCAGCAAGCCTCTCCTACTCGCTCGCTCCTACGCAGAACCTCGGTCTGACCTACAACATGCGTATCTCACGCCCAGGTATCTCCTATCTGAACCCTTACATCGACCGCAGCAGCCCCACCCAACTGACTTACGGTAACCCCGACCTCGACGTGGAGAAGACACACAACGTGCAACTGGTCTATAACTCTTTCTCACAGAAATTCATGATGAACGCCACACTGCGCTACAGTTTCTGCGACAATGCCATCGAGCAGTACAGTTTCTACGACAGCAGCAACCTGCTCAACACCACTTACGGCAACATGATGAAACGTCATCAATTGGGACTCAACCTCTATGCCAACTACTCGCTGACCACCAGCACACGACTCATGCTCAACGGCGGCGTCACCTATGCTGACATGAAGAGCAAAGCCCTCGACACCAGCAACAGCGGATGGCAAGGCAACTTCATGGTCGGTTTGCAGCAGAAACTGCCTTGGGACGTCAACCTCAACGTCAACTACATAACCAGCACGAAGAGTTACACCCTGCAGGGATGGAGCACCGGTTTCAACCTGATGATGGGAACTCTCTCGAAATCTTTCCTCAACGACAAAGTGACGGTCAGCGTCGCTGCTGTCACAGGACTGAACAAGGGCGGAAAACTCAACCTCGACTCCTATTCAGAGGGTAAGGACTTCGTCAGCAAACAGGCCATCGGCGTGAACATCAGCCAGTTGGTGCTCAACGTCAGCGTCACACTCGGCAACAACAAACGTCAGATGTCACGCATGCACCAGACAAAGGTCACAGACGACTACATCGAGCGCCAGAGCACCGAGGAGCAAATCAACGGCCAAGGCGGCATCGGCGGCGGCAACATGGGCGGCGGATTCTAATCCACCTCGCACCCAAAGACACGACACACCTTTATACAAACAATCACCATACAACACATCGGCGGAGGCTCGCAAAGAGTCTCCGCCGATGGTTGTATGGTGACACGACGGAGTCTTTTCGGTGATTCATCGTTTTTTTCTTCATAAAACTGCGCATACTGAAAAAAAATATATATCTTTGCACTTGTTCTATGACCGAAGTCCGCCAATGGGCAGGAAACAGGGATTAGAACCTATATATAGAAAAGGCGTTTATCACGCGCTTTGTGTTTGACTCTTCGGAATCTGGCAGTTCCCAAAATGTCAATCTTTTAACAAAGCAACGGTAGATGCTCATGGGATATGTAATATCTCAACCACATGACATGAGCCTGATTCGGGTCTTCATATCATAAGAGTATATACATATCGGCGTGGGCTTCGGCGTTGCTCGTTCTGATTGACAGGGCCATGCCAGAGCCTCGAAGAGTGGGACGGGTGACTGAATGAGGTTCCCACGCTTCTTTTATATATCAGCATTTCTTTTTTTCCAGAGTGTCGGGAGCCAACTCTGACAATATGTGTCAAAGATGGTTATAGGACAATTGATACGGCAGGAGTTACAGAAACAAGAGCGAACCGTAACATGGTTCGCCCGAAAACTGAACTGCAACCGCCAGAATGTCTATGACATTTTCAGGCGGACAAACATCGACACCGATTTGCTGATGCGTATCTCCATCGTCTTACATGTTGACTTCTTCAAAATCTACAGCCAACAGTTGGAATCCACCACATCTGTACAATAATATGATACAGTACTGTATAAACATCAGATACGGCACTTATCAAATTGTTTGCAAGGAATGCCATATCTTTGCAACATACCAATTTATAACTATCTAGAAAGATATAATTAAACCTTTATTTAATATTCCGATACCTATTTATCTAATCTAAAGTTCATCATTATGAAAAAAGTATTTTTTATTTTTGTTTCATTATTCTTATTTAGTTATTGTGCAATGGCACAGGAAAAAGTTCAAAGCATCAACATCGGTTTTTCTCCGTATGGCATGACTCATGCGAAAATCAGTTTGAGCGACGAGAAATACAAATATGATTATAAATCATATTGGAATGTGAACGCCGCCTTCGAGAAACAATTGTATGGCGTCCTGTCTTTGACTGAACTGTCATACTCAAAAGCAAAGTTTGACGAATACGATTTGAAGGGCACATCAGATTGGTTCAATCCCGCACAAGAAGAAGACCTCAGTGCCTATTCACTTACTCAGTATATCGGATGGACTCTCAATCCGAATAAACGGGTGCAATTCCCAATGTACTTGGGTGTCGGTTTTGAAAGTTTACAGGGTGGTGCTTTGCACAACTTGCTCTTTGACATAGCAGCCAAGGCAAGGGTAAAATTCTACATCACAGACGCAATTGGTGTCTATGTGGGGGCTACAGGAAAAATCGGTTGGGGTAGTAAACACGCCTCGGAATCCGACTCTTCAAGCAAAACGTACTACTCAGTGAGTGGTTCTACGCTCTACTTTGACGCTGGCGTACTCATCGGCATCTAATTATATACAGTTATGAATATGAAGAGAGTATTGTTAATACTACAACTGCTTTTGCTATGCGGTACAGGTTTCGCACAGGAAAAGCAATTTAACGAAGCCCTGAGCCGCGGAAGGAGCCCCCGTTCTTTTTATTGTTACACGAACGATAAAGGCAAGGGAATATCTTTGGATAAATTAGAGAAATACGCTAAAAGCAAAAACTATCTGATCGGGGAATACACCACGAAAGAGATTAAACGATTTGGCGACTGGGATACAGCAGTTGAAAAGTTTTATTTCCTTCCCGCCAGTGAATACCCCGCCTATGTATTTGAACATGCTAATGGTAACTCTAACTACAAATATGAAAATTTGAAAAACGGGGCTTCCTATTGGTATTATAACCCTTATAGAGGCGCATTTGAAAAGGAGCCAGATGCATTTTGGTCGGGCTCCTTTGAAAACGGAATGATTTCGGGAAAAGGAGTTACTTTCGATTATAATATAGAAAAAATGGAATATTTCTATTATTGTGAAGGAGAGTTTCAACAAGGACTTCCGATAGGTAAAACCGTGATAAAACGATTCAAACGTGACGTTTCGCATCCTGACAAAGTATCTTTCGAAAAATGGTCCGATGTCACAGTAGGCAGGCTCAGCGACGGCATGGCAAGTTTTTCTGCTTCAGACGGGAAATGGGGATTTGTCAACTCAAACGGAGAGGTGGCAATAGCCCCCACATACGACTCCGTTGTCAAAAGTTTCTCCAACGGCAAGGCTGAGGTGGTTTCTAACGGTAAGGAAATCATCATCGGAAAGAGTGGCAATTATCTCGACCTGACCAGCAGGCAGAAACAACTTGACGCTCAGCAGAAAGCAAAGGAACAGCAGGAAGAGTTGAAACGCCAGCAAGAGGAAAGACGCAAAGAATTAGCCCGCCGGCAAGAGGAAGCAGAACGGCAGCGCCGGGCAGCGGAAGCAGAAAAAATCCGCTTGGAGAAGTTCAAGAATTGTATGCCAGGCGACCGCGTCTTCTACAGTCAGGAATGGGAACACACCGAAAGATTCTTATTGTTTTTTGAGGACAAGCACAGTTATACCATGCGTGTCGTATGTTTCGTAGAGCAGAACATCAACAATGGCGAACGTCTCCAAATCCGCGTCGGAAGTGTAGAATCAAGCAACAGCAGTTACTACTCCACACCTAAGATTGACGGCATAGAATATCGTAAAGGCGATGTGTTGTGGATAAAGCCGCTGAAAGATAACCGTTGGCAGATAGAATAGCCCGTTTATGATGTACAAAAAAGAAAAAAGGTTAGTGCTCATCGCACTATTAGTATTAATCAGTTGGCAGAAGGCTTTTGCTATAGCGGGGCCTTTTGCCAAATTCCACTATTTCAATCTGCCTGACGGAGGAGCCGTTATTTGTGGTATCGACGAAAAGACAAGGACTGCTCGTATTGCGAACAGTGTCGTCACCCGTTACACCGACCGGGGCGGTGTGTCTTTCACCAAAACCATAGTACAAGGTGCCAAAGGCGACGTCAGTCTTCCTGCCGAAGTAGAAGTGTATTTTCGTGACGACTTATACGATACAAAGAGTTATGTGGGCAGGTTTACCTTAGTCGCCCTCAACGGTGGCGCCTTTCAGGGTTGTGGCGAATTAACCTCCATCACACTGCCGCCTACAATCAAAAATATCGACGACAATGCTTTTGGTGGATGTTCAAATCTCATAACCGTGAATCTGCCGGCAACAATCGACAGAATCACACTCAGTTGCTTTAATGGTTGTAATAGCTTGAGAGCCGTCAATATCGCCTCTGGAGCAGGCGTAAAATACCATTCTTTCGACGGGATATTGTGTCAGGATGATCATGTCATCTTCTGCCCTAAGGACTATCAAGGCACCGTCCGCATACCCTCGAAGATGAGGACTATCAATAAGGAAATTTTCAAAGACCACAACGGAATCACAGACGTACTAATTGAAAACGGTGTGCAGTCTATCATGGATGCTGCATTCAAAGGTTGCACATTGATGAGCAGTGTTGTCATACCCTCTTCTGTTAAAACACTTGGTTATGAATCATTCCAGGGATGTACCATGTTGGAAACAGTTCAAATGAGTGAGGGCCTGACAGACTTGGGAGCCCGCTCCTTTGCGGATTGTTCGTCACTTAAAACAATATCCATACCTGCGGGTATTGAATATATCCGACCGGGGGCTTTTAATAATTGTTTCAGTTTAGAAAGAGTGACTTTTGCCAATGGTAACAAGTCTATAGGCACCGATGCCTTCTCGTTCTGCTCTTCTCTGAAAGAAATCAATCTTCCCGCATCAATGGAAGTAATAAACGAGAAAGCGTTCATGGGATGCGAATTGCTTGAGAAAGCCGTGTTAAACCCGCAAATAAAAACACTCGGACGATACGCATTTTGCGGGTGCTCCAATCTCACCTCCATCAATGTTCCCAAACAAGCCAAGGTATATGAGGACACTTTCATGGAGTGTTACAGCCTGAAACGTCCGTGACAGAACAGACCACTCACGTTTGCTTTTCTTCATATTTTCATTCTTAGTGAATAATTGTTTCGGCGGGGGCTCCTTGCGGGTCTCCGCCGATGTGCTATCTACATGTCAAGACATGAAAGCATCATTCGCCCCACGCCATTAGACACTAATCGTTCATCGGGAACCAGCGATTAGCGACCGAATGGAAAACCAATTGCAATCCCGATGCAGTGAATATCAGCATTTGTAATGCGCTTTTCTCGGATTGAAAATCCTTATACTCGAGGTATCGGGATTGCAAATCCCGATAAACGAGTTGAATACTTTAAATTTGCAAGAAATTTGTGCAAATTTAAAATCCGATTTTAAATTTGCAAGGAATAGCGACAATAAATCACATCGGCGGAGGCTCGCAAAGAGTCTCCGCCGATGGTTGTATAAGATGCCGGCAGAAGTCATAGTCAGTCGGGTGGTAGTGCGATGTGCGACGTGCAGACTCGGACCCTAAAAATCATTCTCTAGGTACAAGTCATTGCTACATGCTGATATGCTGGGCATGCACCTTGCGAAAAAAAACTCGCCCCAAGTGACCTAGATTGCTTATCCAAGCGGGTTCCGACTCGCCCTACGCCTCTCTGCCGGCAATGGGTACGTGGAACATGGAACGTGGAACATTGAATATTGAATGTGGTATGAGATATTGCAAATCTAATGTTCAACGTTCAACCTTCAATGTTCAACGTAGAAAGTTCAACCTTCAATTAATTCCGTTGTAAAGTTGAGTGTCTGAATCTTCAGGTCCAACTTACGCAAAGCCTCCGACAATTTGTCAATCTGTTTGCGCAGGGGTTTCACCTCGATGGTTGCCACCGTCTTGATTTCAGTGCGCGAATAGCGGTTGTTGAGTTGTGACGCATTGTTCGACAGGTTTCTCAGGAAGTCCACACGCATCTTCAGCACATCGCGCTCCGCATTCAGTTGGGTGATGGTTTTTCCGTCTTCTGCGGTCTGCATATTCGTGGCATTGATACGGAATATCAGCGTCTCCAACTGATCGAAACAGCCGTTCAGTTCGGCCATCAGTTCTTTCGGGTCCTCGGTCGGTTGTTCACCTTCCTGAACCTTGATGTTGTTGAGCAATCTCACTTTCAGTTGCTCTATCCGCGCCTGCAAATCCTTGCGCAGACTCAATGCTTCTGCTAATTTCATGATATATTCGGTTTTAAGTTTCAGATTCTACCGCAAAATCGGTTTTCTCACTCCTCCATCTGCCATTCGCTGTCGCGAGAGTCGCGCCATGCGCCCTGACCGGGATTGAGGTCAGGCAAAGTGGCGAGTGTGGGGTCTATCTGCAGCGCCTCCTCAACAGAGATGCAGTCGAGGTTGTCATCAGACACTTGTTCGTCGCCAAAGCCCTGCCAGTCGCAGTCGCCGTCTAAAGACACGGAGAGGATGACCGACTCACCATTGATTACTTCACGGGTGGTGATAAAAGGCCGCCAAAAATCTACTTCTGTTATTTTCATATAAAGTTAGGGGGAAGTTAAAGAAGTTAGGGAAGTTAAGAGTTAAAGCCAATAGATTACTATTTAGGAATGTAGACAATACAGCTCCATTAGTGGGCTATCTACTCCCCTCGCCCTTTGGGAAGGCTACGGGGGGCGAGCATCGCTCGGGATGGAGGGGTTGGGGGTGAGGCTTTTTAAGGGAGGGACGGGGTGGGGGCTTGGGGCTCCATCAATTGCTCGTAGATAACCAGGCCGAATTCTTGTGCCATGGCGTATGCCCAGGAGAGGATGTCATAGAGTTGGTGCTCGTAGGTGACCCACTCCTTGTCTTTGAGGAAGAAATAAAACTCCACGGGCAGTCCTGTGCTCGTGGCCTCTAACTGGCGCACCATCAGCATCATGTCGGTGTTCACCTCCTCACGCGCGGCAATGTATCGCTCCATGTACCGCCGATAGAGGTTCAGGTTGATCTGGTCGCCCTTCACTTCTTTTTCCGTGCAGTAGCCTTTTTTCACCAGACTGGTCTTGAGTGCATCGTCTGCCACGCGGATGCTGCGGAAATCGATATAAATCAACCGTTTGACCCGTCGCCCGTCGCCCTGTTGCATACCTATCCAGTTCTGAAACGAGTCATCGACCAGCGTCTTGGGCGAAACGGTCACGATGGTATTGTCGAAATTGCGTATCTTCACCGTGGTGAGCGTCATCTCTTCCACAGTGCCATTAGCGCCCGCCTTGGGAACGGTAATCCAGTCGCCCTTGTTAAGCATGTCATTGCTCGTAAGCCGTATGCCCGCCACCAGACCCACGATGGTATCTTGGAAAACGAGCATGAGGATGGCGGAGGTGGCACCCAGTCCCGCGATGATGGCGAGAGGATTGCGGTTGATGATGATGGAGATGACGATGATGACTGCGATGAAGATGATGATGATCTTCAGCACACCCATGAACGTATGAAGATACTGCTGTGTCGAAGAGCGGCGCTGATGCTCCAAATACTTGAAGGAATCGAGGAACACCACTATCGTTTTCACCGACATGATGGTGATGTAAATGGCTGTGATGCGCTTCAAAATCTCCTGTACCACCGGAAACTCATAAAACACCCACGGCAGCAGTTGCCACACCACGATGGCGGGCACGATATTGCTCGCGGAGACGAGCACACGGCGGTTAAAGATGACATTGTCCCATTTGTTCTCCGTCCGCCGGGTCAGTTTCCCCACCAAAGGCACGATTTTACGGCAGAGATAGCCAGCGGCCCATGCCAACAGCACGGCTATGATGACCAGTGCCACGAAACGCACCACGGTGGCTGCCGACTCGCTCATGCCCCATGAGGAGAGCAGGTCTTCGACAAATATCTTGATTTTCTCCATCAACGGCACAATAATTCGCAAATCTTATTCTGGAACTCGCGCCCGTCGGACGATTTCGCCACACCTTGGTTGATGATGGCGAACACGATTTTATGTCCGTTCGACGCGGTGAGGTAGCCGGCGAGTGAACTCACACCAGTGACCGTGCCGGTCTTGGCATGCACATTACCCTCGGCGCGGGTGCCTTTCATGCGGCTTTTCAGCGTGCCGTCAACACCTGCGATAGGAAGCACGGGGTAGAGATGGGAATAGATTTCAGGTTTCTCGGCGGCATAGCGCAACAGCCGCACCAGCAGTTCGGGGGTAACATAGTCGTAAGGCGACAGTCCGCAACCGTCGGCGAACGAATAACGCTCGGAAGGCAGACCCAACCGGCCCACAAGACGTTTCATGGCATTGGCGGCTTTCTTGGCGGTGCCGGGCTTTCCCTCTCCGGCGGCTATCTGGTAAAAGACAGACTCGGCATAGAGGTTATTACTGTCTTTCATCATCTTTTGCAGCACAGTATCAAACGAGGTGCGGTGCACGGCTATCTGTGTCACGCCCTGCGGTGTGCGCCCTTCGGTCACGCTGCCGGTGATGACGATATCGCGCTGACGCAGCAACTGAAACAGCCGCTCTGCGAAATTGTCTTTTCTGTCAACAAGCAGTGCGGAGAGTTTGGGATTGTCATCGTCCCAACTCCATCCCGACCCGGTCAGGATATCGTCTTTCATGCTCTTATCGGCCACTATATTACCCTCAATGCGCCTAATGCCTGCAGAGCGCACGGCATTGGCGAAATCAGTCAGGTCGTCGGCCGAGAAGGTCGGGTCCATCGTTCCCGCACAATAGATGTTGCCGCGGAGCACGCCCTCGTCATCGACCTGACCCTTGTAATAGAGGTAGGTGCGGAACTGATAATTTCCGCCCAACATATCGAGTCCGGTGATGGAGGTGACCAGTTTCATGGTCGAGGCGGGACGCATACGGTGATGGTCATTGTGGCGGTAAACCACCTTCTGGTCAGTCATGTCATACACCAACAGTCCCAACTGCGTGGTTTTCAGCAGTTCGCTCTGCATCATGCGGTCCAGACCGTTGCTCACACGCCGAGCCCAGTCCGACGATGACATCACCATGTCATTATCGGTGTTGAAATTGTCGTTTCCCGTCACGACCGGCTGGTCGATGACTTCCACCTGCGATTCATACGGACCGTAATCATTGGTGTATCGGTCCAGTTCTTCCTCAGTCAGTTGTGCGTTTGCAGGCATGACGGCCAACATCAGTGCCGCTGCCGTATATATCCATTTATTTTTCATATCTTTTTTGTCTATATTACCTGTTCTACGGCGCCCCGAAGGGGCAACCTACTCATAGCCCAAGGCAACGCCTTGGGTTAATCGGGAAACAAGGCGTGCGCCCTGAAAGGGCAAAAGCCTCAGTCGGACAACACATATCTTTCGTCATAATCAATATTATATAACTTCAAAAATTGCAAATACTCGTCATGGAACGACACATTCTTATGATGCTCATGTTGATTGTTCACGTATGCCACGGTTTTATCTACTACCGACTGGCTGACGGAAAATGCGGCATAACCGCCTTGCCATGCGAAATGCTCATATTGCGGAGATATTGTCTTGAGCCATCTGCTACTGTTGCGTTTCATTTCCTCCACTAGATGTGACACTGTTTCATTTCTCGACAATAAACACACTACATGGACATGATCGCCAATGCCGCCAACCCTGACAACTTGGCATCCCGTAGCATTGACCAACTGGCCGATATAGTTATGAACACGTTCCAAATGTTCGTCGGCTATCCTCGGGCTGGTTGTCTTGATGTGGAACACCACATGAAGGTATATCTTGCAAAGAGATTGAGCCATCGATTCTTATGCTTTTGCCCTTTCAGGGCGTTTTTTGATTGGCACTATACTCCCCAGGGCGTTGCCCTGGGCTATGAGCAGATTGCCCTTTCAGGGCGTTAGGGAAATCTCCATACTTTCTGAAAGTCTCCATACTTACACAGAGATTGCATGTGACTACGGACATGCTCTCCGCTTTTAAGAGATGCAAAAATATAAAAAATAGGCCGAAACACAAAAAATATCCCCATCATTTTAGTATTTCCCATTTTTATTAACTACTTTTGCAACATCATCAAAACCTCAAACCTCAAACCAAGATATGATTTACAAATACGATTTTCTCGTCATCGGCGCAGGTGTTGCCGGCATGAGTTATGCGCTGAAAGTGGCGCGTGCCAAGAAAGGCAAGGTTTGTCTCATCTGTAAAACCACACTCGAAGAGGCCAACACCTCTTTCGCACAGGGTGGCGTGGCGTCGGTCACCAATCTCGCCGTAGATGATTTCGACAAGCATATCGAGGACACCATGATCGCGGGCGACTACATCAGCGACCGCGCCGCCGTGGAGCAAGTGGTGCGCAATGCACCCGAGCAGGTCATGGAATTGGTCAAATGGGGTGTCAATTTCGACCGTAATGAGAACGGCGATTTCGACCTCCACCGCGAGGGAGGGCACTCCGAGTTCCGCATCCTCCACCATGCCGACGACACGGGAGCCGAGATACAACGCGGACTGATGGCTGCCGTGCGTGCATGCCCCGACATCATCGTCAAAGAAAATCACTTCGCCGTGGAAATCATCACACAGCACCATCTGGGCGCCCGCGTGACACGACGCACCCCCTACATCAACTGCTATGGCGCATACGTGCTCAACCCCGACACGCAGAAGGTGGACACCTATCTCAGCAAAGTGACGCTGATGTGTACCGGCGGTTGCGGGGCGGTCTATCAGACGACTTCTAACCCCGTCATCGCCACGGGCGACGGCATCGCCATGGTCTATCGTGCGAAAGGAACGGTGGCCGACATGGAGTTCGTGCAGTTCCACCCCACGGTGCTCCACTCCCCCACTGAGACTCATCCCGCTTTCCTCATCACCGAGGCCATGCGCGGATACGGTGGCATACTACGTCTGCCCAACGGCGAGTCGTTTATGGAGAAATACGACGAGCGGCTGTCGCTCGCACCGCGCGATATCGTGGCACGCGCCATCGACAAGGAGATGAAGATTCACGGCATCGACCATGTGTGCCTCGATGTCACCCATAAGGACGCGGAGGAGACAAAACACCACTTCCCCAACATCTACCAGAAATGCAAATCGATGGGTATCGACATCACCACCGACTACATCCCCGTGCGGCCCGCGGCCCACTATATGTGCGGCGGCATCAAGGTGGATTTGAACGGCTGTTCAAGCATCGACCGCCTCTATGCCATCGGTGAATGCTCCTGCACAGGTCTGCATGGCGGCAACCGATTGGCCAGCAACTCGCTCATCGAGGCGGTGGTCTATGCCGACAAAGCCGCCAAGCACTCGCTCGAGCATTTCGAACTCTACGACTTCAACGACAAGGTGCCTGAGTGGAACGACGAGGGCACGATGTCGAACGAGGAGCAGGTACTCATCACGCAGAGTGTGAAAGAGGTGGGAGAAATCATGTCGAACTACGTGGGCATCGTACGTTCCGACCTGCGTCTGAAACGCGCCTGGGACCGTCTCGACATGTTGTACGAGGAAACGGAAAACCTCTTCAAGCGCGTCAAGGCAAGCAAGGATATCTGCGAACTGCGCAACATGATCAACGTGGGCTATCTTATCACCCGTATGGCCATCGAGCGCAAAGAGTGCCGCGGCCTCCACTTCACCA
This sequence comes from Prevotella sp., assembly GCA_017548275.1. Classification (GTDB taxonomy): domain Bacteria; phylum Bacteroidota; class Bacteroidia; order Bacteroidales; family Bacteroidaceae; genus Prevotella. The sequence goes on from JAFZAH010000036.1 coordinate 121,326, forward strand.
TCGACTACCCCGTACACGCATACGACAAGTAGCGTTCAGGGGCAAGGAGCAAGGAGCAGGGGGCAAGAGATTAGTTCTCCATTCGTGGAGTATTCTCTTGCCCCCTGCTCCTTGCTCCTTGCCCCTAATTACTTACTTATACGCGTTCTTCAAATCTTCCTTTGTGATGCTGATGGTTTTGTTCACGGGGCGGCCGGAGTCAGCCAGGGAGTGTGAGAAGAGCCAGTCGTAGGTCTTCTGTAGGTAGAACATACGCGCCAATGCGCCATGCGACGAGCCGGCAAACCAATCATACCGCAAACGGCTGTCAACATGGGCGGCTTTCATGCCGTTCACCACTTTTTTCGACTCATTCACCGATACGGCCTTGTCGGCGGTGCCGTGGATAATCCACAGCGGAGCATCGCCCATCTTAGTGTAGTCGCGCAGGGTGCTGCCGCCGCAAAGCGCCATCGCCGCTGCCACACGTTCGGGATAGGTGCCCACATAGTCGAGGGTGCCGTATCCGCCCAGACTCATGCCCAGCACATAAATACGCTCGGGGTCGGCGGCGCAGTTGTCCATCACCCAGTCGAGCACATCATTCAGTTTCTTCGGGTCCCATGCCCCGCCGGGATTCTGCGGTGCCACAATCAGAGCCGGTATGTTCATGCCCCTCTCGATGGCGTCGAGGGTGCCATAGCGGAGCACACGTTTCATGTCGCGACCGCACAGCGAACGGCCATGCAAAAACAATATCACGGGATAATAATGCTCGTCCTCGAAACCCTCCGTCTGCCAGACGGCCTCATAACCTTTTGGAACGCACATCCAAAACGGATAGCCGCCCTTGATTTCGCTCCGCAACACCGACATATTTTTCGTCTGTGCCGACAAGTTGCCCGACCCGAAAACAAGCGCCACGCAAGCGATGAAAATACTGATAAATAGATGTTTCATGGTGCAAAATTACCACAGTCACGACGAAACCCCAATTGTTTTTTGTTTTTTTATCTTTTATTGGAAAAACTAAATGAACCGGTAAAAACAAGATTTCTTTTTATTTGTGTCCGGTAAAAAGCAGCCTGCAGGGCCAAACTGCACATAGCCCAGGGCAGCGCCCTGGGGATAGACGTTTGTGTAGCCTTCGCCCTGCAAGGGCAAAAGCATTGATTGTCAACTGCTTTTGCCCTTACAGGGCGAAGATTTTCTTACAACGATTTACCCAAGGCGTTGCCTTGGGCTGTGTGCTCGTTGCCCTTCCGGGGCGAAGACAAGTCGAGCGCAACCAACTCCGACATAGCAGAAATTGGTAGAGAGCACCAGATATTAGTGTAGGAAAAACTTTTTCTTCATCATCGGACATTCTTTCGGTAAATAAATTTGGTTATTCATTCTCTTTGCACTACCTTTGCCACAGATATAACCTTAAACACTTACTTATGAACAACGACAAGAGAATCGTGGAATGCGTCCCCAATTTCAGCGAGGGACGCGACATGAACGTTATCCGGCAAATTACTGACGCTGTGGAAAGCGTGGAGGGAGTGAAACTGCTCAATGTGGACCCGGGCGAGGCAACCAACCGCACGGTGGTGACCTTCGTAGGCGCACCCGAGGCGGTCTGCGAGGCTGCTTTCCGCGCCGTGGGCAAGGCGGGCGAGGTCATCGACATGCGCCGCCATCACGGAGCACACCCCCGCATGGGAGCCACCGACGTGCTGCCCCTCATACCCGTGAGCGGCATCACCCTGGAGGAATGCGCCGCACTGGCACGCAAACTGGCCGAGCGCATCGCCGCAGAGCATCGCATCCCCTGTTACTGCTATGAGGCATCGGCATTCAAACCTGAGCGAAAAAACCTCGCCGTTTGCCGCGCAGGAGAATACGAGGCACTGCCCGAGAAACTGGCCAACCCTGACAAGGCGCCCGACTTCGGCGCACGTCCCTATGACGAGGGGGTGGCCCGCACGGGTTGCACCGTGGTGGGCGCACGCGACTTCCTCATCGCCGTCAACTACAATCTCAACACCACCTCAACCCGCCGCGCCAACGCCATCGCCTTTGACGTGCGCGAGAAAGGCCGTCCCAAACGCGAGGGCAACCCCATCACCGGCAAACCGATGAAGGATGCCGACGGCAAGACCATCATGATACCCGGCACGCTGAAAGCCACCAAAGCCATCGGATGGTACATCGACGAATATGGCATCGCGCAAGTATCGATGAACATCACCGACATCAACGTGACACCGCTGCACAAGGCCTTCGACGAGGTGTGCCGCTGTGCGCAAAACCGTGGCATACGCGTCACGGGAACCGAGATTGTGGGACTGATACCCAAGCGCACGCTCATCGAGGCCGGCCGCTATTTCCTCGAGAAACAACACCGCTCAACGGGTATCCCGGAAGAAGATATCATCAACATCGCCATACACTCCATGGGACTCTCCGACCTGCGCCCCTTCAATCCGCGCGAGAAGGTCATCGAGTTCCTCATGGAAGACGACAAGAAGGCCGACCGGCTGGTGGACCTGACTGTCAAGGGGTTCGCCGAGGAGACCTCGCGCGAGTCGCCCGCTCCCGGCGGTGGCACCATCTCGGCTTATATGGGTGCATTGGGCGCCGCTCTGGGCACGATGGTGGCCAACCTCTCCAGTCACAAGGCGGGATGGGATGACCGTTGGGCCGACTTCAGCCGATATGCCGACCGCGGACAAGCCATCATGACCCGTCTGTTGGAACTGGTGGACGAGGACACGCAAGCCTTCAACCGCATCATGGCCGCCTTCGGGCTACCGAAAGTCACCGAGGCCGACAAAGCTGCCCGCAGCGAAGCCATCCAAGCCGCCACGCTCTATGCCACGGAGGTGCCGCTGCAGACGATGAAAGCCTCGTACGAGGTGTTTGACCTCTGCCGTGCCATGGTCGAGGAGGGCAACCCCAACAGCCTGTCCGACGCAGGGGTGGGCGCACTGGCTGCACGAGCCGCAGTTCTCGGAGCCGGCATGAACGTGAAAATCAATGCCGCCTCGCTTAAAGACCGTGTCAAGGCCGAAGCACTCATCGCTGAAGCCGAAGCACTCATTGCCCAAGCCAACGCCGCCGAGCACGACATCACCGAAAAAGTTTTTGCAAAGTTATAAAAGCCCCCTCCCCATCCACCCCCTCCATGCTCCCCAGTTTGTCGGGGGAAGGCAACCCCTCGGGGAGGGCGTGATTACTTAACTGATAGCAAACTATCTTAGTTCTCCCCCTCGGGGGAGTTAGAGGGGGGCTTTCACCATAAACCTTAAATTCCATGACCAAAGAACAATTTCAACAAGAGATAAGACTCGGCATACCCGACTATCTGCCCGAGCCGAAAGCGTATGACCCAGAGATTAACCATGCGCCGAAACGCAAAGATATCCTCAACCCGGAGGAGAAAAAACTGGCACTGCGCAATGCCCTACGCTATTTCCCGAAGCACCTGCATAAAGAACTGGCGCCTGAGTTTGTCAAAGAACTGAAAGACTACGGGCGCATCTACATGTATCGCTACCGCCCGTCGTACGACATCTACGCCCGGCCGATAGACGAATACCCCGCCCGCTCGCGTCAGGCTGCCGCCATCATGCTCATGATACAAAACAACCTCGACCCGAAAGTAGCGCAGCATCCCCACGAACTGATAATCTACGGCGGAAATGGTGCCATCTTCCAAAACTGGGCGCAATACCGGCTGGTGATGAAATATCTGAGCGAGATGACCGACGAGCAGACACTCGTGATGTACTCGGGCCATCCGCTGGGACTCTTCCCTTCGCACCGCAACGCGCCGCGCGTGGTGGTGACCAATGGCATGGTGATACCCAACTACTCGAAACCCGACGACTGGGAGCGCGACAATGCCCTCGGCGTGAGCCAATACGGACAAATGACCGCCGGCTCGTATATGTATATCGGTCCGCAAGGCATCGTACACGGCACCACTATCACAGTGATGAATGCCGGAAGAATGGTTGTCAAGAAGAGACAAGAGGCAAGCAAACCTCAAACCTCAAATCTCAAATCTCAAACCTCAAACCTTCTGTTCGTGTCATCCGGACTGGGCGGCATGTCGGGCGCTCAGCCCAAAGCGGGCAATATAGCCGGTGTGGTGAGCGTGGTGGCGGAAATCAACCCCAAAGCCGCCGAGAAACGCTACGAGCAGGGATGGGTGGATGAACTGCACACCAACCTCGACGAACTGATACCCGCCATCCGCAAGGCGAAGGACGAAGGACGGGTGGTGTCGATGGCTTATGTGGGCAATGTGGTCGATCTGTGGGAACGCCTTGCCGATGAGGATATCCAAGTGGACCTCGGAAGCGACCAGACATCGCTTCACAACCCGTGGGCCGGCGGTTACTACCCCGTAGGACTGACCTTGGAGGAATCGAAACGCATGATGGCCGAGGAACCGGAACGGTTCAAGGAACAGGTGCGCGCCTCACTGCGCCGACAGGTGGCAGCCATCAACCGTCTGACAGCCCGTGGCATGTATTTCTTCGACTACGGTAACGCATTCCTTTTGGAGTCAAGCCGTGCCGGTGCCGACATTCTGCGTGAGGACGGACGGTTCCGCTATCCCTCCTACGTGCAGGATATCATGGGACCGATGTTCTTCGACTACGGTTTCGGTCCCTTCCGGTGGGTGTGCACGTCGGGCGACCCGAAAGACCTGGCGGTGACCGACCGTCTGGCAGCCAAGGTGCTGGAGGACATCCTCAAGACCGCGCCCGAGAGCATACAGGGACAGACCGCCGACAACCTGCATTGGATACGCGAGGCGGCCCGCAACCACCTTGTGGTGGGTTCGCAGGCACGAATTCTCTACGCCGATGCCGAGGGACGCTCTAAAATAGCACTCGCCTTCAATGACGCCATCCGATGCGGCGAATTGTCCGCTCCCGTGGTGCTCGGTCGCGATCATCATGATGTGTCGGGCACCGACTCTCCGTTCCGCGAGACGAGCAACATCTACGACGGGTCGCAGTTCTGTGCCGACATGGCTGTGCAGAATGTCATCGGCGACTCCTTCCGCGGTGCCACGTGGGTCAGCATCCACAACGGTGGCGGCGTAGGATGGGGCGAAGTCATCAACGGTGGTTTCGGCATGGTCATCGACGGTTCGGAGGATGCCGACCGTCATATCCGCGAGATGCTCTTCTGGGACGTGAACAATGGCATCGCCCGCCGCTCCTGGGCCCGCAACGAAGGCAGCATGGAAGCCATCCGCCGCGAGATGGAACGCACCCCAGAACTGAAAGTCACCCTGCCGAATCTGGTAGAGGATGAGATAATCAATTCACAATTCTGAAATTCACAATGAATAATTCACAATGAACAATTCACAATTCACAAAGCATAACTCATCTCAGCAAGAGTCCCCCTCCTTGGGAGGGGGTACGGGGGAGGCTCCCATCCACAAAATAAGTGCTGGGCATCTCACCCAGGATAAAATAGACGAGATTATCACCAAAGGTTACAAACTGGAGTTGGGCGACGACTCACGCTCCCGCATCCTCCATTGCCGCGAATACTTAGACAAGAAGATAGCGGAATCGAAAGAGCCCATCTACGGCGTGACGACGGGCTTCGGTTCGCTCTGCAAAATCAGCATCGACCCCGACCAGTTGGCGCAACTGCAAATCAACCTGATGATGTCGCACGCGTGCGGCACAGGCGACCGTGTGCCCAACGACATCGTGAAAATCATGATTCTGCTGAAGATACAATCGCTCAGTTACGGCTATTCGGGTTGTCAACTCTGCACCGTCGAGCGGCTCATCGATTTTTTCAACAACGACATCTACCCCATCGTCTATCAACAAGGGTCGGTGGGCGCGTCGGGCGACCTCGTCCCCCTGGCGCACCTCTGTCTGCCTCTCGTGGGCATGGGTGAAGTGGAATATCAGGGTGAGCGCATGAGCGGAGCCGATATTCTGCGACGCATGGGCTGGGAACCCATCCGGTTGGCATCGAAGGAAGGACTGGCATTGCTCAACGGTACACAGAACATGAGTGCGCACGCCGTGTGGTCACTCATTCAGGCAAAGAGGCTGACGGAATGGGCCGATGTCATCGGCGCCATGTCGCTCGAAGCCTACGACGGACGTATCGAGCCGTTCAACCTCGCCGTGCATCTGGTGCGCTCGCACAACGGACAGATAGCCACTGCGGCACGGTTCAACGAATTGCTGCGCGGCAGCGAGATGATTGCACAGCCCAAGGTGAATGTGCAAGACCCCTACTCTTTCCGCTGCATCCCGCAAGTGCATGGTGCCGTGAAAGACACGCTATCGTATGTGAAATCGGTGGTCGATATCGAAATCAACGCCACCACCGACAACCCGACGGTATGTCCTGATGAAGACCTGATTATCTCGGCCGGCAACTTCCACGGTGAGCCCATCGCCCTGCCCATGGACTTCCTCGCCATCGCCATGAACGAACTGGGCAGCATCTCCGAGCGGCGCCAATACAAACTGGTGTCGGGCACACGCGGCCTGCCGTCATTCCTCGTGGCCAACCCGGGCGTGAACAGCGGTTACATGATTCCACAATACACCTCCGCCTCGATAGTGAGCCAGAGCAAGACGCTCTGCATGCCGTCGTCGGCCGACAGTATCCCCACCTCGCAAGGTCAGGAAGACCACGTGAGCATGGGCGCTAACGCCGGCACGAAACTCATGCGCATCGTGCAGAACACCGAGCGCGTGTTGGCCATCGAACTGTTCACCGCCGCCCAGGCATTGGAGTTCCGCCGCCCGCTGAAATCTTCACCGTTCATCGAATGCGTGTTCGAAGCCTTCCGCCAGGTTGTCCCCTTCATCGACCACGACCAAGTGATGTACCCCCACATCGCCCGTTCCGTCGAGTTTTTGCAACAGTACGTGGATGATTTGAAGAAATAGACCTCACGGCCTCACCAGCCTCACCCCCGACCCTTCCATCCCGAGCGATGCTCGCCCCCCCGTAGCCTTCCCAAAGGGCGAGGGGCGTGATTACTTCTGAGGTAAGAGGCAAGAGGTTTGAGGTGAGAGAATACTCCAATAATGAGGTTCCCATTGCTCCCATAACTCCCATTGCTCCCTCCCCCCAAAACAACCAATCCCCCAAACGACCAAACGACCAATCTCCCAAACGACCAGACAACCAATCTCCCAAACGACCAAAAACAATGAAACTCCTCAAAAATATCGGAATACTTGGTGGCATCTTGCCGAAGGACAAGATGCGGCTCATGGGAGCGGAGATGGCACGGTTTGAGACCATCGCCGACGCCTATCTGCTGATTGATGACGACCGTATCAAAGACTTCGGACCGATGCGCGACGATACCGGCGCTGAGGCCCCTGCCCTGCGTGAGGCCGAGACGCGTCAAGACGTGGAAATCGTCGATGTACAAGGCGGTGCCGTGTTGCCACGCTGGTGCGATTCGCACACCCACATCGTTTATGCCGGCAGCCGTGAGGGAGAGTTTACCGACAAAATCCGCGGACTCTCCTATGCAGAGATTGCGGCGCGCGGGGGCGGCATCCTCAACTCCGCCGACCTGTTACATGCCACGAGTGAAGAGACGCTATACGAACAAGCCATGCAACGGCTCAACGACATGCGCACCAGCGGCACGGGCTGCGTAGAGATAAAAAGCGGTTACGGACTGACGACCGACGATGAGTTGAAGATGCTTCGTGTGATACGCGAGATGAAACGCCACACCGACATGGAGATTCGCGCCACCTTCCTCGGTGCCCATGCCGTGGGACGCGCCTACACGGGCCGTCAGGCGGACTATGTCGATTTGGTCATCCGCGAGATGATTCCCGCCGTGGGACGCGAGGGGTTGGCCGATTTCATCGATGTGTTCTGCGACCGCGGGTTCTTCACGCCCGAAGAGACACGGCGCATTCTTCAGGCGGGTGCCGAATATGGCATGCGACCGAAGATTCACGCCTGCGAACTGGCCGACTCGGGCGGTGTGAAGGTGGGTGTGGAGATGAACGCACTCTCGGTTGATCATTTGGAGAGCATGGCAGACGATGACATCGAACTGCTGAAGACGTCGCAGACGATGCCCACGGCGCTGCCCGGCACATCGTTCTTCCTCAACATGCCTTACGCGCCGGCACGGAAGATGATTGACCGCGGACTGGCTGTGGCCATTGCCTCTGACTATAACCCCGGTTCCACACCCTCGGGCAACATGAAATTCGTGACCTCGCTTGCTTGTATCAAAATGCGCCTGCAACCCGCCGAAGCCCTCAACGCCGCCACCATCAATGGTGCCGCAGCCATGGGCCTGAGCCACGACTACGGCAGCATCACCGTCGGCAAACGCGCCAGTCTGTTCATCACCCGCCCCATCCCCTCCATCGACTATATCCCCTACGCCTACACCGAGCCGATTGTTTTAAAGGTTGAGGGTTGAGTGTATAGGGTTTAGTGTTCTGACTAAAGTTAATGGTAGAGGGTATAGAGCCTATATGTGGACCCCGCTCATCGGGAACTAATGGTCGATGCCCTCTCCGATGCAACTACTTCATTCTCTCCTTCAGTCGCGATAATTCAAAGTCGAAATTGTAGAAGCCACTGAGACGGAGGTCGTCGCGGACACGGCGGGCTTCCGGGGTGATGGTCTCGTAGTGGGGGATGCCGTTGAACTGGAACATATCTTGCAGACGGGTGAAGTCGGCTTCGCTCAGGCAGACGGTCTCTTCATCTGCCAGCCATTCGTTGACATAGTTCTTATAGGCGTCGCTGCCTCCGGGAATGCGCTCGCCTGCGATAAAGACGAGTTTTATGTCATCGCGCTTGGCGATTTCGGCACGTTGGTCCTTGCTATGCTGGATGGCGGAACGACAGGGACCGCAACCCATGCCCCAGAAGTCAATCATGAGATAGCGGCCGGGGTATTTGGCGCAAAGCGAGCGGATGATGTCGGCTATCGGCACGTCGGGCAGCGGTGTGGACAGGTCTTTCTGCGCCATCTTAAAGGCATAGAACTGCTCGGCCTTGTAACGGATATACGGGTCGGTATAGGTATCGAGATAGACGGGATACATCTTGCTGAGTGTCACCATGTCTTCCGCACCCTTGTTCCGCTCTTCCTCGGTCAACTCTGGATTGGCGAGAATGCCGGGGATGGCATCTTCATTCCTGCGCCACGAGTTGAAATCACTGAGCATATCTTTGTAGGTACACATCTGCACCATCATATTGTCATTGTCTATGCCCATGATGCTGCGCAAACCTTCGCGACTTTTGCTCAGCGCCCTGATTTCATTCTTCAAGTTAATCGTGTATTCTCCGTTCTCGTCAGCCTCATACAAAGACGCAAAATTGAGCCCAGGCTTTGCAAATTGTATGCGGTTGAGCAACATGGGATAGTTGTCGGCGGACAAAAGCATGGGGTTGTCGAAATCGACACGGTGCAGGGCCGGATAATTCTTGGCGTCGTGGATGGCATCCCACTCTATGCTGTCGAGTATCTCGGTGAAATAGACACCGTCGCGATACTCCTGTTTCATCAGGTCATACTCACGATACATAAAATAGTCCATATAGGCGTAGGCGAAATAAACCTGCGCATTGGCCAATGCCAACTGCATCTCCATGGGTGTGAACTTCTCACGGCGGCTCACCGACTGCAAGCGATAGAGCAGGTTCGGCCATATTTCGTCAGCCATTTGATTCGCCTCAGCCACCTTACCCTTGTACATATGCAACATAGAGGTCAGGTTATAGAACTGCTCGGAATTGCGCAACCACCGCTGCACGTCGCGGCTGCTGCCGTTGTTGTAGATGCACTCGTACTTGTCGTTTGCCCCCTTGCGCACAGTGATGTCGATGGTCTCTCCGGGACGGGCAAAGAACGGGATTTGGTAGAAATCCACTTTATTGTCGTAAGTGACGAACACGTTCTGAACGGGGTAACTGGCTTGGAATTTCTTCTCAAAAGTGCCGTCGGGCGCAATCTCGAGCACCAGCGTTGTACTGCTCTGCTCGAAAACATCATCATAATAACATTCCATTGACGTGAAGCCAAACTGATTGGCGTCATAACCCTCGATACGTCCCCGGATGGTGATGGTGTCGGTCTTGAGCCAGTCATTCGGCAGGGTGTAGGGATTGGCGGCATAAAGTTCCTCCAACGTGGGCGCCTTTATCTTATACTTCTTGTCGTGGATGCCGAGCAACATGAACGCGCCGCGCACATCGCCCTCGATGAAGTCGAATATCTGCACTTGCTTCGGCATGGGCGCAAAGTGCATGGTGAACTCGTTCACGCCGCTCTCCGGCGACTGCACCCATGAGTCGAGTGCAATGCCCTCTGCGTAGCGCAGCGGGTAGCGGTTGCCGTCCTCGTCCATGAGATAACTCTCCTTGACAAAACGGAAGGTCTGTCCCGCCTGATATTCCATCGTGAAATGCACGGTGGTGGCGGTGTCGGTCATAATCACTTCGCGGGCTTTCAACTCGCCGTTTCTCACGTTCACACACGCCATCGACTCTGGCGATTTGATAGTCTTATAGGTCTTCGCCTGCCCCGCCACCCAGACGAGAGCGAGCAATGCGGTGATGATGGTTTTCTTGTTCATAATTGTTCTATTTATTGTCATTAATCGCTTTTTTCAATGCCTCTGTGATGATTTCAAGGTTAAAACCGGAAATAGCAAAGGTCTTTTCACCGTCAGGGGTGTAGATGGCGTAGGTGGGATAACCTGTACCCTGCAGTTGCTGAAAAACGGTATACAACTGCTCTTGGGTCAGGAAATAATGCTCACCAGAAATGTCGGCAATGTATTGTTTCCACTCGTCGTATTTCGATGTCTGCGAGGTGAGATAGACATATACGATGTCCTTGTCGCTCAGTTCTTCTTTGAGCGGTTTCATCTTCTCGTGTCCAAATTTGCATGGACCGCACCATGTAGCCCAAATGTCAACGAGGATGGTCTTGCCTTTGTATTTATCGAGGATAGTTTGCAGCGTGTTTTCCGGTGCCACATCCGTCATGTCGAGGTAATAGATGTTGTCGGCAAGCCCTTGCTTGTTGGCTGCAACGGTCGCTTGATATTCTGCCACATATTTGTCGTAGAGGTCGGAAAGATTCTTGTCCTCGATGAGCGGCTTCTCCAATTGTTTGGAGTCAAGCACCTGCGGCAGATAGAAGCAATAACGGGCAAGGTCGGCATTGAATCCCCGTGCATCAGCCATTGCATAGTATTTGCTGGCTCTTGGGAATTCATTGTTGAAAACGATATTCTTCTTGTATAGATTCCCTATGTAATTCTTAAGCACATAGTCAGTAAACTCCTTTGTTCTGGAAAGGGAATCTTGTTCGCCTTCAAACATAAATAACGGGGAGTATGCGAATTGTGTCAAATACTCTTTGACAGCCTTGCAATAGTCAGAGTTCTTTACCCATTTGTCGTAGTTCTCCCGTTCTTCATCACAATATCTCATCAACGTCTGCACATCGTGTATGTCTTCCTTTTTAATGCTTGGTTTCTGAGGACCACTTTCTGTTTCCTCGTCATGAGCAGACTGATACCAATCTTTGCCGAACTTGGCGTAATAGCCTTTGACACCTACAATCTTGTTGGCTTCGCTGTCATCGTGTAGCATATCAACTAGGACGGTCACTTCCTTACCTGGTGAGATATATACGCACCACATTGAACTCCGTGGAATATTTGTGATAACGATCCACACAATTTGAGGCAGGCAGATAGGGAGACTAAGACTGGCTTCACCATCATCATTCAGATTCGTGTAGATATCCATAGGCTTTGCAGGATTCTTCAAATCTACATATTGCACTCGAATCTCCGTGTTCATTCCCTTACGATAATTCAACGACTTGAAATGAATGGTGGCTGGCGTAGCGTCGAACTTCAGTTCCGCCAATCCTTCCCCGTCATCATCGGCCATGTATTCAGTTGGCACGGAAGCGGGAGGCATCGTGTAGTCCTTGTCGTGGATGCCAAACACTTTGTAGTCGCGTTTCGCTAAACCTTCTATGAAGTCAAATTCCTTCGTGTCCAAAGGCAAGGGCTTGAAATAGAGAATGAAGTCTTTCCTTCCTGTGTCGTCCAGAATAATGTAATCTCCTCCCAAAGGAATGCTGTCGCTCCCAATGATGCTATACTGCTTGCCGTTTGTTTGCAGATAACTGTCTTTGCTGATTCGGAAGCGAAAACCAGGAAAGAGCTCCATCCTAACATACATGGCAGTCTTTTCCTTCGTCATTTCCACCTTCTGGATTTCAAAATACGGAATGGCTGAATAAGCTACTGATGGGTTTTCCCATACGATAGTCTTTTTTGCCAGCCCCGCCATTGCGACGAGGGCGAGCAGTGCGGTGATGATGGTTTTCTTGTTCATCGTTCTTTGATTGTTATGATTAGAAACTCGGTGCTGCCTCGCCACGTTCATAGATTGTCCAACCATCGCTGTCCTGCCAACGGCCAGCAAATTGCAGAGTGGTTGCGTCGGCATAGCTAAATAGTGGATTGTGGCTATATACTACAATGGGATTGTCCTTATCGTCCCAATCGGCTATGAGTGTAATGCGGTTCTCGCCCACGCCGCTGCCGTTCCTTTCCCACACGAGCGACCATGTGCCTGTGAATGTGTCGTTCTCGTCTGGTACATCCTTCCAATCGGTATATTGCTCCTGTCCGTCGATGGTTACGACTTTTCGCGACTGCCATTTGCGCAGTCCGCTGAGCGTTCCGTCTGCGTTGAACGTCAGTTGCTCGAATGCCCGTTGCTTCTCAATTATTTTCTCGTAATGCCATGTGCCAACAATGAACGGCGTGTATTGCGCCCGCAGTAGCTCCGTCTTTTCGTGTGCCTCCGGGTCAGCCCATTGTGGCTCGTCGCTGCCGCATGAGGCAAACGCCATTGCAACGAGGGCGAGCAGTGCGGTGATGATAGTTTTCTTGTTCATAATTATATTCGTTTTATTTGAGTTTTTCTTTCAGTCGTTGCAGTTCGAAGTCGAAGTTGTCGTAGCCGTTGATGCGGAGGTCGTCGCGGACACGGTGGCAGTCGGGCGTGATGGTCTCGTAGTGGGGAATGCTGTTGAACTGGAACAACTCTTGCAGGCGGGTGAAGTCGGCGTTGGTGACACAGACGGTCTCTTCATTGGCCAGCCACTCAGCCACGTATTTCTTATAGGCATCGCTGCCCTCGGTAGTTCGCTCGCCAGCAATGAAGACGAGCTTCACATCGTCGCGCTTGGCAATCTCGGCACGAAGTTCTTTGCTCATTTGAATGGCGGCACGACATGGACCGCAACTCATCCCCCAAAAGTCGATCATCAAATAGCGGCCAGGATTTCTGGCACAGAGTGCCCGAATCAAGACGGCAGAGGGATTGTCGGCTGGCAAAGGAGCGGAGATTTCTTTCTGTTCCATCTTCCGTGCGTAGAATGCCTCTGCTTTCTGGTGAATATACGGATTTGTGAGTACATCAAGGTAAATAGGCATCATGTTGCTGAGTAATGCTTCTCTGGATTGCCATTTGTCAAAATGGTTCATCATCTCATTATAAACGCAAAGTTGAATTGTAAGATTGTTTTTGTTTGTACCCATTAGTTCGCGCAGAGCAGGAATATAATTAGCGAGTAACTTCTTTTCATTCTCTATATTGATGACGTATTCACCTTTCTCGTCTACAGCAACACCTTTATATTTAAGCCTTGTGACAATACCAGCAAATTGGATGCGGTTGAGTACAAAGTGAAAGTCGTTGCACATCAGCAACGGGTTGTCATAATCCACACGCTGCATCATTTTGTAGTTTTCCATCTTCTCCAACTCTTTCCATTCTATGCTGTCAAGAAATTCCACATTATAGTCTCCATCGACCTCTTCTATTTTCACAATATCATTCTTGTGATTACGAATGTAGTTTGCCATTGCTTCAATGAATGACCCTTGCATATTGGCTAATGCCAATTGCATCTCCTGTGCGGTGAAATGCAAGCGGACGGCTTCTCGCTGTATGATATAGAGCGCCTTTTGCAAGGCCTGTTCTTCCATCTCGTCCACTTCGCTGATTTTACCCTTAAACTTAGATATAGGCTCCATCAGTTTCCACATATCCAAATCCGCTTTTAACCAACGCTCTACTTCCTTACTGCTACCGTTATTATAATAGCATTCATATACCTCATGTTCGTTGGGTTTAATGGTGATGTCAATAGTCTCGCCAGGGCGAGCAAAAAATGACATATTGTCAAACCTCATATTCGAATTGTCTGGAGCGATTACTTCACAGGTGGGATAGTAGGCCTGGAACTTCTTTTCGAAGGTACCGTCAGGGGCTATATTGAATATTAATGTCGTACCGTCCTTTTCAAAAACATTATAATAGTAGCAATTCATGGATGTAAAGCCGAACTTCTCGGCATCGTAGCCCTCTATGCGGCCTCGGATGGTGATGGTATCGGTCTTGAACCAATCCGCATGCACCGAATAGGGATTAGCCTTTGACAGCTCTTGTAGCGTGGGCATTTTCACCTTATTCTTCTTGTCGTGAATGCCAAGGAGCCTAAAGGAGCCTTTCTCATCACCTTCAATGAAATCAAACATCTGTACCTTCTTAGGCATTGGCTCAAAGTGCATTGTGAAGTCGGTCACGCCGCTTTCTGGCGACTGCACCCATGAGTCGAGTTTCAGTCCCTCACATGAACGTTGGGGATAGCGGTTGCCGTCTTCGTCCATGAGGTAGCTATCGCTGGCGAAGCGGAAAGATTGTCCCTTTTCTTTCTGCATAGTGAAGTGTACAGTGGTTGCCGTATCACGCATAATTACTTCGCGAGCTTTTAACTCGCCCCATACATTAAGACATGCCATTGCCTCTGGTGCTTTGATGGTCTTGTATGTTTTTGCCTGCCCCGCCATTGCGACGAGGGCGAGCAGTGTGGTGATGATGGTTTGTTTATTCATAATTCGATTGATATTTAAATCGTTTCATTTGGGGTTTCTATGTGGTTATACTGGTCATGATTCGCTCTGTCAGTTCTTTTGGATTGCTGTTCTTTTTATTATGTACTCTTTTAAATCTGCGGGCACATGCGGCGTATTGGCATATTTCCGCCGTAGGGCTTCACGCAAATCGGAATCCTTAAATCTGTTCATGTCGTTGTTCATTTTATACCTTATTATTCTTTTAAACTATTCGCAAAGTTATTCTGAGTTTCTGAATTGAGCAAAGGAATCGGGGAAAATCTGCAAAAGGGGGTGTTGCAATAAATTTAAAGGTAAACGGTTGATAATAAACGAGATAAGTAAAAATGAGCCAAGAAAAAAGTGGCTGAGAGGAACGGGCTGAGATGGAGGAAAAGAGAAAAAAGGCTTGCAAATGTGGTAAAATAGGTGTAATTTTGCAAACAAAAACAGTAGTAGGTATGAAGAGATTTGTTTGGATGGTGATGGCTGTCGGGCTGCTGCTGGCATGTGGCGGTGGCAGTAAGAGCACGTTGTGGCGACTGCAACAGGTGGGTGATGTGATAGAGAGCCGCCCCGACTCGGCATTGGTGATACTGGGAAAGATGGACGTGGCATCGCTGACGGAGGAGGAACGGGCGGAGTATGGTCTGCTGATGACGATGGCAGAATATAAGACTCATCACGGAATATATACTAATGACACGATGATCTCAGCAAGCGTCAAGTACTACGACCAGCATGGCGACAAGTGGCATAAGGCCTCGGCTTACTACTATCGGGGTGGAGTGATGTATGCTAAGGAAATGATTCCCGAGGCCATCCAAGACCTGAAGAGGGCTGAGACACTGGCCGAAACCTTGGACGACGAACTGCTGCGGAACAAGATTTACGAGTTACTGGCATATTGCAACTACAAGAACAATAATCATCCGCTGATACTGAAATACTCGCAGAAACTGTTGGACAGCAGCAGGAAGATGAACGACAGTGTGATGGTGGCCCGCAGTTATACAATGGTTGCAACAGGTTTTGCCAATATGGAGGAGATGGATAGTGCCCGTGTCTATGTTTTGAAAAGTCTGGATTGGATAGATCCCTTAGACTCTGAGATACAAAGCGAGATGTTGTGTAACGTTGCCATAATGTTCCAGGAGACGGGGGATGCAGAGAAGGCTGAGCAATATCTGACGGACTGGGTACTCAAGCATGCCAACGGGAAAGGCTATATCACCTTAGCACGTATTCGTCAGAAGCAGGGCAGATATGAGGAGGCGGTGAGTTGTGCTAAGAAGTCCTTAGAGTGTATAGACCATAAGACGCACAGACGTTCGCTCGAACTGCTGGCTGAACTCTATAGCCAGATGGGGGACAGCAGTCAGGCCTACGCCATGCAGCGGAGAAGCAAGGAACTGACCGACTCGCTGGCATCAGCCAACAAGGCAAGCCAGATGGCCGACTGGCAGATGAAGTACGATGAGGAAAGACAGTCGAAGGAGTTGTATCGCCGCACGTCGTGGATGCTCTGGACGATCATCGCACTGGCCGTAGTGGTGGCTGTGGCCATCGCACTCGGCACGTGGTGGCACCGCAGGAAGGTGAGCAGGCTGAGCTTCAGGCTGGACGAG